>JAKKUQ010000056.1 GCA_021890755.1 Thermosediminibacteraceae bacterium | reverse complement strand
CCGCACCACATACGAACATCTCATTTCCCTCACCGACGACGACGGAGTTATCGCAACGCTCTCTTTCCTCAGAGAACGGGAGGTAGTCCACTTCCAGAGATTCGGCGAGGCATTGATGCTCGTAAAGGAGCACTACGAGCACAAGCACATCTTTTATTAGACCAGGAATGGAATTTAAAAAAGCTGTGTGGGAAGACCACACAGCTCAGACTGTAGACAAAAATGGCCTCCAAGAACATGTTCTGGAGGCCATTTTTAATGATTTCCCGGCAAATGGCAGGTGTCTTGTAGCCGGCGTCATGTGCATTATTGAAAGACCGCTTCTTTTTTTTCTTTGTATCTAGTTTGTTTTTTATATTATTTTATATTTTTTACATGGAAGTCGAATCAGAAGGAATTTTAGAATGTATATAGAAGTTATTCTTCAAGATATAGATTATAGTAAAAATGTGGTTTAGACTTTATGTAATTGAGCAAATAATATCAAATGTCAGATAATAACTCTAAGTTCATATTTGATTATACAATGAGACAATAAAAAGATATATTATGTAGTGTAGTAATATACATAAAATAGGTGATTAACATGATAACTTTTGGAATTGGTGATACGGTAAGCAGCCCAATTTTTCCTGAACCGGTTAAAGTGATAGCTATTAAAGAGATAGGTTCGAAGATGGTCAAAATTGAGGCTGTTGGTGTTAATTCTAAAAGGTACTTCGATCCTATTCTAAGCTACGAAGAACTAGCAAAGGTTGTCAGAACATCGGAACCCAGTCTAATGTTCTCAGGTGAAGCCGAGCATGTCTTTCTTTTCCTGGAAGGGATGCGCATCCGAAATGCCTTCCAGTTTGATCCCCTATGCGGTGTGAACGTTTCGCAGGTTGATCCTTTACCACACCAAATTGAAGCCGTCTATCATTACATTCTTAAAAATCCCAATATTCGTTTCCTGCTGGCCGACGATCCCGGTGCAGGGAAGACCATAATGGCCGGTCTATTATTAAAAGAGTTGAAATATAGAGGTTTGGTTAACCGTGTTCTAATTATCGTACCTGGACATTTGAAAGAACAATGGTTACGGGAAATGAAAGAGCGCTTCCAGGAATCTTTTATAATTGTCGACCGCAACGTAGTGAATGCCAACTGGGGTCAAAATGTATGGACTGATCGCAATCAAATAATAACTTCCCTTGATTTTGCCAAACAGGATGACGTCATGTTTGCTCTAAAAGATTCTTCCTGGGACCTGGTGATCGTAGACGAAGCCCACAAAATGTCCGCCTACAAATACGGAGAAAAGATCAATAAAACCGCCCGTTACCAATTCGGTGAGCTGATTTCCCGGATTACTAAATATCTTCTTCTTCTTACTGCTACACCACATCGCGGAGACCCTGAAAATTTCCGCCTCTTCTTGGACCTGCTACAGCCTGGATTTTTTGCAAATACCGAAATGCTGGCAGACTCGATTCAAAACAAGGATAATCCTCTTTTTTTGAGGCGGCTTAAGGAAGACCTCAAAGGATTTGACAATACTCCCCTTTTCCCTCCCCGCAAGGTAGAGACGATAAAATATCGACTGAGTGACAACGAAAAGCTGCTCTATAACAAGGTAACCGAATATGTGGAGAAATATTTTAATAAAGCTTTGCAGAAAGAGAAACGCAATGTTGCTTTTGCTTTAACCATATTGCAGCGAAGATTGGCCTCCAGTGTGAGAGCGGTGCGTAAGTCTTTAGAGCGCCGTTTGAATCGACTGGAAGAACTGTATAAAAAAGGGCAAATTCTCCAAGATGTCGAATATACAGAAGATTATTTGGAAGATTTGGAAGAGAACGAACGATGGCAAAAAGAAGAGGAGCTATTGGAGAAATTGACTTCAGCAGAAACGATGGAAGAACTGAAAGTCGAAATTAATATGTTAAATGAGCTCGTTCAACTGGCAAGGGATGTTGAAAAGCAAGAAATTGAAACTAAACTTAACCGGCTCAGGGAAGTTATTGAAAATGAAAAGATTAAAGAAACCGGTACAAAAATCTTGATCTTTACAGAATTCAGGGATACATTGGAATACCTGGCGGAGAAGATCGGTAAGAAATGGGGCTATCACGTCACCACTATTCATGGTGGGATGGATATGGATGCCCGTATCAGGGCGGAACATGAATTTAAAAACAGTGCCCAGGTAATGATCGCTACTGAAGCAGCCGGTGAAGGTATAAATCTTCAATTTTGCTGGCTGATGGTTAATTACGACATCCCATGGAACCCCAACCGCCTAGAACAGAGAATGGGACGTATTCACCGTTACGGGCAGCGGAACGAAGTCCATATTTATAACCTTGTAGCTATAGATACCAGAGAGGGAAAGATTTTAGATAAGCTCTTTGAAAAACTAAACCGCATGAAAGAAAATTTAGGATCTGACCGTGTCTTTGATGTCATTGGCGATGTCCTACCCGGGGTTAGCCTGAAGGACCTTATAATTGACGCTATTGCCAACCGACGAACTATGGAAGATATTCTGGCCGAAATGGATCGAATCCCAGACACTGAGGCAATCCAAAGAGTCAAAGAGGCAACCATGGAAGCATTGGCTACCCGGCACATCGACCTTTCCAAGATCCTCGGAGAACAGCGCCTTGCCCGGGAGAATCGTTTAGTACCCGAGTATATCGAGAGATATTTCCTTCGTGCTGCCCAAAAGCTGGGACTAAAAATAGAAAGGCGTAAAGACGGTTTTTGGCGTATAAGTTCTGTTCCTTTTGAATTGCGCAATCAACCTTATGAATTCAAGATAAAATACGGTGAAGTGCAGCGGGAATACCTGAAAATTTCTTTTGATAAAGATAAAGCACGTAAAGGCGAAGCTGAATTTGTCTCCATTGGTCATCCCTTGATGGAGGCAGTATTGGAAACCGTCTTTAAAAAGTATCGGCAGGACGCTAGAAGCGGAGCTGTTTTCGTCGATCCTGACGGTAAAATGAACGGAGTACTATGGTTTATGATCGGAGAGATAAAAGACGGAAGGGGTGACGTGGCCGGTCGCAAACTGTTTTGTGTTTACCAGGATAGTAATGGACAATTGATTGATGTTAACCCTTCTCTTATTTGGGACCTCAAACCGGGCAAAAATGATTCCCACGATTTAGGAAATGACCTTCCCATGCCTAATGATGATGTCATTACTTTTGCATTAGAGCAGCAGTTAATTCCTTATAAAAATGAGCTTCTCACGCAGAGGCAGAGGGATGCCGAACTTAAAGAAAAATACGGGTTAAGGTCTATTGAGCAGTTGATCCTCGAATCAGAATATAAGTTGGCTGATTATGAAACACGAAGGCTCAAGGGTGAAAAAATTCCTGATGCAACGATAGCTAACGAACAGCGAAACCGTGAAGACTTGGAGCGAAAAAAGGAGCGGCTATTGGATGATATTAGGGCTGAAACAAGTCTCTATGCATCAGAGCCGAATCTCCTTGCCATGGTTCGTGTGATACCGGGGAAGCCTATAACTGATGATATGACCGGCGATACAACTGTTGAACAGATAGGCATGGCTATTGCCATGAAATATGAACGGGAACAGGGAAGGCAGCCGGAGGATGTATCAGCTCATGCCCTGGGCTATGACATCCGCTCTGTGGACAGGGAAGGAAATTATCGCTATATTGAAGTTAAGGCCCGAGCAAAGAGCGGCGCCATTATCCTAACCCCAAATGAATGGGTAATGGCTAACCGCCTGGGTGAGGAATACTGGCTTTATGTTGTAGAGAATGCAGCAGATAATCCACAGCTATACCTTATCCAAAACCCGGCAGCTTCTCTACAACCAAATGAACAGGTAGAAATTGTACGTTATGTTATCCGTGACTGGCGCTCGGCAGCAAAGAAGGCTTAAGTCGCTAGTATAAGTTAATTCAGCATTGGGAGGGTTTAGATATTGGGTAATAAAAAGGCTTTTATAGAAACAACTTTTCCAGTTAAAAATGTAAGCGAGCAATCGGCACGGGAGAAGAATATACGGCACGGTCACATTTCTACATTACATATCTGGTGGGCAAGGCGTCCCTTGGCTGCATCGCGGGCTACTATTTATGCTGCCCTAACCCCGGAGCCAAAAGACGAAGTAGAAAGAATCTCGCGGGCAGGGTTTATATCTGAACTTGCCAAATGGGAAAATTCCCTCGAACCCTACTACATAGAGCGGGCGCGTAAGGAGATCCTGGATGCCAACAATGGTAATCCGCCCCGAGTTTTGGATCCCTTTGCCGGTGGCGGTGCCATTCCCTTGGAAGCCCTAAGACTTGGCTGCGAAACCTATGCCAGTGACCTTAACCCGGTGGCTGTGCTGATTGAAAAGGCAACGTTGGAATTTCCGCGAAAATATGGCAGATTAGAAAAGCGGAAGATTAAAACGCCCATGGGAGAGGTGGAGCAAGAAGTAAATCCTTTACTTGAGGATGTCAAACGCTGGGGAGAATGGGTACTGGAAGAAGCGAGGAAGGAGATAGGTCGTTTTTATCCAACTGACCCAGATGGGGGCATCCCAGTAGGATATATATGGGCAAGGACAGTTAAATGCCAAAATCCAACTTGCGGTGCTGAAATCCCTTTGATGCGCCAGACTTGGCTGGCTAAGAAAGAAAAGAAAAAAGTAGCCTTGCGGATAGTACCAAAGGGAAAAGTCGTTGAGTTTGAAATTGTTGAGGGTGAGAAAATAGATTTCGATCCTGAAGAAGGCACCGTAGCCCGTGCCAAAGCCGTTTGCCCCTGTTGCGGCAGCGGCCTGACTGATAATGAAGTGCGGAAGCAGTTTCAGGAAGGAAAAGCCAGCCAGCGCATGGTAGCAGTAGTTCTGCACCACCCGGACCGGCAGGGCAAGATTTACCGATTGGCTACAGAGGAGGATATGAAAGTTTTTCGGGATGCTGAGATATACCTTGTACAAAAGCGTGAGGAGTTATGGGATAAGTGGGGCTTTGAACCAGTGCCGGATGAAGCAACTCCAAAAGGAGGAGGTTCTGGCGCGGAACGGGCTTTTTCAGTTTATAGCTGGGGTATGACTACCTGGGGCGACCTTTTCAATCCTCGCCAGAAACTAGCCCTTATTACCTTTGCAGATAAGGTGCGGCAGGCATATGAGCTGATGCTGAAGAAGGGATACGAGGAGGAGTATGCCAAAGCAGTAGTGACTTATTTGGCGCTTGAGATGGATATGATAGCAGCGTTTACAAATTCACTTGCTCGATGGGAAAATACTTCTGAGGCAATTAAACAGCTTTATTCTAGACAAGCTTTGCCAATGCTTTGGGACTATGCAGAGGTTAATCCTTTTAGTGGGGCATCTGGTAGTTATAGTACAGGTATGGAATATTATCTCAAAGTCTTAAGGCATTGTTCTCAAAGTTACTCCAACAGTGCCAATGTCAATCAATACTCTGCCACTTCTATGCCCTACCCCGACAACTACTTCGACGCTGTGATTACAGACCCGCCGTACTATGACAACGTGCCCTATTCCTATCTTTCGGATTTCTTTTATGTATGGCTTAAGCGCACGGTGGGTGATCTATATCCCGAACTTTTTGCCACGCCACTGACTCCAAAGTCTGAAGAAATCGTTGCTTATACTCACGGGGAAGGTGGTTTTGAAGGAGGTAAAAAGTTTTTTGAAGAAAAGATTGCCCAAGCCTTCCGGGAGATCGCACGCGTTTTAAAACCAGAAGGCATAGCTGTAATCGTCTTTGCCCATAAAACTACCGATGCTTGGGAGACTATTATAAACGCGCTTTTGCATTCCGGCCTTTACCTTACTGCCTCCTGGCCCATCAATACCGAGATGCAAACTCGCCTTAGGGCTAAAGAATCTGCAGCCTTGGCCTCATCAATTTACATGGTCTGCCGCAAGCGAAAGAAAAAGGAAACAGCTTATTTTAATGAAATCAAACCCCTGGTTGAAGAAAGGATCAAGGAGAAGCTCGACCAGTTTTGGAACGAAGGTATAGATGGTAGTGACTTCTTTATTTCAGCAATCGGTCCTGCCTTAGAAGTATTCGGCCGCTATGAAAGGGTAGAAACCTATGCAGGTGAAGAGGTAAAAGCCAATGATTTTCTAGAATTTGTCCGCAAAACTGTGAGCGATTACACTCTGTCAAAAATTTTAAAGGACGCTCACCTAGGCGGCATTGACGCCGAAACTCGCTTCTATATACTTTGGCGCTGGACCTATAATGGGGCAAAAGTTATTTTCGATGAGGCCAGAAAGTTGGCCAACGCAGTTGGTATAGAGCTCAGCCAGTATTGGAATAACGGCTTTGTAAAAAAAGATAAAGAGTATATCAAGGTTCTGGGACCGAAAGAACGGGGAACCAAGTTCCTGGAAAAGTCGCAGTTTAACAATATAGTGGACATCCTGCATGCCTGTCTCCTCCTTTGGGAGAAAAACCAGCGTCAGAAAATCACAGAACTTCTCACGGCAACGGGCCAGTTATACAACGACACCTTCTGGCAGGTGGCCCAAGCTCTCTCTGAAGTATTGCCGCCCGGAGATAAAGAAAAACAGATGCTTCAGGGCTTCCTGTACGGGCGCAAGAGTTATCAGAAAGTGGCCAATGATAGTAGCGATGAACAACAAACCCTTTTTTAAGCTAGACTTGATATGTTACTCTGTAAACTGAATCGTAAAGTCATATAATTTAAAAAGAAGGTGAGTTTATGACTTTACCGGCATGGTGGCAAGTGGTAACGCCTCATGAAGATATTCGTAAAAAATCTTTTAGCGAGGCGGTTTTTGCTGCTGACCTGGGCGATGTGTTAGGAGGTACGGCGCCCAAAGAATACAAGGATCCGCGGCTTTTCTTTGCCAAGACCTACATGACGGCAGGTTTACAAAACCTAGTGCGTAACGTTCTTTCCCGCCTCAGTACGGGAAAAGGCGACCCGGTTATCCAGCTACAGACCCCCTTTGGTGGCGGCAAAACCCATGCTCTCTTAACCCTGTACCACCTAGTCAAGTCGTACAATGAAATCAACCATCTCAAGCAGTTGCAAGGACTGCTGGAGGACTGGCAAGACTTTTCTGGAGCACGGGTGGCAGCTTTTGTAGGAACGGCAGCTGACCCCGTTAAAGGCAGGACTCCTTGGGGTGAAATCGCCCACCAGCTTGGCTGCTATGAAATTGTAAAGGAGCATGATGTCCGGCGGGTGGCGCCGGGAAAGGAACGGATCAAAGATATCTTGGCGCGAAGTGGCCCCACCTTAATTCTTATTGATGAATTATTGCAATACATAGTCAAGGCCAATCAGGTGGAAAAGGTGGAGAAGATAACCCAGGGGCAGACACTGGCTTTCCTGCAGGAATTGTCGGAAGCGGTAGCGACTTCAGATAAGTCAGTTTTGGTGTTGACCTTACCTGCAAGCATATTAGAACAGTACGATGAAGAAGCAGAAAAGGCTCTGGCTCAGTTGCAGAAGGTTTCGGGCCGGGTTGAAAGTATTTACGTGCCGGTAGAAGGGATGGAGATTTACGAAGTTATACGGACTAGACTTTTTGAAGACCTGGGCGACTCAAAAATACACCGCCAGGTAGCGGAAGCCTATTTTCGCCTCTATCAGGGTTTGGGGCAAGATGTTCCTGCCGAAGTGCGAGAGGTTTCTTATCGGAAGAAGATTGAACGTGCTTACCCATTTCACCCGGAGTTTATTGACGTGCTCTATGAACGATGGGGTTCCTTCCCCACCTTCCAGCGCACTCGAGGCGTGTTGCGCCTCCTGGCCCAGATTATTGGAGAACTCTATGATCGCAAGGTTTCAGCACCGTTGATCCACTCTTCTCTTGTGGAATTAGCCTATGCTCCTGTTCGCCGAGAGTTTATAAAACATATCGGTAATGAATATGACAGTATAATTTCTCATGACATTGTCGGGAAGGCTCGGCAAATAGACCAAGAAATGGGCAGTGAATATGAAAAGTACGGTATCGCCAAAGGAATTGCCACTTCTGTCTTTCTCTACTCATTCAGCGGTGGAGAGCGTCGGGGAGTTAACCTTCCCTGGTTAAGGGTCGCCCTTCTGAGAGAAGGTATTCCTTCTACCATTGTGGGCGATGCAGTCAGCAAGTTGGAGGATTCCTTATGGTATTTCCATACTGAAAAACGTTTTTATAATTTCAAAAACCAACCTAACCTGAACCGTATTATTGTAGATAAACTAGAAGCTATCGACTCAGACCAGGTTAGAGAAAGTTTTTATGATCATCTTAAAACGATTATCAAAGGGGCTCCTTTTGATATTTACCTATGGCCTAATGCTTCGGGGGATATACCGGACAACCGGAAACTAAAACTCATCCTTCTAGGGCTTGAGAAAAAATACGGAAACAAAGAAACCGAGGAATTTGTACGAGAAATTTTTGACAATGCCGGTTCTGCTTTTCGGATTTACCGCAATACCTTGTTCATCTTGGCTCTAGATTCAAGTTCATATGCCACTATGGAAAAGGGCCTTAGGCGTTTTATGGCGTTGCAAGACATTGCTAGTGATTCAGGGATCTTTTTGTCTTCCAGTGCCAAGCAGGATTTGAGTGAGAAATTGGAAGATGCCAAGAAAAGTCTTCCCCACAGTATCATAACCGCTTATCGTCATGTGGCCTGGCGAGGTAACAGTAACGGTGAAGTGGTCTGGCGGGACATGGGTATCCCTACTACGGGGCAGAGTTCCTCTTTAAGCCAACGTGTATGGCAGTTTTTAAAAGATGAGGAACGCATTTTGTCCTCCCTGACGCCTAAATTGATCCTTGATCGGGCTTTTGCCAAAGAAGAATCAGAGAAATCCATAGAGAATGTTTATGATGTTTTCCTTAAAACCCCAGGCCTACCCTGCCTAGAAAATGAGGAGGTTCTGAAAGATGCAGTCAGACAGGGCGTTAAGAACGGTTTGTTGGGGATACGGCTAGGTTCCAAGCTATACTATGGCGAAATTCTGCCCGAGTTATCCTTTGATGCTGTTATTGTACGACCTGAAAAGGCCGAGGAAGAAAAGAAGTCCGGGGGAGATATTGGAACTGCTAAAGGTGTAGATGTTTCTATAGAGGGGAAAGGATACGAGGGTGAAACGCCTGGAGGGGAAGAAATCATTATTGACGCCGGCAGCATCGCAGTATTGCGTGAAACAGGTGTGCAAGATGAGTCGAAGCGATCCTCCTCAACCTTAGTAAAGCAATTAAATATTAAGGCCACGGTGCCATGGGATAAAATGGCTCAGGTCATCGCAGGTGTCATTCGTCCTTTAGTTACAGGTGATTCTGTTCTTGATATTACGCTGCAAATTAAAGCCCAGAGCGAAATTGGCTTTGATCGTACCACCCTCGACAGCAAGGTAAAAGAAACATTGCAACAAATAGGCTCCAATATAATTGAATGGGATGAAAAATGAAGTCAAGAGTCCGCTATAAACCAATATCAGTTGATATGGGTTTATAGCGGATTTATTGTATTATACATTGATAACATCATTGCACTGAAGAACTAGCTCACTGGGAAATCATCGGCACGCTCATATATAAACTTACCGAAGACGCCACACCCGAGCAGATGAGTGCAGCCGGCCTCGGAGACCATTTCGCACAACACGACAAAGCTCTGTATCCCCACGATGCTGCCGGAGTGCCCTGGACCGCAGCCTATATCCAAGCTACCGGCGATCCCATAACTGACCTTCACGAAAACATAGCGGCCGAACAGAAGGCCCGCACCACATACGAACATCTCATTTCCCTCACCGACGACGACGGAGTTATCGCAACGCTCTCTTTCCTCAGAGAACGGGAAGTAGTCCACTTCCAGAGGTTCGGCGAGGCATTGATGCTGGTTAAGGAACACTATGAGCATAAACACATTTTTTTACTAAACTGTCCCGTGAATTTGTAAAAAAGCTGTGTGGTCATTCCACACAGCTTTTTTTAATGATAAACTATTATATAAAAAAGTATGTGCCGCAATCGCCCCTCAATAATTTACTTTCTTTGCATTTTTAACCGTTTATAGGACAAACCCATTCCGATAAGTAAAGAAGGGATAAAATTCGTAATTAATTCGAACAATGACGTTGGAATAGGTATGCCTAAAAACATAAAAATCAATGCGATAGGCAAGTAGTAAAAGGTAAATAATATCCAGTATTCACTTTTTATTTCTTCAGGTACTGAAAGTTTGCTGGTTATTGAAAAGGTGAATAACCATATTCCGATTCCGATAACTGCAATAAGACTTCCTGCAAGAAAATCGTACTTTTTATCACTTTTAGTATCTAAAAGAACACCTGTGTATACATATAATAATATCAATACTATTGCTAAGGGTAATCTTATCACTGCATGCTTTAAATAATTTAAAATCCAAGGTGCAGTTTCATGAATATAGATAAATATCAGTACAATTACGACAGAAACTCCCACAATAATTAAATGAGCTATTAATGATATAATATTATTTATCACGTTTAACCACCTAATTGTTAATATTTATGATAAATGGATTCTTCTATCATTATACTTAAAAATCCTTCCGAAATACTCTTTTGCCTGGAAAATACGTTTGAAAAACGAAGCGGATTAAAAAAGAGCCCCTTTTTTAGGGCTCTTTGTCAATAATGTTGTGCTTATTCTTCTTTCTTTTTATTATTATGCACCGAGTCATTATTGACAGGACGTTTTTCGCTAGTCCGATGCAATTCACAGCAATCCATTTTCTTTCCAGCAAATTCCTTTTCACTTGCTTTAGCCAAATTCTCTATGAACCTGCTAAGCCATCCAGCCATTATAACGCCCCCTTTAATTGTCGATTATACCCCATATGGGTATTTTTTAAAAAGAAAACTCAATATCGGTTTCAATAGCTCGTGGTTATTTTGTGATAATGTAACCTGAAAGAGCTCCCGGAAAGGTTCTTAACAGCATTTAGTTAGGTATCCTTTCGTTGAATTTCAGGGTTTAAACTTCTTCAGCCTCAAGGCGTTGGTTACCACCGAAACCGAGCTAAAAGCCATGGCGGCTCCTGCTATTGCGGGGCTCAAATACCCTAGAGCAGCAAACGGAATACCA
>JAKKUQ010000109.1 GCA_021890755.1 Thermosediminibacteraceae bacterium | reverse complement strand
CAACTTTTGGGGATGGAGGCGTGATTGGTATGGTATGCAATGCTAAGGAACTTGCTGAACAGCGCTATAAGAGGATTATGGCAGCAATTAACCTGGAAGAACCGGATAGGGTTCCGCTATCCGGTGTGGGTGGGGATATAATACCCGCTTATTCCGGAATAAGTATGTATGAGTACTGTTACGATTCCGATAAGGCTTTAAAGGCAATGGAGAAATTCTTAAGGGATTTCCCCTGCGATTGGGGCTTTGCTGCAGGTGTAAGCGGTCTTGATGGCCGGGTATTTAACGTGGCTTTTTCGGAGTTTCCAGACATATCGATTAACCTGACCTTTATAACTGGGCCGATGCATGACATATTGGGGGACAAATACTACCGGTATCCGGGCAGGGAAATAAGCACTGATTCATCGCCGCAGTTTATCGGCGGGACCTTCATGGACGCGGACGAATACGACAAATTAATAGAAGATCCGGTAAAATTCATAGCTGAAACGGTATTGCCGAGAGCCTGCCGGAACCTTGAGACACCGCGCCAGGCGATGGCGACGATGGTAAGGCTTGGCGGTGAGATTGCGCGGGCTAATGCTAACCTGATGGAATCGCTAAAGGTAATGCAGGAATTAGGTTATCCCATGATTGGCATAGGCGGCGCCTATGCGCCTCTCGACCTCATAGGAGACTTTTTAAGAGGAGTAGAGAATGTTCTTTTGGACCTAAGAAGGTATCCCGATAAAGTAAAGGCCGCGACTGAAGCTTTAGTAGAACCCATAATGAACTATGCGTTAGCTCATAAGAGCATTGGTGCAGAGATATACTTCATTCCGCTCCATTTGAACGAATATCTATCGCCGAAACTTTACAAGGAATTTTACTGGCCGACTCTCAAGGAAGTAATCGTGAGATTAGTAAATGAGGGCTTGAAGGTGTTCGTATTCTTTGAAGGCCGCCACGATGCTCACCTTGAGACCATATTAGAGCTTCCGAAGGGCTGGGGTGTGGCGTATTTCGAAAAGACTGATGTGGTAAAGGCCAAGAAGATTTTACAGGGCCATACCTGCGTAATGGGTGGCATACCCATTGGCCTTATCGTTGGAGGAACACCGGCGGAGATAGACGAATACGTAAAGAACCTGCTTGAACAAGTAAAGCCCGGAGGAGGATTTATACTAGCTCCAGGCGTGGGAACGGCGCCGAAGGAAACTCCTGTGGAGAATATAAGAGCACTGATCGAAGCGGTGGAAAAATACGGGTAAAAGCTAAGGCCGATCGCCGGTTTGCAACCGGTGATCGGCCCAAAAATATCAGAAATAAAATTAATTTATAAAGAATAAAAATTGTAATAATGGTATTTGTATAAGAGAGGGTGGGAATAGGTGGGAAAAAGTAAAACCACGACAGTTGTTGCGGTGATGTCGGTATTTTTTATTGCGATGGGTATAGGAACCATAACGCCTGCGCTGCAAAATATAGCAGAAGCATTCCCGGAATTTCCTTTCAGCACCATTTTATTGGCATCTACTTTGCCATCGCTTTTCCTGATACCGGCGTCCGCATGGTCCGGTATGGTTGCCGGAAGCAAGGTCGGATACAGGCCTCTATTGTTGATAGGTACCCTTCTTTTTGCCTTGGCAGGAGCTGCGCCTTTTTTCATGAATGACTTTACCGTTATACTGGTGGCAAGGGCCTTATTTGGAATAGGCCTTGGTATAATATCCCCGCTCGGAACCGCACTGATTTTGGGACTTTTTGAAGGACAGCAGAGGGCCAATATGCTTGGGCTTTCTGGCGTTGTTATGAACTTGGGCGGTATAGTGCTTCAGATGTTAGGTGCGGTTTTGTGCACGATTAGTTGGAAACATGCTTTTTTGCCGCATTTATTAGCGCTTATCACCTTCTTCATGGTGCTTTTTATGCTCCCTGAACCAGAAAAAAAGAAAGATGAAACTGAGCAAGGTGCATCAGCTAAGGTTAAGATGCCAGGTGCGGTTTATTTAATTGCGGCGCTTTTTGGTACCGCTATGATGTTGAATTACCCGATGCTGGTCAATATGTCAACTATAATCATTACCGGGGATCTGGGGGATGCGGCTGCGGCAGGAGTAGTACTCTCGATGTTCACTGTTGGAGGAATGATCGGTGGAGCGATTTTCGGCAAACTTCACCAATACTTAAAACTTAATGCTATTACATTGAGTTTACTTGCCATATCGGCTGGTATGGGGTGCGTGTATTACGCTAATAGTTTAATGATGCTAACAATAGGTTCCACCCTCGTTGGTTTGGGATTTGGCGTTTTAATGCCCGCTGTGATGATGATAATAGGGTCTATCGTTCCGCCAGAGGCCTTTGCATCGGCGTCTGGTATGCTGATGGCTTTTATGAACCTGGGAGGATTTATTTCAACATATTACATAGCGCTTCTTTCGAGGATAAATAGTTCTATACGTTTTCCAATATTTATAGCAATGGTGGTGTATTTAATAAGTGCATTGATATATGCCTTAACGGGGGCGAGAAAGTCGCCATCGATTTCGAAAGCCGGCTAATTAGATATTTGAACTTTTGAACTTCCCGTCCCGCTCTTGATGTCTTAACATCGTGTGTCGGGATGGGAAGCTTTTTTTTATTTTTAAGCAAAGATATATTTCTATGCCCGGATATGTTAAAATAAAAAAAATAAGACTAAGACGTGCTATGAAAAGTCAATAGACTAAAGCAAAAAGTTCTTGACAATCAC
>JAKKUQ010000055.1 GCA_021890755.1 Thermosediminibacteraceae bacterium | reverse complement strand
GCCATTTCGTCAAGAACATTGAGTGCTTCTTCTTTGGTCATTCCTTTTCGGTAAGGGCGGTCTTCAGTGATGGCGCAAAACACGTCAGCCACTGCCATTATACGAGCTCCTAGGGGTAAATCATGGCCGCTGTAGTGAAAAGGATAGCCGTTGCCGTCCAGCCTTTCGTGATGAAAGGAAGCCCACGTGGTGATTTCGTAGAGCTCTTTAAGGGGTTCCAAAATTCGGTATGTGAAAAAAGGGTGGCATCGAATTATTTCGAATTCCTCTTTTGTTAACTGCCTTGGCTTTTCCAAGATCTCGGGCGGCACGGCTAACTTGCCTAGGTCGTGAAGATACCCTGCTATCCTCATCATTTGGCATTCTCTTCCTGAAAATCCGGCAAGTTTTGCCAGTAATTCAGCACTAGCTGCCACTCCACTCGAGTGGGTAGCTGTAAAACGGCTCCTAAAGTCGATGATTTGAGAAAAGAGCTTTGCAATATCGGTCAGTTTTTCCATATCCAATTCTAATGTCGGAAGCATTATTCTATTGCTTAAAATCGAGCCTATCGAAGGAGAAGCGGCCTCTAACCAAAAACTCTCTTTAAAAGCAAGGCTTTTGAAAGCTTCTACCAGTTCTGGCATAAACATTTTCCCCGATTGAGACTCGACCCTCTTTAAAATTTCTTTAGCCTGTCCTAAAACTTCCTGTTGCCCACCGATTAGGATAGCCACTCGGTCTGCAAGGTGAATAATGTGGCTGCCCTTTGGTACCTCCTTTCCTTTGTATTCAGCACCTGCTCCAAAGTTCCAAGAAACGTGATGGTAAAGGATTAGCTCTGCCACTTTACGAAATGGAGTATAATTTTTAAGGAGCAAATACCCTTTTTCTGCGTGCTGGTGTGGATTTTGGAATTCAAACTGCAGAGCTTCTAATCTCTCTTTTAGTGAGAGAGCTCCTATGTCATGCAGGATTCCAGCTAGCACCAGTTCGGTAAGCTGCTCTACCGGCAATTGCAATTCGGTACCTAAACTAAAAGCTATATAAGCAACTTTAAAATGGTGATTGGCTGCTGCAGGGCTGATCAGGTCTACCGCTTCTGATAAAGACATTATAAGATCCAATAATTGGATTTTAGGTTCCTTAATCATAAAAAACCCCTTTCTCTAGCTTATAAGTTGTCTTACGGCTAAAATATGGTAAACTATATAATGATTATATCATACAAACAAAATTAAGGTGAAAAATTGTGTTTTTCATAGTTACTGCATTTCATGCCGAAGCAAAGCCCATAATTGAATATTTTGGTTTGAAAAAAGTTATGAAGCCATGTAGATTCCAGGTTTTCGTCGGGGAAAGTGTGGCTTTAGTAGAAAGCGGTCTAGGCATCGTTGCCTCTGCTGCGGCTACTTCCTTTTTACTTACAGAATTTGAGGCAGGGGCTAAAGATGCGGTTTTGAACATTGGTATTTGCGGTGCAAAGGATAGTAGTTTTAAAAAAGGTGATATTATACTCTGTCACAAGATTATAAACCACGATACTAAGAGGACTTTTTATCCCGACATCATTGTGGAACATAAAATGAAGGAAGCGGTGCTGGAGACCTTTTCTTTTCCGGTGAATAAAGAGGAATACCCATGCTCTATAGAAGGCGATGTGGTCGATATGGAAGGAGCCGGCTTTTTCGAAACGGCGTCTTTTTTTCTACCACCTCATAAAATCCACTGTTTGAAGGTGGTTTACGATCATCTGGATTCAGAAAAGGTTGAGCCGGCATTGGTTTCAGAACTAATACGGGGTAAACTGCCTTTGATAGAGCAGCTGATGTCTTCAATTAGTTCCATGAACGCACGGGTTTCAGAGGATTTAATTGAGAAGGAATCAGAGCTCCTAGGAATAGTCAGCCAGAATCTGAAACTTTCATTTACCATGACCCAACAGCTAAAACATTTGGTTAGGTATTACCTAGCAAGGCACAGAAAGTTGCCGGAGGCACTAAGAGATTTTGCGAATGTTAAAGTAAGCTCTAAAAATGAAGGGAAGGTTTACTTTGAAAGAATTAAAGAAATTCTCCGCCGTTAGAAGTTTTTCTCATATCTATGTGGAAGAAGAGGTTAAGGATCATCCACTTACACTGGAAATTTTAAGCAAATTCCCAAAAGCGGTAAAAATCCAAATAAATCATTATAAGGAAGTATTTTGCAGGCCAAAGCAGAACTTTGCCGTCCAGGAGATGAGCAAAAAGCTTATACTTGCAGCAAAAAAAGGACGAGTGATTTACTCCGGTCCGGAAGTCTGCCAGGATTTTGGAAATAAGAATTTTTATTACACCTCGCCGGCCTTAAATTGTATTTACTCCTGCGATTATTGTTATCTGAAGGGGATGTACCCATCGGCAAATCTTGTGATATTCGTAAATATTGAAGATTATTTTAAAGAAGTGGAAAACCTCCTAAAACAACGACCGGTTTACCTTTCTCTTTCGTACGATACGGATCTTCTTGCTATGGAAAGGATTGTACCGCTTGTTTCCAGGTGGATAGCTTATGTAAGGGGGAAAGAGGACTTAACAATTGAAATCCGGACCAAGAGCGCAAATTATTCGGCTTTAAGTCACCTACCGCCAGCGGGGAACGTCATTTTAGCCTGGACGCTTTCGCCATCCGAGGTGATTGAAAGATACGAGCGAAAAACGCCACCTTTAGAACTCAGGCTGGAAAATATAAAAAGAGCAATTGATGATGGTTGGAAGGTAAGGCTTTGTTTTGATCCGGTTTTGTATTTTGAAAATTGGCACCTTTTTTATGATAACCTAATAACTCGTACGTTTTCTGTAGTTTCGCCCGAGAAAATAAACGACGCTAGCATAGGTGTTTTCAGAATACCACGCGATTATCTAAAAAGAATGAGAAAAACTTTTCCGTTTTCCGAAATAATTTATTACCCCTATGTTGAAAAGGACGGAATATATACCTATCCTGAAAAAATAAAGGAAGAGATAATCGGCTATGTTCATCTTTTGTTGAGGAGATACCTGCCGCCGGAGAAAATCTTCATAATATAATGCAACAATTCATTGATATCCAATATAACTGTAGTGGAGGTCCGCCCTCTTGCCTAGCTCCTCCTGGGTCACTGACTATGTTTCTTACCTTATGGTGCAATTTTTAGTAAATAAAGTAAAGAGAATACGGGGACTAAAAAATAAGTCAAATAATGTCGGCTATGTTACATAAATATTTTTTCCATACATAGAAGGTTTTTAAGAGATTTTGGTGAATAATAAGTATACAGGAGTGACACCGATGAAGAAAATTATGCTGATTGATGGAAATAGCCTTCTGCACAGGGCCTTTTATGCATTGCCGCCGCTCATGACCTCGAAAGGCGTACATACCAACGCCGTTTACGGTTTTGTTAATATGTTAATGAAGATTCTCAAAGAGGAAAAGCCCGATTACATAGCGGTAGCTTTTGATAAAAAGGCCCCAACTTTTCGCCATCAGGAGTACACAGGGTATAAAGCTAATAGAATAAAAACTCCCGAAGAGCTGGCTGGGCAATTCGACATTCTAAAACAAATATTGAAGGCCATGAATATTCGTTATGTCGAACAAGAAGGATTTGAAGCCGATGACATCCTTGGGGCTTTGTCAAAAAAAGCCGAAGAAGCGGGCCTTTTTACCCTCATAGTAACCGGTGACAAGGATACCCTTCAGCTGGTTTCTACTAAAGTCCAGGTGATGCTTACAAGAAAAGGCATATCGGATATGGAAATTTATGATCTTGAAAAAATTAAAGAGCGGTTCGGCATTCCACCGCAAGCCATTCCGGACATGAAAGGTTTAATGGGAGACCCTTCTGACAATTTGCCCGGTATCCCGGGCATAGGGGAAAAAACGGCTCTAAAACTTTTGCAGGAATATGGCTCGCTGGAAAATATACTGGAAAATGCCGAAAACCTAAAAGGCAAATTAAAGGAAAGCATACTCGTCTGGAGCGAACAGGCAAAGACCAGTAAACGCCTGGCGACCATTGTGAGGGATTTACCACTTGATGTAGAATTAGAAGACCTTGCTTTTAATGAACCCGATTATGAAGAGCTGGTAAAGATCTTCAGGGAACTTGAATTTAACAGTCTCTTGAGCAAACTGCCCAGGCCACAAGAAAAAAATCAAATAGAGGAACCATCAATCACCATAGTTGAGGAAAGCAGTTTTAGTAAGATAGCAGAAAAGGCAAAGGCTGAGGGAGTTTTAGCCTTAGAATTGAAAATTGAGGGTAAAAGTCCCATGGAAGCTCGCCTTTTGGGGATAGGCTTTTCCATCTCTAGCGGGGAATGTTTTTATGTATCGGCAAAAGTATTAGAAGAAAGGCCCAAGTTGAAAAAAGTCCTTGTAGATTTACTTGCCGACCGGGAGATTGTAAAGGTTGTCCATGATGGAAAGCGTGCAAGAACGGTACTTACCAGGGAAGGAATAGATTTTATTTATAATTTCGATACCATGCTGGCAGCATACCTTCTAGATCCCTCAAAATCCAGGTATGATTTGGAGAGCCTAGTTTACGAACATTTGGGCGTAGAGTTGAAGGACTCCGGAGACGCCGGCAAAAGGGCGTCGTATCTTTTACGCTTGAAAGAGGCGATGAGCGAAAAGCTAGAAAGCTACGATATGAAAAAGCTTTTTGAAGAGGTTGAAATGCCTCTGAGCTTTGTGCTGTCGGACATGGAGATGGCGGGTATTAGGGTGGATCCTGAAAAGCTCGAAGCTCTGTCCGAAGAGTTTGGTAAAAAATTGGAACAATTAACAGAAGAAATATATCGCCTGGCGGGAGTGGAGTTTAATATAAACTCGCCAAAGCAGCTTGGAGAAGTACTTTTTGAAAAACTGAATTTGCCTGTGATAAAAAAGAAAAAGACCGGTTATTCCACCGATGCCGAAGTTTTAGAAAAACTAAAAAATGTCCATCCGGTTGTTGAAAAAATTCTGGAATACCGATTCCTGATGAAAATGAAATCCACTTACGCCGATGGGCTTTTGAACCTAGTAGACAGAAAAACTTTCAAGATTCACAGCAACTTTAATCAAACCATAACTGCAACAGGCCGGATAAGCAGCACTGAACCAAACCTGCAAAACATTCCCGTTAAGACCGATATAGGAAAAAAGATAAGGGGAGTGTTTGTGGCTGAAAGCCCAGAGCATGTCCTGCTTTCCGGGGACTATTCGCAGATAGAGCTGAGGGTTCTGGCTCATCTTTCAGGAGACGAGAAGCTTATAGAAGCTTTTGTGAAAGGGGAGGACATACACATCAGGACTGCCAGCGAGGTTTTCGGAGTCCCGCCGGAGCAGGTTACCCCCTTTTTGCGAGATAGAGCAAAAGCAGTAAACTTTGGTATAATCTATGGTATAAGCGATTACGGTTTGGCTCAAAACCTAGGGATTTCTACCAGCGAAGCCAGGGAGTATATAGAAAGCTACTTCAACAGGTATCCAAAAGTAAGGGAATACATTCGGGAAACAATAAAAAATGCTAAAATGAAAGGATATGTTACAACCATTCTGAACCGCAGGCGTTATATCCCGGATATTAACAGCAGGAACTATAATTTAAGGTCTTTTGCTGAAAGGGTAGCGATGAATACTCCAATCCAGGGAAGTGCCGCCGATATAATTAAGGTGGCTATGGTAAAAATCTACAACCATTTTAAAGAATATGGACTTAAAGCAAAAATGCTAATTCAAGTCCACGATGAACTGATATTTGACGTGCCGAAGAAAGAGCTGGATTTGGTGAAAAATATAGTCAAAACAGATATGGAAAACGCTATCCCGCTCAGGGTTCCGCTGGTAGTCGATTTCAAAGAGGGCTATACCTGGGAAGAAATAAGTTAAGGAGGAGGAAACGATTGAAGGTTATAGGCCTTACCGGCGGAATAGCAAGTGGTAAGAGTACTGTATCCAGAATGTTGCGCCGGAAGGGTGCTTATATCATTGACGCCGACGAGATAGCCAAAGAAATTGTAAAAGCCGGAAAACCTGCGTGGAAAGACATTATCGAACATTTTGGAAGAGATATTTTAAATGATGATGGTACAATAAAGAGAAGGAAACTTGCGAATATCGTTTTTTCCGATGAGAAAAAATTGAAAATGCTCAACGAGATTACCCACCCTAGGATAGTGGAGGAGATAAAAAAAGAACTTGAAGCATGTAAAAAAAGAAAAGAGAAAGTGGTGGTGATTGATGCGGCGCTTCTCCTTGAAACAGGCCTCGACGTTCTAGTGGATGAAGTGTGGGTTGTAGCAGTAGACGAAAAGACGCAGATTGAAAGGCTTATTGAAAGGGAAAAGTCAATAAGCTATACCGAGGCAATGGAAAGAATAAGAGCGCAAATGCCGCTGGAACAAAAGCTAAAATTTGCCACAAGAATAATTGACAACAGTGGCGACGTAGAAAATACACAAAACCAAGTTGATAAATTGTGGAGGGAAATCGAAAAGACGTGCGAAGATTCACCATACGAAATGTAGCAGTTTTTGTCTTGATATTGTTAGGTTTGCTAGCGCTGTACAACAATGTCAATTGGTTTTTAAGGTACCTTTACCCCTTGAGATACGAAGATTATATTATCAAGTATGCTGCTGAATACAACGTGGACCCATACCTAGTGGCTGCCGTTATAAAGGTAGAAAGCAACTTTTCGCCAAAGGCTGTCTCGCCGAAAGGTGCCGTAGGGCTGATGCAGATTATGCCGGAAACTGCTAAATGGGCAGCCGAACAAATGGGAATTCAAAATTTTAGCAGTGAAGAAATCTTTAACCCCGAGATGAATATACGCATAGGCACATGGTATCTTGCCGGACTTTTAAAAGAGTTCGACGGGGATACGACGATAGCATTAGCTGCATATAATGGAGGTAGGGGGAATGTCAGGGAGTGGATAAAAAGAGGAGTTTTCGATAAAAGTAATGATTTAGACTCGATTCCCTTTAGTGAAACCAGGACTTTCGTTTATAAGGTCAAAAAAGCCTACACTTGGTACCGACGATTGTACAAACTAAATTCATAAATTGTCGATTTTATGGAGGTCATTTTATGAAGGAATTGAAAACACTAGAGGATGTAAAAAATTTTAAGGTAGAACAGGACAGGCTTTTTTATTCAGCTTCCCACGAAGAAATAAAAAACGGGGCTACTACTGACATTTATTTTATTAAGACAATGGAAATTTTGAACCACATGGGCCTTGCACACACGGAAGTGGTAGCGGAAGTTTTTCCGAGGAAACCGGGCATAATGTGTGGAGTGGAAGAAGTCCTGAATCTTTTAAAGGACAAGAATGTAGAGATTTATGCTCTGCCCGAAGGAGAAAGTTTCTCTGCGAAAGAAACGGTCATGCGGATAATAGGGCCTTATGACGAATTCGGCATTTTTGAAACCGCGCTCCTTGGGATTCTGGCCCAATCCAGCGGTTGGGCAACGGCGGCTAGGCAGTGCAGGGAAGCGGCAGGGGACAAGGTTATGATTTGCTTTGGAGCCCGCCATGTGCATCCCGCAGTGGCACCGGTTATGGAGAGGGCGGCTGTAATAGGCGGCGCAACTAACGCAAGCTGCATACTTGCCGCTAAATTGTTAGGGAGGCAGCCTTCTGGTACTGTGCCCCATGCCGCTATGTTGATTGCCGGGGATACGGTATCGGTGGCGAAAGCCTATAATGAAATAATGCCTCCGGATTCACCGAGAATCATCCTGGTTGACACCTTCAAGGACGAAGTGGAAGAATCTCTGGCGGTGGCGGAAGCCCTCGGCAGTGCTCTTGAAGGGGTGCGCCTGGATACCCCCAGCGAGAGAGGGGGTGTAACCAAAGAACTGGTTTATGAGGTAAGAAAAAGGCTGGATCAAAAAGGCTACAATCATGTGAAGATTTTCGTGTCCGGCGGACTTACCCCAGAAAGAATTAGGGAGCTTTCGGAAGCTGGGGCGGATGCCTTTGGAGTGGGAAGTTATATATCTGGTGCTTCACCGATAGACATGACTATGGACATAAAGGTGGTAAATGGTAAACCTGTGGCAAAGCGCGGTAGGATTCCGGGGATTACCGAGAACCCGAGGTTGAAGAAGTTAAAGTAACGTCAAAGTTCTGGGAACCAGAGGCTTATTTCCCGGCGAGCACTTTCCGGGCTGTCAGAGCCATGAACCAGGTTATGAGTCGTGGAGGTGGCAAAATCACCTCTGATGGTGCCGGGGAGTGCTTCTTCGACTTTGGTGGCGCCGTTGAGCAGCCGCACGAGCTTAATGGCGTTTTCGCCTTCAAGTACCATAGCGAAGACCGGCCCGGAAGTAATGTATTCGATTAGCTCATTAAAAAATGGTTTGGATGCATGTTCTCGGTAGTGCTCTTCAGCTAGCTCTCTCGAGACGGTTACAAGCTTTGCCGCAACAAGCTTGAGCCCTTTTTGCTCGTACCGCTGTAAAATGGTTCCTACAAGGCCGCGCTTTACACCATCGGGTTTAATCATAACAAAAGTTCTCTCCACCAAAATTACCTCCCAAGAATTTTTTGAGTATATTTTACATAATATTATTTTGCACTGCAATTTTTTAAAAAAAAAGGTGAGTAAAGTGTTTAAAGATCGCTTTGATGCCGGGGAAAGGCTTTCATTGGCTCTCGAAAAGTATAAAAGTACTAAAAATGCGGTGGTATTTGCAATCCCCCGAGGCGGAGTAGTGGTAGCTAAAGTTGTATGTGACCATCTTAACATTCCCTTGGATGTTGTCGTGGCTCGAAAAATAGGGGCACCGTTTAACGAGGAGCTGGCTATTGGTGCGGTGACGCCTGATGGAAGGGTTCTATTAAATAACGAAGCTCTAAAAATATTAAGGGTAAGTAAGGATTATATAGAAAAGCAAAGACAGGCTAAAATCGAAGAGATAAGAGAAAGGCTGCGGAAATATCGCGGAAGCGACGTTTATGAAGATCTTAATGGCAGGACAGCTATTATCGTAGATGATGGTATCGCCACCGGGTATACGGTGAAAGCGGCTGTGGATTTTATTCGCAGTCTGAAAGCTGACCGAATAGTAATAGCTGCTCCGGTCATTGCACCTGATACTCTGGGAGAACTTCAAAATCTAGTAGACGAAGTGGTCTATATTTATTCCCAAGAGCCCTTCTATGCCGTAGGGCAGTTTTATAGAAACTTTCCTCAGCTGAATGACCAACAGGTCCTAACAATGTTAAAAAATAAATGCAAAGGAGAGTAAAGAATGCCGCTTTTAGTAAAAGCAGCCATCATGGGAATAATCGAAGGCTTGACCGAATTCCTGCCTGTTTCCTCAACGGGTCATCTGATTATTGCTGGTGATTTGATAGGTTTTAAAGGTACCCCCTTCCACATCATGTTCGAGATTGTAATACAGCTCGGTGCCATACTTGCAGTAGTGTTTTATTACAGGAAGAAAATCGCACGCTCTTTGATGCAGCTTTCTCCGGGGCAAAGGGGGTTTCGTTTCTGGCTTAATATTTTGATAGCATTTTTCCCGTCGGCAATAGCCGGAGTGCTGCTTAATGATTACATTGAAGAACACCTGTTTTCATCTTTTACAGTGGCTATTGCCCTTATCATAGGTGGTTTTCTTATGATATTAGCCGAAAATATTTTCGGCCGTTACGGAATTGATGATTTGGATGAAATGGATGCCGGAAAATCGCTGGTTGTTGGAATTGCTCAGTGCCTTTCACTGTTTCCCGGCATGTCGCGCTCCGCTTCCACGATAATGGGTGGTATGGCGGCAGGATTGTCCGTGAAAGCTGCAGCGGAGTTCTCCTTTTTCCTGGCCATCCCCACTATGTTGGGTGCCACCGCCTTTTCGCTGATGAAGGGATTTTCCACCGTGACTCCCGCGGAGTGGCAGGCATTAGGCGTGGGATTTGTCGTTTCCTTTCTGGTCGCCCTGCTGGCGGTCGACAGATTCCTGGCATACCTTACCAGGCATTCCTTAAAATCCTTCGCGTTTTACAGGATTGTTGCAGGCGTGATTATGCTGATACTCGTATATACCGGAGTGGTGGGATAGAAAGAGAGAACGACCCCAAATTCGGGTTGAGAGCACCACAACCCGGATGAACCTAAAACGATTTGGTTTAATATCCTCGTCCCTGACATCAGGGAAACATTTTCAAAGGCGATCAGTGCGGGCTGTACTGAGGTGCAGCCGGTGACTGAAATGCCTGATTACGGAGTGTCAAATGCTATATTTATGGACCCTTTCGGCTATATGTGGATGCTGCATCAAATACACAGAGTAGTGAGTTTTGAAGAACGCATACGACTTTGGGAGGAAAAAAGGGATAAGTAATATTTGGTGCATTATAGCATAATAAGAAGTTAGATTGGCTCGCTATCACAAAGTGAACAAAAGGGGCAAGCCACATTAATGAAGGCTTGCCTCTTAATTTATATATATACTTTGAATAACTTTGCGGTATTTCGCAGTTGTAGCATCTTAAGCAGGCTAAACAAAAATAAATATTACACCAACTAATATTAGAAATAGACCCCCTATTCGTATTAATTCAATGGCAACATCAGACGGTTCAGCATTTTCATATATCCAGCCATACCTTAGATACCATAAAGAATAAGGCGAAACTGTACTCCAAATACCTAAAGCTAATAAAATAAAACCTAGAAAATAATTTTTTTCACTCTTATTAGTTGTTGGAATCTCATTAGTTAAAGCTTCTATTAGTATGTTTCCAGGAACATATTTGCTCTCGTCATAATTATCGCTCATACCACCATAACCGCCGTTAGCTTGTTGTGTCCACCAATACTTAGAGTTATCTGGATAGGTTATTGTAATCGTTGGTCCGTTTATATCATATTTATATATTTGCCCTTCGTGCAAAATTGTTTTGTTTACTGTATCTATCAAGAATGTTTTATCTTGAATAGCGACCTCGTATTTATCATTTTTGACACTGCAAGAAGATAAAATAAGCCCGAATAATAATATTAAACATATTAATAATTTCTTCAAATTTTACAAGTCCTCCTTTTATATCAAAAAATCGATATTACGCATATTGCTATAAACAATAAATATTGCATTAACTATTATCATTCTAT
>JAKKUQ010000054.1 GCA_021890755.1 Thermosediminibacteraceae bacterium | reverse complement strand
CCTGATAATTTTATTTTCCAGTTTTAGGGTATTGACATATTACCGTGAGTCTTATCTCAAACTTAATTAGTCTACTTTTAATAAAACCTTTATCTCGCTATGGTTCCCAGACGACAATTCTTTAAACAATTCAGGAGCTTCCGAAAGCGGATGTATCGATGAAATTATATTATCAAGATTCAGTTTTTTATCCACAATGTAATCAATTACTTCATGCATTTCGCTCGTAAACATATAGCTTCCATATATAGAAAGCTTCCGGCCCACGATTTCGGTGGGATTAATTTCTACATTCTCCCTTATCAAAGACACCAATACTATTCCTCCACCGTTCTTCACCAGCTTAATAGAGTCCTTTATAACTCCCGGGGCACTGGCCGTAACTATCACTCTATCAAACCCCAAATTGTCGGTCAATTCAAGGACTTTTTCCAGCGGTTCCTTTTTCACGTTTATCGCGTAATCGGCACCGCATTTTTCAGCGGCTTCCAACTTGAAATCCACCACATCGGTAGCCACGATTTTCCCCGAACCAAATATCTTCAAAAATTGTATCACCATGAGCCCTATCGGGCCGGTGCCCATCACCAAGACCTTTTCGCCCTTTTCGAAGTTCCCCTCTTTGGCAGCGCAGTAGCACACTGCGAGTGGCTCCAGCAACGCAGCGTCTTCAAAAGTCACCTCTTCCTTCAGCGGGACTAAGGAAAACTCGGGGACGCAAACGTACTGAGCAAACCCTCCGTCACACCTTTTCTTTTCGACCCCTAAAGTCCTTCCGACGCTTCTCCTGTTGTTGCATAAATTTATCAGTCCCTTTTGACAGTAATAGCATTTGCCGCAGTACAGTATAGGGTTCACACTAACCCTCTGGCCTAATCTTTCCTTCGATACTCCCGGTCCTATTTCAACAACCTCTCCTGAGAACTCATGCCCGAAAATGAGCGGCGGCCTTGCTCTATCGGACCCAACTTTATATTCTTCTATGTCCGACCCGCATATAGAAGCGTACTTAACCTTTACGCAAACCTCACCTTCTTGGGGAACGGGTTTTGGAACATCCTCATAACTCATTTTGCCAGGCCCGTAAAATACCACGGCCTTCATCATTTCCACTTTTATCACCTCCAGTTTTTTATATAGGGACGTGGAAAAATTTGCCCACGTCCCTTTTTATTGAAACCCGCTTTTTTTCACTTAACTTATGACGGCCAAGCTATCGTGTATATGTGCTTTCCTCCTTTGGTGGGACCTTTCAAGAGGGCTTCTATTTCCTTGGGATCTCTCTGGGAAATTTTGCTGGCATCTGGTAATTTGCCCGGCGGGAATGTCTTCAATATGTCGTTATGTAGTTTTAAAAGATAATCGCAAGCTCTTTCGATACATGCTCTCGCTTTTTCCGGATCAGCTTTTGTGGCTTTGCCCAGAACGCCCTGTGGAGCGGTTATACACTCTATTCCCACATTGCCCACCTGGCAGTGCCCGGGGATCGGATATCCGTATATGTCCCCGCCCCTGTCCACATGTCCGGGTGGGAGGTAACCTTTAACTTCGGTATCCTCCGCATTTTCCAAATCGCAAAACTCAGGGAAAAGCGCCAAGGAAATCGAGGTTTCCGCCTCATCGGCATGCTGGAATGGTGTGTCAAAGGGACCTCCATGCTCTTTATCCATCAGTGTCTGCCCCATAACCCTCGGCAAATCGACAAACAGAATAAGCGCGGGAACTTGATATTTTTTAGCCCATTCCTGTATTGCGGAAGGAATTATATACTCCTGACCGTGCATGCTTATGAAAATCTGCTTCCTGAATCCTGTATTCCAGTATCCGGAAATTATCGCTCTTATCATTCCTGCAAAGACATCATCGGGCAGCGGCACAGTTCCGGGCTGTCCTATATGGTGGAAAGGATGGGAACCGTACCAAAGCGGAGATGCGATAGTGCACCCTGCTTTTGCGGCAACCATTTCGGCTATTCTAGTAACGATAAAGGTATCTTCTCCCATTGGTCCTGCATTTCCGTGATTTTCCGTTGAGCCAACCGGTATTATTATGATATCGTTGACTTTTAGCCTTTCCTCCACATCCTTTTTAGTCATCGTGTGATAGTACATTTTGATCGGTTTTTCTATGCAGCCTTCGTTTGGAAACTTCCATTCCCCCATTTTGATTCCTCCCATGCCAATTTTTTAATGATATTGCGTTGATATATAAGCCAATTTAAATTTAATCATTGTAGAGGATAACCTTTATATCCTTCGATTTTCTAGCAGCAAGTTCTTCGAAAATCCTCGGCCCTTCGCTCATGGGGTAAACACCGGTAATTATCTGTTCTACGTTCATCCTTCCTGTCTTGATCATCTCCAAGCCTTCTCTCATCTCGGTGGTGTACATATAGCTACAGTAGAAGGTAATTTCCTTGCATACGGCGTGCTTGTAATCGAAGTCCACCTTTGCAGCGCCAAGCCCTATCCATACCACTTTGCCGCCGTTCCTGACGATTTCCACGCCGCTATTCACCGTATCCGCCACACCGACCGCATCAAATACTACGTCCACGCCTACTCCCTCGGTTATCTCTCTGGCAAGCTTAATCATCTCATCCCTTGAATTGGCAACATCCGTAGCGCCGCACTTTTTGGCCATTTCCAAACGGTCCTTAAGGATATCCATCGCAATAATTCTCTTCGCACCGAAAAATTTTGCGCACTGAATGGTGAGAAGCCCGATGGGTCCCGCGCCGTATACCGCCACTACTTTCCCGTTTAAGTCTCCGGCGTGTTTTGTCGCTCGAAGCGATATGGCCAAAGGTTCGGTAAGGGCGGCCGCATTGAACGACACATTATCGGGAAGAAGGATTATTTTCTCCGCAGGAGCTACCACGTATTCGGCCATGGCGCCGTTATAGGAACCCGCTTTCATTGTAGTGCCTATTATCTTCCTGTTGTCGCAAACATTAGAAAAGCCCGCCTTACAATCGGCGCAATATCCGCAGTAGAGATTCGTCTCTACGATAACCCTATCGCCGACTTTTAGCCCCTCTACTTTGTCACCTAATTTGGCGATTTCGCCGGAAAATTCATGACCCATGATGAGGGGTGGCACCCGCATGGCCGATTCGCCCTTGAAACCTGTGAGGTCCGAACCGCATATTGATACAGCCTTTACCTTTATCAGCACTTCTTTTTCTTTTGGCTCGGGAGTCTCCACCTCCATATATTTAAGGTCATACGGCCCTAGATAAACTAAAGCTTTCATGGTTCTCCTCCCCACCTTCTTAAATAGATTCTGTAGGGGCTCAAATTCCTGAAAAGGAATTCGAGCCCTTTTCTGTTCTCAATTAATTACTTCGCTTCTTCTATGGCTTTCATTAATTCGTCCACAATATCGCTTCCCACATCGTTTCGAACCATATTGGCCACTTTTTCTGCTGCTTCAACCATTTTGGCCTTTACATCTTGTGACATTTCAATAACCTGCATGCCGTTATTCTTAAGCTGCGTCAGCATTTGCTCATTTTGGACCTTGGATTCGTTAAAGAGGAATTCACTGACTTCTTCCATGCTCTCATCAATTATCTTCTTGTACTCATCGGGCATGCTGTCGTATAAATTTTTGTTCATTACTATCGTGTGAATAAAGGCGATATGGTGAGTATGATTCACATATTTCTGGACTTCATAGAATTTGTTAGCCAACAGGATGTCATACGGATTTTCCTGTGCATCAACGGTGCCTTGCTGCAATGCTATGTATAGCTCACTGAAATTCAACGGCGTAGGATTGGCTCCCAGAGCTTTCCAAAATTCCATGTGGTATTTATTTTCCATTGTCCTGATCTTTATTCCCTTGAAATCATTTACATTGTTTATTGCCTTATTGGCTGTCATTTCCCGATAGCCTATTGGCGTTATCAAAAGGAGCTTGAATCCCGCCTTCTCGTATTCCTGAGCTAATTTTTCCCTGAACGGGCCCGAAAGGACTTTCTTGGCTTGATCCAGATCGTCAAAGAGCATCGGTATGTCAAATATCGCCAGCTTCGGGACAAAGTTCACCGCCGGAGCAGTAGTGAGGGACACCATGGCGATGTTGCCGGCCTGGCAGCTTTCCAGAGTTTCCCTGTCACCACCCAGCTGGCTGTCCAAATACAGTTCCACCTTAATCTTGCCGTTGGACTTTTGCTCGATCAGGTCTTTTACCATTACACTCGCCTTAGCCCTCGGCGTATCACCGGTTGACGGATAAGCCCCAGCAAACTGTAGGGTATACTCCGGGCTCTGTTGTTGCTCTTGCTCTGATTGCGGTGTCGTACCGCTTTGGCTTTGCCCGCAAGCGGTCAAGGCCATGGCAATTATCAATAAAATAGTGATTAGTGAAATTATTCTAAATTTTTTCATGCTAAAACAGCCCCCTGTTAAAATTTTTTTAATCATAAATTTGGAAGCTCTTTACTAATTCACTGTATTCTCGCCATCAACCCCCTTTTTTCGCTTATTAACTTTTGAGCAGGATGAGGCTTACCGAGGGGACGTAGGTTATTATGAAAAGGGCTATAATAAACGCGATGATAAATGGCACGGCCCTCAGTCCTATTTTTATAACCTCTTCCTTAATCATTGGCGCAGCCACAAACAAATTTACCCCAAAAGGTGGCGTGACCATGCCAACCGCAAGATTGCACACCATGAGTACACCAAGGTGAATGGGATTTATTCCCATCGCCGTAGTGGCAGGTAACAGCATCGGAGCAAGGATAGCTATAGCCGGGCCCACATCCATAAACATGCCCAAAATCAGAAATATAATGTTCAGAACCAGCAGGAACAATATCCAGTTGTTGCCGAAATTTCCCACTACAAAATCCCTGAGGAGAACCGGCGCTTGTAGCAGTGCCAAAACACGTCCGAAAACGATAGCTAACGATAGGAGCACCACAATGGGGGCGTAAGATTTTACGGAATTAGTTAATATGTTGAAAATATCCTTAACCTTTAAGGTTTTGTAAATCAGCAAACATACGATTACCGAATAAAAAACCGAAATCACCGCAGCTTCGGTGGGAGTTACTATTCCACTGTATATACCTCCAAGGATGATTACCGGCGTCAGCAGTGCCCAGAAACTCTCTTTAAAAAGCTTCCAAAAACCTTTTTCTCTCAACGACCTGTACCTTCCCAAAATTTTATCCTTATCCTCGCCGTGGCGCTTGGCGTAAATATAGGCATAGGTCATTAGGGACAAGCCTATCAAAATACCCGGGAAAATACCTGCAATGAATAAGCTCCCTATCGATACTCCCGTCACCACGCCATACGTCACAAAGGGAATGCTCGGGGGGATTATAACTCCTAATCCGCCTGCCGTGGCGATCATCGCCGCGCAGTAAACCTTATCGTAACCTAAAGAGACCAAAAAGGGTATGGCCATTCCTCCCACCGCAGCAGTTGTGGCAACGCCTGAACCCGAAATTGCTCCGTAAAACAATGCGGTTGTGATGGCGGCTATCGGCATTCCCGCTGTCTTATTTCCCACAAAATACGCAAAAAAGTTAAATAGCTTTTCCGAGATTTTTCCTTTCGTCATGATATCGCCGGAAAGGATGAACATGGGAATTGCGAGGATTGGGGTGCTATCCAAAGCGCTTACCATATTGCGAATTACAAACTGTACACTCCCGGCAAAATTGGGATTTAAAATTCCGGGATAAATTGTCGCCAGACCGAGGGATACGGCTATCGGTACGCTCAGCAAAAGCCCCACTATCAAAATGGCAAACATTTGAATAGCCATTTACTTTACCTCCAATTTCCAATATCTAAAATAATCTACTTTTCTGACGTTTCTTTTGCTATAACCACCGCCCTCTGGATGGATCTCAAAACCGCCAGGAGAAAACCTAAAATCGTCGCACTGTAAATTATGTACATCGGAATGCCCATGGCAGGACTGATCTGATTACTTAAAAAGATTTTATTCACTGCGGGAATGGCATGGAAAAGCAGAAAGGCAAAGAAGGCAACGTTAACCAATGATACTAATATTTTTATAAATTTTTTTATGGACTTCGGTAATATTTCTACAAACGTATCGACTTTCAGAATCGTCTTTTCCTTAATCGTGTAGCCTATGCTCAAAAATGCCGACCATATGAACGCGTAGCGCGAAAGTTCTTCAGCCCAGGACAGCGATGAATTGAAAATATATCTCATTATAACTTGAAGCATCATCACGCACGCAATAAGGGCAAGCAAAATACTTAATATATGCTCCTCGAAATGATCGTCCATCCACTTTAAAATTTTCATTTTCCTTAACCTCCGGTTATTTTCCTAGCCTTACTTCCTGTGGCTTTCAAGCTGGGGGGAATAAATCCAGATAAACTTCAAGGGCTCATCGCCAGTATTTACAATCGAGTGATATTCTCCGGGGGGATTGTAGATGCATACACCGGGCTCGATAGGAATTTCTTTATCCTTTGTTATAAACTTACCCTTTCCTTGGAAGAAGTACATCACCTCCTCTTCTTTATCATGCTTATGCTCCGGAACCATGCTTCCGACATACGTTTCGTTTATTCCGACTGCTAAGTTTTTCGCCCCCACCGTCTTTTCCGAAACCAAAATCCACGATGTCCTTGGAGGTTCCCGGTATTCTCCCTTGACGTCCTTAATATTTATTACTTTTACTTCAGCCATACTTTATTTATCCCCTTTCTTAATTTTTTTTAATGATTATATTTACTTAAAAGTTTTCGGGATCCATTTCGATTTCCCAGATGCTTTCGAGCTCTTCCTGCGGTATGTCAAACACTTCATTATTAGGAGGTAATGGTTCCTCTCTCATGAACTCCGGTATCCTCTTGAATTTTTCAGAAACGCCCGCCAGTTCATTAAATTTTCTTTCCGTTTCAAGCACGTCAACGCCAATGCTTTTTATTTCTTGAAAGCTCATATCCCAGCCGTATCTTCCCTTGAAAAGCGCGCTGAGCAATTCTTTATTTTTGATGAAGGCAGGCCTTACGAAAAGGCATACTCCCAAAGAATCTATCAGCGCAGCCCTAATCTGGAGTTGACGGGATATGCTAACCTGCCCCTCTTTTGCCAACGGATCGTGGGTTCTTGCCGTCTCAAAAGCATTTCCAGCCGTATGGTCGGCGCCCATGGTCGAAGTTGCGTAAAGAACTCCGTTGCCTTTTAGGGCTCTTGGGTCGTAGGCGGGCATCGCCTGGCCTTTAACCACCGGTACCCTCCTCACTCCGAAGGCTTGACCGGTAAAGGCCGCGCCGTTCCCTATTATCCTTCCTAAATACGTTCCTTGGCCGATTTGACGAACTATGTCTTTTGCTCCTTCGGCATCTCCAAATTTCAGAATCCCTGCTTCCATCGCCACACCTATGGCAGCACCACATTCTATGGTATCCACACCTACCTGATTGCACAGATGATTTAGTTCAGCTATATCATCAATATCGCCAATGCCGCAGTTTGGCCCGAGTAACACCACGCTTTCGTATTGCAGCGAGGCTACAATTTTTTTCCCTTCTTTATCGGGGAATACGTTACTGCACATGATCGTGCATCCTGGTACGCACGGGGTGCCCGATTTCCCGCTCCCACCCCGTTCTTTTATCAGTTCTGCGACCCTGACCCCTGTCATATTTTCCGCAAATTCAAATTGTCCGGAGCTGAAGTTTCTTGTAGGCAACAAACCCAAACGATTGGCCATTTCTAAAATATCTAATGTGCCGTACTTGCGTCGGTTTTGACTTTTTGGGTCTTCTTGCAGTATTTTTATTGCTTCTCTCACTGCAGAACTCAATAATTCCGGATCGTAATAATCGGGATCTACGGATTTAGAATCATCTATCACAATCGCCTTTATACCCTTTGACCCCATAACAGCCCCTAGCCCTCCGCGGGCCGCGTATCTTACCTGCTCTCCCCGGTCATCGCTCAAGGCTATCCCTGCGGCATACATTTTCATTTCTCCTGCAGGCCCAATGCAAATTATCCCCTTTCTTTCTCCGAAATCATTCCTCAGTGTTTCCAAAGTTTCATCTACCAACTTGCCTTTGAGGTGGGGAGCATCTATTAACTTCACTTCATCGGCACTAACATACAATACCCTGGTCTCCGGCTTTTCCGGAATATCTTCTAGAATTATTGCCTTAACTCCTATTCTCGCCAGGCGCTTCCCCGCATTCCCTCCCACATTTGATTCTTTTACCCCTCCGGTTAAAGGGCTTTTCCCTCCTATGGAAAGTCTTCCGGCTGTACTCAAGTTGGTATCGGCAAAAAGACCAAGAGAGATAATGAGTTTATTATATCTGCCCAGCGGTTCACAAGTGGGAGGCACCTCATTTAATAAGGTTTTTGCTATAAAACACCGGCCACCCCATCTTAACTCTTCCTCTGTGGGAGCTTTTTCTACAATTTCTTTTGTTCTCGTGTTTACCCTTATGATTCTTTTCACCAGCAAACCTCCCCTTTGCTCAATTTTAATCAATTATTCTGAATTTTGACCCTACTTTTATAAGAAGTTGATTTAAAGAAATGGCAAGGTTATCATCAATTTCTACTCCTTCTTCAAGGCTCTTTTTTTCTTTTCTAAACTCAATTTCGCCAGGTATGAATATTTCTTCTACTCCTTCAGCTTTTTTCAAATTCTTAACCGTGAGAAAATAGTTATTCATCATTTCCTTGAAACTTTCCAAATCCATAAAACTAGATATATCTATTACAATGCACGAAGCTCCCACTCCAGTGGGCCCTTCTAATACATGAAAGGATTTTAACTTGTTCCCAAATTGCGATCCTGCAAGAACTCCCGAAATTATATCCACAGCCATAGCAAGGGCCGAGCCTTTTGGCCCTCCGATAGGCATCAGTGAGCCCTCCAGAGCTTTTGCCGGATCAGTGGTAGGCTTACCCTCTGAATCTATCGCCCAATTGTCAGGGATGGGTTTGCCGTTTCTAAAGGCTTCGCGAATTTTGCCCCTTGCCACAACACTGGTAGCCATATCCGCTGTGAAAATTACACTTTTAGCAGGAATTGATATTGCGATTGGGTTTGTTCCTAAGAATTTCTCTGCTGCTCCCCAGGGAGCCATGGCTGGAGCCGCATTGCACGACATTACAGCTATCATGCCATTTTCTGCCGCACGCTGGGTATAGTATCCGAGACAACCCACATTATTAGCGTTTCGTATTAAAACCATCCCTACTCCATAGTGTTTGGCTTTTTTGGTGGCAATTTCCATGGCCATATTGGCTGCCACCATGCCTATTCCGTCCTTGCCGTCAACTATAGCTACAGCTTCTTTATCCAAAATAACTTCCGGTTCCGTCGGGATGCTTATTTGCCCTCCCTCCGCCCGCTTAGAGATCACATTTAATAAGTATGTACCATGGGTTGATATCCCCCTCATATCGGCTTTTACCAGGATCTCAGATATTATTCTTGCATTTTCGGGATTTTCCCCAAGTCCTACCAAGATCTCATTGGCGGCATCTTTTAGAGTTTCTACCGGAATTTTCATATAATTTATTTCTCCTTTCAAGGGAATATGTCGCTATTCTTCTACTAATCCCAATCTTTCAAATGTTTCGGTCAGTTTATTGTACTCCACGCTCGATATCCCGGAACTCAGGGCTTTTTTCTTGATTTCTTCGCTCTTCATTCGTTCTTTGCACTTATCCAGCACTTCTTCGCATTCTTCCCTTTTTACCACCACAACACCGTCGTCGTCGCCTATAATCAGGTCCCCCGGTTCTACAATAACTCCTCCCAAAACTACCGGATAGTTTATCAACCCGAGAGAATTTTTAGAAGTTCCCCTTATAGAAAATCCCCTGCAAAACACCGGAAACCCCATTTCGATAATTTTGCTTGAATCCCTAATACATCCGTCTATCACAAGCCCTCCTACTTTCCTTGCCATCGCGGATACGGTCATGAGTTCCCCCCAATAACCGTATTCGTAAGCCCCATTGGTGACCGCTACGATAACATCCCCTTCGCCTGCAATTTCCAAAGCCTTGTGCAGCATAAGATTATCTCCGGGCATACATTGAACAGTAAGCGCAGGGCCACATACTTTCATCCCCTTATTTATCGGCTTTATTAGATAGGAAACTGCTCCCTTTTTGCCCGAAGCCTCGTGAGCCGTAGCGGAAGAAATTTCCTTAAAAGCTTCAACTATTTCTCGTGCAGGCTTTTTAATATTCCTTATTACATGGACCACTTTCGCCGACCTCCAAAAAATAAGTTAAAAAAGCAATCATCCGCCTAGAGGTGTTATATAGAAATGGACTTCATCGTCATTTTTTATCAAATTATCAAAATTGAGTTTTTTATTGTTTTTTATAAAAATTATATGTTCTTTCAGGTCATCTGGTATATTAAGAATTTTTATTATATGGTTCAACTTTTCCTCCTTTTCAATATCAATATTTTTCGAATACCTTTCCAATATTCCGTGTCCTATGAACTTAGCCATATTTAGGCCTCCACTCAAAACAATATTTCACTGATATATCAGTTGGAGTAAAAATTTTTATTTAAATCTTCTATAACCTATTTTAACCCTTTCTTTAGCATTCTGAATATGCATGTTTAAAGCTTCCAAAGCTTTTTCTAAATCTTTTTTTTCAATAAACTTTAACAATTCACCATGTTCGACGATGGCTGCATCACTTACGCCTTCAGCAATATTTTTTGAGCATATATAATACTGTTCCCGAACATTTTTATACAATTCGGTTATATATTTATTGTTATATAAATCTATCAACACCTCATGGAACTTTTGGTCGGCCTTTACGAAATCATATATTTGATTGTTTTGCAAACATCTTTTTTGCTTTTCCAAGTACTTTTTCATAAGCTCTATGTGAGTCTCATCGATGCTATAAAATACCTTCCTCAGGACAAAAAGCTCCACACATTCCCTTACTTCATAAATCTGGAGGATTTCATCAAGGCTAATGGCATTGGCGAAAAATCCTACCCTCGGAACTAATTCTAAAAAACCTTCTTTATGAAGTCTCAGAAAAGCTTCTCTCACGGGGGTATAGCTCATATTTATTTCCTCAGCGACCTTTCGGATGCTAAGGTAGCTACCTTTTTCCGTATGGAGAAGCTTTTCTTTTATAATGTTATATGCTTTTTCACTTAACGTTTCGCCCATAATTGCTCCTTTCTTAACTTTGATAATATGCTATAATACATTACTGATATATCAGAGACCTTCACTTTTTATTTTATCTCCCGTTTTTTAAAATGTCAATAAGTTCTTAAATATTTTTTGTAGATGAGCCACAGTTTCGTTCACGCTACTTTATTAAAGTGAAAAAGA
>JAKKUQ010000108.1 GCA_021890755.1 Thermosediminibacteraceae bacterium | reverse complement strand
CCAGCTAAAATTTTTACAGATAAAGCATGAATTAAAACACGAGAAATTGCCGGAACTTATTGATATCTTAAAAGAAAACTTTTTGCAGGATGAAGAGGGAAGATGGTATGTTCCCGATCCCAATAAGCAGTCGGATATAGAAAAGCTGAGGGTAAAAAATCTTTTAAAGGAATTCGAAGGCTACTTAAACACCAAAGGAAAGCTCAAAGTGTTCAGGACCGAGGCGATAAGGGCGGGATTCAAAGATCTCTGGCAAAAAAAGGATTATAAGACTATAGTAAAGGTAGCGGAAAAGCTTCCGGAAACTGTGCTTCAGGAAGATACCACTTTGCTCATGTACTACGACAATGCGCTGAGCAAATTAGGTGATTGATGTGATGCAGGGGAGTTTTGTTTGGTTTTTAGATCTAGTTTCAGCAGGATGGGATTTGATAATAGTTGATGATGCGTATAGATTAGCAGGTTCCAGCACCGATGTAGCGAGGTACAGGTTGGGAAAGGCTTTGTCTTCATCGGCGCCTTACTTGCTCCTTTTGACCGCCACTCCCTACCAGGGGAAAACCGATGCTTGTGTACGAGAAGAGGCAGAAAGAAAGATTTCAGCAATTAATCTTAGGAAAGAAGCTGTTATGAGGATCGGCCTTGAGTCTGTTCACAAACACAGGCTTTCTCAGCTTGAGGCGGAAGAAAGGGCTTTGTTGGAAGCTGTAAAAAAGGAAGTGATGTAAATGATTGATGAAATTCTTCTAAAAAAGATACCTCTTAAAGAATGCGAACGCATATTGGTAAAGGACTTATGCAATCTTCTTTCCGATAATTATATTGTTGACAAGATTTTAAGTGAAGGTTATAAAATAATCTATTATCATGATGTGGATATTTACCGCTATCAATATGAGACTAGTTACAGGGAAAAAGCGGAAAAGCTTTTTTTGCTCGCTAATGAAGAATGTTACATTCCCTGGGACATAAAACAGGATTACTTTATTTTAGAAGTAAGTCTTGGTGATATTTTTAAGAATTTGGATGTCGAGGTTTTGAAGGAGATTGAAAGGGAATATTATGACGTAATATATGAAAAATCTTCAAAGCTCAAAAGGAAGCTTGATTTTGATGAAACCTGTGCCTTTATATTAAAAAGCGTTTTTCAAGTTGATGTAGCCTTAATAAATTCACTTAAAGATTTAGTAAAAAATTTGTTGAAGCTTTATTACAGAGGAAACGAGCTTCCACATGTATTGCGGCGCTATATTAAAAAGAGTTTAAATAATGTAAACGAGAAGGATGTAGAAAGAATTTTAAAGGGGAAGGAATCGTTTTTCGATTTTTTGCAGGAGCAGTGGAGAATATTTCTTGAAAGTTTTGGCGGAGATTTAAGAAAACCTATGGTCGATTTTGAAGACCCTGATATAAGGGTATATATCGACAATTTATTTAAGGAAGGATATTTGAATCCTGTACGCTATGAGTACAAGACCGGGATGCCTGAGTTTGTAAAGGCAGGGATAATCTCTGATTACAGGGAAACAGTAAGAAAAGAACTTGATGAGGCTTTGAATAAGATAAACGGGAGAATTGAGAATATAAAAGGCTATAAAGACTGGCTGGAGATTGCAAAGGTATTAGGAGAAATTATTTACCTTTCCTGTTTACTCGATACAAGAGAGTATCGTCCTTTAAGCGATAGAATAAATGAAAAGTTTAAAAATTGGCTCATGGAGAACTACGGCAAACTTCCCTTCTTGTCTTTTATAAGTTCGCCGGTTATGGTCCATCACGTTCAACATTACATCGTAAACGTGTTAAGAAGAGAAGAAAAGGATAAGGTAATTTTGATTGTCTTTGACGGTATGTCGGAGTTCAATTGGTGTATCATAAAAAATTTCTTAAAAGAGCGCAGTTTTCTTCTGGAGGATAAAGCTTGCTTTGCCTGGATTCCCACCATAACTTCTGTTTCAAGGCAGGCTCTTTTTTCGGGAGAGATACCGGTTAGCTTTAAAGATACGCTGTTTTCGACCGATCACGATGAAAAGCGGTTTAAGAAATTTTACGTCGAGCACGGATATAAAGAAAGCGAAATCGCTTATTTAAGGGGTATAAAGACATTTAAGGAAGAAGCCTTGTTAGAAAGTGTAAGAAGTGGTACAAAGATTATAGGGATTGTTGCCGATATTATAGATATTTATGGTCATCAGGAGTTTTTCGATTATAAAGGCCTTTATCACCGTATCGAGTTTTTCCTAAAAAACGGTTTTTTGGCGGAGTTTTTGGAAGAGGCGGGGAAAAGCGGTTATGAGATTTTCATAACTTCGGATCATGGGAACATATCGACTGTAGGTCAGGGAAGCATAAAAGAGGGGGTCGTGTTGGATACATTATCGAATAGGATTGCGGTTTATCAAACTAAATACGGTGATTTTGGTGATTTATTAAGGGAAAAAAAGGTTATAGAATGGAAGGGAGATGGATTGCCTGAGGAGTTTAAGTATGTGATATGTGACGGCAACTACTCTTTTATGAAAGACGGCGAAAGTGCCATAAGCCACGGAGGAATTGCACTGGAAGAAGTGGTGGTTCCTTTTGCCAGAATAATAAATTGAGGAAGGAATGAAGCTATGAAATTTGTAGGCTTTTTAAAACCCGTCAAACTAGAATGGCTGAATATGACGGCAGATGAATTAAAGAAAGGCAATTTAGGTTCTAAAGAAATAAAAAAAATATTGAAAGAGCATGTTTCTAATTTTTACAAAAGCCCGGTTACTATAAGAAAATCCGTTTCAGTTCTGTTGAAAACTTGGGTAGATGTGGATGAA
>JAKKUQ010000107.1 GCA_021890755.1 Thermosediminibacteraceae bacterium | reverse complement strand
CAAGAAGCTATAAAAACTTCTTGATAATTTCTAAGACATATTATACGAGGGAGGGATTTATGTGAAAAAATTTCTTGCAATATTTTTAGCGATTAGCATCATAGCGGTTTTGCTGGCAGGATGTGGAGGAAACCAAGCCGCATCTAAAGATTCCGAAACGCAGGGCGACAAGGCCCAAAAAACAATCAAAGTAGGCGCTTCGCCGGTGCCCCATGCTGAAATTTTAGAAGTGGTAAAACCAATTCTTGAAAAACAAGGAATTATCCTCGAAATAGTGGAATTTACCGATTACGTTCAGCCGAACCTGAAACTTGCCGAAAAAGAGTTAGATGCCAATTACTTCCAGCACATCCCTTACCTGGAGGAATTTTCAAAGGAACATAATTTAGACCTTACATATATAGCTAAGGTCCACATAGAGCCAATGGGGATATATTCACAGAAAATAAAAAAATTGGAGGAATTGAAGGAAGGGGCTACTGTTGCCATACCAAACGATCCCACCAACGGTGGAAGGGCACTTTTGCTATTGCAGTCGGCAGGTTTGATAAAATTAAGACCCGATACCGATATCAAAGCTACGGTAAATGATATTGTAGAAAATCCAAAAAAGATAAAGATTACTGAACTAGAGGCCGCTGCTCTCCCCCGCGTGCTGCCGGATGTGGACCTTGCGGTAATAAACACTAACTACGCTCTGGAAGCCGGGCTTGTGCCAACTAAAGACGCGCTTTTTATAGAATCTGCCGATTCGCCCTATGTCAACATCCTGGCGGTCCGCAAAGGCGACGAATCAAGACCTGAACTCAAAAAACTTGCCGAAGCCCTGACCTCCCCGGAAGTCAAAAAATTCATCGAGGAAAAGTACCAGGGCGCCGTAGTGCCTGCTTTTTAAAGTCGAGGTGATTTTATTGTCGGAGACTTACAGCACATTCGGAGTTATCGCAGGAACGCCGCAAGATACAAAGATGGGTGTAGATTTTATAAGAAAAAAGGGGTTTGAGGCGGTAGGAGTACCTGCCGCTTCAAGCCCCGAAGAACAAAACATGCTCCAGTTTTTAAAACCTGAAATTCTTACAAGGAAAGTTATAGCCATTATCGGCGATTTCCAAAAGCAAAATATAAAAAATGTAATGATTTACTGTAATTCCCTTTCGGCGACAATAGACCTGGAATTAATAAGGCAAGAATGCTCTGCTGCTAATATTTTAACACCGCTTCAAGCATACCGCAACCTGGCGTCAAGGTACAGGAAGCTGATGGTCTGGGCGGCTAACGGCATGTGTCTTAAGACCATTGAAAAAATCCTCTACGAGAATAACCCGGCAATTCAGATCATCGGTATTTCCATGCTGCCGGTCATCAATGCAATCGAAAGCCTTGAACGCCCGGAAGATATCGTTTATAAATTTAATCTTACAGGTCTTGTTAAAAGCTTTAACCCGGAGGGGCTGGTGCTGGGCTGCACACACCTGCCTTACCTTAAAGAAAAACTTGAAGGAAATTTAAGCATACCCGTCATCGACCCTGCAGAGGAAATGCTAAAAGACGTAGCTTTCGGTTAAATACACCTCAGCATAAGTTTTGCCAGGGCGGCTTCCCTTGTATCCGTTCCCGTAGATATAGCACCGGCCTCCAGGGCCTTCTTGCCCACCTCGTAGAGCTCAAGGTCCACCCCTTCAAAGAGCACTTGGGTGGTAACCGCCACGGTAATTCCAGAATTTATAAGCTCCCGGATGGCAGGAAGGAGGTTCCTGGGCTCACGGAATGTCACGCCGCCCGCGCCAAAGCTCTCGATTAATACCGAATGGTAGCCCCTTTCTTTGGCAAATAGCAGCACTTCTGGCTCGATGCCCGGGTAGAGCTTTACAAGAAGCACCCTTGGGTCAAGCTGGTCGAAAAGGGCAGCGGGCCGGGTAGCGGCATCTTCCGGGCTTATAGGCGCTTTCTTGGAAAGGACATCCCAAACTTTTTTAATCCTCTCCCCTTCGGTTTTTAGCGCTTCTTCGTTCCATTCGATAAAGTCTCCATCCATCCTGCCGGCAAAAGGCGCGTTGATACTCCAGAAGGCGTCGAAGCTTGCTGTTTTTATCTTGCTTGCACGGTCGCCGAAAATCACTTTACCGTCAAATACTACAAAAACCCCTGGCCTGCCTGATGCGGCCACACGGACGGCATCAATCAAATTTCTTCTGGCGTCGCTTTTTTCCTCGCTGATGGATTTTTGGGCTCCGGTCAGCACCACGGGTTTTTTCAGGTATGTGAGCATATAGGTCAGGGCGGCAGCAGTATACGCCATCGTGTCGGTGCCGTGGGACACCACCACTCCGTCAAACTCCCAAAGCACCTTCTCTACAGCTCGGGCAATGTTGACCCAGTCTTCGGGCTGCATGTTGGAACTGTCAATGTTCATTATAAGGCTGCCTTCAATCTCAGCAAGTTTCGATATTTCAGGCACAAGTTTCAGTATTTCCTTTTCCGTAAAGGCAGGTCTTAAACCCTCGGGGCCTCGCACCGATGCGATAGTTCCGCCTGTGGCGAGGAAGGCTATCCTTTTTTTCGCTTCTTGCAAAATTCGGTTCCCCCTTTCTTTGCGTCAATAAAGCCGTCGGTTTTAACCGGCGGCTTCTTTAATTTTACTTCACCCATTGACTTTTGTCATTATTTTTAGTCAGCCCGTTTTTTTCCGTAATAAACATCCCTATCTAACTCACCAAGGGCGTGTGCAGCTATCATTCCGCCCAGAGGATCTCCAACAACGTTTAGCATGGTGTTAGGCATGTCGATAAGCCTGTAAATGCCGGCAATCCAAGGTACCACGGTTAAGGGCAAGCCCATGGACTCCAG
>JAKKUQ010000106.1 GCA_021890755.1 Thermosediminibacteraceae bacterium | reverse complement strand
ATCACTGAAGGCATCAACGTGGTAGGTAGCTTGGCTGCAACCCGCGGCGATGTAGTAAAGATGGTAAACAATGCTCTTGAAGTACCCATGATGGTCCAGAAGACCTGGGGTCAGTTCCCTGAATATGCAGAAGATGAAACAAAGACTCTGCTGAAGACCAAGCTGGGAGTAGAGGTTGTCGAAGGCACTTTGATTTCGTTTGATGAGGAAGAAATGATTGCAAAGATTGAAACAAAAGATGGCGATAAAGAGTACAAAGTAGCGGAAGGAGTATCTTTCGCAGGCTTAGAGGATGCCACTGTTAAGGCGTGGAAGCTTTCGGGCAAATTAGTATGGTTTGAAGTAAAATCTACGGTTGTTTATGATACTGTAGCAAGTGTTGTATACGAATCAAATAAAGTTAAAGAAATCAAACTGTTCAACCTTGACAAGAGCTACAAGGTTGCCGAAAATGCCGATTTAGGGAAGGATATTGATAAATTAATAAATGATGTTGGTGATAACAAGTTAGACGGTCTTTTCTATGGAAGATTCGTCATAGCTGATGGCAAAATAACAAAAGCGACTATATATAATGTTGCAAATAAACCTTACATGGTTGAAAAAGTCGATACAAACAAAGAAGTAGTTACCTATAGATATGCTGATGTCACCGGTCGTACTCTCAGACTTGGCAACTATGATGACTATAAAGTAGTAAAAGATGGAAAGGAAGCCGAATTAGCAGACCTTGAAAAGGACGATATATTCTATACCTATACAGATGGCGACGTGATTTACATCTTCGCGGTTTCGAAGAAAGTAGATGGTAAACTGTCTAAGCTGGTAGTCGGCGAAAAAGCAATGATAGCAGGCGAGTACTACAATATAAATGATCCTGCATACATGAGCAAAGATGGCGGCGAAGAGTTTACTCTCACAACAGATTTCTCTGATCTGTTAGGCGAGGATGTGACAGCATATCTCGGCTTGAAAGATACAATCGTTTATATTGTGGGAGAAACTGAAGGTGAAGGTGAAACCTTATACGGAATACTCATAAGAACTTGGCGCAGCGATGAGGATTATGTGCGCCTGATGCTGCTAGATGGCACCATTAAGACCTATGTTGTGGCTGACGGATTTGATGTAGTAGATAATGAGGATTACTATGACAGAGCATTTGTAAAGTTCACCGTGAACGATGACGGCGAGGTTGAATTCGATGACAATGCTATACTGGTAGAGGACTTTACGTCTTCTTCGTCCGAGTTGAAACGTCTGAACGTAGATAAGGATGCTACTAAGGTAGACGGAATGTTTGTAACATCCGATACTAAGATTATTGACGTCACAAATTATAAACCCACTGATCGGAAAGTTACTTCACTGACCTGGGATGATATAAAGAATACAGATCCGATAGATGGTGTTATAGCCGTTGCTGATGATAATTTAGGAGTAGCTAAAGTTATTTTAATAAACGATCCAGATTTTGTATCTGCTGAGGATGATGTTTACGTCGCTATAGTACTTGACAGCGCGAAAATCGGAACCAATAAGTACGAGATAACCTTGGATAAAGGAGAAGGCAAAGAAAACATAGTATTCTCGACAGTTTACAACAAAGGCGATATAATCACATTCAAGCTCGACAAAGACGGTAAGGGCGTAGTAGTAGCACCCACAGGCACTAAAGAGACCAAATATGTCATTGACATAAATGGATCCTTCATCAAACTCGGAACGATAGCTGATGATGGTACTATAACTGAAGATAATAAGTACTACAAAGTAGCTTCTGACGCTGTAATCTATGACTTCACTGGAACGAAGCCGGTAGAAGCTGCACTTGCCGACCTGTCTGACGTTGAAAGAGACGAAGCTAATAATGAAATAGCTGTACGCGCAGATAAGGTCACTGTATATGTTGAAAATGACATCGTAAAAGCAATTAAGATCGAAGCATTGGGCACTAGCGATTGGTAAAAAAGAGGCGGGAAATTCCCGCCTCTTTCTTTATGTATCCTGCATGGGCCTTAACTAATGCTGCAAGTCGATTTCGGGGGAGTAAGCATTAGCTTTCTGGCCAAAAGCAGTAGTGGCCTACGCAGGTTAGGAGCCCTTAGTAGATGGTTGTTGAACGAAACTTGCGGCAAAGTAACGCTCTGATGAACAAGAAAGCCATCGGAGGAGATAAGATATAAAGCCCGGCAGTAAAATCACCGGGCTTTGTTATTACTCGTACTGCAAAGCTACAAGGAACTGAGGCTGGCGACCATACTTGCAGGGTAGAGGCCGAAAGAGATACCGACCAGATAAAAGCTGAAGGAGAGCAACACAAAAAAGGGTAACGAACTTTACGCTAACGCTAAAGGAGCTCTTTGGGGCGTAGGCGGCGGCGAAGCCGTAAAGCACGCCGAATACTCCGCCTGAGTCAAGCATCTTACTTTTTCTTTTCAGGACGCAGAAAAAGGCGCCAACCTCAACTTAGCACTGACCGCTAAAACCGTTTTTACCAGATCTTATATAGAAAGATGTATGTGGAAATATGTGAAATTAAGTGATAACAATCTAAGGAAAACATTCAGAATTTTTTAGGGTTATTCATATTTTTGTCCCGCACAGTTTTTTGTTATTGATAATGGACATAGGATATGGTAACATTATCCTATGTAGACCGACCGGTCGGTCAGGTAGTGGGAGGGTGGTAAAGTGGTCAGAAGATGGATTTCGATCTTTATCATTTTCCTTTTTCTCCTGGTTATTATAACAGGCTGCAGCAGGAAACCGATAGATTCCGCCGAGGAAAAAGAGCCCATTCCGGTGAGAGTGGAGCGGGTGGCTACACAGGACCTTGTCGAGTACCGGTTCTTTTCC
>JAKKUQ010000105.1 GCA_021890755.1 Thermosediminibacteraceae bacterium | reverse complement strand
ATCACTGAAGGCATCAACGTGGTAGGTAGCTTGGCTGCAACCCGCGGCGATGTAGCAAAGATGGTAGACAATGCTCTTGAAGTGCCTCTCATGGAGCAGGTAAGCTGGGGCACTTATCCCGAGTACAAGGAAGTTGACAAGACCCTCTTAAAGGATAAGCTAGGTGTTGAGGTAGTAGTAGCTAAGCTCGTTGAATTCGACGATGAGGACAAAGAAGCAGCAGTAAAAGCAGAAGACGAGGACGGAGAATTTGAAATAGATAAAGAATATAAATATGTAGAAGGCATCGATTTCACCGGCATGGAAGATGCCGTATTCAAGCTGTGGGTCAAGAACGGCACCATAATAAAAGCCGAACTCGAATCCGAAGTAGTTTATGATTTCGTGGCTGAAATTACTGATAAATATGTGAAACTTGAAGTGAAAGATAAAAAATATGATACAGCAGATGATTTTAGAGATACTCCTTATAATTTAGGTAAAAACGACTTTGGTAAATTTGTGATTTACGACGGCGACGTTATCGCAGTAGAAAAAATTGTATTGAAGGATGTAACTGATGCGATGATAACCGAAGTCACAGAAGATTATGTAGCCTATTTCAAAGGAACTGGCTCCGAGAGGAAGTTCAGAGTAGAAGATGCAGAATCTATGCTCGTCATTATTGACGGCGCCAAGTCGACCTATGAAGCTCTCAAACCCGGCATGGTATTCTATGCTAACGAAGACAACGATGATATAGTAATTCTTGCTTCATCCAAGAAGGTTGAAGGAAAACTCGAAAGGGTCAAGACCACTGAGGTAAGAATTGACGGCAAATACTATGACCTCGCAGGCACATTCTATTATTCTTTAGACAATGGCGATAATTACAAAGGTGATAAAAACTTAGACGAACTCCTCGGCGAAGAAGTAGAGGCATACCTCGATGCTCATGGCGACATCCTCTACATTGTGGGCGACGTAGAAGAAACCACCACAACCTTCATCGGTGTGGCTCTGAGAGATTGGACTTCAGACGCGGATTACGTAAGGGTCTTCACTGAGAAGGGTGAAGTCGTAACGTATGAAACAGACGTAGATATTGACAGTGTAGTAATGGATGAAGTATATGAAGAGGCTGTTTACAAATTCACATTGAATAAAGATGGCGTAATTACTAAAGCTGTACCATTTAACTTTGTTGATGTAACGTCTCCAAAATTCAATGATGATTATGATTATATTGAAGGCAACGTCGCAGGCGTAACGAAGAAATTCTACATCGGTGATGATACATTAATATTAAACTTTGAAGATCCGACCGATCCCGAAATCGTAAAATGGGATGACATAAAGGGTAACGATGAAGTCGGTGGGCTGGTATTAAAAATTGCTGTGGACAAAGTTGAAGCTAAAGTTGTGCTTATAATGGATGGCTACGATGAGATTGCCGAATCCGACGTATACTATGGCTGGATTGAAGACCTGTATAAGATCGACAAGAATACCTATGAAGCAGTAGTTTACAACGGTGAAGAAGAAATCACTGTGAAGATTGATAAGGATAATCTTGGTTCCGCCGATGTTAATATGTTCTTCGCATACAAGCTATTAGCCGACGGTACAGCAAAAGTTCTGGATGTAGCTGATTTTGATAGCTGGTCTGGAACCTTTGAGGAAGGACAACTTACAGTAATTGATGAAGTATACACAGAAGATGGTTATATCAAGTTGGACGATGATAATTACCTGAAAGTAGATAAGAATGCTGTAGTCTATGAACTAACCTTTGATGATGACGAACTAGATTCCGCAGAGCGCGCTGAATTCGCCGACGTTGACGAAGGCGACAAGGCATGGATCTTCAAGATCGGAGACATCGTAAAAGCTATCTTCTTCAAGAGGCAGTAGTCTGATTGTAAGGAAGCTAAGGTAGAAATACCTTAGCTTCCTTTTTGTATTTTATGATGGGTTAATATAAGTAATAAAAACAGCCATGGGGCTAGTGCAGGAATCGGAAAAGTCGTTGGTGTAAGGTCAAGTATGCACCTCAAAGTAACTTAAAGGGGGAGCACATCCCCGTGAGAGTGGACGGGTAACTGTGCGTTACCTTATGGAATACAGCTCTTTTCTCGAGACGGTGGAGGTTGAGGGCTAGGTGATCGTTAGAGAATGCAGTAGAGCTTGCGGGTAATCCCCTTGCAAAAGTGAAGTGAAAAATTGATAAATGAGGCAAAAAGTCTGGCGGTAAAAAACGCCGGACTTTATCATTACTTGTAGCAGAGCCTCCACGGGATTTAGGCTGGCGATCCTGCTGTCGGGGTAGAGACTGAATGAGATACCGACCAGAAGCGAGAAGCTGAAGGCGAGCATCAAGAAAAGAGGTGCGAATTTCATGTTTATGCCCAGGAGATTTTTAGATCGTAAACGGTGACGAAAGGAAAGCAGTCAATTGCTCCGTTGGAATAGCTAAGAATGATGGATTTTGATTCTGTGGAGTTATTGATAATGGACACAGGATATGGTAACATTATCCTATGTAGACCGACCGGTCGGTCAGGTAGTAGGAGGGCGGTAAAGTGGTCAGAAGACGGATTTCGATTTTTATCCTTTTTCTTTTTCTCCTGGTTATTATAACAGGCTGCAGCAGGAAACCGGTAGATTCCGCCGAGGAAAAAGAGCCCATTCCGGTGAGAGTGGACTGTGTGGTTAAACAGGACCTTGTGGAGTACCGGTTCTTTTCCGGGATGGTGGAGGCCGCAGGCCAGGTGCAGGTAACCGCAAAGATGGCAGGCAGGGTAAAAGAAGTACTGGTAAAGGCCGGCGATAGGGTAAAAGCAGGCCAGGTGCTGGTAAAGCTGGAGGGGCAAGACATAGAAGCGCAGGT
>JAKKUQ010000012.1 GCA_021890755.1 Thermosediminibacteraceae bacterium | reverse complement strand
CCCAACATCATTCGGGTTTCCAAAAAATGTGTCGCATTTAATATTGCAATTTAAGAAATTCTATTTTTTCGCTAAGAAGTATAAATTAATTTATATATGCATAATAGCTTCAAAGCTGCTGATATTTTATGCAGCTCTTTTCTTTCTAAAAATTTCATTTATCTCCCGTTGCTGTAGAGTGATCCTGTTTCCTTATTTTTTTCCAAGTGTATATTCCCCATTTTCGCAGAGGGGAATTTTAATGCAGCCGCTGAATTCCAGATTCGTTTTGGAAAACTTTCTTCAAATTTCTTGCCCTGAAGGTATAAAATCTGTTAAAATATCGTAGTCGCCAAAAGAAAGGAGATATGACACCATGAAAAAAGCCTTTAAAAACAAACCAATAATTATTTTGCTTATATTGGCCATTGTCGTAGCAGCTTTCCTGCCCGGGTGTGCCGAAAGCGGATTTGATCAGGAAGAAAGCAGCACTTCCCGCGGAGTTTTGGAGGTGAACTTCCTGGACGTAGGCCAGGCCGACTGTATTTTTATAATATTCCCCGAGGGAAGGACCATGCTCGTAGACGCCGGAAATAATGATGACGCAGAGACGGTTATAAATTACATAAGGAAAAAGGGCGTAAAAAGAATTGACGCCGTCGTTGCGACCCATCCCCACGAAGACCATATTGGGGCCATGGACGACGTTATCTATAATTTTGACATAGGTAAAGTCTACATGCCCAGGGTTACCACAACCACAAAGACTTTCAGGGATTTCCTGCAGGCCTTATCCGACAAAAATCTAAAAATTACCCCCGTAAAAGGTGGAATGACCATAACGCTGGAAGAGGATGTGGATGTGCGGATTCTGGCTCCCAACAGTACAAGTTACGATGAGCTTAATAACTACAGCGCCGTACTTAAAATAACCTATAAAAACAACTCCTTTATCCTGACCGGCGACGCGGAAAAGTTCTCCGAGCTGGAAATGCTGAAGAAAAAATACGACCTGAAGGCCGACGTATTGAAGGTGGGTCACCACGGCAGCAGTTCCAGCACTTCCACGGAATTTTTAAAATCAGTGTCGCCTCGCTATGCTGTAATAAGCTACGCCAAAGACAACGACTACGGCCACCCCCACAGGGAAGTACTGGAAAGACTGCGGAAGTATAATGTAAAAGTGTACACGACCGCCGAAAACGGCCATATAATGATGGAAAGCGACGGTAACACTATAAAAGTAAGAACTTCCAGGTAACCGGAGGTGGATACCGTGGGCAAAAAGGGAGTTATAGACCGCTTTGAGGGCGAGTTTGCCATCATTGAAACCATGGACGGAAAGATTATAAATATAAAAAAGCATCTCCTTCCCGAAAAAGCCAGGGAAGGAGATGTAATAGATCTTGAAAACCTGACCATCGACGAAAAGGAAACCCATCGCCGCAAAAGAGAAATCGAAGAAATGGCAAGGTACCTGTTCGAAGATTAGACGAGGTTTTCGGGATTGAGACCTTCGAGTTCTCTTAGCACGAAACGACCGTCCTTTCTCACAAGCACATCGTCGAACCAGATTTCTCCCCCACCGTACTCGGGCCTTTGGATGTACACCAGGTCCCAGTGAATAGCGGATTTGTTACCGTTGTCGCATTCCTCGTAAGCCCTTCCGGGAGTAAAGTGGATGCTTCCCGCTATTTTTTCGTCAAAAAGGGTATCCTTCATGGGCTTTAATATATATGGATTTATACCAATGGCAAACTCGCCGATATACCTTGCCCCTTCGTCGGTGTCGAGGATCCTGTTCAGCCGCTCGGTATCGTTGGCGGTAGCCTTAATGATTTTACCATCCTTAAATTCAAACCTTATATTTTCAAAAGTATATCCCTGGTAAAGTGCCGGAGTGTTATAAGTTATGTAGCCGTTTACTGAATTTCTGACGGGTGCGGTGTATATTTCACCGTCTGGGATATTCTTTTTGCCGTCGCATTTTATCGCATTAATTCCCTCTATGGAAAATTCAAGGTCGGTGCCAGGACCCACTATACGAACCTTTTTAGTCTTGTTCATAAGGTCCACCAACGGATCCATGGCTTTTGACATCTTTTCGTAATCCAGGCAGCATACTTTAAAATAGAAATCCTCAAAGGCCTCCGTGCTGGTATCGGCCAGCTGTGCCATTGAAGCATTGGGATATCTTAAGACACACCATTTAGTGTGGGGAACTCTTATATCCCCATGAACCGGTTTTACATAATGCTGCATGTAAAGTGATTTTTTCTCGTGTGGCACGTCGGAAAGCTCCGCCACGTTGTCTCCCCCGCGGATTCCTATGTAGGCGTTCATGTCCTTCATCCGCTCCGCATCGTAGCGAGCCATCATCTTTGCAATTTCCTCACTTAAGTTCATCATTATTTCCCGTTGAATATCCTGCATGGTGAGGGAAACGAAAGGCTTTGCACCAACCCTGTAGGCCTCCCGCACCAGTTCTTTTATGAGCGGTGCTTCTCCAGGCCCGCCTTCTATTAGTATCTTTTCACCCTCCTTCAGTTCCACCGAATAGTGGATCAAGATTTTGGCTAACTTTTCAATCCTTGGGTCTTTCACAATAAACCCTCCCCTATTCTTTTTCTAAGTAACCGAGGAATTTACTCTTTTCGACTATCTCCTCTGTGCCGCTTTTCTTTATTTTAACATTTATAAATTTAAAAGCTGAACATGTATAAAAAAAATACCCAGGAGAGCCTGGGTATTTATTTTTTAATTTCGGCAATTCCCCTCATTAGGGCTTTTTCGTTTATCTCCAGCATGTTTTTCCGGTGCTCCGGAAGGAAATGGTCTATCGATTTTATTACTGTCTCTGGTTTTACCACCCCGGTCTTGCCAACTAGTACTCCCAGCGCCACCATATTTGCGACCCTCATGTTACCCAGCTCATCGGCTATGCCGCTAGCATCAACTTCGATTATCTCTATATCGTTTCTTGCCGGTCTTTCATCGATAAGGGCCTTGTTCAAAATTACAACTCCACCCGACTTCACCATCGGCGTGAATTTCTCCATTGAAGGCTTATTCATAGCAACGAGTATATCCGGTGAAGATATTATGGGCGATGGGATCCTTTTATCCGAAATCACTACCATGCAGTTTGCTGTTCCGCCCCTCATTTCCGGACCGTAAGAAGGTATCCACGAAACCTCTCGTCCTTCGAGCATGGCGCTGTGGGCCAAAATTTCACCCATCAACATGATCCCCTGGCCGCCGAAGCCTGCCATAATAATTTCCAGCTTCATTCCTTATCCCTCCTTCGGTTCCTTAAATACGCCCGGCGGAAATACCTTTACCATTTCCTTTTTTACCCATTCAACTGCATCTATTGGCTTCATTCCCCAGTTGGTCGGACAGGGGGATAAAATCTCAACCAAAGAAAACCCTTTTCCGGCAAGCTGCATCTCGAAGGCCTTTTTAATATAGCTTTTTGCCTTGTTTATATTCTTTACGTCCGTCAGTTCGGCCCTGGCAAGGAATGAAGGCCCATCTAGCGTCGCCAGCATTTCGCAAACTCTAATAGGATATCCTGCCACCTGCGGATCGCGCCCGTAAGGGCTAGTTTCAGTCCTCTGTCCTACAAGAGTTGTGGGTGCCATCTGACCGCCGGTCATTCCGTATATGGCGTTGTTTACGAATATTACTGTTATATTCTCTCCCCTGGCAGCCGCATGGACAATTTCCGCCGTTCCTATAGCAGCAAGGTCCCCATCGCCCTGGTAGGTGAACACTACCCGGTCAGGAAGAGCCCGCTTTATACCCGTGGCCACTGCTGGAGCCCTTCCGTGGGCTGCCTGCTGCATGTCAACGTCAAAATAGTTGTATGCCAATACGGCGCACCCTACGGGAGCAACACCTATGGTCTTATCCTGGATACCGAGCTCATCAATTACCTCGGCCACCAAACGGTGTATCACTCCGTGACCGCACCCAGGGCAGTAATGGGTCTTGGTCGGCTGTAATGATTTTGGCCTTTCAAAAACCACCTTCATCAGGAAAGCCCCCTCATTTTCTTTATTTCTTCAAATATCTCTTCGGCGGTTGGCACCATACCACCCGTTCTTCCGTAGAAGTATACTGGAGCACGTCCCTCTACCGAGAGCTTCACATCTTCCACCATCTGACCGCACGAAAGTTCCACGGTCAAAAATGCCTTTGCCCTTGGTAGGACTTCTTCAAAGGCCTTTTTGGGATAAGGCCAAAGCGTTATAGGTCTTATAAGCCCTACTTTTATGCCTTCCTCTCTTGCCATTTCAACAGCCGCATGCGCTATACGGGCACAGATACCGTAAGCCACTACGAAGTATTCGGCATCATCACCGTTTAATATTTCGTATCTTGCTTCTTTTTGTTCTATTTCCTGGTATTTTTTGAAGAGCTTGCGGTTATGCTCTTCGAGTTTTACAGGATCAAGATAAAGGGAATTTATCACATTGGACTTTTGTCTTCCCATCTTGCCGGTCGTAGCCCACGTCTTAGGCGGCAGCTCCTTCGCGGGCCTCTCTTTAAATACCACCGGCTCCATCATCTGCCCTAAAATTCCGTCTCCTAGGATGAGGACAGGGTTTCTATACTTATCCGCAAGATCAAAGGCGTCATAGACCAAATCTACAAGTTCCTGAACTGATGCCGGTGCGAGAACTATCGTCCTGTAATCTCCGTGACCGCCACCGCGGGTAGCCTGGAAATAATCTGACTGAGCGGGTTGAATGTCACCTAATCCAGGGCCACCCCTCATGATATTCACTATTACGCAGGGGAGCTCCGCACCGCAAAGATAGGATATACCTTCCTGTTTGAGGCTTATACCTGGACTCGATGAAGATGTCATGACGCGAACCCCTGCTCCTGCGGCTCCATACACCATATTTATCGCTGCAACTTCACTTTCTGCCTGTAGAAATACTCCTCCCCTTTTCGGCATTTCCCTGGCAAGATAAGCGGGGAGTTCGCTCTGCGGCGTTATTGGATATCCGAAAAAGCACTTACACCCAGCCCTAATTGCCGCTTCTGCAAGGGCTTCGTTACCTTTCATCAGAACTTTTTCCAATTTATTTCCCCCCTTTTTCCTCACGGTAAATGGTAAATACCACATCGGGGCATACAGTGGCGCAAAAACCACATGCTATGCACCCTTCCTTTACCTTAACGGGGTGATAGCCAAGCATATTCACTGTATCTTTGTCAAAGCACAAAACTTTTTTCGGGCAAACTTCGATGCATAGACCGCAGCCCTTGCACCTATCTTTATCGATGATAATCTTGCTCAAACTTCAAACCCCCTATCATTTTAAGTTAGTTTAAACGTATTCCTTTGGCTTTTCCTCACCTGAAAGCACTCGCAATGCTCCTTCCGCGAGTGCTTTAAGTTCATCCTCTCCTGGATAAATGTAAACGGGCGCTATAAAGGAAATCCTCTCTTTTATCCAGTTCACCAGCATTTCATCATGTGCAAGCCCTCCGGTAAGGATAACTGCATCGACCTTTCCGCAGAGAACCGCAGCACACGCACCGATTTCTTTGGCCACCTGATAAGCCATTGCCTCATATACGAGCTTTGCTTCTTCGTTGCCTTCCTGTATCATCTTCTTGATTTCCCTAGCATCGTTGGTTCCGAAGTGTGCCACTAGGCCTCCATTACCTGCAAGCATTTTCTTAATCTCTTTAATAGATAGATTCTTAGAAATAATCAGTCTTGCAAAATCCATTGCGGGGAGCCTACCAGCCCTTTCAGGTGAAAAAGGCCCTTCGCCGTCCAAACCATTATTTACTTCTATCACTCGACCTTTTTTGTGTGCTCCTACAGTAATCCCACCGCCCAGATGGGCAACGATTAAATTCAGCTCCTCATAGCTCTTGCCCAGATCTTTTGCCAGGCGCCTTGCTACAGCTTTCTGGTTTAAAGCGTGGAATACACTTCGCCGTTTTATCTCAGGCAAACCGGTGATCCTGGCAACAGGTTCCAGTTCATCCACCACCACCGGGTCAACTATGAATGCCGGTATGCCTAATTCCTGGCCGATCTCGTAAGCTATGATTCCACCTAAGTTTGAAGCGTGTTCTCCATAAGTCCCATTTTTTAGATCTTCCAGCATTCGGTCGTTTACAGCGTAAGTTCCTCCTTCTAAAGGCTTTAAGAGTCCTCCGCGGCCGACAACAGCTTTGAGCCCACTCAAATTATAACTCTTTTGCTTTATAACCTCAAGGATTAACTTTTTCCTGAAAGGATATTGGGCTGTTATGCTATCGAATTTCGAAAGCTCTTCCGAAGAATGGGCGATCTTCTCTTCAAAAACAAGGTCTTCGTTTTCAAAAACAGCAATCTTAGTAGAGGTTGAACCGGGGTTGATAGCTAGAATTCCAAAAACCGCCACCGCTTTACCTACACTCCTTTTTTAACTAATTTTTGACTATTGTTCACAGGGGCAGGATATAGAATCTCCTGCCCCTGCTCGCGAGATCTATTTCTTCATGAATATCCTTTCGGCGATTATATCTGCAGCCTTTGCGGTTGTAATTTTTTCTTTTTCCGCGAGCTCAAATACTTCCTTTAACCTTCTGGGTATTATCTGAAGCTTTTCGTTGACTTTTTCGCGGCTATAGGTTTCACCCGAAACTTCAAGGGAAACGTTGATCACGCCGCCACCGTTAATGACGTAATCGGGCGCATAAAGAATTCCTCTTTCAGCTAACTTTTCCGCAAAACTCAAATCCTTTAACTGGTTATTGGCACAGCCTGCTACTATTTTGCACTTTAATCTGTTCACGGTATTTTCGTTTATTATAGCACCAAGGGCGCACGGAGCAAAGATATCGCAGGGGACATCATAAATATTTTCAGGCTCAACTGCTTGGACCCCGTATTTTTCTTTAGCCTCATTTACCCTGTCGTCGTATATGTCTGTAACAACCAGCTTCGCCCCGGCTTCCGTTAAAAGCCTTACCAGTTCCATACCTACGTGGCCCAAACCCTGTAACGCAACGGTCTTGCCTTTCAGGTCATCGCTGCCGTAAACCCATTCGCAGCAAGCTTTCATGCCAAGAAATACGCCATAAGCTGTAATGGGCGACGGGTCACCGCTCTTACCATCGAGACCGGCTACATAAGAGGTTTCTTTCACAACGTGCTTCATATCTTCAGGTGAAGTTCCCACGTCTTCAGCAGTGATATATTTTCCGCCCAGGCTGTTGACGAATCTGCCAAAAGCTCTGAAAAGTTTTTCCGACTTGTCTTTGCGGGGATCGCCAATAATTACCGATTTTCCACCACCAAGGGGCAGGTTCATCATGGCGTTTTTATAGGTCATACCCTTTGAAAGGCGAAGTACGTCTCTTATGGCATCCTCTTCAGAAGCATAATTCCACATCCTGCAGCCACCTAACGCTGGGCCTAAATTGGTGTTGTGAATTGCAATTATAGCCTTCAGACCCGATTCGGGGTCGTTGCAGAACACAACCTCCTCATGGCCCATTTCACCGAGCACTTTAAAAATTTCCATTTTTTCTCCCTCCATTATCAAATTTTTTTATTTATTTTTTTAAGGCAAATTATCCCATCAGCACGCTTAGCGCAATCGAATAGGTCTTGCTCTCATCGGAATCTGCGCGGGAGGTGAGTACCACTGGTACTTCTGCGCCTACCACAATACCCGCAACTTTGGCCTTAGCGAAGTACACCAGTGACTTGTACAAAATATTTCCGCTTATCAGATCTGGCACCACTAAAATGTCAGCTTCGCCACCCACGGGAGAATCTATGCCTTTGTGGATACATGCATCTTTCGACACAGCATTGTCCAGTGCCAGCGGACCATCTACCACAGCTTCCAATCGGTCCCGCTGAGCCATCTTTGATAAAATGGCCGCATCCATCGTCGACGGAATCGCTGGGTTTACAATTTCTACTGCTGATAGAACTGCGACTTTGGGATTTTGGATTTGAAGACTTCGCGCTACCAATAGGCTATTTTTTATTATCTGATATTTCTGAGGTATATCTGGCGCAATATTCATTGCAGCATCGGTCACAAGTAAAAGCTTTTCTTTATGAGGCACTTGAAAAACTGCCACATGGCTCAACAATCGGCCACCTGTGAGGGATTTATCGCCGGAAACTATGCCTCTTAGAAAGTCTCTCGTTTGAATAAGCCCCTTCATTAGAATCTGGACTTCGCCTTTTTTAGCCATCTCAACTGCTATTGCTACAGCCTGCGTTGCATCTTCTTCATCAATGATCTCAAAGCTTTCCTTTTTCATTTCTAGTTTTTCTAATATGGATTCTATCTTGCCTCTGTTGCCGATCAGCACACCATTTATCAGTCCCAAATCATGCGAAGTCTTTACTGCCTTCAATACATCGTCGTCTTCTGCCTTAACCACTGCTATTGTCTTTGTTTTAGCTTGACGGGCTTTGTCCACCAGTTCCTGTAGCGACTCCACGATACCACCTCCATAATTTGTATAATAGGCAAAATTCATGCCAAAGCACAAAATACTAAAAGAAGCCAATTTCTTGCTTTTTTCGCCAAAATAAAACTGCAAAAATTTGCACTTTATGCAAAGGATTACATGCAAATTTTTGCAGTCCAGTTTATAGTTTATATTTTTTAAGTTTATAAAACAGGTTTCTCACCGAAATTCCCAGGATTTTAGCAGCTTCATTCCTGTTCCCACCAGCTTTTTCGAGGGCACTCTTTATCGCTTCCCTTTCCGCATCCTCCAGAATCTCCTTCAACGGTTTTAAAAGCTTAGTTTCACTTCCCGCTGTAGATTTTCCGTCCTTTTGATGGAAATAAAACTGGGGTAGGTGCTTTTTTTCAATAACAGTTTCGCCGAACTTCATGTTTATTATCGCTCTGCTTATGACATTTTCCAGTTCTCTTATGTTCCCGGGCCAGTCATATTCCAGCAGAATGTTCAAGGCTTCTTGGTCGATAGACTCTACAGCTCTGCCGTATTCCTGGTTGTACTTTCTGATAAAGTGGTCCGCTAAAATAGGGATGTCCATTTTACGCTCCCTGAGCGGCGGAATGTATATGGGCACTACGTTGAGCCTGTAATAGAGATCCTTCCTGAAGTGTCCTTCTTCCACCGCCTTTTCCAGGTCTATGTTTGTTGCTGCAATAACCCTCACGTCTACGGGTATGGGTTTGCTTTCTCCCACCCTTATGATCTCCTTCTCGTTCAGCACCCTGAGCAGCATTGCCTGATGGTTCAAACCAATCTCTCCAATTTCGTCAAGAAAGATTGTACCGCCATTTGCTTCTTCAAATAGGCCCTTCCTCCCCCCGCGGCGCGCTCCGGTAAATGCTCCATCTGCATAGCCGAAGAGTTCGCTGCCCAGAAGGCTATCGGTGAGTGCTGAACAGTTCACCCGGATGAACTGGTTGTGTCTCCTTTCGCTGCTGTTATGAATGGCATGGGCAAAAAGTTCTTTCCCCGTTCCGCTTTCGCCCCTTAAAAGAACGGTGGCGTTTGTTTTTGCGGCGTTCTTGGCAGCTTCTATTGCTTCTTTTATGGCTCTACTTTCCCCCAAAATATCATCAAATGTATATTTTGCTTCCAAATGCCTTATTCGCCGCTTTACGTATTCCAGCTCTTCAGTAAGCTTTTTTATTTCGGACACATCGTGAATTACAGCTACACTGCCTCTCAATCGTCCTTTCACTATTATGGGTGCTGCATGAACCACCACTTCTCTTTTATTGGGTCCCACCTTCATTGGTACACCTTTTATGGGCTGACCTGTTTTCAGAACCTGATAGTGAACGCTCTCGCCTTCAGCAATATCAACGGTAGCTGGTTTTCCGATAACATCTTCCTTTGTAAGCCCAACTATCCGAGTATAGGCTTTATTTACAAGGATTCCCTTTCCTTCCGAATCCACCACAGATATCGCATCCTGGGTTGAATTAATAATCGCTTCTAACAGGCTGTGAAGTTCTCGCAGATTGGTTACCTCTTCGGCCAGGTGCTTAACCTCAGTGATGTCGCGGAAAACAGCTACAGCGCCCGCTATCTTTCCTTGGCTATCAAAAATCGGCATGCGGTTCGTCACTATAGTGGTGTCTTCCAGTTCCTGCAGCTGGTTAAATTCCGGCTTTCCCGTCCTCAGCACGATCGGAAGTCTGGTGTTGGGCACAACATCCCCCACTTTCTTCCCCAGAGCCTTCTCTCCCTCTATTTTTAGAATTTTTCGTGCGGTGCGGTTAAGTATAATGATGCGTTCTTCTGGGTCAACAGCTATAATGCCATCATGAATGGAATCTATTATTGCCTTGAAAAGGTCCATTGAAAACATAATATTTCACCTTTTCCTAAAATTAAGTATACTTTGATTACAAGATAACTTTTAGTATCCTATTCACTTTCTTCTGTCCACTTTACAGCCAGCAGCATGCCTTCTTTTATTTCCACTACAGCTTCGTCCTCGAGAAAAACGTTGCTAATTCCCCTAGAGGTTCCCATAAAGAGGGTGTCATCGTTGAGAGGATAGTACAAACCGCTGGTTTTTATACCGCTCACTTTCGGCGTAATAGGTATTAGGGAAAGAATATGGCCTTTTTTGCCTCGGATTTTTCTTCTGCCATCGACCAAAAACATCTCCCAATTTTCTCCAGCCATTATCAGGGTCATTCCCTTTTTTTTATAGCTCACCATTAGAAAAACATTCGATAAACTATGGTCTGGCCTATCGCCTAATCCTGCAAGTAACACAGCCTCTTTCACGCCCTCTTTAAGGGCTATATCCAGAGCAAGTTCTGTATCGGTAAAATCTTTTTCTCTTGGGAAGGTAAGCTGCCTCACCATCGAATCGCGCACTTTCTTCTTGTCCTCTTCGGAAATAGAATCCATATCCCCCACAACCAAATGAGGGATAACCCCCATTTTAAAAGCATGGTGCACGCCACTATCCGCACAAATGATTAAATCTCCTTGCTTAATATGTTTTTTTACAGCCTCGTAATCTCTAATATACCCTCCTGAAAGAATAACAGCTCTCATATACTCCTCCGCAAACAAATGCTTCCCTTTATATCATTATAGCACATTTGCAAATCCTTTTAAAAATTTAATCTAAAATAGGCCGCTTTGAGCGGCCTTAAAAATTTTTCGCAACTTCGCCTTTGGTCAGCTCTTAATTTCAAAATTTAGCGCCTTGACCGGACATGATAAGGTACACACCCCGCACTTAACACAGTCGGGGTCATTGACCTTCCCTTCAACTTTAAAAGAATGCACCGGTATTTCCATCGGGCAGTTCCTGCTGCATATACCGCATGACTTACATCTGCTAGAGTTTAAGTTCAGTGAGGCTTTCTTGCCCCCTCCCACTACCATCGCAAAAGTACCCATTGGGCAAATCTTACACCAGCTGCGCGGCGAAAAGAAATACCCCAGAACCGCCCCGATTCCAGTAGTTAAAACTACCATGGTATAGAGCACCGACCCTATGCCGGAAAAAGTCTTTTCAGCCTGATAAAGATTGTAAGTCATAAATACCATCAGCAAAACAAAAACAGTCCAGCGCACCCAGTGCTTTTTGAGAAGTTGAGGTATTCCCCGTTTTCTCTTGCAAATTCTGGCAAGTATTTGGTCATAAAAACTACCCCTAGGGCAGAATCTACCGCACCACATCCTGCCCTTGAAAAATCCTGTTGCAACGGGAGCTATCATACACACCACCGCCAGCAATCCAAAAGCAGAATTGACCAAGCCTAGAATTAGGAAAATTACAAATAAAAGCCAGTATAGCCTGTTGAAATTATTTATTATCATCAACATCCCCCTTAACCAACTTTTAGTTATCGTTGCGAACTACTATTCTTATTTGACGCTGCCCACCCAAAGCCTCAATAGTAGAACAAATTTTATTATAATAGTATTATATTTCGCTGTCAATTATTTTTGCGAAATAAAATTACGACCAAATAGCGCCATTGTTGTGATAATCAGGATACAATGGTATAATTTATAGTTAGGAGGTTAGATAGATTGAAAAGCATAAAACTCTTGGCTACTTCTCTCTGCAATGAGATAAACATAAATCGCCTGTCGAATCATTTTGGAATAAATAAGAAGCACCAATGGGACGAGCCACTGGTACTTTCCGAAGAACAATTAAAGGGCATTTTGCGGTTACCCGAAGGCAAATTGGCGTATATATTTTCTTTTGGCTCAATGGTCTTTTTAGACTTTGAGCATCACGAGATTATGGATCTTTTGGAGTACTTAAAGAAAATAGATAAAAATTTAATGCCAGTATCGTCGCTAGATTACAGCGACGATTATACGGTAATGATAAATTCAGGACAGGAATTCTCGGTAAGCAACGAATGCACTGTGATACCAAAGGTAGGAGAGATGTATCTGGAGATAATCGCAACCGTTCTTGCAAAATCGGTGGCACTTTCTAGAATTGAAGACCAAATCGATGATTTAATGGATGCCGTTGAAGATGTAATAAATTATCTAGAAACTGGCAGATTAAACATATCAGACGAAAAACTTGCCAGGATGTCAGGTAAAATTCTCGGGTTTAAATATAATACCCTTTCGCATATAATGCTGCTGGATAAACCCGAAATAACGTGGATTAACGAGGAAAGCGAAAACCTTTACATAGCTTTGGAAGAGCAGTTTGAACTCGGCGACCGTTACGAGAAAATCCGCCACAAAACAGAGACCTTGCTGGATATCACAGAAGTATTCACCAGTCTTGTTCATGCCAAAAGAGGTACTAGGCTGGAATGGATGATTATATTTCTCATAGCGTTTGAAATAGTCTTATCGATAGTTATGAGCCTTCTCGGAATATATTAAGAGTATGGGAGGTGGATTTATGAAAAGGATAAGCCCCAATATTTTTAGGCAGTATGACATAAGAGGTATTGTAGGAGAAGAAATCGACGAAGAAATAGCAAAAACCCTGGGACTTGCTTTTGGAACTTTTGCCCGACAAAACGGCGAAAATAAAGTGGTAGTAGGTAGTGACAATAGATCTTCATCGCCCTCTTTAAAAAGTGCTTTAATCGAAGGGCTGCTCTCTACCGGCTGCGACGTGGTCGATTTGGGTACGGTAATAACGCCGGTATTCTATTTTTCCCGAATACACTACAATATCAACCCGGGGATTATGATTACCGCCAGCCATAATCCTCCAGAGTACAATGGTTTCAAAGTGGCCTTCGGTTATGCTACGCTATACGGCGACGATATACAGAAAATAAAAGCTATGATGGAAAAAGGAGATTTTGAAAAAGGAAAGGGCTCCCTTTCTCATATAGACCCCACCGAAGATTATATCTCGACGATTTGCGAAAAAATTAAGCTTTCCAAACCTTTAAGAGTTGGAATAGATTGCGGAAACGGAACTGCTTCCCTTTTTGCTGAAAACTTATTTAAAAGGCTTGGTGTTGAAACTTACCCCCTTTACTGCGAATCGGATCCATCCTTCCCGAATCATTTTCCCGATCCTGTAAAGCCAGAAAATCTTAAAGACCTCCAGAAGCTGGTATTAAAGGAAAAGCTGGATTTGGGCATTGGTTTTGACGGCGACGGAGACCGGATAGGGGTCGTGGATGATACCGGAAACATCATTTACGGGGATATGTTGATGATATTATTCTGGCGGGAAATACTCCCCAAACACCCCGGTGCCACAGCCATAGTAGAAGTAAAGTGCTCTCAAGCTCTGGTGGAAGAAATAGAAAGACTCGGCGGAAAACCGATGTTTTATAAAACGGGGCATTCCCTGATAAAAGCTAAGATGAAAGAAATCGGCGCCGTTTTCACCGGCGAGATGTCGGGTCATATGTTCTTCGCCGACGAGTACTATGGTTTTGATGATGCCTTGTATGCAGCAGCCCGGCTTTTGAGGATTCTTTCAAGAAGTGATAAAAAATTATCTGAGCTTCTATCTGATGTGCCGAAATACTACTCGACCCCGGAAATACGCGTGCCTTGCCCCGATGATGAAAAGTTCGCCAAAGTAAAGGCAGTCCAGGAATACTTCAGAGGCAAATATCCGATGATAGACGTAGACGGCGCCCGGGTGCTATTCCCTGACGGTTGGGGCCTTGTCAGGGCTTCAAATACTGGGCCCGAACTTATAGTGCGGTGTGAGGCCAAAACCCCAGAAGGCCTTGAGAGAATAAAGGAAGAGATGCAAAAAGCATTAGATCCCCTCAGGGCATTTTAAAAAGCCGCTTTTTTGAGCGGCTTTTTTTAATATCTGAAGTTCATATAGCTCCACGTTTGCGGATCGGGTACCGGTAGTTCCAGGTAACCATTATAGCGTAACAATGGGATTATCGCTTTAAAATTTGCTTTTCTATGATGAAAGTGACTGGGAAGGTAAAAGGAATTTACGGTACATAACTTTCCGCGCCCAATTATGCCGAAATAGCACATGTCGCAGGTGGGAACAGTTTTTTTTCTGCTCAGCAGCATGTAAAATTCCATTTTCCCACCTTCCTGGTAAGTGCCAGGACAGGCCATCGTGAGATTCAATGAGTAAATGGTTATGCGGTCTTTCCGTTCCTTAATGAAACAATTGTCTATCCTTTTTAGTATTTTTTCAGTTAGCGGACTCCGTGTGAAGTCAAGGATATTCCCATCGAATCTAAAATAATGCATAACCGCCCACTCCTTCTTAAAATAGAGTGGGCGGTTTGTTTAAAAAGTATGCGGGCTTATGCTCAAAAACCCAGTTTATCTTTTAGATATTCTTTGATATGGTCAATATCTATTCTGTCCTGAAGCATGGTGTCCCTGTTTCTTACAGTCACCTTATGGTCTTCGAGGCTATCTAAATCAACGGTTATGGCGTAAGGTGTCCCGATTTCATCCTGACGGCGGTAACGCTTGCCTATGCTGCCTGTGTTATCGTATTCCACAACGTAATCTTTTTTAAGGTCTTGATAAATTTTCCTTGCCAGTTCTTCTAACGGCTCTTTCTTGAATAGCGGAAATACGGCGCATTTAATGGGAGCGAGGATAGGATGCAGGCCCAGCACTACCCTGGTCTCTCCTTCCACTTCTTCTTCCCGGTAAGCATCACATAGTATTGCAAGCATCGCCCTATCTACCCCTAGCGAAGGTTCAATTACATAGGGCACAATGTGCCTCTTCTCCTCTTGGTCGTAGAAAGTTAGGCTCTTTCCGGAATACTCTATATGCCTTGAAAGGTCGAAATCGGTCCTGTTGGCAATTCCCCAAAGTTCTCCCCACCCGAACGGGAAATTGTATTCCAAATCCGTTGTGGCTTTGGAATAATGGGACAGTTCCTCCGGCGAATGGTCTCTGAGGCGAAGGTTCTCCCTTTTCACTCCCAGCTCCAAAAAGAAATCCATTGCAAAGTTTCGCCAGTAATCGAACCATTTCTCATCTTCGCCGGGCTTTACAAAAAACTCCAGCTCCATCTGCTCGAACTCGCGAGTCCTGAAAATAAAATTCCCGGGGGTTATTTCATTTCTGAAAGCTTTTCCTATTTGGGCTATTCCGAAGGGAAGTTTGACGCGGCTGCTATCTAGTACATTTTTGAAATTTACGAAGATGCCCTGAGCGGTTTCCGGCCTTAAATACACTACAGAACTGGAGTCTTCGGTAACTCCCTGGTGGGTTTTGAACATCAAATTGAATTTTCGTGCGTCGGTCCAGTTAACATTGCCGCATACCGGGCATTTTATGTTATTGCTGTGAATTATCTCGGAGAGTTCCTGGACGCTTTTGCCTTCCACGCGCATGCCTAGTGTCTCTTCGATGAGGTGGTCGGCCCTGAACCTTGACTTGCACTCTTTGCAGTCGACCAGAGCATCGTTAAAGCCCGCAACGTGCCCTGAAGCTTCCCAAACCTTTGGGTGCATCAAAATGGCGCTGTCAAGGCCTACTACGTCATCTCTTTCGTATACGACTTTTTTCCACCATATTCTCTTTATGTTTTGCTTCAGCTCTACTCCCAGCGGTCCATAATCCCACGTATTAGCAAGGCCTCCGTATATCTCGGACCCCTGGAATACAAATCCTCTTCTCTTGCACAGGGAAACTATTTTGTTCATTCGCTTTTCGCCGCTTTCCGTCATGGTTTCTCTCCTTTCTGCTAATTTTGCTATAGGATTATAAAAGTAAAACCCCTAGACTTTTCGCGGGTCTAGGGGTCCTGATGGCGGACGGTTCCACCCTAGTTGCAGGCTCTTGCCTGCCACTTTTAAAAAAGGTATACGGTTTTGCCTTCTTACCTCCGGTGCCACATGCTCTCTTTGCCGTGGAGCTCACACCATCCTCCACTCGCTGTAGGCAGGGAGAAAGCACTTTCCGGAGGCAGTTTAAAAAGTCCTTAATTATTGTAAAATATATTATAGCACAGGCTTTCCCACTATACAAGTTTACTTCCTGTCAAAGTAAATATTCTTGCCGGTAGCGGAAAGCGGGATCCCAATCACAACTTCTCCATCAATAAGTCCTAAATCCCTGGCTACAACTCCAATGCGGTACATTATTCGGTTATCCACATTTAAAATACTTGCAGTTTTTACCGCAGATCCAACGGCAATTCCAAGGTCAATCAGCTTCCATGCGCATATTGGACCAGCAAACTCCGGTCCCTCTTTTGGTTCGGGGAGTTTAGAGCAGTCTGGGAAACCGCAGGCTCCACAGTTTAAACCCATAGGCTTTGCTTCGCTAAGTGAAATCAGCATTACTGCATCTGAATCCTCCACGTTTTTCCCGTCCCTGTCAAAGTTGACCTTCTTCGTTTTTTCGCCGTAGGCATACATTTCTGCAGCGATCTTTTTAAGCTCGTCTCCTTCTACTATCTTTACCTTTATATTGTCCTTCCCACCCGCTTTTGGGGCCGTCCTTGCTGCGATGGCCATTAGCTGGGCAGCCATCATCACAGCGTCTTTCATAAATTCTCACCTCCGTAAATTCATTATGCTTTTAAATAATTTTCACCTGTTCCTCCCGACCCTTTGACATTTTCAACAATATCCTATCAAGGCGTTTTCTTATTTCTTCTATTTCACTTCTATCATGATATCTCCCCAGTAACCTTCTTTTGTCGTAGGCCACCTCCAAAGCCCTGCGGGCCGCTAAAGCTGCCTTCTCGTAATCCTTTACTCTGTGTTCGTATAGCTTTGAAAGTTCTATCAGCGCAAACTGCTGGCTTATACCCTCCTGCACCATTTGTATCCAAAGCTTTTCAGCCTCGTCCCACCGGCCCATCCTTTTAAAAAGCAAAGACAACCGCCTGTAAGCTCTGTCCTTCACTCCCGGCACGTATAAAGCCTTCCTATAACATTTGACGCTGTTTTCAAACATGCCCATATCTTCGTAAAGCCGCCCAAGGCAGTAAAAATCCTGCGCCTTAAAAGTTTCCGTTCCAAAAGGGTTGTACAGTGCCTGTCCCATTTTGGTAATAAGGCTTACCAGCGAAAGGATGTCCATCTGATTATGGTGGAATACGGGTTTTAAAGGAGATGGGTCCTTTTCCCTTAAATATCTAAAATATATGGAAGGAATCTCACTTCCGGGCACATCGTCTTTTCTTTCCATGAAAAAAAGGTGCTGCTCCAACGACGAGAGGCTTATGCTTTCAAGCCTTTCGCCGAAAATACGCCGCGCACTATGTAAGAGGTCAAGGTGTGCCATAGATTCTAGGGGATCTTCCATCCGGTTTATGAGAAAGCGGGCGGAAAGAAGAGGAATGTCGTAGGCTTTCCCGTTAAAACTTACAAGGCCCTTGAAATTGCAAAAAAGTTTCTTCAAACTGTAAAGTACCGCCGGCTCTTGATCTAAGTCGCTCATAAAATACTGCACCAATCTGAACGAATTGCCTTCGAAATATCCAACACCTATCAGGAAAGCGTAGGTCCCAGATCCTCCTGCAAGGCCAGTAGTTTCAGTATCGATAAAAACAGTTTTTTTAAGATCGAGTTCTATACTCAAGTTCTTCGTCAAAAGTTTTATTATTTCCGGCGAAATTTCCAATGCTGCACAAAGCTTGAGGCCGGCGTGGCAAAAATGTTCCTCAAAAACTTTCTCTATAACTATGTGCCTCCCGTAGGGCGTGTCCATAAGGTTTCCGCCCAGGAAGTGAGAAATGCTTGCAAGTTCATCCCTTTCTTCCGATGCAGAACCGCTTAAATTTTGCTTTCCCTTTGCCGTTATGAAATTTTTCAGTTTCTCTGATAGGTTCAATCGGCAAGCACTCCCTGAATCAGCCTTAATGCTGAAGCCTTGCTCCCCGGACCCACTTCTTCCAGCGGGCCTACGCAAGAGGGGCAGCCGTCATCACAGCCGCACTCCAGGATGACCTGCCGGGCGGCCTTTAAAAGAGATGTATCCATCTGGTAAAGCCTTTCGGCAAAACCCACGCCTCCCGGGTAAGCATCGTAAATGAAAATCGTGGGCTTTTGGGTGAAAGGTGACTTAACGTGAATTACACCGCGGATGTCCTTCGGGTCGCACATCAGGTAAAGGGGCGCTATATTGACCAGCACATTGCAAAGACCTGCAAGCCCCGCTTTTAAGTCTTCAGGTGTAAGGCCGGGTAAAGTCTCCGGGACGGTAAACCAAAAAGCTGTAGTGTGCATCTCTTCAGGCGGCAGGTGTATGGGACCGGAGCCCACATTTTCATGGGTAAAAAATTTTATTTTCTTAAACATTGTCGCCATAGACCTGACTAAGACCTCGCCAAAGTACTTGCTGCTTTCTTGTTGCCGGAGCTGTTCTTTTAAAACGTCCAACACCTTTATTTCCACGGCAAGATTGGCATCGGTGTAATAATCCACATCGACCTTCCTTACGTATGCCTTCTTCTCCTCGTAATCTAGTTTTTCCACCTGGTACTGCTGGCCACCGTGGATGTAAATTGCTTCTTCGTGAATGAGCATGGGAGCGCTGGCCCTGTCCACTTCACCTATAACCTTGGGCTCCTCGGTTATGTCAACTATTACAAAGTTCTCGGTGGAAGCGCTCCGTAGGCTAATTTCTTCCGCCGGAAAGGCCTCGGCCATCCAGTACCATCTTCCTCCCACGTGGCGCAGAATTTTTTCGCTTTCCAGAAACGAAAGTATTTCTTCGGTGGTTTCAACTCCAAACTTTTCGCCTTCTTCAAAGGGCAGTTCAAAGGCTGCGCACTTAATATGACTGACCAGTATGTAAAGATTATCGGGATTTATGAGGCCGCTTTCGGGAGGTTGGCCGAAGAAATAGTCCGGGTGGTTTATTATGTACTGGTCAAGGGGGTTGCTGGATGCCACAAGGATCGACACCGACACAGAAGAGCGCCTTCCTGCCCGGCCGGCCTGCTGCCAGGTGCTGGCGATAGAACCAGGATAGCCGGTGATTATACTTACATCCAATCCACCTATGTCTATTCCAAGCTCCAGGGCATTAGTACTTACAACCCCAAGAATTTGGCCTTCCCTCAATCCCCTTTCTATCTCGCGCCTTTCCCGGGGCAAATACCCTCCTCTGTAGCCCCTTATCGCCTCGGAGCCGTAAGAGGTGTTTTTCATTCCATCTTTAAGGTATGTCAGCAGTACCTCCACGGCTAACCGGCTTCTTGAAAATACTATGGTCTTAATGCCGTTCTTTAAAAACTCCAGGGCAAGGTCCTTTGCCTCAAGAAGGCTGCTTTTCCTTATACCGAGCTGCCGGTTCACAACGGGGGGATTGTAAAAAATTACGTTCTTTTCGCCGGAAGGTGCCCCACTTTTATCGATAAGCGTCATCGGTCTTCCCGTGAGCTTTTCGGCAAGTTCCTTAGGATTTGCGATGGTAGCAGAACAGCAAATAAAAACAGGATTTGACCCGTAAAATTTGCATATCCTGTGTAACCGGCGGATGACATTGGCGGTATGGCTGCCGAAAACTCCACGGTAGGTATGTAATTCGTCAATTACGACGTATTTTAAATTAGAAAAAAGCTTTATCCATTTGGTATGATGGGGCAATATGCCTGTGTGAAGCATGTCCGGATTGGTTACAACTATATGGCCGTCTTTTCGAATTGCTACTCTGGCTGAAGGCGGTGTGTCGCCATCGTAAGTAAAGGTCTTTATATCTTCTCCCATAGCTTCTATTGTTTCCATGAGTTCGGCCACCTGGTCCTGGGAAAGAGCTTTTGTGGGAAAAAGGTAAATGGCCCGGGTGTTTCTATCCCGGAGGATGGCATTGAGGACGGGCAGATTGTAGCATAAAGTTTTTCCTGAAGCTGTAGGGGTAACCACCACTACGCTGTTGCCTTTGGTGACCTCTTCTAAAGCTTTTGCCTGATGGGAATAAAGGCTGTAAATGCCTTTTTTGTTCAGTGCGGAGATCAACCTCTTATCTAGATAGTCGGGAAAAGGTTCGTATTCTCCCGGTTTAGGAGGAATTACCTCCCACCTGGTTACGCATTTTTTAAAACGGTCCGAATTCTTTAATTTCACAAGAAGCTGTTCGAGATTCATTTTTGCTACTCTCTCCCACCGGAATCTCCGCTTTTCACTATTTTAGCAAAAAACATTTTTATTTACAACTTAATAAAAAACGACCCTTACAGGGCTTTTATACCGAAGCTCATCCGAACTTAGAGCTACCGGTATTACTGCAAGAACTTGATAACTTGGAAGCTCCACTGCTTTTGGTAGTTCCAAAAGTTGACACTTCCCGGCGAGTATTGCTGCTCTTGCAGCCGGGACATTCTATGGGAACGTCTCTCTCTTCTAATTTTCTTAGAGCTTCAAACCGGTTACCGCAGCAATTACACCTGTATTCGTAAACAGGCACCGCTACTTCCCTCCTTTGGTTTTTTTTATATATATATTTTACAATAAACCGCTAAAAATAAAATTAGAAAACTATTAAACAGGAGTGAAAAAAATGGTAAGCAAGATGCAGCTTCACGCTGTAGGAGAAGCCTGTCCAGGGTATACCTATGCCGGAAATGAAACAAATTTCGATTCATCAGAGGAAGAAAAAGAACCCGTAAGCTGTGAAAATTGCATTCACTGGGTCAGAGGTAGGTGCTCCATTGACCTCTTCGACAAAGTGCTGTCCAGCTTAGACCAAACGTGAGGGGGGAGATCGCTCTGTCTTTAAAAAAGAAGCTGTTTGCTCAAAGAAAAACTTTTGCCCGCACTGAAACCGGTTCGAATATATTTAAACCAGCGGGTAATCCAAGCCCCCGCGAAGTAAAATCACAAAAAGCGCAGTTAGAAAGTCACCAGCCGGGCACGCGAAAAGATGTCAAATTGAAAATGCACGAAAAGCAAAATTAAGCCTAAAAAACCGCTTCTTAGGTGTCAAGCCTAGAAGCGGGTTTATTATTTATTTAGCTTAAATAGCTATACCGGCAGATCTTTTTTGTAATACAATCCAATTTCACTTCCAACGTTTCCCAGCCTCTTCCTTAACTCTTTTACTTTTTCAAGCTCATACCCAAGCAAATTTGATATCTCCTCATCTTTAAGCCCCAGCGATACAGCATCAAGGAATAGGTAGGGATCTATGCCGAATTCCTTTTTTATTGTATCGGTGCTTATACCTAATTTGCTGTAAAAGCCGTCGTGCCTTTTTACCCTTTTTCTACCGGTATCCATCCCCACAAGGTCAGTTTCAAGTTTACCCTCCTCATCGATCCAGGCAGCTTTAACCTCCGAAAGGCGATTAACTCCCTTTTTTTTCAATTCCGAAAGCAGCCGGTCAATGCCTACCCCCAGGATATCAAGATTATTTTGCACCACCCGCCCCTCGTGGACAACTACTGTAGGGAAAATCCCCTGAGATGGCAAGAGGCCAAGATCCTTCGGTGTTACTGGTTCTTTTTCCTTTTTTTTCAATATGCTCAACTTGCCGTTGGGCTCAATTGTGGCCTCTTGAACATCGTTTATATCTGTAATGTTTTTTTCGCGTAGAAGAATCAGGAGATCGGCAATCGTGATGCGTTCCTTTTTAAGATTCTCTGTTATGACTTCTCCGTCTTTAATAAGTACGGTTGAAGTCCCCTGCAGAATGTTTTCTAATTTTCTATTTTTCATTATAATAACTGCAAAAATGTAATTCAAAATTGAAATCACTATTACGGGTACTGCACCGGACGTCAAGGATATATTTAAATCTTCTAGAGGTAAAGCAATGGCATTACCCATTATTATAATTAATATAAGGTCAAAAGGCGAAAGCTGGGCTATCGTCCTTTTTCCCATAATTCTGACCAGCACAAGGCTAACAGTAAAAAGTATTATTGAGCGGAAAGCAAGTATAAAGAATTCATTAGAAAGCACTTTCACTCCTTTATCATCCCTTCCATCATTTCCAATTTTTTTATAAACTTACTGAGTTTATTTATCATAATTATGCCGTTTTGGGTATCGCTGAGAGCTTCCACCGCTTTTATCATGCTTTTTTGCACTTGAGATATTAAAAGCTCCATGCACTCATAAACCTTTTTTCTTAAGGCTTTAATCAAATTTTTTGCTTTTGAAGGCTCGTCTGTACCTTGCTCTTTAAGGAAATCCATTATCAATTCCATCTCACCGAGCTTTTTGCTCAATTGGATATGACCGGAAGACTTTACAAGAATCTGCTGCAGGGTTTCGTCAAGGTCCTCCTCTATAGCCTTCAAGCCGTTCATCACATCATCCAGGTGGGCCTGGAAATTCATGATAAAACCTGCTGTTTTAACCTCCGTTTTACCCATATAAAGCCCTCCGAATTAGTCTTCTGCTTGTTTTATTTTAAGAATTTCAACGTTTTTTATTCCAACCTTTGCTTTTGTTTTATTTTTTGCTATACTTATAAAAAGGTTGAAACTATCAGATTGAGAGGTGCCAAATGAAAAGGTTAGTTTGCTACAAGCTACTTCTCGTACTGCTTTTTTTAATAGCCGCAACCGGAAAAGCAACCGCCGCACCCTCTCCACCCTCCATTGTGGGCCTTGCGGGAATTCTCATGGATGTTAAAACCGGCAAGGTTCTTTTTGAGAAGAACGCCCACCTCAAGCTCGAACCTGCAAGCACCACCAAAATAATGACCGCAATTATCGCTTTGGAAAAAGGGAATCTATCAGACATAGTTACTACCGGAAAAGAAGCCACTTTGGTCGATGGAAGCCGCATATACCTGGAAGAAGGAGAAAAACTTACTCTAGAGCAGATGCTCTATGGGTTGATGCTGAACTCAGGCAATGACGCTGCCGTGGCTATAGCAGAACATATTGCTGGGAGCGTTCCCGAATTCGCAAAGTTAATGAACGAAAAGGCAAAAAGCCTGGGAGCCAAAAACACAAATTTTGTTAACCCAAGCGGCCTCCCCGATAAAAACCATTACACCACAGCTTATGACCTAGCTCTGATTGCGCGATACGCACTTCTCAACCATCCCGAGTTTAAAAAAATAGTTTCAACCAAGACCTATCGCATACCATGGCAGGGAAAAGAATGGGACAGGACCTTAATAAATCACAATAAAATGCTATGGAACTTCGAAGGAGCCGACGGGGTAAAAACTGGCTATACACGTTCAGCTGGACATACCCTCGTAGCTTCGGCAACAAGAAACGGCTGGCAGCTTCTTGCTGTAGTGCTTAAGTCTCAGGGAAAGAATATATATACCGATGCAAAAGCGCTGCTGGAGTATGGATTCAACAACTTCGAAAAAAAAGACGTAATAAGAAATGGCGAAGTAGTGGACAAGCTCAATGTGAAATATGGAACCCCGGTAGAATTAGTCACAGCTGCAGATTTTAGTACCGTAGTGGAGAAAGGGAGCAGTCCCATAAAGATAAAGAAAAATATACCTGCCGACGTAAAAGCTCCTGTAGTTAAAGGCCAGGTTCTCGGAAACCTTGAATTTTTCCAAAATGGGTCGAAAATCGGAAGTATACCCCTCGTGGCAGCTAGCGATATACCCCGCAAGGTTTTCACCTATTGGTGGTTCTGGCCATCAGCTTTTATAACTTTAGTTTACGTTCCTTTCAGGATATCTGTTGGTATTAAAAGATACAGACGTCATAGAAATTACAAATACATTTACTCTTATAAGCTTACTGGAAAGAAAAAACGCTAGAAAAAAAACGGGCTCACCCGTATGTATGATGGGCGAGCCCGTTTTTTACTATTTCAAAATATAAACATCTACCCAACGCCTTCCAAACCGGCGAGCTAAAGCCTCCGTTTCCATGAAAAGATCAATTCTGTTGCCTTTTATAGAGGAACCAATATCTTCAGCCCTTGCAAATCCGTATCCTTCTACATATAGCTTAGTCCCTAGCGGTATAACCGTTGGGTCAACGGCTACAACTCCATGCCTAGGCACAGTGCCGGTAGCGGTGCGATTACCGGTATGAGTATAGGCGGTTGCCAGCATCTTTATTTTCTTCGTATAAGCAAATTTAACACCGCCACGGGATGCTACCATCAATCCTCCTTTGACCACGATTTCCGGTTTAGCCGGTTTTATCGCCACTTTTTCGGTGGTCTTTTCGACTACCTTTCCGTCTTCTAATCTAATCCTGGTTATGACCTTTTCCTGGCCTTCTTCTCCTTTTTGTAAAAGCTTTGTTTGCCCTATGGGAAGGTTGTAATCAACTCTGCTAACCGTTTTGTAAGGAATTTTTCTGAGTTCCTCAACAACCTTCTCTTCGACCCTCACAACCTTTATATCTGCAGGACCTTCTATGTAAGCTGTTCTTGAAGGTTCAACCCTATCTTTTTCTTTAAGTTCTATACCTGCCATTTTCACTATGTTTTCAGCGATATCAGGCTGGGTTTTAACTGTGAATTTTTTCCCGTCAGCAAAAATTTCTACTTCAAAGGCGCGTTTTATTTGGATTACACTTCCGTCCTTTATCTTTGAAGAAATATCAGGTATCACCACATCTTTTTCTGAAATCAATATATTTTTTTCCTCCAGCAAGTCTTTGACGGTAGAGCTAAATGTTTTAACCTCGATTTTTTTCCCGTTATCCACTATGGTTACGTTTTTCTCTCTGCTATAGTATCCCCAAAGGGCTGCTGTAATTCCTGCTGCGACAGCCAGGATGAGGATGTACTGTCGAGATTTTTTTTGCAATTAAACTCCTCCTTTGGTTTTTCTGTCCTTTAATCCCTTAGAAGTATAATCTATTTATTATATATTATATGCTATACTATATGTCAAGAGTCCCAATATATATACGCCAGAAGTCCTAAATTTTACATATCACAGCATAATATGCTTCCAGTGACCCTTTTTAAACCTCAAGGCCATTAATAGGGCTTCAACAAAATATTGCAAAACTGTAGTTACCCATATGAATTCAAGGCTAGCTTTCAATATGAATACGACTACAAAGATCAGCGGTATTCTTATTAGCCATAATGTTATTAGGGTAACTCCAAAAGGTCCCTTTGTATCTCCCGCACCTCTCAAGGCTCCTCCCAAAGTCATCGCAACCGCAAGGCTCACTTGCTCAAACGCGCCTATCCTCAAGCATCGAGCCGCAAGGTCTTCCACTTCAGGTACGTTCGTAAAAAGTCCGGTGATAAGCTCTGGCACGATAAAAAATATCACTCCCACTATACTCATCAGCATAACCGAAAGCTTCGTGGCTTCCCAGGCGGCAGTTTCTGCTGCTTTCTCATCTTTTGCTCCAAGGCTCTGTCCTACCATCGTGGAGGCCGCTACAGAAAAGCCGTACCCGGGCATAAAAGAAATGGATTCGGCACTCAACGTTACTTGATGAGCTGCAAAAGATATTGTGCCAAGGCGGTTGATCCAAATAGATGAAATCAGCCTGCTTGTACTCAAGGAAAATTCTTCCATACACGAAGGAAGGCTAAGATGTACCAAATGCTTTATCAATTTAAAATCAGGGAGGTTTATTTTTTTAATGTTCAGCTTTAAATCGCCACGTCCTGAACATACGTAACCAAAAGTAATTGTAGCTGCGACAATCTGAGAGATAGTCGTTGCCAGAGCTGCTCCTTTGACTTCCATTCTTGGGAAACCGAAATGTCCGAAGATCAACACGTAATCTCCAATGATATTGAGCATATTTCCCGTTGCAGCAGATATCATTGGAACAGTAGTATTTCCAGCCCCCCTTAAAGCGGAATTCATTACATAGGTGGGTATCATGAAAGCTATTCCAATTGATACTATTCTCAGGTACTCTGCTCCTAGAGCGATAACTTCCGAATCCCTTGTTAAAAGATGGAAAATCGGAGTTGCTGCAAAATAGTATATGAGACAAAGCAATATACCTAACACCGCAGAAATCAGCAAAGCCTGCTTAGCTATATAATTTGCCCTCTCTTTTTCTCCTGCCCCTACAGATCTTGACACCATTGCCAATGTTCCAACTTCCAAAGCACCGAAGACATAGGTTATGTTGAAAGCCAGTTGTCCCCCCAATCCTACAGCACTCAAAGCTTCGGCGCTCAAGCGACCTACCATAGCTGTATCTGCTGTCCAGACCACCATACCCGATATCATTTCTAGGATCGCTGGCCACGCTAATCTCATAATTTGCTTACGAAGGGAATATAAACTTGCAGCTTGTATTGCTTCTTTTTTCATAATCATAGTAATCCTCCAAGTCACTTTTTGTGACAGCCGAACAATATTATAAGAGAAAACAAGGGCCCCTTTTTATTATAGAGAGCCCTTGAAGCATTTGCTGCCTTTATGCAATTCTAGTATTATTTAACGTATTAAAATTTACTAATTTACAATAAGTGCTATAATTAATCTTGAAAACGTTTCAGAGGTGGGAAAATGCTTGAAATGCTCGAAATGAAAGTAAAGTCAGTGGTCGTAAGCCCTACAGGAGAATTTTTAGTTTTGCTGGTCGACCAGGAAGAAACAAAAGTATTGCCCATAATGGTAGGAGCGCTGGAGGCTAATAACATCGCAATGCCCCTTCAAGGTATAAAACCTCCTCGCCCCATGACCCACGATCTTCTAAAATCCGTCATAGAAAACATGGGGGGAAAGCTCGAAAAAGTAGTAATCACTGATATAAGGGATAACACTTACTATGCTGAAATTTATATAACCTTGGACGGCAAAGACATAGTTCTAGATTCAAGACCCAGCGACGCCATTGCCCTTGCGCTGCGCTGCGGCGCCCCAATCTACATGAAACCGAGGCTGGTGGAATTTACCTATGACTTGCCCGATATTAAGACTGAAGAAGAGTGATCAAGAATTAAGCAGGTTAAGCGAAAAGGTCAAATTATCCTCACGAAGGATAGAGTAGTTATCCCAGAAAAGGCAGCTCCCACAGAGCACAAAACTTCCACCTGAAGGGTATCGGCGTTCTGCCGCAAGGACCGGTGCTTTCTTGCCGCACCCAGCAAAAGAAGTGTCCTCTCCCTTCAGTATTACCCTGACTTCGGAGCTCAGAATCTCAAGGGGAGCACTGTACGGAAACACCACTCTCTTTACTCCATCGCCGTAAGCTTCTATCCGCGAAGTAACCACTATTCGGTGATCATCCCCTGCAAAGTTTTTATAATCCAGCACCTCGTCCTCATTGAGCCTTAAACCAAACCTTTCACTAACTGCATTGCATATTCGAACAACGTTATCTTTGTTTTTAAAGTGGCCGGTGAAAATCACGCGCTTTCCGTCACTCACAGCTTTTTCTATTGTTTCTATCTCTTTTTCATTAAAAGGTACTTCACTGTAGTTAAAAACTACGACGGGATAAGAAAATAATTCCTCGAAATCAGCTATTTCCACTATCTCGATATTTCGCTTTTTGCTTTCCCGCTCCAGCACTGAAAAATAGTATGAGTCGCTGATAAGGAACTCACCGTGAGAACTGCTCCACGCTACCTTCACCTTGCCACCTCCTTAATCTTATAATAATTTCCTTACAATTTGGATATATTTAAAATGCGATCTTGCAGACTTTCCATTTTCCTCAAATATGTCACTTTCGTCTATCATATAGGTGACGATTTCAGAATACCCCGAACAACACTTATAATCCTGACATTTTCCGTTTTTATTGGGATGTATTATGACAACTCCACCAAGGTTTGCAATATTTTTTTCTTTCATTTTTAGAAACTAGTATAATCGCTTTGTAATCTACTAAATTCAATATTTTTAAAATAATTTGTTTCATTAAACCTGAAATCCTTTGACAAAAGAATAGCTTTCGGAACAAATCCCGAAAGCTTTGATTTGGCTTAATTGGCGGGAGCATGTGGGAATCGAACCCACCTCGGAGGTTTTACCCCCGATGCTGGTTTTGAAGACCAGAAGGCCCACCAGGACCTATCTGCCCCCGTGCATAGAATAATCATATCAGAAAATAATACTTTTTTCAAGCTATCTTTTCGAAGCCCTATCTGATGGCATTTATTTCAGCTTTAATTAGGTTTATTCATATAATTTTATACCGGCAACTCGGATATCCTTTAGGCGCCTTGTAACCTTTATTCCATCCATGTATTCCAATAGGGGAAGCGCGTACTTTCGGGTGGTCCCCAGCATATCTCTGAACTGCGCAACGGTAAGCTCGCTGTTTTCGCTAAAAAACTTCTGCAAAAGCTCACGAGCTTTTTCCACCCATTCCCTTGCCATATAGATTTCCTCATTAATTTTTATTATATCACCCCTGGAGACGAGCCAGTTTAATACCTCTTTCACCTCTTCGGCTTCCTCAGAAAAGGATGCCACAAGCTCATTGAGGCCTGGAGGAGCCCACCCTTTTTCTTTAAACTCAAGGAGTATTTTTTCTGCGATCTCTTTTTGCCTTTCGCTAACCTTTACGGTAAAACCTTTCATGTTAACGGTCTTGCCTTTGCTTTCTACCAGTCCTTCATTTACCCACCTTTCCAGCACAGCTTCAAAAACCTTTGCTTCCATGTTAAGACGGCTTCGCAATTCTTCCTTTGCCATGCCTTCGCTCAAGGGGAATTTTTTATGATAGTTTTCTAGAATCTCCTTTGCTTCATCGCTCTTTTCCTCGTAAAACTTTTTGTCAAATACTTCTTCTTCCGGACCCACTCGGAGCACCAGGGCTTTTCCTGCTTTGGAAAGATTTTCTGAAGCTTCTTTAATCTTTTCAAAACTTCTTCCCGTATACGGCACCAGATCTTTTAGCGGAATATGGGACCTGCCGAAAATCGACACAAACCCCAGGATAAACTCTTCTAAATCAGCTTCTTTTGCTCTTCGCAGCGCATCCAGCACTTCATTCCTCATGCTGCGCTTAAATTTGGCAGGATTAATGAAAAGGATCTGCCCACCTCCGATGGTGGTTATGGGAGAATAGCTCCTTATGACGTAATGCTCCTTATATATTATAGCTACGGGCTCTTCAAAATCCAGGAAAACAAAGGCTTCTTCTCCCGGGAAAAGCTCATCCCCATCAATGAGAATTACCCGTGCCATTACCTCACCGGTTCCTGCATGAAATCTAACTCTGTCCCTGTTTTTGAGAGGCCTTGGCGCGTCCTTCAGGAGTTTCAACGAAGCGGCGGCCCTATTTACGACCATCATGGCTCCTACCGATGACACCACATCTCCCCGAGATATATCTTCCGGTTTTACATCGCTGAGGTTTATCGCCGTCCTTTGCCCTGCCTGAGCTGACTTTCTGCTTTCCCCGTGGACTTCAATGGACCTTACTTTAGAGATTAACCCTTTGGGAAATATTTCCACTGTTTCTCCAACGCTTACGGTACCGCAAATAAGGCTCCCTGTGACTACGGTACCAATACCTGGAAGGGAAAATACTCTGTCGATAGGGAGGCGAAAGGGCGAATCAAGATCTTTTTCACTGGTTTCCGAAGTCATTTTGTCTATTACTTCAATTAATTCCTTTATGCCTTCACCTGTTACTGCAGACACGGGGATAATCGGGGAATTTTCTAAAAAAGAACCTTTCAATTCCTTTTCGATATCCTCTTTTACCAGTTCTAGCCATTCCTCGTCCACTAAATCTTTTTTTGTCACGACTACTATACCCTTTTTCACGTTAAGTAGCTTGAGTATGTTCAGGTGCTCCCTCGTCTGAGGCATTATACCTTCATCGGCAGCAACCACGAGCAGCACAAGATCTATACCGCCTACCCCTGCCAGCATATTTTTCACAAACTTCTCGTGCCCCGGCACGTCAACTATTCCTACTTTTCGTCCGCTTGGTAGCACAAGATGGGCGAACCCAAGGTCAATGGTGATGCCTCGCTCTTTTTCTTCCTTCAGCCTGTCGGTGTTTATGCCGGTCATAGCCTTTATCAGAGTAGTTTTGCCGTGGTCAATATGTCCTGCTGTGCCTATAATAACGTTGCTCATAATACACTCCCCACCATTTCTGATGCGGTCTTCAAATCTTCTTCAGTCATTGTCCTAACATCTAGCAGGAATCTGTCCTTCTTTATCCTTCCTATAACGGGGATTCTTGCCATTCTAAGCCTTCTTGCCAGCTCATCAGGCCCTACTTCTCGCAGCTGGATGGATACGGCTTTCGTTGGAAGCTCCACTCCCGGAAGCGATCCTCCGCCTACCTGAGATACGTCGTCTATAACCTCCACCGTTCCTTTCCCCTGAATTGTTCTTTGCAGTTCCGCTGCAAGCCGCCGCGCGTGCTTTTCCATTTCTTGCGGAGATTTCATGAGCATCCTTATTACCGGTATCCTTTCCGGTTCTCCGCTGCTATATATTTTTAAAACCGCCTCTAGGGCGCATAAAGTGAGCTTGTCTACGCGGAGGGCACGCGTGAGAGGATGACGCTTTATTTTTTCAATAAACTCCCTTTTCCCCAATATTATGCCTGCCTGAGGCCCGCCCAGGAGCTTATCTCCGCTAAAGGTAACGATATCAGCACCTTCCTCTAAAGATTCCTGCACCGTGGGCTCCGGAGGAAGCCCAAATTTTGTTAAATCCACCAGAACCCCGCTTCCCAGGTCTTCCATGACGGGGATTCCGTATTTTAGTCCTAAAGACTTTAATTCTCTTATTTTCACTTCCGACCAAAACCCAATGAATTTAAAATTGCTGGTGTGAACTTTTAAAAGTAAAGCCGTATTTTCGTTAATTGCCCTTTCGTAATCGGCGATATGGGTTTTGTTGGTGGTTCCTACTTCCACCAGCCTCGCGCCGCTTTGTGCCATAACCTCTGGCACTCTGAAGCTTCCACCTATTTCCACCAGCTGGCCTCTTGATATTATTACTTCTCTACCTGCAGCAAGGGCCGAAAGCACCAGCAAAACCGCCCCGGCGTTGTTGTTTACAACCATTGCATCTTCTGCGCCGGTTATCTCGCACAAAAGTTCCCTAACATGGGCGTAGCGCTCGCCCCTTGTACCTTCGTCCAGATCGTATTCAAGGTTTGAGTAACCTGAAGCAACTTCCAGAATGTTCTTCAATGCTTCCTCCGGAAGCGGTGCTCTCCCTAGGTTCGTATGTAGCACTACTCCCGTAGCGTTAATAACTTTCCTTAGGTTATAAGTGCGGTACTTCTCAAAAAGTTCAAGTGCGCGCTCAAGCGCCTCTTTTTTAAGCTCTTCTTCACATATATTATTTGAAAAACCCTTTTCAAAAGCCTTTTCAAGCGAACACCTTATTTCATCGATGCTCCGCCTTATAGCTTTTAAAACCGCCAACCTTCCGTATTTTTCTTCTAAAGCTTTTATAGAAGCTTCATTCAAAAGCTCGCTGACTTTTGGTAATTTTCTTAGGACCTCGTTCCTTTCCAAGGGAGTACCTCCTCAAGAGCTAATTTACTTTTACCAAATTTTTTATTTCCTCAAAACGCTTTTCTCCTATCCCGGAAACGTTCTTTAGCTCTTCAATAGATTTAAAAGGACCGTGCTGGTTTCTATAATCTATGATCCTTTGTGCCAAAGAGGGTCCTATCCCTGGCAATTTATCAAGTTCTTCAAGTCCTGCTGAGTTTATATTTATCCTGCCGTCCGGCGAAGAATTTGCAGGAGACTCTCCTAGCTTCGGAACGTAGAGCTTTTCTTCATCATGCAGCTTTTTTGCCAAATTAATACCTGCAATGTCGGCTTCGGGAAGTTGTCCCCCAGCGGCTTCAATAGCATCAATCACCCGGCATCCTTCGTCCAATTCGTAAACTCCAGGGTTTTTTACCGCCCCAGCAACGTGTACTACTATTTTCGAAGGTTTTGTAGTTTCCTTTGACGTATTTTCTACATTCTGGATAACCGGCACTGCCCGTCCACTTTCCAGTTTGAAGGCAACATCCGGGTCTTTATCAAAAAAGGCGTAATAAGCAAATACAAAAGCTAAAAAGCTCACAAGGCCTAGTATTACTAGGAGTATCTTTTCCCTTTTCGTAAATTCAGGCATATTCCCCTCTCCCGCTTTTGGCAAAAACCAGTTTACACCTTTATTTTATATTAAATTTTATAAAAAATAAACGGCCGCAAAGGGCCGCCTATTTTACAACAATATTAACTAGTTTTTTGGGCACTGTTATCACTTTTACTACATTTTTGCCCTCAATAAGGGATAAGACCTTTTCGTGCTTTAAAGCTGCCTCCTTCATTTCCTCCTCGGTGACATCTGCAGGCATCATGAGCTTTCCACGGAGTTTTCCGTTGACCTGGATAACTATTTCTACTTCATCGTCGGCCATTGCCTCTCTGTCAGCTTCGGGCCAGGACATCAAGTGAATGCTCTTTTGATAGCCCATGCGTTCCCAGAGTTCTTCCGTAATATGGGGCGCAAAGGGCGCAAGGAGCAAAAGGAGGCTTTCAAGGGCTTCCTTTATTACCTTCCCGGAAACCGGCCTTTCTTTGTATGAGTTAAGGCCGTTGACCATTTCCATAATAGCGCTTATTGCGGTATTAAAGTTAAACCTTTCCTCGATGTCATCGGTTACTTTTTTAATTGTCTTATGCACAAGGCGCCTTACTTCCCTATCTACCTTTTCGTCGGCGGCGGGATCTTGCATCCTAGGCAAAAGTTCTTCTACCAGCCTCCAAACTCTCTGAAGGAATCGGTGGCAGCCTTCTACCCCCTGGTCGCTCCATTCTAGATCTTTTTCCGGAGGCGAGGCAAACAGGATAAAAAGCCTTGCCGTATCAGCGCCGTATTTCTCGATAATTTCCTCAGGACTTACGATGTTGCCGAGAGACTTGGACATCTTGGCGCCATCCTTTAGAACCATGCCCTGGGTCAGCAAATTGGTAAAGGGTTCATCTACGTGAACAAGGCCCGCATCTCTCATTACCTTGTTAAAGAACCGGGAGTACATCAGGTGTAAGATGGCGTGCTCCACACCGCCTATATACTGGTCTACTGGCATCCAGTATCTGAGCTTTTCTTCGTCGAAAGGTTTCTCTTCGTTCCTCGGATCCGTGAATCTATAAAAATACCAGGAGGAACACATAAAAGTGTCCATCGTATCGGTTTCGCGCCGTGCAGGTCCGCCGCATTCAGGACAGGTAGTATTCAAAAATTCTTCGCATTCGAGTAACGGAGAAGTACCTTTTGGATTAAACTCGACGTTGTGGGGCAACATCACCGGCAGCTGATCTTCTGGCACCGGCACTATGCCGCATTTGTCGCAATAAATTATTGGAATGGGAGCACCCCAGTAACGCTGCCTCGATATCAGCCAGTCTCGGAGCTTATAATTCACAGTTCTTTTTCCAAATCCTTTTTCTTCCATAAAGCTCGCTATGGCTTTAATGGCTTCCTTGCTATTCATACCATCGAACATACCGGAATTTACTAAAATACCTTCTTCCACATAGGCCTGAGTCATGCTTTCACTACGTAACTCTCCTTGCTGCGGATTTATTACCACCTTTATGGGAAGGCCGTATTTTTTTGCGAATTCGAAATCCCTTTGGTCATGAGCAGGCACTCCCATTACTGCTCCGGTGCCGTAGTCCAATAGCACATAATTGGCAATCCAGATGGGAACCTTCTCGTTGTTTACTGGGTTTATAGCATAAGCTCCCGTAAAAACGCCTTCTTTTTCAGTTTCCGTGGAAGTGCGGGTTATCTCGTTTAATTTTTCCATCTTCCTTTGAAATTCCTTTACTTTCTTCTCGTGTGGTGTGCCGGCTACCAGCTCATCCACCATTGGATGTTCGGGGGCCATGACAAGATAACTTACACCGAAAATCGTATCTGGTCTTGTGGTAAATACCGGTATTCTCTTCCCTGTCTTTTCGGCGGTAAAATAAACCTCCACACCTTCGCTTCGCCCTATCCAATTTTCCTGCATGACCTTAACCTTCTCGGGCCAGCCGGGAAGTTTTTTTAGATCTTCCAGAAGTTCATCGGCATACTCCGTTATCTTGAAAAACCACTGTTCCAAATTCTTTTTGCTGACTTCCGCCCCGCACCTTTCACAGCGTCCGTCTACCACCTGTTCGTTGGCAAGCACCGTTGCACAGGAAGGACACCAGTTTACGAAAGATTTTTTGCGGTAAGCCAAGCCCCGCTCGTAAAGCTTTAAGAAAAACCACTGGGTCCATTTATAATAACCAGGGTGGCATGTAGCGATTTCCCTGTCCCAATCGTAGCTTATCCCAAGCTGCTTGAGCTGCTTTCTCATATTGGCTATGTTCTCCCATGTCCACTTGGCAGGATGAATACCGTGCTTTATAGCAGCGTTTTCAGCAGGAAGTCCGAAAGCATCCCACCCCATGGGATGAAGCACATTGTAGCCCCTCATCCTTTTGAACCTGGCAATAACGTCTCCTATGGAATAGTTTCTTACGTGGCCCATATGCAGTTTGCCGGAAGGGTAAGGAAACATCTCGAGGCAGTAGTATTTGGGCTTTTTGTCATCCTCGTAGGTTTTATAGAGTTTTTGTTCTTCCCATCTTTTCTGCCATTTGGGTTCTATGGTTTTAAAATCGTAATGGCTCACGAAATTTACCTCCTTTCGCACCAGCTTTTTTTTTTAAAATTAAAGGCCTCTCGTCAGTTTAGGGACGAGAAGCCTTTTTCTCGCGGTACCACCCTAATTGGCCAATGCCCGCTCTTTGCATTTTAACGCCTGCCGGCAAAATTACCAAGGCGAGTTCAAGGTTTCGCCCTCCGGATTCGCACCTTACCTCCGGTCTCTGAAAGGGCTACCACCTCTACTACTCCTTGATAAGTAATATTAAATTTTTATTGATTATTATATGCAAAATCCTCATCGGTGTCAATATCAAGCCTTGGGGCATCTGCCCATAGCCTTTCCAGATCATAATACTCCCTGCTTTCTTCATCGAAAATGTGCACTATAACATCCGAAAAGTCTATCAAAACCCAGCGGGCTTCTTCATATCCTTCCTTTCCTCTAACCTTACATCCGCTTTCCGAAAGCTTTTCTTCTACTTCATCCGCCAGGGCTTTAACGTGTATTGAGGATTTCCCGGTTGCTATTACAAAATAATCCGCTAAAATTGAAATCGAACTAATATCAAGTATCACCACATCTTCAGCTTTTTTGTCAGAAAGAATCTTTGCTGCGAGTAAAGCCATTTCTTTGGGGCTTTTTGCCATTAAATTCCCCCTCCATCAATCTCTTTGGACATCCTTACCCACAATAATTGTGGTGAGGCCTTCACCCTCCATTTTTTCTTCTTTCATCCGGGCGTTTGCGAAAACTTTTGCTATCTTTTCGGCATCCTCCCGCTTTTCACTGGGATATATGATTGTAGTTGTATCATAATCGAAACTGTCGGCATTGGCCACTCTAACGACGGTAAATCCCATCTCCTCCAGCTTTTCAGCTACCTTTTTAGCAATGCCTGCGTAACCGCTGCCGTTCAACACCGCTACCTTTATATTTGCATTTTCACCAAAGAATACTTCTTTTACGGTCTTTTCCATCTCTGACTCATACGGTATAAAATAGCTTATTCCGCTAATATACCTACCCTCTCCCGGTAGGATATACATTTTTACGCTGTCTTGATCTATTTGCCTTACGAGATTTGCAAGTTTCATTATATCTCCAGTTTCCATATCGGTCCTTACAGTTTCCTGAACCGCTTTTACTATCTGCGGAAGCCTCAAAAGCGTAGAAGGCTTAAGGAGCGATTTCAAAGCAGCCTGTACAAACTTTTGCTGAGCTTTTATCCTTCCCAGGTCACCATCCGGATACTGCCTAAAACGTACAAACTGTTCGGCTTTTTCGCCATCCAGCACCTGAAGGCCAGGTTCAAGGTCTATATAAAGGCCGCCAGCAGGATCGACGTACTTCATTCTCCTTTCTACATTTATCTCCACTCCGCCAATGGCATCGACAATTTTGCGAAAGCCGCTGTAATTAATAGCCACATAATGGTGAATGGGAACTCCCAAAAGATCCTTCACGGTCTTGACCGCGAGTTCCGGACCTCCATAAGCCATTGCCGCGTTTATTTTCTGATAACCTACACCCGGGATTCTAACCCTTGTATCCCTGGGAATCGAAAGGACATTAATCTTTTTCTCAGCAGGATCTATGCTGACAACCATCATTGTATCAGACCTATAGTGATTGTGCTCTTCGTCAACTCCAATAGTCCCGGCGTCTAGACCCAACACCAGAATATTTAGTTTTTTAGTTAAATTTTTATCAGCAGAGGGATCTGCCTCCAGGGAAATATTTTCACCTTTATTCAAACTGTACAATGTAAAATAAAAACCGCTGCCAACCGCTAGCGCAACAAAAAGAATGGCGAAAACTATATATTTAATTACTTTTCCCATTTACCTCTCCCCTCTTGAGCTTCTCCAGGAGAAGAGAATTCCTTGCCTGAACCATCCTCGGATGTAGCAATTTCCCTTGTTCTAATACATACTTGATGGTAGAATTGCACGCCATGATTACGGCCTCATCTAGATCCTCAAGAGCAACTTTGCGTAGCTTCTCAACCCCTGGAAAATTCCTCCCGGGTTCTATATAATCAGCAAGAAAAACCACCTTATCTAGAGTGGTCATATTTTCGTCTCCAGTAGTGTGTACGCAGACTGCCCTCAGTATACCCGGATCCTCTATCCCGTATCTTTTTCTTGCCAACACCGCGCCAAGCGGAGCGTGTATTAGGGCTTTTTCTAGCCTTGAAATTTCATCTAAAAGTATACCAAACTCCCGGACCAAATTCAACTGCTCTGCTACCGGTATGTCTTTAGCACAGTCATGGACCATTGCAGCAAGCTCTGCTTTTTCTTCATCTACTCCGTACCTTTGGGCAAGGGTCACCGCCGTCTCCATTACCCCAAGAGTGTGAAGAAACCTTTCTTCTGTCAAGTTTTTTTTCAAGTCTTCCAGTATAAACTTCTTAGAAATCACACAAATCACCTATAAAGTCCATTCTTTAATATATACGCTTCTACGCTCTCGGGAATTAGGTACTTAATTGAGCGTCCTTCCCTTATTCTCTTTCTTATCTCCGTAGAAGATATAGCCATCGCAGTAACTTCAAGAAGATAAACGTCTTTCCCGTAAAGCTTTTTTATCTCCGCAAGCTTACTTTTAAGTTGGGCTACCGGGTAACCGGGCCTCGTTGCAGCTATAAAGGTGCAAATATCAAGTACATCTTTTATATTTTTCCATGTTAATATATCAAGCACTGCGTCGGCACCCGAAATAAAAAATAAAGAAGTATCCGGACCGTAAAATTCAATTAACTGCCGAAGAGTATCCACCGTATAAGAATACCCCTCCCTTTCTATCTCAACCCTGGAAACTTCAAAATAAGGGTTGCTGTTTGTTGCAAGAGCTGTCATAAGATATCTGTGCTCGGCATCGGTGACTTTATAATCCTTTTTATGTGGGGGGTTCCCCGTAGGCACAAAAACAACCTTGTCCAATTGAAAGTTAATCCTGGCCTCCTCTGCTGTGACCAGGTGTCCAAAATGAATGGGGTCAAATGTCCCCCCCATTATTCCTACCCTCTTTTTCTTTCCCAAAATTTCTCCCCTCCCATGATTTCGCCATTTGCGTAAGTTTTTTTACTCAGTGTAATAAAACTCTGCACCGCCTATTTTTACCGTATCCCCTTCCTTAATTCCTTTTTCTTTGAGGAGTTCGTCAACTCCAAGGCGCTTAAAAGCCCGCTGAAGCCTCTTTACCGCAGTCTCATTATCCAAATCGGTCATCGCAACTAGACGCTCCACGACCTTTCCTTTTACGATAAAGACATCACCTTCCCGTTCTACCTTTATTTCGTCTTCATCTTTAACAGTATACTTTTTAACTCCATCTGTCTCGGGCTGCTCATCCCCTATTTTATCTAAGTACTGGATTATTTTGTATATTAGTTCTTTCACGCCTTCACCTGTAGCTCCCGAAATCGGTACTACTTCGAAACCTTTTGATTCGAGGTGAGACTTGATCCTTTCCAGGTTTTCCCTGGCTTGCGGGAGGTCCATTTTATTTGCTGCTACTATCTGTGGTTTTTGGGCCAGCCTTTCGTTGAAAGCCTCCAATTCCTTGTTTATAGTATAGAATCCCTCTATTGGGTCATTCTCAAGGCCCGCCGCATCTATTATATGAACCAGCACCTTCGTCCTTTCTATGTGTCTCAAGAACTCATGTCCCAATCCAAGTCCCTTGTGGGCTCCCTCAATAAGTCCGGGTATGTCGGCTACCACGAAGCTACGGCCTGTAGGCCCGGTATCCACCACTCCCAGATTAGGTGCGAGAGTCGTAAAGGGGTAGTCCGCAATCTTAGGCCTTGCTGCCGTCATGCGTGAAAGAAGCGTTGATTTGCCTACGTTTGGAAAACCAATGAGACCCACATCCGCCAGCAGCTTTAATTCTAGTATTATCCAGCGTTCTTCTCCAGGCTCTCCTTTTTCAGCAAAATCCGGTGCCTGATTTACCGAAGAAGCAAATCGCGCATTTCCCCTTCCTCCCCTCCCACCTCGGGCCACCACGAATGTTTGGCCGGGTTCCACGAGGTCTGCCAGTATTTCTTCCGTTTCTGCATCCTTTACCACTGTTCCTGGAGGTACTCTAATTATTAAATCCTCTCCGCTTTTACCCGCTTTGTTAGAACCCTGCCCGTTCTGACCCCGTTCGGCCTTATAATGCACCTTGTATTTAAAATCCTGAAGGGTGGAGAGATTGGGGTCAACCATGAGTACGACATCTCCGCCCTTTCCTCCATCGCCCCCGCTAGGACCACCCCGGGGCACGTATTTTTCCCTTCGAAATGCTACAACGCCGTTACCTCCATCGCCTGCTTTAACGTAAATTTTTGCTTTGTCCACGAACATAATACATCACCTTTTTAAGCATTCCCATTAAAGCTAAATAATATCAACATCAAAACCTTTGGAAGAACCTTCGCTGTTTAAAGTTCCTGGAAATATAATTTGCAAATTTTTCTCGTTTGTTACGCCCTCGAATTTCTTTATAATATCCCTTACTTTCTTTTTAAAGAACCTTATGTCCTTCCATTTAACTTCTTTTGGATCAAAATCCTCGGGAATATCTATGAATATATTAAACCCTTCCTTTTTTAAAAGGAAGATAATATCTATCAATTCACTAATCATTTGCGGATTTTCTAAACTGCTTACGGTGGAAAATAAATCGTTTTGCCGCTTTACCGTGTTTATATACTCCAATGCTTTATCAACTTTGCCCATTTGAAGCATGGTATATAAAATCTGCAAGTGGTTGTTGAAATCGTGCCGCTGAAGCCTCCAACAGTAAAAAAGGGTTTCCCAATGTTTTTTGGCCAAATATCCCCTGTAGAATTTGAATATAAAAACAACCATAAAAAACAGAATTAAAATCGAAATAATGCTAAGCTTGATGTCATATCCCTTTGCCAACAGAATTCCCGAAAGCAAAAGGCAAAGGCCCAACTGGCTTCCAGCAGCTAAAACTATTGACCACTCTTGTTTCACAATGCTACCATACCCTTCCTTAGTCTTTAACACCGTTTAATATTCTCCACCGTTTTGCAATTTCCTTCTCGGTATAAAAAAGCTCCTCGCTTATCCGAGGAGCTGCATTTCGGGGTAAACGCTTACTATTTTTTTATCCTTACCTTTTTGCTCGAACTTCACATAGCCGTCGATTTTGGCAAAGAGGGTGTAATCTACTCCCATTCCCACGTTTTTCCCCGGATAGATCCTGGTGCCCCTCTGGCGCACTAGGATGCTTCCGGCACTCACGAACTGTCCGTCAAACCTCTTTACTCCAAGTCGCTTGGATTCGCTGTCCCTGCCGTTCCTGGTGCTGCCTACTCCCTTTTTGTGAGCGAAAAGCTGAAGGTTCATACTAAACACCTCCTTTTCTGGTCTCGAATTTTACATGTGCCGGATAAGTTCGCGCAATATCTTTTAGGCCTAAAACCATCGTGTCCAAAATGACATCCGCTTTATACAACTTTTCCTCGCTCGCATCTTCAGGAAGAGTTAAATAGAAATATCCTTCCTTCTTGATGGGCGAAATCTTGATCCCCGCAACTTCTTCGATTCCCAGCACCGCGGTTTCGGTAAGAGCCGAAACCGCCGCGCAAACTATATCCCTGCCGTACTCGTCATACCCCGCATGACCTTTTATTAAAAGTCCTCGCACTCTTCCGTCAGCATCCAGAATAACGGTTATTTTTATCATGACACTTCGATTTTTTCAATCTTTATCTCAGTATAGGGCTGACGGTGACCTTTCTTCCTGCGATAGTTCTTTTTGGGCTTGTACTTGAAGACAATGATTTTCTTGCCCTTTCCGTGCTTTAGCACAGTCGCGGTGACTTTTGCGTTTTCCAGCACCGGCCGTCCGACCATCAATTTTTCTCCATCGGACACGGCCAGTACGCGATCGAGCTTGATCGTCTCTCCTTCTGCAGCATTCAATTTCTCGACGCGAATTACATCGCCCTCAGAAACCCTATACTGTTTTCCGCCGGTCTCTATAATAGCATACATCCCTATCATCCCCCTTACTTCTCGCCGGGATCTAGGTAATAATTTTTTTAACCCGTCCCGTGCGGTGGCCGGCGCAAAACCACGTAGTTTATTTTAGCAAATCTCCGCCGCCCTGTCAACTTCCCGCCGCTACAATGCCCTGCGATGCTATTTCAAGCCCAGGGCTTTTCTCTTTTCTAAAATGTGGGCTTCAATTTTGTCGGCTGCTTCTTTCGGGTCATCCCCAAGGGCTACCTTACCGCCGGTAAGTTCCTCCAAATCCTCCGTAAGAAGTTTCACCAGCCTTTCGGCTCCCGTTATAAACGGCACCGGGGAAAGGTGGGTAAGAGCACCGTACGCCAGCGCAAAAACACCATCGATAGTCGCTTTCTGCTCCATCCACTGAGGAGCGGTAATCGCAATGGGAAGGTCTGGGATATCAAGGTCCATGTGGTCGGCAAGTGCGGTCACCAGCATCGATATTCTTCCGGTATCGGTACAGGTGCCGAAGCTCAGAACCGGAGGAATGTTAAGTGCTCTGCACACCTCTTTTAATCCTTCGCCGGCCAGCTCAACTGCATCCATGTTGCAAAGACCTGCTACTTCTAAGCCGTGGTTGCCGCATCCTGCGCTTATTACCAGGATATCCCTTTTGATTAGTTCTTTCGTTAAGTTGACCGTCATCCAATCCTGCGGGCCATTTCTCAGAGTGGAACAGCTCGCCAGTGCCGCAATACCCTTTATCTTTGCATCGGCTATGACCCGCACCAGTGAATCCAGATTGTTTCCAAGTGCTTCCAGAACAGCTTCTGTGGAAAAACCTGCAATCGCCTTCGTTTTAATAGGCGGAACTTTCGGCGTTATTTTACCCCTTCTTTTTTTGAAGTTTTCTATACCGAGCTCGATTAATTTGTCGGCGATGAAGCTCGCCTCGGGTGGCTTATAGTCGAAAATGTAATGCAAATCAGGAAGCCGTACTATATCGTTTATACTGACGAGAGTTACCTGATACTTGTCTGCATAAGCTCCCAGAGCCGGAGGAGAGCAGTTTTCTTCCATCGCAAACACATCGACGGTTCCGGTGGCCAAAAGCGGTTCTATGGCGAGCCAGTTCCCGGTCAATCCTACAAAGACGTCATCCGTGTTAAATCTCTGTATAAGTTCCTGCCCCGTTTCAATACAGCCAACGACTCTAAGTCCTTTGGCACCTGCGGCTTTTGCCTTTTCCTGGACCTCCGGAGTCCTGGCTTTTAAAAGGGTTGCCACACCGACGAAAGGCTGGTGGCCGTTGAATACGATATTCACGTATTCCGGATCCATAATGCCGAGATCCACATCGACCTCGTGGGGTTTCGGGGTCCCGTATAATATATCTTGGGCCATTTCAAGGCCGATTTGGGCGGTGTAAATTGTGGCAAGTCCAAGTCTTAAGGCTTTCTTTGCCAGTGAAATGTAATCGCCGTCCACGTTGGTAAGGCAGCTTGCAACGGCGTCCCTTATTTCGCTCATCACCCCAGTCGGGTAAATAGCAAGCTTTCTCCACACTTCCTTCCTCTTTTTCGGGGCAAAAACTTCTACCATTACGCTGGGGTTTTCATCCTCTCTTTCCATCTCTGCCTGTAAAAAATCGGCTAGTTCAACAGCCATGCTGTTTACGTCCTGATTGGTGTTTATGCCTAACTTTTCACACATCCACTTTAACTTGTCGACATCAGTGATGGTAAAAGGCGTTTTACCCTCTCCGGTAGCTTTGAGGGTTTTGTATGCCTGATAGGCATGATGGGCGTAGGTGGCGGCCCCCATGGCATTTTGAAGCAAAAACTTCCTTATGGCCATAGCATCGGCATCAATACCGCAGACACCGCGGGTCATTCCCACCTTATCATTAATGCGGCAGGGCCCCTGAGAACAAAGCTGACAGCTCAACCCCTGAAGGCAGAATTTACACCTTGCCTTTTCCTGCACCGCCCAGCGGTCGAAAACATTCGTAAGGCCGTCTTCCCGAATTCGCTTTAACATTTCCTCAACCGAATCGTGGTAGCTTACACGTCCTTCTGATTTCTCCAGAATGGTTTCCTCCATGGGTTTACCTCCTTTAATACCGGACGATGGAACTTTTTATGCTATGTAAAGTTTGTTCATAAATTTCGGTTAATATACAAAATGTCGTATAATTGCTTAGGAGGAACCCATAACGCAGAATGACTGCGCCCAATATGTGATAATAAAAAAGAATGAGCCCTGAGAAGTTAGGGCTTCTGTAATTGGCTGCCTTTTTCGATCATTATGAAGACGATGAAGGTAGATATGGCATCAACCTTCCGGCAAGGTTTTGTACAGGCATAGACTGAAGCCAAACCCTGCCAGGTCCCCTTAGAGTAGATAAAAATAAACCTTCGCCACCAAATAAAATGTTTGTAAATCCCTTTATCATCTCAATGTCAAAATCCACTGTGGGTTCGAACATGGCTACATGGCCGGTGTCAACCTTAAATATTTCTCCCGGTTCAAGGTCATATTCCACCACTTCTCCGTCCATTTCAATAAAACAGAGCCCGGGTCCTGTCACTTTTTCAAGAATAAAGCCTTCTTCGCCGAAAAGGCCAGCCCCCAGTTTATTTCTGAAAAAAACCTCAAGTTTTACAGTCCTCTCGGCACATAAAAAAGCCTTCTTTTGGCATATGATGGACTGTCCTGCAGAAAGCGCAAGCGGGATTATCGAAACCATCGCTCATCCAAGCCATACCGCCGGATTGTGTAAAGACGCTCTCCCCTTCTTCCATGGTCAGGATAACCACCGGCAATGTTTCTCCTCGGATTTCATATTTCACAAAAATTCCTCCCCAGTCATCAACAATCCTTCAGACTTACTACCGGTAATACCATTTAAACTTCAAATAGCGGTTCTAACTTGAGCTCGAATATTATTTCTATTATATCATAATATCTTTTTTATTTATTACCAACCTCGCGGTTACATAAAAAAAAGTCACTCGGACCTAATTGGCAGGGAAGCGCCACACCAGCGGCTTTGACCGGACTTTTTTAAGATCTATAACTTTGTCTTTTTGGAACCGCTCCACCGGTTTTTCACGGCCGGGCGATTCGATGCTGCTTCCGGCAACAGCCACGGCCCTTTCTTGAGTCTGTTCAACCGGTGCACCTTGAGATTCTGGAGGATTATCCGAGGAAGCAGGCCTTTCAATTTTCGCTGCATTAAACGCAGACGCTTCGGATTTGTAACTTACATCTCCGGATAGAAAAATCGCAAGGCTCAGGGCGTTTGCCATAAGCAAAAGATGGATAAGAGAATATTCATCCTGACGGTATGCAC
>JAKKUQ010000053.1 GCA_021890755.1 Thermosediminibacteraceae bacterium | reverse complement strand
TGCAGCTACATACGCCACCATCTTAACCTTACCTGTAATGGTGGTGACGTTCTTCCTACAGCGCTATATGAAAGGGGGGTATTTATCGGGAGCTGTCAAAGGTTAACGTTTTAACTTTTAAATAAAAAAATACGAGGGGGTCAATGAGTAAAATGAAAAGGAATGTTCTGAAAACTATTTGTTTTGCCCTGGTGTTGGTCCTCTTTTTAGCAACGCTTGCCGGATGCGGGAGCACTGCCAACAATCAAGGACAGACCAATGACCAACAGGCTGACCCAAGAAAAGGCGTACTGAAGGTGGCAATGGGTCTTGCCGAGGAAGAATGGAAGGTAATGAAAGAATACGTATTTCCAGAATTTGAGAAAAGATACGGCGTAAAAATTGAACCCATTCAGATGGAAGCAGGGGACACAGTTAAAAAGCTGGAAGCGATGCATCAAGCTGGACAGATGGATATTGACCTAATAACTCAGGACAACATGCAGCTTGCACAGCTGGTTGAAAAAGGGTTGGTTGAAGATTTATCGGAGTACAGGGACATGATTCCAAAAGAGGTTATCCCCAGCCTTATACCAGTAGGAGAATTTGACGGAAAACTCTACTTTATGCCCTATAGACCCAATGTTGAAATTGCCTTCTACAATGAGAAGAAATTTAACGAATACGGTTTAAAGCCACCGAGAACCTGGGATGAATTGCTACAAGTGGCCAAAACCTTTAAGGAAAAAGAAGGTGTAGGAAAAGTAGTTATAAAGATGAATCTTGGCCCTGACAGCACTTGCCATATGTTTGACTTTATAAGGTCAGCCGGTGGAGATCCCACAGTACTCAATGATGAAGGGTCAGTAAAGGCTTTTACGTTCCTGAAGGAAATTTACCCCTATCTTTCACCTGAAAGCAAGAAGGCGGATTGGAACACTCCGAACCAGTACCTAGCTACCGAAAGCGCATATCTTGTACAGAACTGGCCCTTTACTTCAGTAGTTGTAGTGAAGGATGGAGGCAAGAAGGAAATAAAAGCATATCAAGGGTGGGCAGGTCCCGTCAAGGAGTCTCACGTATTGGGTGGTGAAGTAATAGGAATACCGAAAGGTGCTCCGAATAAAGAAATGGCAATAAAATTCATGGAGTACCTCATGAGCAAGGAAGTTCAAGAGATTCTCACTTCGAAGCTGGGATGGCCCTCAATGAGAACCGATGCATACGGCAAAGTAGAGGAGTGGCAGAAGCCTTACTTTGAGGCAGTTTCTGAGGCTTTGAAGCATGCGGAGCCAAGGCCCAACCTTACATATTGGGCTGAAGTAGACAAAGCTATAAACGGAGCTTTGAGAGAAATTGTGTTGGAAGGTAAGGAAGTAAAACCCACCCTGGATAAGTACCATGAGATGATAGAAAAGGCAAAACAGGCTGCTGGCGGCAAATAAGTCAATTCATCCCCCACCTAGATTCTTTAGGTGGGGGATGGTATTATTGCACTAAAAATTAAAGAAATATTGGCGGGAGGTTAGACGAATTGACTAAAATTAAAATACACCAAAGTACAATATACGAATTGGACGAATGGACTATACGAGAAACTGAATTTGATGTGAAAAATAATTTTAGGAGCGAGACCATATTCGCAACAGGAAATGGCTACATGGGAATGAGGGGTACTTTCGAAGAAGGCTACAGCGGTCCTCAAGATACCACATTCAACGCCACATATATAAACGGTTTTTATGAAGAATACGATATAGAATACCCGGAAGGTGGCTATGGATTTCCTCAAAAGGGTCAGGCTATGGTGAACGTCGCTGATGCTAAAATTGTGATACCGTTTATAGAAGGCGAAAAATTTGACCTGCTGACCGGAAGGATTCACTCGTATGAGAGAAAGCTCGATATGAAGCGAGGCCTTCTCATTAGAAGGATCGTGTGGGAGTCGCCTTCAGGAAAGATAGTAGAAGCTGAGGTAAAAAGATTGGTGCATTTTGCAAGACCACACCTGGCTGTTATATCTTTCTCGATAAGACCTATAAACTTCAATGGTAATCTTGAGTTTGTATCCAGCATTAACGGTAGAGTTTCAAATTCTGAGGAGAGCCAAGATTTTAGGGTAGGAGCAGGGTTGAAAGGCCGGTCACTTTTCACCGTTGCAAAAGGTTTAGAAGGAAAAGAAGCTTGGCTAAAACAAAGGACGAAAAGAAGCGGCTTTTTCCTTGCGTGCGCCGTTGAACATGATCTGGTGCCTAAAGAAGCGGTGGTAACTACTGCCCACCAGACCGAAGATGAATTGGAAATAAGATTTAGGCTAAAGGCGAAAAAAAGGATTACCTATACGCTTATCAAATACATATCCTATTTTACCTCTAAAGAAGCAGAAAGTGATGATGTTGTGCTTCTTGCCCGGGAAGAAGTCCGTAAAGCCAAAGAAGACGGTTACGACAAATTAGCGGCGGAGCAGGAGGCTTTTCTTGAAACTTTCTGGGAAGATGCTGATATGACTATTGACGGTGACCTGCTGGCCCAGCAGGGAATAAGGTTTAGCATATTTTCACTTTTGCAGTCGGCGGGAAGAGACGGAAAGACCAACATTCCCGCAAAGGGCTTAACCGGTGAGGGATATGGTGGACATTATTTCTGGGATTCTGAAATTTACATGCTGCCATTTTTCATGTTTACAAGGCCTGAATTAGCAAGAGCTTTGTTAATGCACCGCTACCGCTTGCTGGATGCAGCAAGGGAGCGAGCTAGGGAGCTTGGACACAGGGGAGCTTTGTACCCATGGAGAACAATTGACGGTCCTGAATGTTCGGCATTTTTCCCAGCGGGTACAGCTCAGTACCACATAAACGCAGATATAGTATATGCTTTTAAGCGATATGTAGAGGTGACCGGTGACGAAGAGTTCCTCTACAATTACTGTGCAGAAGTGGCTTTTGAGACTGCCCGTTTTTGGGTTGATTTAGGGTCCTACATCCCCGCAAAAGGAGGAAAGTTCTGCATAAACTGCGTGACAGGGCCCGATGAGTACACCGCCCTTGTTGACAACAATGCTTATACAAACTATATGGCCAAAATGAATTTAGAATTTGCTGCAGAAATAGCAGAAAGAATGAGGAAAAATAAGCCGAAAGATTACAGAAAACTTTTAAATAAGATAAACTTGAGTGATGAGGAGATAAATGAATGGCGAAAGGCAGCCGAAAATATGTACCTACCTTATTCAGAGGAACTGAAAATAATACCCCAAGATGACAGTTTTCTATATAAAAAAAGAATTACAATAGACATGATACCCGAAAAAGAGTTTCCACTCCTTTTGCATTGGCACTACTTGAATATCTACAGGTGTCAGATATGCAAGCAACCGGACGTGCTTTTATTAATGCTTCTCTTAAGAGAGAAATTCACAATAGAAGAAATTAGGAAAAACTATCATTACTATGAGCCAATAACCACCCATGATTCGTCTCTCTCGCCGCCGGTGTTTGCTGCACTGGCTGCCGAACTAGGCTATTATGATAAAGCCTATGAGTACTTTATATGGTCGTGCAGGATGGACCTGGATGACTACAACGGTAACACGAAAGACGGCATACATGCAGCATCTTTAGGAGGCGCATGGCTTGCTGCCGTTTACGGTTTTGGGGGGCTTAGAGTTTTTTCCGATGGACTTTCCTTTTTCCCTGCTTTACCTAAAAATTGGCGCTGCCTCAAGTTCACTTTGAAATACAGGGGAAGAAAACTTCGCGTGCGGATTGAGAAAGAAAGGGCTTATTATACCTTGGAAGAAGGCGAACCTTTAAAGATACGACACTTTAATTCGGAACTTTGGCTAAAACTAGGTATTACAGCAGAAGGGGAGATCCGCCATGCCGGTTTATAAAGCCGCCATTTTCGACCTGGACGGTGTAATTGCCGACACCGCCAGGTTTCATTATCTTGCATGGAAAAAACTGGCGGACGAACTGGGTATTTATTTTGACGAGAAGATAAACGAAAGGCTAAAAGGCATAGGACGAATGGAATCCCTGGAGATAATTTTAGAAAAAAGTCCCCGAATTTTTTCTAAGGAAGAGAAAGAATTCTTAGCCGAAAAAAAGAACGGTTACTATAAAGAAATGATAGAAAAGATTACACACCAAGACTTGCTGCCTGGCGCGGGCGAACTCCTCTGCACGCTTAAGGACTGGGGCATTAAAATCGCTCTTGCATCGGCCAGCAAAAATGCACCTTTAGTATTGAAAAACCTTGGAATAGCTGGTCTTTTCGATTATGTGGTGGATGCGGCAAGAATAAAGAAAGGCAAGCCCGATCCGGAGATATTCCTTGTGGCAGCTGAAAACCTGGGCATAAACGCCAGCGAATGCGTGGGTATAGAGGACTCGGCGGCAGGCATAGAAGCGATAAAAAGGGCTGGAATGTTTGCCGTGGGTATAGGGAATCCAGAAGTTTTAAAAAATGCTGATATAGTACTCAGGGATTTAAAAGACTTTAGAGAGATACTTAAACTATTTTGTGGTAGTTAGGTACAAAAGCTTACGACCTGTGCGTAGTTGCTATCTGAGTTCATTAAGCGTAAGAAAGATTTCCATTTTTACAGCGTCTTTGAACTTTCTTATATCAAGACCAGTTTGAGAGGAAATCTTGTCCAACCTGTACATGAGCGTGTTTCGGTGAATGTAAAGTTTTCGTGCGGCTTCGGCTAAATTGAGGTTGCAGTCGAGAACGGTTCTGATTGTTTTCAGGGCTTCTTTATCAAGGCCTCGAATTCTTCTTCCTATTTCAATATTGAACTCATGCCGGCTTTCTTGGGGAAGCGATGCCAGCAACTTTTCAAGAGCCATTTCTGTGTAGTTAAGAACACCGACTTTAAAAGGTGAAGCGAATTGTAGAGCCTTAACTGCATTCATGTAGGCTACTGGAAGCTCTGTGGGCTCCTTTGCAAGGCCTCCTATACATATAAGAATTCTGGAGGAAATTTCTTCACTTAAGCTTTGATATAGGGCAAATGAGGTTTCTTTCAGTTCATCTAAATCACCTACCGGAATAATAAAAATAAACGCATCGTCAGCTTTTACAAAAAGCATTTCTTCAAACAGGCTTTCTAAAAAATTTTCAAGTTTAAAAGAATCTGATGATTTTACAAGTATCAAACCGCATGGATTTGGCAAATCTTCAATTGCGTTTCCTTTACCTTCTAAAAAAGCTATCAGCTTTTCTGAGAACTTCCGGTTTATAAGTTCCTTTAAAAGCAAAGAAAAATCGCTTAGCTGCTCAGGAGCAAGATCTGCCGCAAGGACGTATTTCGAGCCACATAGATTTACTGTACACCTTGATTGTTTTTCCTTCAGCTCGCCTATAAGTACATAACGCTCTTTTTTATCCAAAATTGCAAAAGGTGTTTTAAGTTGCTTTTTAATTTCCGAAAGAATCTCTATTATCGTCTTTTGCATATATACCACCAATTGATAATGATATCACATTTTTGTTGTTAAGAAAAAGGCAAAATAATAAAGCCCCTGACTCAGTCAGGGGCTTTTAATCACTCTATGATTCTTTTTGTTGTTACCGGATCGAAGAGGTGGAGTTTGTTCATATCGAATCCTATTCTGATCTTATCGCCGGGGCGTGCGTTGCTCCGTGGATCGACTCTGGCTGTTAAGGTATTATTATAGAAGTTTAGATAAAGATAAGTCTCTGAGCCCATTAGCTCAACCACATCTACATTTGCATCAAAGCAGTATTCGGGGAAGTAATCAACGAAAGCGGGTTCGTCGTGGATGTCTTCGGGCCTTATACCCATTATGACTTCTTTGCCAATGTATGAAGGGTCTATCTTATTTTTTACACCATCAGGTATCGGCAGTTTGGTTTGGGCTAGATTTATATAAAGTTTGTCACCTTCCGAAGAAAGGTATCCTTTTAAAAAGTTCATTTGAGGACTTCCAATGAAGCCTGCCACAAATAAATTGGCCGGGTGATCGTAGATTCTCCTGGGTGTATCTACTTGTTGTATGACCCCATCTTTCATAACTACTATCCGGTCACCCATCGTCATAGCTTCAGTCTGATCGTGGGTGACGTATATAAAAGTTGTCTCCAACCTTTTATGCAGTTTGGAAAGTTCCGTTCTCATCTGGACTCTTAGCTTGGCATCAAGGTTTGATAGCGGTTCATCCATCAGAAAAACTTTGGGTTCACGTACAATAGCCCTACCCAAGGCAACGCGCTGCCTCTGGCCGCCGGACAAAGCTTTGGGTTTTCTATTGAGCAGTTCTTCAATACCAAGTATTTTTGCGGCTTCCCTTACTTTCCTGTCTATTTCGGCTTTCGGAACTTTTCTAAGCTTCAGCCCAAAAGCCATGTTTTCGTATACGGTCATGTGAGGGTACAGGGCGTAATTCTGAAAAACCATGGCAATATCTCGATCCTTTGGAGGTACGTCATTTACCAACCTATCGCCGATGTAAAGCTCTCCCGAAGTAATTTCCTCAAGACCTGCCACCATTCGCAGGGTAGTGGATTTACCGCATCCTGACGGACCTACTAATACTACGAACTCCTTGTCGGCGATCTCTAAATTGAAATCGATTACCGCCTTTACTCCACCAGGATAAATCTTGTTTACGTTTTTAAATGTTACACTAGCCATCTTACTTTCCTCCCCACCTTTATTTCAAATTTAAAATTAATAGCGTAGATTTTGGTAAAAATTACAGTATGTAGAGTAATAAAGAAAAGATTCTAAAATTAATGCTATATTTACAATAGCTTCAAGTAAATTGACATATAGCACAAAAATATGAATGTAAATTCCTATATTTTGTCAAGATGCAGTTCCTTTGTTGCAGCTGTCATAAGCTACGTAACTACAAAAGATGATAAAAATTAAAAATCTGTAGACCCTATTCAGGACTTTAAAATTTAGAGTATTTTCTAACGAGGCAAAAAATAGATAACTTTCAATTGACTGTCTTTGTTTAATATCATATAATTTAATTGGATCCAAAACGTTTTGGAAGTGATAAAAATGCCTACTATCAAGGATATTGCTCGGCTTGCCGGTGTGTCCATTACGACCGTTTCCAGAGCTCTAAACGGCTACCCAGATGTAAGCGAAGCAACCAGGCAAAAGATAAAGAAGATAGCGGAGGAGCTCAATTACACTCCCAACTCAATTGCAAGGGGACTTGTGATGAAAAAGACAAATACTGTAGGCCTGGTTGTGTCGGAAATAATAAAGCCAGGGGTGTATCACCCATTTTTCCTGGAGATACTCGCGGGTATCAAGGCGGCTTTACGTAGGTCTGGTTACGATATCATACTCTTCACAGTTGACCACGAATCTCAGGGAAAAGTCTCCTATGAAAGGCTGTGCAAAGAGCGAAAGGTAGATGGCACCATAGTGCAAGGCTTAAAGCTAAGCGATCCCTATATCGAACAGATAAAAAGCACCGATATTCCCACTGTAATGATAGACATCCCCATCTTAACCGAAAAGGTGGGGTATGTGAGTTCCGACAATGTTAAGGGAGCGTTTGACGCGGTAAATTATCTGGTGCAGCTGGGACACAGGGAAATAGGTTTTATAAACGGCCACAAAGACGCCGCCGTAAGTTTTGAAAGGCTGGAAGGATACAGAAAAGCTCTGGAACATAATGGGATTAGATATGACGACCGGTATGTGGTGTATGGGGATTACACCCAGCAGAGTGGGGCTGAAGCTTTTAAAAAACTCATCCTGGAGGTTCCAGGAATTACTGCTGTCTTTTGCGCTTCAGACCTGATGGCAGTAGGTGCTCTCAAGGCTGCATACGAGATTGGGAAAAAGGTACCAGAAGATATCTCGATAATGGGATTTGATGACATAGAGCTTTCCACTATAATAACCCCCAACCTCACCACGATAAGGCAGGAAAAATATAAGATGGGGTATAAAGCTGCTGAACTTCTGCTATCGATTATAAAGGGGGGAAAACCAAGACACGAGGTGATACCACATAAGCTCGTCATCCGGCAGTCCACCCGGCATTACTTGCAGGTTATGAGGGAAGATGATTGCTGCACGAAGGCTGTTGAGTAAATGCAGTAAAACAAGGCTTAAGTAAATATAAGTGAGGGTGATGGTTTTGCATAAAGTTATAAAAGAAGACAGAGTTTTTGTCATAACCAGCGAACTGGGCGACATAGAAGAGTCAACTCTTGGCATGTTTTACCAGGATACACGTTACTTATCAAAGTATAAACTTAAAATTAACGGTAAAAAACCGGTGTTTTTATCTGCTAGAGCTGATGAAAATTATTTTAAAGAAATTTATCTTACTGATGAAAAAAATGAATTAATTATAATAAGAAAATCTTACATTTATAAAAACACTTTCAATGAGAGGATAAGAATTACGAATTACAGCTTAAATTGCGCAAAATTGGATCTTGTTTTCTATATTGATGCTGACTTCAAGCATATGTTTGAGGTTAGGGGATTTGCGAGGAGGAAACGAGCAGGAAAAAGACTTGCCCCCACTTTAGAGCCAAATAGGATAATTTTAAGGCATCTCGGTTCAGACAACGTCTTAAGGTCTACGGTGATAACGTTTAGCCGAAATATATCATCTTTAGAAGGAAATATGGTGTTTTTCAAGGTAGAGATAGGTCCTAAAGAGAATTTTGATCTTTACGTTTGTATACAGCCGGGCGAAATATATTCAAAAGATTTTATATTATCGGACTTCGAAGACAATCTTGATGCTATAAGAAAAAACTATGATTTGTGGTTTAGTAATTCCACAAAAGTTTACACTGACAGCAGTCAATTCAATAATCTTTACAGGAGGTCCCTGGCGGACCTTCGGATGCTGCTTAGCGATTTCGGAGAAGGGCCGATAGCTGTAGCCGGTATACCCTGGTTTGCAGTGCCTTTCGGCAGGGACAGTATCATAACGGGTATCCAGACCCTGCTCGCCAATACCGAAATTGCCCGGGGAACATTAAGGACCATGGCCAGGTACCAAGGTCAAAAAGAAGATCCATGGAATGACGAAGAGCCCGGCAAGATTATGCACGAGCTCAGGCAGGGGGAACTGGTAAATACTAAGGAGGTGCCTTTCGGGCCTTATTATGGCACCTTGGACGCCACACCGCTGTTCATCATCCTGCTTTCTGAGTACTACAACTGGACCGGAGATAAAAAATTCCTGCTCGAGCTCTTACCGGCGGCAGAAAAGGCCTTAGAGTGGATGGAGCAGTACGGAGACAAGGACGGAGATTGTTTTCTCGAATATATAAGGGATGCAGAAGGGGGCCTGGTCAATCAGGGGTGGAAGGATTCAAATGATTCGGTGGTCTTCAGCGATGGAAGGCTCGCCGATCCTCCAATAGCACTGGCGGAAATTCAGGGTTATGCCTATGACGCCTTAATGAGGATGGCACGAATCTACGCGGAGCTAGGAAAAGAAGAAAAAGCGGACGGATTAATAAAAAAAGCCGCCAATTTAAAAGAAAAATTTCACCAGATGTTCTGGATGGAGGACAAAAAGTACTTCGCCGAAGCCCTGGACGGGAAAAAGAGGAAGGTGGATTCCGTAACCTCAAACCCTGGCCACTGCTTGTGGTCCGGCATGCTGGAATACGAAAAAGCATTACTTGTGGCAGATAGGCTTTTGAGCGATGAACTTTTCTCCGGATGGGGAATAAGGACCATGAGCAGTAAAGAGGCAGCCTACAATCCCGCAAGTTATCACAACGGTTCGATATGGCCCCACGACAATTCCCTAATAGCGCTGGGACTTGCAAGGTACGGATTTAAAAAACACCTTAAGAAGCTATTGGGTGGGATGATAACCGCTTCGAAGTATTTTGAGCACTGCAGGCTGCCGGAGCTTTTCTGCGGATTTAGCAGGGAAGATGGCGGCCCGGTGAGGTACCCTGTGGCGTGTTCACCGCAGGCTTGGGCTGCTGCCACCCCCATAGCTTTACTCCAGGCAATGCTGGGAATGCGGGTCGACGCCGCCCGAAAGTGTGTAGTGTTAAATCCGGCATTGCCTGAGGATATAAGTCATATAGAAATAAGGGAGATGTTGATAGGAGGTGAAACTGTTGACTTTGCTGTTTACAGGGTAGGTGATAGCGTAAGGCTGCAAATTTTACGGTCAGAAGGTATTAATATTATCATGAAGGAGAGGGGAAAGTCATGAAGAGGAAGCTACTCTGTTTAACTTTAATTTCCATTTTGATATTAAGTCTTGTCGCTGGTTGTTCGAGCAAGTCCCAGAATACAGTGGGAGATGCCCAACCCCAGGAGCAAAAAACAGAGAAGGTCACGCTGAAACTCGGTATATGGTCTTCGTCTCCCGCAGAAAAAAAGATAGTGGAGGATCAGATTGCCGCGTTTAAAGAAAAGTATCCCAACATCGACGTGCAGATAGAGACAATAGTCGGTGACTACATGCAGCAAATGCAGACTAGAATCGCCTCCAAGACTGCTCCCGATATTTTCTACTTGGACAGCATGCCGGCTCCGCAGCTAATGTCGTCGGGAGTGCTGGAGCCCTTGGACGAGTACATACAGAAGTACAACGTCGACATAGAAGATTTCGAGCCTGCACTCTTGGAAGCTTTCAAGTGGGAAGGCAAGATATACGGCTTGCCCAAAGACTTTAACACACTTGTACTATTCTACAACAAGGACATGTTTGAAAAAGCAGGTCTTTCCGAACCGCCTAAGACCTGGGAAGAGTTAAGGGAATACGCCAAAAAGCTCACAAAAGATAATGTCAAAGGTATAGTACTGAACAATGAACTTGCCAGGTACCAGGCTTTTGTAAACCAAAACGGCGGAAGCGTCTTCAAGGATGGCAAACCCACCCTCGACCTTCCCGAGAACATAGAGGCTTTACAATTCTACACAGACCTTATACTAAAGGACAAGGTTGCTGATACGCCCCAGAACCTGGGCGTAGGTTGGAACGGCGATGCCTTCGCTGAAGGCAAGGCAGCGATGGCAATCGAAGGCGGGTGGATGATCCCCTTCCTTAAAGAAAAAGCACCGGACCTTAAATACGGCATGGCCGAACTTCCCGCAGGAAAGCAAAAGGCGACTATGGCCTTCACGGTGGCTTACGTCTTAAGCAAGGACAGCAAGCACAAAGAGGAGGCTTTCCAGCTCCTTAACTTCCTAACCAGTCAGGAAGGACAAAAGTACGTGGTCGAGTCAGGGCTTGCCTTACCGTCGAGAAAATCAATGATGGCAAAATTCAAGAAAACCTATCCAGAAAGGGCGCCCTTCGTGGACAGCGCATCCTACGCGGTGCCTTTCCAGTACGGGCTCATTGGCCAGAAGCTGGTGGATGAGGCGAACAAAGCCTGTGAGGCAGTTATCATGAAACAGGTAAAAAGTGCAAAAGAAGCTCTGGAAAATGCCCAGAAGGCTTTACAGCAGTAAGGAGCAGACCTTGCAAGGAGCAGCGTCGCAAGGTGCTGCTCCTTATTAAGCGAGGTGGTAAATTTTGAAGAAAAAGTATATAATGGAAATAATTGCAGGATACACTTTCATGATGCCCTATATTGTCTTAATTTCAGTTTTCCTGTTAGGCCCGCTGATTTTCGCCTTTATCATCAGTTTTAAGAATTTTTCCTATTTAAATCCCGAAGCCGCTACCTGGGTAGGCTTTAAAAACTACGTTCAACTCTTCAGAGACCCGGTCTTCCGCAGAGCTTTACTTAACACTGCACTGTACTCCAGTATAGTGACGCCCGTGCAGCTTGCTATTGCCTTAATCCTGGCAGTGATTCTTGACCAGAAGATAAAAGGGAGGACGTTCTTCCGGCTAGCGTATTATATACCCACCGTAACCTCGACAGTGGCAGTAGCGGTGATGTTTCTCTACCTTTTCAAAGCTGACGGACTGATAAATACTATTCTGGCCAAATTTGGCATTCAGGGACCGGTATGGTTTAACAGTGTAAAGTTCGCTCTGCCGTCTATGATGATGATGGCTATATGGTCTTCGGTTGGTAACTATATGG
>JAKKUQ010000052.1 GCA_021890755.1 Thermosediminibacteraceae bacterium | reverse complement strand
TCTTTTTCGCAAGGCTGAAGCGCTGGGAATTCCGATAACTCCGGAAACAAACCTATACTTTGAAACTGTGGGGAAGTGGCGTTCAAGGCTTTTTACGGTTCAGAGCACTAATGTAAGGGGTTACGAGGGTCGGTTTATAATTGAGGGGGACAAAAATTTGATTCAATTGGCTTATGATGCCGGGCTAGGGGAGAGAAACAGCCAGGGATTTGGGATGTTCAGGTTTGTGAAGAGCATGTAGGGGGTGGTCTACATGTCAAAAGTACACTGGACAGGGCATCCATTTGTAGACGCGGGGTTAGCAGCAATGGCAACTGCGGTTAAAATTCAACGACTGGAAGAATTGTCTTCTAATCATTTAGAGGTAGCTGTAAGGGAGTTAGAACGTATCCTTCTTAGCGATCAGGCACTTGGAATAGATGTAGAACATGCTTTTGCAAGAAAGGCATTATCTCAACTTTTCCCAAACAGCGAATTGGTAAACCCATCAAACTGGGCAGGTGAAACTGAGGAAGAAAAGGTAAGAAAAGTCCGTGAGAAGTTTGGCAAGTCATTGCAATTGGAGTTACAGAAGGCTAAAGAGTGTTTTGACGCTAAGGGGGACGAGGTTTGCTCTGTTTGCGGGGAATATCGCCCATCTTCTTCTATGGTAACGGTGCGTAAAGTCAACCTGCCACTCCTGGAAGGCATAGTAAACTTTTATCCATCTTTTGCTTACGGTGTTCGTATCTGTGGATTATGTGCATTAGCGGTGCGGTTTTTACCCATGATGGTGTTACGAACAGGGGTTCAGAATCGCCTCTGGTTTTTGCATACCCAAGCACTTCCCATCGCTTCCGCTATTAGCAGATCTTACGGATGGGGGCATTTTAACCAGCGAATTGCTGCTAATGAAGCACTTGATTTTTTCGGTTCATGGGAAACGGCCGGCGATGCGGGGACGGTTCTCTACTTACTTTTTGAACTTTTAGACAGGTTTGGAAGTCAGCTTAGGGCAATTTATCAGAACCCACTGCCAACGGCAGCATATATATTTTCAAACGACAACCGGGGCGGCTTTGTCCAAACACTTTTTATTCCAAACAATCTTCTGCGGTTTTTGGCAAAATTACAGATCGAACCCAACTATGCATTCCGTCGTTTTTGGTTGGAGCTTTTGAAAGTTCCTAAAAACTTAAGTACAAAAGAATACACTGCACGAGTGGGTTTTGTAAAAAACATAGCCCAGAGGTTGGTTAATGGTGACTTTCTGATAGGTCCTTGTTTGGATCACGATTCACAAAAGTTATGGGGTGGGTGGATTGGACATCGCCTTTATCTTCAGGAGGTGCGGAAAATGTCCGCTGAAAAACTTGCTATACTAGAGCGACTTGGTATTACTATTGCTAAAAGCGATGATGCTAAAAAGCTAATAAGCGAACTGCTAACAGCTAGGTGGAACCAACTTTACAATGTGCTGCTTTACTATGTCCGCTCGGGATGGCTTAGTAGCGAAGAGTTTTATACACTGTTACCCCCAAATGATTATGGATCCGCAGAAGAGGTTAGAGACATTCTTCTAGCAGTAGCCTATGAATGGCGTCGCTGTCAGGAAAACGGTGAGGAATTTCCTGTGATTAAGGAACAAATGACCCTTTGTCCTGATGAAATGTTGTCCCGTATCCAGCAAATTGGCAAAAAGCTTATCGATTGTTTACCGAATCTATCTCGTTGGATTGGACAGCTTCAGACTGCCCATAAGGCAGATAGCATCAGAGGTGTTTATTTGAGTGCTGTGCGTGCCGGCGCCATGAGTTTTGAAGATTTTACTTTTCTAGCTCCACTAGGAGATAAACAACGCCTTCGTCTTTTGCGAGATTATATTCTTGCATATTTATTTGATCATGCTCGAGAGGTGATGCCGGAAGAGAATATCAATATAATCGATACTGCCTCAGTATAAAGTGTTATCTTAATAATATTTTTGGAGGTGGAATAATGGCATATCCTGTATTGACGGGTACCATACTAATTGAAGCTAATGGTGCGGCGCTTAATAACGCCGGCCAGGACGAAGGAATTAGAGCTGATAACGCTGTAGTAGTAAAGCAAATTCGTATAGGACGGTTGCGTTACCCATACGTTTCGGGTCAGGCATGGCGGCGCTGGTGGCGAGAAGTGCTCTATACGGACTTTGATTGGGTACCCAGTGAAGTAACGCGCGAAACAAAAAGTGCATATACAAAAGGAGACCCGATCATTTATGAAGAAGATGATTTATTCGGCTACATGGCAGCAAGAAAGAAGGCCACTTTTCGCCGAATTTCACCACTCAAAAACAGTTTACTAATATCCGTTTTGCCAAATGTCATTGAGAGAGATTTCGGACATTTTTCCAGAAACCTTCCTCCAGAAGCAGATATTATTCCTTTTGAAACCGAACACTACACGACCTACCTGCAGGGTACTTTCACCCTATCATTAAGCGATGTAGGCTTGTTTGAAGTTGGGGAAAAGTTTGATTTATCCGAAGAAATGCTTAAAACTTACAAAGATGAGCTGGAGCAGGTGGATGAACGTACTTATAAACTACCGTTGAATAAGAGAATAAAGCGAGTCCAGGATGTTCTAAAAGCATTGGCTCGCCTCCGCGGAGGAGCGAACCTTGCCCGCAATCTTTCAGATGTGACGCCAGTTGTTGTGTTGGTGGGCTTTCTAGATGGAGGCAATGCGCCTTTGCAGCGACTATTTGAACCAGATCAAAACAATGAACGAGTTCTGCTCAATCTTTTGAGATTGAGGTCAGTGGTTGAGGATTATATGGACCGTATGCTGGTAAATAATGGAGGAAAAGCACTTTACTTCGGCTATCGTCCATCGATACTAACAAATGAGGACGAAGTGGTGAAGGCCTTTGAGGAAGATTCGTTATTTAAGAATTGCATTGAAGTGGCGGGAACGCCCCAACAAGCGCTAGAGAAAGCAGCAGAACAAGTAATATCAGTGTTTGAAAACTGCAAATTGTAACTTTTTAAAAGGTGTGTGCCTATGATTAGTGCTGTTCGCATTGTGATAATTGCCTATACGGCTTCTTTTCGCGTGCCTAATTTCGTTGCACACCAGCTTACACTGTCCGTGCCTCCTTTATCAACGATTTACGGCTTGCTTTCGGCTGCGGCGGGACAGTGGGTTTTGCCCGGGAACGTGGAATGGCTGGCGTATCGTTGCGATTATGAAGGTAAAGCAATGGATTTGGAAGCAATTATGACAGTAGAACGCTCAAAACCAGATAACCCCGCAAAAATAGTCGGTCGTAATGTTATTGAAAGAGAGTTTTTAGTGATGCCACGCCTGACATTGTACTTACCACCGAAATGGGAAGATTATTTCCGAAAACCGCGATATCCCTTACTCCTGGGACGGACACAGGATGTTGCTAGCGTAGAATCCATAACACCCGTTACATTAGAGCCGGTTGAAGAAGGAGAAGTAAGTGGGGTATTGTTGCCGCTTGAACTGGTGATGAATAACCGTAACAGAGTAGATGCTTGGCTGCAGAATCTACCTATTGCATTTACTGCCGAGCCTGAACGTCGGCTGCTAGGTGTAAAAATTTTTGGCGTTGTCGATTCACGACGTGAACCTGCTTTTGTGCAAACTTCCGGCTGGCTGGTACGGGATTCGCTTGATAAAACAGTTGTGCCTATTTATAAACGCGAGTGGGTTACTCAAGCTATAATGAAATAAAGGTGTTAATTATAGCAATTCTTCAATGGTCAGTCGGTTTAAATTGATACACCGGCTAACCTCAGAGTCAATTTTTACCACTGTAAAGTGGAACAGAAGGATTGTATCTAAATGGAGGATTAAGAATAATGAAAATAGAAGAACCCCTAGCTAAGTCAGGACAACAAACTGTAACATTAGACCTTCATTTGCGCCAAGTTGCTGATTATGTTAAGGATGCTATAGAGGCATATAAACCATATTGGATTAATTTGGTTGGAAATGAATATGCAAAAATTCTTTGTAATGCTTTAATAATTGCCGCATTTACTCACGACTTAGGTAAAGCTACCAGCGGTTTTCAAAAGACTTTGAATGACCGAAAATATCATTGGGAATTTCGGCATGAAGTTCTGTCGGCAGCACTACTCCTAGCTTCTTGCAGACATGATGATGTAATGACGCTCGCTGCCGCCGCTGTACTTACCCATCATCGAGATTTGAACGATGCCCAACTTTTGCAAAATGCAGGCTTTGTGCCTTTGCCTGAACCTGATATATTGGAAAGTGCCATTCGAAAGTTTTATGAAAAGTTAGATGAAATGGATCCTTATTGGGAATGGGTCCGGAAATTTTGTGAAAAGCAACCTGAATTGTCAGAGCTTTGTGTGCCGGAGTTCCCTGAAAAATTGTCAATACCTACCGAATTTATAGAACGATTAAAAGGGGAAACAGATAATTTAACGCTGTTTAGCGATTCAAAATCGAAGTTGCTATTTCTTGCACGAGGTTGGCTCCTGGCTGCGGATCATGCAGTAAGTGCAGGTGTGCTTGAATTTAAAAAAAACCTTCCTAAAACATCGGTGCCAACGTTGCGGCAATTTCAAAAGTATGTAGGTGAACACCAGGGTAATGTGCTTTTAGAAGCTCCCACAGGCTCAGGTAAAACTCTTGCTGCTGTATTATGGGCTTTACGTAACCGTAAGCATGGCGAGAGAATCTTTTATCTTTTGCCTTACCAAGCAAGTATAGAGGCAATGGCGGATAATTTGGAAAGGGAATTCGGCAAAGATAATGTGGGGGCTGTTCATGCTCGTGCTATTGATTATGCTTTCCGCGAGTATTTTGAAAACATCGGAGAATATGAAGCGGCTGTACTTGAAGCAAAAAATGAGAATGACATAAATCGTCTTGTTCACAAACCCGTTAAAGTAGCTACACCATTTCAGCTTTTAAAGTGGCTTTTTGGCATTCCCCGCTTTGAAATAGGTATAAGCGAGATGGTTGGAGGTTTGTTTATATTTGATGAAATCCACGCTTATGATGCGCATACTGTAGCACTAATAATTGAAATGATACGGGTGCTAAAACAATTAGATGGACGGTTTCTCTTTATGAGTGCCACTTTTCCGCCTTTTTTAAAAAAATTGCTACGAGAAGCCCTTGATAGTTCTGTGATAGAGTTTGGGATAGAGAGAGAAAATATTGATGAATGGACTAAGCAATTTCTTACAAAGGTGAGACATCGTTTGCATTGGTACGATGAACCAATTGAGTCACTTGTCCCAGAAATAATAAAAGAAGCGACAGCTGGCAAAAGGGTATTAGTCATAGCTAACCGTGTAGCGCAGGCTCAAGAGTTATACCGCCAACTCCAAGAACATTTGAAAGGTGTTTATCTTTTGCACGGACGCTTTACACATCGCGACCGGGTAGAAAAGGAAAAAGCCATCATTGGGTCACTGAAGGGGAAAGGAAATATTGATGTACGAGTGTTAGTGGCAACTCAAGTGGTTGAAGTATCATTAGATGTTAGTTTTGATACAATTTTCACAGAAGTAGCTCCTGTTGATGACTTGCTTCAGCGTTTTGGAAGGGTCAATCGTTATGGAGAACATATTGAAGGTGTAGAAGTCCATGTGGCTCGGGTTTTTAATGAAAAATCTTTACGGTCCATTTATGATATTGAACGTTTGCATAAAACTTTAGAAAGTGGACCACCGGACGGAGAACCTCTTACCCATAAAGCTGTAACTGAATGGGTAAAGAAAGTATATGAGGAAGGTTGGACACCAAAAGAGCAAAAGAGGTATGACCAGGCAAGATGTGCTTTTCAAAACGTGTTGCAGTCTTTACATCCGCTTCAAACTGCACCAGAAGGCGAAGCACAATTTCGGAAATTGTTTCAGGGAATTGAATTACTTCCTCGTTGCTTATACGAAGAGTATGAAGTTCATAGAGCTGACAAACGTTATCTACTAGCAAATCAACTATTAGTGCCTGTTCCTAATGGCACTTTCTGGATGCTAAATAAAAAAGGCAAATTGAGGCTACTAAAAGATGGGACATTGATGGCTGATGTCGGGTATGATGATGAACTAGGTCTGTTAAGTACCGAAGATATTTTAGATATTAGTATCATTGAGTAAAAACTTATTGATTAAGAACTTTTATAGATGACTAAAGTCAACTAATCGCAAAAATACGGTTAACATTTGCAGTCGACCTCGGGGAGAAATGTAAGTACCGGAGGTCGACTGCAGGTTAACACCATGAACCGCTTAGAAATATTGGTTTTTTATCTTGGTTTTAATCGAACCATAGTGGGATAGAAAGGAGAAATGCTAGGCTACACGAGGAAACCGAAAAGATTGAGTTTTAATCGAACCATAGTGGGATAGAAAGGTCTATTGAGGTGCAAGCCTCCGAGCAAGCGAATGTGTTTTAATCGAACCATAGTGGGATAGAAAGGGCAGCTCTTGTGTCGCCGGTAAGTGTATATGACCAACGTTTTAATCGAACCATAGTGGGATAGAAAGCAAGCTATTCCCCTGCTCTTTCTCGTCCACGCATTTGTTTTAATCGAACCATAGTGGGATAGAAAGATGCAAATTGTCTACCTCCCTACAGGGCAACGGATTATCTTGTTTTAATCGAACCATAGTGGGATAGAAAGCCCGCCGCATCGTGTTCTTTGTAGAGGTACTTGCATCCAAGTTTTAATCGAACCATAGTGGGATAGAAAGCAATCCGAACAAAGGCCACGAAGAAATTAGCGAAAGGTTTTAATCGAACCATAGTGGGATAGAAAGAAGAAAAGAACGAAGTAATTATTTTGGCCGCTTTTAGTTTTAATCGAACCATAGTGGGATAGAAAGGTAATATACGATATCAAGGTAGTATGGGTGAAAGACGTTTTAATCGAACCATAGTGGGATAGAAAGACATTAGAATCTAAGGCACATAAAGAGTTTTCAATGTTTTAATCGAACCATAGTGGGATAGAAAGCGTTTAATTCGCTTCTTACGTATCCCAGTTCATCGCTTAGTTTTAATCGAACCATAGTGGGATAGAAAGGTAGACAATTCCGCTTTCAAGGCCGTTTAGTTCGTATTTGGGTTTTAATCGAACCATAGTGGGATAGAAAGTATCATGCAGACACCTCCTAATAAAACTTTAAGTTTGGTTTTAATCGAACCATAGTGGGATAGAAAGTACTAATAATTTTGAGTTTGTACAGGTTAATTGTTTTGTTTTAATCGAACCATAGTGGGATAGAAAGTGAAATTCTATTTGTCAACACTTTTTATATACTTAAGTTTTAATCGAACCATAGTGGGATAGAAAGCTTATGCGGATTTTTTCATTTTACTTAATTCTTTCTGTTTTAATCGAACCATAGTGGGATAGAAAGATATCAATGAGTTGTTCTTGAAATACTATTAGCCCGTAGTTTTAATCGAACCATAGTGGGATAGAAAGTTAGAACAAGCAGGATGGCAAAGAGTAGACTTCTCTACAGTTTTAATCGAACCATAGTGGGATAGAAAGTATACAGGAGTGTCCCGTCCGGCCCATACAAATCTAGTTTTAATCGAACCATAGTGGGATAGAAAGTAGGGCTGTTGATACTGTCGTCCTTGGCTTCGCCTCGTTTTAATCGAACCATAGTGGGATAGAAAGACGGTATGCAATTCAATGTTACATGGAGGCCAAAAAGAAAGTTTTAATCGAACCATAGTGGGATAGAAAGGTCACTCACTGGGTGGGAGCACTTTGGAAGGATGGAGTTTTAATCGAACCATAGTGGGATAGAAAGATGCTAGAATTGCGAAGAGACCCGGCACTGTATTGCGTTTTAATCGAACCATAGTGGGATAGAAAGGCGGGAACATTACCAATCGTTCCCGCCTCTGTACATAGTTTTAATCGAACCATAGTGGGATAGAAAAATTTGTGCTGTCAGGTTTGCCCGCCAGAGCCAGGATGCGTTTTAATCGAACCATAGTGGGATAGAAAAATTTCATACATTGCTATCGCGCTTTCACTTATTTTCAGTTTTAATCGAACCATAGTGGGATAGAAAAGTCAATCGTGCCGTGCAGTGGATAAAAGACAACTGGCGTTTTAATCGAACCATAGTGGGATAGAAAACAGTGAACGGATTTACTTCCGTAAGTTTGCAAGTCAGTTTTAATCGAACCATAGTGGGATAGAAAAGATTTTCGGATTAGAGAAGATTTACCAATACCGGAGGGGTTTTAATCGAACCATAGTGGGATAGAAAACTCCATTGCCATGTTGGTTTTGACTATCGCAAATACCGTTTTAATCGAACCATAGTGGGATAGAAAATGAACTCGAAATAAGAGCACGCCGGACACCGTTTGGGTTTTAATCGAACCATAGTGGGATAGAAAAGTAGCTTGAGACCACCCACGGCATAGCCGGAGCGGAGTTTTAATCGAACCATAGTGGGATAGAAAATGCCGAGGCAAGCGACTTCCTCTCGGGACGGAACGGAAGTTTTAATCGAACCATAGTGGGATAGAAAATGTTGTTCGCGGTGTAGCTGTGATTATATCCGCTATGTCAGTTTTAATCGAACCATAGTGGGATAGAAAAGCCTGCCTGCCTTCTTGAGAATATGGGGGCTGTAAAGGTTTTAATCGAACCATAGTGGGATAGAAAACATCATACCCGAGCGCGGCCATGTCTCCGAGAACGTCGTTTTAATCGAACCATAGTGGGATAGAAAATAACATGGAATCAGCTTAAAGGGGTGATATAACATAGTTTTAATCGAACCATAGTGGGATAGAAAATTTCAAGCTCTTCCCACGTTGGTCTATATATTATCTTGTTTTAATCGAACCATAGTGGGATAGAAAATATTTCCACATAGGTTTTGCCGTCTTTCAAGAATGCGTTTTAATCGAACCATAGTGGGATAGAAAAGTTGCTCTTCGAGGGACGGCACGAGCTAGTTTTCAAGTTTTAATCGAACCATAGTGGGATAGAAAACAAAACAGAGCCTATCGTGGCATTTTACCGTAGACGACGTTTTAATCGAACCATAGTGGGATAGAAAATTTAATAATAGTTGTGGGCAATAATTGGTTCTTTGCGTAGCACGTTTTAATCGAACCATAGTGGGATAGAAAAGCGTTGGAGATGCAAAAGTTTTCCCTCTATGGAATGGGTTTTAATCGAACCATAGTGGGATAGAAAACGCATTGCGGTAGAAATATGCGAAAGCGGAGATAGAGGTTTTAATCGAACCATAGTGGGATAGAAAACGAGCTACGCATGGAGCCTTACCGAGAGCGGCCTAGGTGGTTTTAATCGAACCATAGTGGGATAGAAAAGCAGCAACTGATGATGATGCCGTAGCCGTTGCCCCATGTTTTAATCGAACCATAGTGGGATAGAAAACCCTTTTCGGACGGCCTCTCCGAATTGCGGTACCACCAGTTTTAATCGAACCATAGTGGGATAGAAAACTTCTTCTTTCTTCTTGCGGCCCCTGCGCTTTTTCGTTTTAATCGAACCATAGTGGGATAGAAAACAATATCCTGTCCACGCCGACGTAAGGACAAAATATGTTTTAATCGAACCATAGTGGGATAGAAAAGACAAAACAAGGATTAGAGTATTTCCCACTGGACGTTGAGTTTTAATCGAACCATAGTGGGATAGAAAAGTTGGAAAATGTAAGAATGCCTCAGAATAATCCCGAAGTTTTAATCGAACCATAGTGGGATAGAAAACGCAAAACAGACTTCAACCGACATTAATGTCATCAATAGTTTTAATCGAACCATAGTGGGATAGAAAAGAGAACGGGAAAGCAGTATTGGGCATGGTGACCTACGTTTTAATCGAACCATAGTGGGATAGAAAAACCGGACAGCTGAGGTGTATATCCTGTTCGATTATGGTTTTAATCGAACCATAGTGGGATAGAAAACTATGGAATGGGCCAGGGACAGTAAAAGTTGTAATCGGTTTTAATCGAACCATAGTGGGATAGAAAAGTGATTATCGGGCACGTCTTTAAAAACCGTTCCCATAAGTTTTAATCGAACCATAGTGGGATAGAAAATTTGGTGCGTCTCTGCTTCGTCGGGGTCGGGAGCAAGGTTTTAATCGAACCATAGTGGGATAGAAAATAAGTGCTTGAGCGTTTCGCAGAATCCGTAAAAAGGTAGTTTTAATCGAACCATAGTGGGATAGAAAATCTAACTAAAAAAGACAAAAGGGACATTGCAAAAGAAGTTTTAATCGAACCATAGTGGGATAGAAAATTTTGAGGGCCTGGACATAAGCCGGGTCGAGGTTCGGGTTTTAATCGAACCATAGTGGGATAGAAAATTTCGCCCTTCGCCCTCTCTTGCTTGCTTCCGATTCGTTTTAATCGAACCATAGTGGGATAGAAAACATCGTAGGATACACGCACGGGGTAAGAAAGGTAAGGGGTTTTAATCGAACCATAGTGGGATAGAAAACGGATTTTGCCTTCTGCTCGCTCGTCATTCGCCCCAGCAAGTTTTAATCGAACCATAGTGGGATAGAAAAGAAGTGCAAAGGCGATGGCCGCAATGCCATGACAATGGGTTTTAATCGAACCATAGTGGGATAGAAAACTATGCGAATACGACATTATCATCGATACCAAGTCGAAGTTTTAATCGAACCATAGTGGGATAGAAAAACATCTAATTGAGGATTTTGCTTTTTGGCATGTATTAGGTTTTAATCGAACCATAGTGGGATAGAAAAGCATCAATAAGTGCTTGAATTTGCTCGTTAAACTTTTGTTTTAATCGAACCATAGTGGGATAGAAAACATGCTGGCCTATAAGCAAGAACACCGCAGGGTTGCGTTTTAATCGAACCATAGTGGGATAGAAAAGTGAGGAAATTATACCGCTTTGGAAAGATGTAGCGCAGTTTTAATCGAACCATAGTGGGATAGAAATCGGCGAAGACACAGCAGTGGACTGGAGCACTAAGCTGTTTTAATCGAACCATAGTGGGATAGAAATACAAAAGACAGAACCTCAATACTTCAAGGTAGGAGACACCGGTTTTAATCGAACCATAGTGGGATAGAAATCAGCGAAGGCTTTCCAACTCCGACATAGACAAAATCGTTTTAATCGAACCATAGTGGGATAGAAATGACGTTTTATCTTCAAATCAAATCTAGTTATATCACCGTTTTAATCGAACCATAGTGGGATAGAAATCTACGACCCCGAAAAAGATACCATAAAGCGTTCTCTATTTTAATCGAACCATAGTGGGATAGAAATAGATAGAAAGGGTCATTAAAGCAGCTGAGCAAGCGAAAGTTTTAATCGAACCATAGTGGGATTGAAACTCTATTTCTATCTTGCTGGGGCGGAATGGTAAGGCGTAAGAAAGTTTTAATCGAACAATAATGAGATTAAAACTGATTTTTTCAGCAGTAATCCATCTTGGTACATTCGTTTAATGCTGCACTTCTTTTAAAGTATTGAGCAGCCCCCTACAAACATCTTTGGCTTATAAGTATGGGAAACTTAAGAAGTTGTTGGAGTTACTAACAAAAAAATTTAGTTTCGATTATTAAATATGAAGATTGGAAACATGGGTATAGAAGCTTTATATGCAAAATGGCATTACTACTAATCTATACCGGCGGTCAAAAACTTTAAGTTGGTGAAGCGTTCTTTCGTGAAGGGTCGGCTGATTGTGAGTATGGTTACAGCAGGAGAATGGAAGAAAATGTTTTTTATCCCGGGTTAGAAAGAGGTTGAGGATGGAACTGTCAGTTCAAAATACTAAAGCCGCCTACGATAAGGCGGCTTTAAAGTAAATAAATGCTTGTCCATTTTTATTGGTTTTTAAAAAAGGGGTTTTTGTTTTTGTACTAGATTTTAGGTAAACGCTCAAAGGTATAGCCCTCATTGATCAATCCTTTGATTATCCTATCTAAAGCTTCGGCATTGCTTTTAGAAACTGCATGAAGTAGGATAACCGCGCCGGGATGGACGTTTTTCATGACGAAGTCGTAAGCATAGTCTGCACCTTTTTGGTCATTCACATCCCAATCTTTGTAAGCTAAACTCCAA
>JAKKUQ010000051.1 GCA_021890755.1 Thermosediminibacteraceae bacterium | reverse complement strand
CGCCCCTTATATTTACACAGGCTCTGTAGTGCTGGTAGAAGGCTGGGTGGACCTTAACGACGACGGCCGCCGCACGGTGGTGGTCGAAAAAATCCGACCTTTTACGGGCTGCGATTTTACTACTTAACTTCACTTCCAGGTACCGGTGCGTTCGTCGTACTTCATATCTATGCTTCCATCTTCATTCCTTCGCCTTGCACCCGGTATTTTTCGGGAATTGAACAGGTACCATGCAAGTCCTCCCAGTGCGATAAGCGGCCACAACCCTATTATAACCGCGCCGGCCGCCATAAGAATAAGCAGAATTCCGGCAAGGTAAAGAGGGCTCAGATTCACGCGGGTTTTGCCCTCCCATTTTTCCTCTCTGTTAAAGTTTCTGCCAGCCTCCATCAGAAGATATCCGAGTATTGAAAGCATCATCGCCCGGAGCAACTTTTTCATATCCAGCCCCCCTAATTTTTTCTTCGACATCTGCAGGATAATATCCTCCTAAAAAGGCATAACAAATCCTAAAATGCTGTAAAATTTCTGTAGTTCCTGAGAGAAGCGTTAGGTTAGTTAATAAGTTAAAAGGCCTGGGCAGTTAAAAACCCGGCCTTCCTTTTTCGTTTTTGTTCAATCAAAATTCTTCTTCTTCTCAAATAGCATCGCCTTCGAAAAATCTACTGAGACATTAACCTTATCACCCTGTCGATAAATCTCGGTGTTATTAGCGGCACATACAAGCGTAAGGTCTTTCCGCACCACCCTGTAATAGACGCACCCTCCGGCAAAGCGCACATCATATATTGTCCAATCCGAAGTTTCCCCACCTTGTGAAATTTTTACGTGTTCGGGCCTTATCAAAGCCGTATAATCGCCGTCGGCCGTCTGTGGTGCAGGGAAATTTCCAAGAGGACAGGAAAATACACCGTCCTTCACCCTGCCCTCCACGTAATTTTTTTTCTCTCCGAGAAACTCGGCCACTTCCAGAGATGCCGGCCTAAAATACACTTCCTCTGGAGTCCCCACCTGCTTTATCGAGCCATTAATCAGCACCGCTATCCTGTCGGACATCATAAGTGCCTCTTCCCAGTCATGGGTCACCAGAATGGTGGTCATCTCCATCCTGCGCTGAAGGTCCCGCGTGAACTCCCTCATGGATTCCCTCAAGCGTGGGTCCAGGTTGGAGAAAGGTTCGTCCAGGAGAAGCACCCGCGGCTTCACCGCCAATGCCCTTGCCAGTGCCACCCGTTGCTTTTGGCCTCCGGAAAGCTCGTAGGGGTATTTGTGTTCGTATCCCTTCATGTTCACCAGGTCCAGCATCTCGGCAACAATTTTTGACCTTTTGTCTCTGGGAACGCCGGCCATCGTCAGGCCAAATGCCACGTTCTGCTCTACGGTCATGTGGGGAAAGAGCAGGTAGTCCTGAAAAACAAGCACGGCACCTCTTTTTTCCGGCGGCACTTTAACCACCGGGACGTCGTCAAAGTAGATTTCACCGGTGTCGGGCCTTACAAGCCCTGCTATTATTTTTAAAAGCGTAGTCTTTCCGGCCCCGGAAGGCCCCAGTAGTGACAGGAGTTGACCGCTTGCCACCTCGAAATTGATGCCGCTTATTATTTTTTCTGCGCCGAAAGCCTTGCTCAAATTTTCCACTCTAACCTCAGCCATACGGGTATCTCCTTCGTTATCACATATAAAAATATTGTCCTTTCTTGACCCATCTCCTGAACAGCACCTCCAGAGCGAAAACCCAGAGCAGCACGGTACCTATAAAGGCCAGGCTGAAGACAGCGCTCAGGTGCCGATCTCCTCCCTGTATGAAAGGGAAAAGCAGCATTGAAAACGTCATCACCCGCCCTCCGCCGATGAGGAAGGTGAGAAAATACTGGCTAAAAGAAACGACGAAAGCCATTATGCTGGCTGTAATAAGCCCAGGGGATATAAGCGGCAAAGTTACGTAGAGGTAAGTTTTTAACCTTCCAGCCCCCAGAACCCGGGCCTGTTGCTCTATCCTATCGCCCAAGGCTTCAAACACACCCGTCAATATTTTTATCCCATAAGGAATGCAAGGCAGCAGATGGCATATCACTACACCCCAGAAAGTATCAGCAAGACCTATGCGAATGAAATTCACATGGATTCCCATGGCAACGGCCGTCGTAGGGATCACCATGGGCGAAAGTATGAAGATCTCTAGTGCTCGCTTACCTCTGAAATCGTAAAAAGCCAAGGCTCTGGCTGCAGGAAGGCTTAAAGTCACGGTAATGAATGCCACGAGTGAAGAGAGCATCACACTGTAAAGCAGCACCGGCAGGGCCCCTGTGGTGGGGTTAAAGAGGTGAATCCAGCCTCTCACAGAAAATCCCGTGGGAAAAAGATGGGGCCAGGGCCATTCCCTTGCGAAAGCCCATAGCATCAACACCACTATGGGAAAGAGTATGCCTCCTATTGCCACGTAAAGTAACAGGTTGACAAATCTTCTCTCCATATATCACCACCTGGCCCTTGTCATCTGCTTGCTATAAATGTATATCAGCAAAAAAGAGACCGCTACCATAACTATGTTCACTGCCATTGCGTAGGGCCTTTCCGAAAGCTCCGGACTTACGTAATAAGTATACGCGAGCACCGGGAGCGTCCTTGGGTAGGTAGGCCCGATGAGGTATGGAACCTCCCAGGATCCGAAGGCGTAGGCAAACAGAAAAAGAAATGAAGGAATTATCGCAGGCTTCAAAAGTGGCAGTACCACAGAGAAAAAGGCCTTCCACTTGCTGGCTCCAAGGTTCAATGCCGCTTCAAATAACCCCGGATTAATGTTCTTTAAAATGGTGTATACCATAAAGGTAGCAAAAGGAGCACCTTTCCATAAATACGTCAGTATCACCCCGATGCCCGCCTTGTCGAACACCAAACTAGGAAAAGCACATTCCGCATCCGTCATCCCAAGGACATAAAGCAACCTGGGAAGGATGCCACTGCTTGATAACATACTCAGCACTAACAGCACCGCGATGGTGTGCGGCACAATTATGGGCAGTCTATAAAGGTAATTGCTCAAGTTTTCCTTTCGGGGACTGTGAACAAGCAGTACCGCAAGAAATATCCCCAAGACAACTGCAAGCACTGAGGAAACAAAAGCCACGTAAAAGGAAAAAGCAAGGCTTCTTAAAAAATCTGGTTTTTTCAGTATAGCTATGTAATACTTCAGACTGTAACCATTGAGTCCCGCAACCGGAAAATGGCCCAGGCTCTGCTTCAGGGCAGTACATATCCCCGCAAATATGAGCCATCCCTCTACCAGCAGAACAGGTGCAAGCATAAGGTAAGGTCTTAATTTTTCACTTTTCACGTTATTTTCCCTCTTTTAGCACTTTTTCCACCCATATTTCCTCAATTACCGGTATCAGCGACGCATTTGGTTCGGGCAGCCTGTGGGCCGCAAGATAATCCCCGGGCAGCGCCGCCTCCTCTAATTTTATCTCTTCAAAGAGTTTTCTTTCCTCTTTCGAAAGCCGATTGAAATCGATTGCCGGAAGGTCGCCCCAGTTGGCCGGGTCGTTTTTAGATGCCTGCACCTCAGGGCTTAGAATATAGTTTATGAATACTAGTGCGCCCGCTTTGTTGGGGGCGTTGAAAGGTATGGCCAGGTAGTGAGTGTTGCCTAGGGTGCCTTTTTGGAACACAAAGCTTTTTACAGTCGCAGGAAACTCACCGGTTTTAATCTTGCCGGCTGCCGCATAAGGAGCGTAATCCATTGAAATAAGAATCTCACCGTCAGCAAACATGTTGTGAAGTTGCGCCAGGGTAGCCGGGTAGCTTTCGCCCTTTTTCCACAGGTAGGGCTTCAATTCCCTCAGGTACTCTATTGCGGGCCAAATGGCCTCCTCCACCTCTTTTTTATTACTAGGGTCCAGGGCATCTAGCTTTTCCCTACCGATAATATCGCATATAATATTCCTGACAAAAGCGCTGCCTGTAAAATCCGGTGGTGCTGGATAAGTTATCCTGCCCGGGTATTTTTTTGCAAGCTCCAGGAGAGCCCTGTGGTCTTTCGGAACTTCGCTTTCCTGAAGCCTTGCACCATCGTAAATGAAAACAAGTTGTGCTCTGCCGTAAGGTGCCTCGTAACCCTCTATGGGATATCCGAAATCATTTTTCACTTCAGGATCATTTGGATTCACGTATTTTTGGAAATTTGGCAGTATTGAAGTAAAGGGTCCAAACAGAAGCCCATTTTTGCGGGCGGTGTAAAAGTTTTCGCCGTTGATCCACACCACGTCTATAGAGCCCTTTTCCCTGCCCGCCTGCTTCTCCCCTAGGAGTTTATTGAGAATTTCGTCTATATCCATCCCCACCCGGTTCAGCTTTATGCCGTACTTATCCTTTAAATGCGGTGCCACCACTTCGTCCAGCCATTTGTTTATTCTCTGGTCTCCGCCCCAGCCGTAAAAATTCACCGTAGTGCCTCTGGCGTCGGCAAGAATCTGCTCCCAGCTCTTTTTCAGAATGTCCCCGCTGTCTTTTGCTTCCTTCGTTCCGCATCCGGCAAACCCTGTAGCCACAACCAGAATGGCAATAAGAACATAAATTAATGCCTTCCTCACCAGTTTCACCCCCGAAGTTTTTTGAGATACCCGTAAACCTCCGCCATTCTCTGGATCCCGGTAAACACGATCATGGCGGTAAAGATGTTAAAAATCAGCACCGTACTTTGCGGCAGGAGCATCGCCAGGGACAAAACCAGAAAAGTCTCGGTCCTCTCGGCAAGCCCCGGCTGATAGTAAAAGGCTTTTTCGGTCTTTTTTGATATTAATGCCCCTGATGCCAGAAAAACGGAAAAGCTAAATATTATAGAACATAGGAGTAATATGGAGGCCATCCGCACTTCTTGCATTTTGGCGGCCATAACGGTTATATATCCCATTTCAACGATCCTATCGAATATGAGGTCCATGAGCGCTCCAAAAGCTGAGCTCTTTCCGGTCATCCGGGCAACCGTACCGTCGAGTACATCGGCAAGCCCTGAAAGCCAAAGCAACACTATAGCAGCCGTCCGAAGGTCGAAATAGAGCGCCGCCGCACCCAAAAGTCCAACTGCAAACGCTGATATCGTAATGACATCGGGAGTCAATCCCATTCTCACTAACAATTGAGCTAACCTTGAAAAATACGGTTGAAAATACTTCCTTGCTCTACTATCGAGCAACTTCATCCCTTCTTTGCTAAATGCCTAAATCTCCACCGTGTTTTTTCTTAATCCAACCGGGGATCAAGGAGATCAGCACGAAAAACACCGCTGCAATACCCAGGTAGGTAAATATCTCCTTGATGTCCCCTCCGCTGGTGAGAGTACCTCCTGCAAAGGTATAAGCTATGGTACCGGGCAGCATACATAAAAATGATACCACAATATATGTCAATAGCGGAATATCTGTCAGGCCATAGGCATAATTTTGCAGGTTGAAGGGGAAGATCGGTACCAACCGCGTTATCATGAGCATACGCCAGCCGTGCTGCCTTACACCTTCGTCAAGCTTTTTTAGCTGCGGGTTTTTTTCGACCCAGCTTTCTACCATGCTCCTTGCCGCATACCTGGCTATCAGGAAAGCAGCAGTAGCCCCTAGAGTTGCTCCAATGGACGCCAGAAGTGCACCCTTGATGGGTCCAAAAGCTACACCTCCCAGCACTCCAATGGGCAATCCTGGCAGGAAGAATATACAGGCTGCGATAAAGATCCCGATATAAATTAAGGGGCCCAGCGCTCCGTAACCGGCGATCCAGTCTTTCAACTTTGCCATGTTCTCAAGGCTCATGTACTGGGTAACACCTAGCTTTTTTAAAAGGAATGCAACTACAGCTATGAAAACCACAGTAATGAGCAGTTTTATTCGGCCACGTTTTTCTGAACCTTGCAATTTCGCCGTTTTTTGACTCATTTTCTTTCCCCCCTATTTTGCATTAAAGGCAGCAGAAGGGAAAAAACCTCCTGCTGCTTTTCTTTTATTTCTTGGGTTCTCCAGTTTCGATAGGAAGATCCGTGCGTTGACTCCACTCTACCCAGGAACCGTCGTAATTTTTAACGTTCTTGTAACCCAGAAGTTCCGTCATAACGAAGGTTGCGTGAGCCGAACGCACACCAGACTGGCAGTATGGTATTATAGTCTTATCCGGTGTTATACCTTTCTCTTCATATATCTTTTTCAGCTCATCGTAGCTTTTCAGGGTCTTGTCTTCGTTGAGGGCGTCGCCCCAGTAGAGCCATACCGCTCCCGGGATTCTTCCGGCTCTCGCGGCGCCTTTAACCTTTTGCTCTCCCAAGAACTCCTCCCTTTCGCGGGTATCCAGAATTATCACATCAGGATTGTTCTGGCCCGCCAGTACGTCTTCCACTTCCGCTAGCAGCGAAGTGTCAACTTTCTTTACCTCATATTTGGTTTCGGTTACTTGAGGTACCTCTTTGGTGGTCGGGAATCCGGCTGCTTTCCAGGCTTCAATTCCGCCATCCAAGATTCTTACTTTGTTGTCGCCGTAGAGCTTGAACAGCCACCAGACTCTTGCAGCGTCGGCGGGCGAGTGTTTTTCCGCATCCCCGTAAATTACCACCAGGTCCCCGTTGGCAATGCCAAGTTTACTCATAAGCTGGGCAAACTGTTCGGGTGTGGCCCTCATACCCTCGTATTTGTGAGTAGGATCATTGTATTCGTTCCTCCAGGCCCTTACCGCTCCGGGTATGTGCTCTTTGGCATAGCGATCTTCAGGCCTTGCGTCGATAATTTTGACTGCGTTCTTGTCTATAAGCTCCTTCAGTTCTTGCGGGGTTATTATTGCCTCTGGATTGGCATATCCCTTTTCTTTACCTGTTAAAAACTTTGTGGGTGCTGTTGCGGGCTTTTGCTGGCTGCAGGCCGCAAGGCTAACTGCTAGTAAAAGGATGAGCGTCAATGCAACAATCTTTCTCATCATGCAATCCCCCCATTACTATTTTTCATTGGCGATTCTCGTGAGGATCTTTTTGGTTTTCCACCTCTTGCTCCAGCTCTGGAGCGTCGAATCGATTCCCGGTGTTTCTTTTCCTCTCCAATCACCTCCGAATATAAGATCGAGAAGATGCAGTCCCTTCTTGCCACCCATAACCATGGAAGCACGGCAGGCGGCACAATATGTTGCTATATATTCGGATGTGGCCTCACCGGCTCGCCTTTGCATTATCCGCTTTGCAAGTTCCGGATTGGCCGGTACCACCATGCCGCCGTAACCACAGCAGCGGGTATTCTCCCGGTTATTGGGCAGCTCTTCTATCCCATAACCTAGCTCGCTGACTATAAACCTTACGGCATCGTGAATTTCCGGTACATCGCGGGTCACGCAGGAATCGTGGATAGCAACTGTCATTCCGCTGTTTTTCGCAATCCCCCTGACCTCTTCGGGCAGACCTATTTCCTTTAGCACCACCCACAGGGACCTCACCTTTACCCCTGGTAAATGCTTGGGCAGGTACTCAGAAAGCATCTTATAACAGGACTGGCAGGCGGTAATAACCTCTTCAGCGCCAAGTTTCCTTACTTCTTCCACCACCATAGCGGACCTCTCTTTAAAGAGCTCTTCCAGGCCCAAAGCCTTAGTGGGCTTGCCACAGCATTTCAGTATTGCGCCTGTACCGGGCAGCTTTTCCTTCAGGTACTCGTAGATCCTGCCCACGGCTTCGGGGTTGTATGAAGGCAGGCTGCATCCCGGGTAGAATATGCGTTTGGTAAAGCCCGCCTTCTTATCCGGCAAAGTTACGTTGAAAATACTTGAAAAGCTGAACCTTTGGTGCATCAGGATAGGCCTGTGCTCTTTCAGAGGACCGATACCATGCTTTACCAGTGCCTTCCTCATTTCGCTGAACCTGTCCGCAAGCCTGAACTCCTTCGGACAAAGCAAAGTACACTTGTTGCACATATTGCAGGAATACGGTATAAGCGGGTTGACCTTTCCGGTCTCAAGGATCTCCTTAAACAGTTCCTTTGGACAATGGGTGAAGTCCTGGAGCATTAGACATTCCTTGACGCAGAGGCGGCACTCGCACTGGAGGCACCTTTGGGCTTCTTTCCTGGCCATTTCCTCGGTAAACCCCAAGTCCACTTCCATGAAGCCCTTTACTCTTTCCTTCGGTGGGAGCTTTCGCGTCTGGACCCTCGGCAGAAACTGCTCGTTAGAGACGTCCTTTTCGAGCCAGGTCTCGTAAGCTCCCTCAAATTCCCTTCCCGCACGCAGGTCTTCCCCTTTCAGATACCGGTCTATGGATATAGCAGCTTTCCTGCCTTCGGCCATTGCTTCAATGGCAAAAAGCGGCCTTCCCACTGCATCTCCTGCAGCAAACACCCCTTTCAGCGATGTCTCCAAAGTAACCGGGTCCGCCTTGACCTTGCCGTTTTTTAAAAGCTCTATACCGGTATCAGCGAGAAACGAGCTATCCGCGGTCTGGCCAACGGCCAGCACCACGTTATCGACCTCGATTTCATAAAGCTTGGACTCGTCGTAGCATGGGTTGAAACGGCCTTCCATGTCAAAGACAGACGTGCAGGCCTTGAAAACAATTTTCTTGACTTTGCCTTCTTCACCCACTATTTCCTTCGGACCCCAACCGTTGTGGATGACAACGCCCTCTTCTTCGGCTTCCTCAACTTCCCAGGGGTGAGCCGGCATCTCGTCCCTTTTTTCAAGGCAGAAAACGTCTACCTTCTTTGCCCCAACTCTTATAAGGCTTCGGGCCACGTCCATAGCTACGTTACCTCCGCCGATCACCGCTACACGCTCACCCACCGGGAACTTTCGGGTCATGCTGACCTCCCGCAGGAAATCCACCGCGGGTATGACCCCCTCCAGGTCGATCCCCGGTACCGGCAGCATTACGCTCTTATGGGCACCGATTGCAATAAGCACTGCGTCGTAATTATCCCTAATATCGCTAAAAAGTACGTCCTTACCCACTTCGGTGTTGAGGCAGATCTCAATCCCCAGTTTCTCAAGGTAGCTGTATTCTTTCTCCAGAATATCACGGGGGAGCCTGTATTCAGGTATTCCTACCCTAAGCATCCCTCCCGCCACCGGGAGCTTTTCGAAAATTGTGACTTTATACCCCTTTCTTCTCAAGTCAATAGCTGCTTGAGCCCCCGCTGGGCCTGACCCTATTATGGCCACTTTTTTGCCGTTCTCCGGCTCCATTGAAAGATCCCATTCAGAGGGATCGTCGTATTCTGCGGCAAACCGCTTCAGAGCAGCTATTGACATGGGCTGATGCCCCACCTCATTGCGCTTGCACTTTTGTTCGCAGGGGTGGGCACAGATACGCCCCAGTGTTGCCGGGAGAAAAAGTTTTTCCCTGATGAGCTTGATAGCTTCTTTATATCTGCCTTCAGAAATAAGTTTGATGTACCCTCTAGCATCAGTGTGCATGGGACAGGTCGCGACGCAGTATGCCGGAGCGTCACCCATACAGTTGTCCACTATTTCTTTCATTTTTTCAAGGACATCAATTGCATACATTATACACACCACCTAACATCGAAATTCCAATTCCTTTCTAATATTGGGTTTATTTAAAAATGGAAAATCAATAGAGAAAGAACCTTATCAAGATTCTGGAACCCAAATATGTACCCGCCAGCATGGATGCCATGAAAATCCAACCGTGAAGGGACATGGAAGATATGCCGCTGAACAAAGCCCCTATGTTGCATCCGAAGGCGAGTCTTGCGCCGTAGCCCATGAGAAATCCACCGATCACAGCGCCAATCACCTGTTTATAACTTTTAATTTTCCTAAACCTGAACTGGGACGCCAGAAGCGCCGCCAGCATTGCACCGGCAATGATGCCTAGATTCTGTATGGAACCTCCGTCTCGCAAAAAACCCTGTGCCAGAGCCTCGGCATTATCCTTTTCGCCGTAAAAGGCCCAAAGTTCCGGCCGGACGCCTAATGCTCGTGCAATCCACGCTCCACAGTGAACAAAGTGGCTTGTTATGTGCCATGGCTCGCCGCTAACAGCAAAAAGACCAACGTTTAAAATCCCTAGCAGGATTGCTCCAAACCAGTAGGGGAATGGTTCCTTCAGAATCACATCTAAATATCTTTTTATTTTCTTTTTATAAAGGTTCTGGTTTTTCACGTTCGACCCCCTCCTATCTGCGGTCTATTCATTTCTGCTGTAGTAGTCCCACCAAAGAGCAAGCCAGTACAGGATGAAAAGAAAAGCTAGCTGCCCGAAAAATGCTGCTCCCCAACCCAAAAGATCCGGCAAAAATACAGGCCTTGTGTACTTTATGAGATTCTCCTTGAACCAGCCGAAATGGTAGGCGCCTGCCACCGAACCGGCGATGAAGAACACAAGAGCTATCATGTTCACCAAGTGTCCTTCGCCTACTCGCATAAGGGTACCAGAAGCGCATCCCCCACTCAAAACTGCACCTATACCGAATAAAATTCCCCCAAACACTGTATGTATTCCCGCCGGTTTGATCATACCAGGCACCGAACAGCCAGAAAGGTGAGCCGCATACTGGAGCCAAGCAAACCCCATTGTTGCCACAGCTATGGCTATTATCACCGCCCGGAACATCGACGTATTGCCTGTAAGGAGGGGATCCCTCATAGCCGCTGTAAAGCAAAATCGCGAACGCTGCAGCACGAAACCAAAGGCTATACCGAAAACCCACCTAATTACAAGAATAGTTCTAATATTTGAAAGATATATGCCAAAAACAACAAGACAGGCAAGCAGCGCTATCGCAAAAGGAAGTTGATTCTTTTTTTGAGTTCTTGTGAACATATTCACTTTTATTCCTACTTTCAATTATAGATTTTTAAAAACAAAATGTAAAATAATCGTTTTTTATGGTATTATAAAAATGTCTTATACCAGGATAAGGGGGTTAGCCCCTATGAATATAAACCTTTTCAAATCCTTTATAGCGGTTGCAGAAACTCAATCCCTATCAAGAGCCGCAGAACGCCTTTTCGTTACTCAACCTGCCCTGAGTCAGCAGATAAAGCAACTTGAAACCCTCTTTTCCGTCCAGCTCATAAAGAGAACCAACCGAGGTATTGTTCTTACAGAAGCCGGCAGAATCCTTTACGACTACGCGAAACGGATAGTATCGACCTATGAAGACCTCGAAAAAAATATGAACGATTTCAGAGCATCGATAAGCGGAAACCTGATAGTTGGAGCATCATCAATAGTGGGAGGATATGCAGTACCCTGCAGTATCTTCATATTCAAGGAAAAATACCCCGAAACGAATATAAAGCTGAAAGTTGGCAATCGAAGTCAAATCTTAACAGAACTCAGGGACGGCGCCATCGATGTGGCAATTGTCGAGGGGGAAAAGCCTTACGGAAACTTCGTCTCCAGCGAAATCGCCAGTGACGAAATGGTAGTAATAGCCCCTAACAGAGAGCCCTGGAATGGAAAAAACATCCTGATGCTGGAGGAATTCCTGAGCCAACCCATAATAATGCGCGAAGAAGGTTCCGGCACAAGACAGATGGTAGAAAAATGCCTTATGGAGGCGGGCATAGAAAAAAGCAGCCTAAATATAGTAATGGAACTTAGCAGCGCCGACTCCATAAAGGCCGCTGTGGAAGCAGGACACGGCATTTCTATAATGCCAAGGCTTGCCATAAGAAAGGAGCTTTTCAATAAGACCCTCGTCGCCCTGAAAATCGAAGGCGTGCCCCTGGTACAGAAGATCCACCTGGCTTACAAACGAGAGAAAGCTCAAAGCCAGGCTGCCATGGCTTTTATAAAGTTCATGCATACTCCGAACCGCGGTTTTTGCTAACGTGCAGTCATGCTTATTACAACCCGCCATACACCGTTTTCCACTTCTTCCACTTTTGCTTTGAGCCCTTTTCTTTTCATCTCATCTACAATCGTTGTAACGGCACAGCTGTGGTCGGTAAGAAGGACTATGCGGTCACCCGGCCGCAGCTTTTTTATTTTAGACTGGACCTTTAGATTAGGTATTGGGCACATATCTCCCAGCGAATCTATCAGGTACTCTGCCATTTTTCCTGCCCTCTCGATTTTGATTTAATTGGCTTGTTTTTATCAGCCCATCGATATTAATAAAGTACTTCGTTAAAATTAAAAAATATCCTCCTCTTAGAAAACACCTTTATCCCATTACACAATTTACACAATTTGAATGTCCAAACAATGTACTTGTCTTCTGCGGCATTGTAATGTAACGTGAAAGTTTTAAGCTAGATTAGTTCAAAAAGCCGGGACTCTCATAGCCCGGCTTCAGTTGGTTAGCTTTAACTTAAAATTTTTTACATCTTTAAACTTGCATCATGATCCACTTCTACTTTAGTATAATAAGCATTGTAATACATAAGAGGTATAAAAATGGCTCCGCCCACTACATTGC
>JAKKUQ010000002.1 GCA_021890755.1 Thermosediminibacteraceae bacterium | reverse complement strand
ACCGTGATAAATAAGGTTTTGGAGATTATAAACCAAAAATTAGCCGGATAATATAATGGAATAAATGGCAGCCTTTTTGATACAACCCCAACGGGACATACAATCAGAAGCTAAATTGGAGGCAAAAAGGAGAGATTCTGCATTATCACACTGGTGTCTTTGTTTGAAAAAGAAACCTTAAATACCCCATTTATATCCCAATATAATGTGATAGAATTAAACTGAACCACTAAAGGTGCGAATGCATCGTAGGTGGTGGCAGTATTGGTGGTACCGCAATTCGGGGAAGCCGCCAAAGAGGGCGGCTTTCGTGTTTGGGGGCGAGAATTATGGCACAGCTTTACTTTATTTATTCCACCATGGGCGGTGGGAAATCGTTGGAGTTGTTAAAAACAGCACACATTTACGAGTGCCAAGGTAAGAAGGTTCTGCTCTTTACTTCCGAGAAAGATACACGATACGCAAATCTCGCATCTGATGCAAAGATAGGGAAAATCGTTGCACGTATAGGGTTAGAAAAGGACGCATGGCTAATTGAAAGAGTCAATTGTTATGACCTCGCAATTCAGTATAAACCAAATTGTATTCTGGTGGACGAAGCGCAATTCCTGACAGAGCCGGTTGTGCTCGACTTGGCCCGCATTGTGGATGAACTCGACATACCAGTAGTCTGCTTTGGGTTGAAAAACGATTTTATGAATCAGCTTTTCGAGGGTTCGAGGGCGTTACTTCTTTATGCTGACAAGATACAGGAATTAAAGGCGGTATGTTACTATTGCGATCGCAAAGCAACCATGAATATGCGGTTGCAAAACGGAAGACCTGTGTTTGAAGGTGAGCAAATTTTAGTCGGTGGTAGTGTTGGTGACGCAATCGAATCGGAAATAACTTATGTTCCCGTTTGCCGAAAGTGTTATATGTCATTCAAGAAACAAGCACTTGTGAGGGAGTAGCTCAAACGCATTCCTATCCGTCCACTTCTCTTAGTGCATAGGATGCCACTACCGATGAAAACACCATTACCGCTGCTATGGCAAAAAGGGCAACGTAGGAAAAAAGTTCGATGATGATCCCGCCTAGCAGCGGCAAAAAAGTGGTGGGTGCTGTCAGGGTATTTAAGAGGCCTATGTAAAGGGGCCTTTTTTCTTCTGGAGCGATTTTTAAAAGGTAGTTGAAGATGCCCACCCAGACCCCGCTGTAAGTAGCTCCGATAAGGGTGAATATGAGGACGAAAAGGGGAAAAAATGGTAAGTGAAGCTTGTAAAGGAAAAAGCAAAGCAAGGCCAGAACCGGCTGTAGGGCCGTAAGTCCTGCAGTTAAAACCACTACTTTCCTGCTTCCATAAAAATCGTTGATTCTTCCGAAAAAGATGCCTGCCAAAATGGAACCAAGCATTTGAGCCGAAACAAAAATACCGACGCTGTCCTGCGGGACTTTAAGGATCTCCTGGGCGAATATTACGTAAAACGGCAGGGGCATGAAGAAGAAGCGAAGGAGAGTGTTTACTATAATCAGCAGGCGGAAACTCGCGTCTTTTTTAAAAACCTGAGGGATTCCCATCAGATATTTTACAAGGCTTTCACGCTGGCTGGATGTTCCATCTTCGACTTCCTCAAGCCTCAAAAAGGATAGAAAAGATAAGGTGGAAAAAATAAATCCTAAAAAGAATATTATGGCATAATTGTAAGGGAAAGCAAAATCCTTGTTGCTGAGTATAGCCTTAACTACGAATCCCGCTGCAAATGCCAAAATACCTCCTAAAGTCTGGGTTTTTGCATAGTATACTCCCCGGTGCTCCGGCGGGATTGACTTAGCGAAAAGGTCTATCCATGGGACACCGCTTATGCCGTCTGAAAATGCAAGAACGATGAAAAAGGTATAAAAAAGAATGAGAGCCAGCATGGGGTTTTTCCCAGCAATCAGGGTCGATAAAGCCATCATGCCGGCAGCCATCCTTAAAATTCCCCCGGTTACCACAACAATAGGTTTTTTTCGAGGTAACGCTTCGGCCCACCTGGCAACTAGAAGCTGAGGCAAAAACCAGCCGCAGTTTCTTATGGTAGTGGTGAGCCCTATCAGCATCGGTGAACTGGTAAGGTTGCTTACGAAAGATGACACAACTGTCCCTGGTTCTAAAAAGCCGTTAGACGCCGCAAAAAATATGGCGTCGAAGCTTAAGGCGTTGAAATTGTTGCGAAACTCCTCTTCTGTTAACGCCTTTTTTTTATCCACGGTAATGACCTCCCATTCACATAAATTTTTTATGTTCGACAAAAGCGTGCATATTCCTCTATAAAGAAAAATTTTTTTATAGGAGGAATTTGGACTTAAAGAGAGAAAATATCAACTATAAAAAGAAGTAAAGGGAGATCCTTTTATGCTTTTTGAGGCTGTAAAAGTAAAAGACGCTTTAAATATACTAAAGGAAAATTTAAGGAGTATTCCGGTACGGAGCAAGGAGGTGCCGCTCCTCGAGTCACTGAACAGGGTGCTGGCGGAGGATATTTATTCTCCCGAAGACATACCGCCTTTCGACCGCTCTACGGTAGACGGCTATGCCGTTATTGCCAGGGATACTTTTGGGGCGGGGGAATCGCTGCCTGCGATACTCAAGGTAGTTGCTGAAATAAAAATGGGTGAAAGGCCAGGAGTTGCTCTAAAGCCAGGAGAGGCTGCGAAGATTTCTACAGGTGGGATGCTGCCCGAGGGTTCTGATGCAGTCGTTATGCTTGAATATACACATCCCTTTGAAGATGGGACTCTGGTAGTGGAAAGGCCGGTTGCTCCTGGGGAAAACGTCATCTTAAAAGGAGAAGATGTAAAAAAGGGGAGTCTGGTGCTGCCAAAGGGCCATACTTTACGGCCCCAGGACCTCGCAGTGTTGGCAGGCATGGGGCTGCAAAAGGTTAAGGTTGCCATTTCGCCGAAAGTTGCCGTGATTTCAACAGGGGATGAGGTAAAGCCACCCGGCAGCGAACTAAGGGATGGCGAGATCCGGGATATGAACAGTTTCTCCCTTGCCGGGTTGGTCTTAAAATGGGGAGGGGTGCCGGTAATTTACGGTGTGGTCAGGGACGACTTTAACGACATAAGAAAGGCAGTGTTCAAAGCCCTGGATGAAACGGACCTAGTGATAATTTCCGGAGGGAGTTCCATAGGGACAAGGGATCTGACCGTAAAGGTAATAGAAAGTTTGGGAAAGCCTGGAGTACTTGCGCATGGACTTGCGGTAAAGCCCGGTAAGCCAACGATACTTGGTGCAGTAGAGGGAAAGCCGGTAGTGGGGCTTCCCGGACACCCGGTTTCGGCTATGGTCATTTTTGAACTGGTGGTAAGGCCGATTATTTCGTGGTTTTTGGGAAGGCCGGAAAATTATGGAAGGATTAAAGTCAAGGCAAAGATAGCCCGGAATATTTCCTCGGCGGCGGGAAGGGAAGACTTCATCCGCGTAAAATTGGAGGAAAGGCATGGGGAACTGTGGGCAATACCGGTGCTGGGAAAATCGGGGATTATATCCACCATGGTGGAATCTCACGGCCTTGCGCGAATCCCATCGGAAAAGCTGGGTGTCAAAGAGGGAGAATACATTGAGGTAGAGCTTTACTGAGGGAGGAGAAAGCGTGAAAGAAAGGGAAGTGTACCTGGACAACCCGACTTTAAAAGAAGCTCTGGATAGATTTTTTGAAGAACTGGAAGATGCGGGGGCCTTGAAGCTTGTTGAATCGGAGATAGTAGATGTAAGGGAGGCTTTAGGCCGTGTAACTGCCGAACCGGTTTTTGCCCGGATATCTTCCCCACATTACAACGCCGCTGCAATGGATGGTATTGCTGTTTCGGCAAAGGATACCTTTGGCGCTTCAGAAAAAAATCCCGTCCGGTTGAAAGAAGGAGTGAGTTTCTGGCCCGTAGATACCGGTGACCCCCTTCCTCCCGGCTGCGATGCGGTGATAATGATAGAGGAAGTGCATCCTCTGGGCAATGGTGAGGTGGAGATAGTATCGCCCTGTTCGCCGTGGGACAACGTGAGGGGGATCGGCGAAGATATGGCGGCAACAGAGCTGGTGGTGCCGGAAAACCACCGCTTGAGGCCTCAGGATTTGAGCGCGATACTCGCCGCCGGCCATACTGCTGTTAGGGTGAGGAAAAAGCCGAAAGTCGCCATTATTCCAACAGGCACTGAACTGGTAAACCCCGGTACGCCCTTAAAACCCGGAGATATAATTGAGTCAAATTCTGCAATGCTCGCAGGATTGGTCGAGGAATGGGGCGGAAAAGCGGTAGTGCTGGAAAAGGTAAAAGATGATTTTGAACTGATAAAACAAAAAGTTCAAACAGCCGCAAGTTCCGCCGACGTGGTCTTGATCAATGCCGGTTCTTCAGCGGGAACGGAAGACTATACGTCAAGCTGTATAAAGGCGTTGGGTAAACTTTCGGTGCACGGCGTTGCCATCAAGCCCGGAAAACCAGTAGCATTGGGGTATATCGCCGGAAAGCCCGTGATAGGAATCCCAGGATATCCGGTGTCTGCCTACCTTGCCATGGAACTTTTCGTAAAGCCAATCCTGTACAGGATGCAGGGTTTACCCGTACCGAAACGCGAAAAGGTAAGGGCAAGGCTCTCCCGACGGGTGGTGTCCTCAATAGGGACATTGGAGTTTTTAAGGGTAAAGGTGGGCAAAATGGGGGGCGAATTCATAGCATCGCCGCTATCCCGGGGAGCCGGAGTGATAATGTCGGTTGTGAGGGCAGACGGGTTAGTCAGGATACCGGAGTCAAAAGAAGGAATAGAGGCAGGAGAAGAGGTAGAAGTAGAACTTTTAAAAAGTAAAGAAGAAATAGAAAACACGGTGCTGATGATCGGCAGCCACGATGTCACCATAGATATACTCGCCAACGAGCTAAAGCGGCATTACCCCGAAATTACCCTTTCATCTGCCCACGTGGGAAGTATGGGCGGGATAATAGCTCTAAAGCGCGGGGAGACCCATATGGCTGGCATTCACCTTTTGGACCCTGAAACAGGCGAATATAACGTTCCCTATATAAAAAAATATCTTGGGGACCGCAGGATTCTTTTAGTGAATCTGGCTTACCGGCAGCAGGGGCTGATGGTAAAAAAGGGCAACCCGAAGGGAATAAGAGGTATCGAAGACCTTGTCCGGGAAGATGTCACCTTCGTCAACCGGCAAAAGGGAGCGGGAACGAGAATATTGCTGGACCTGAAGCTCAAAGAGCTTTCCATCGATCCAGAGCGTATCAAGGGCTACGGCAAGGAAGAGTATACCCACCTTGCGGTTGCGGCGGCGGTCGCCGGAGGCGGAGCCGATGTGGGAATGGGGATAATGGCTGCCGCGAAGGCTTTTGACCTGGATTTTATACCTGTAGGGCAGGAAAGGTACGACATAGCGATTCCCGAAGAGTTTTTCCACATGGATTCTATTCAGAAGATATTAAAAATTTTGAGGTCCGAAGAGTTTAAGAAAAAAATCGAAGCTCTGGGCGGGTACAACACGTCAATGACCGGGGAACTGATTGGGGGCGATTAGGTGAAGGACCGCTTTGGAAGGGAAATAGATTATATAAGGGTTTCGGTCACCGACCGGTGCAACTTCAGGTGCATCTACTGCATGCCGGAAAAAGGCATTGCACCGAAAAGCTCTGAAGATATCCTACGCTTTGAAGAAATAGCGCGCTTTTTAAAGGCAATAGCTCCCCTTGGGGTATCCAAAGTGAGGATCACCGGTGGCGAGCCGCTGGTAAGGAAGGGCATTGTTGACTTTGTGGCTATGGTGCGGCACATTCCGGAAATACAAGATATTGCCCTTACCACCAACGGATCGCTGCTTGCTGAATTGGCGGCGGATTTAAAAAGGGCAGGCCTAGACAGGGTCAATGTGAGCCTTGACAGCTTAAACCCCGAAAAATTCAGGCGGATGACGCGGGGAGGGAATCTAAAGAGCGTCATTAAAGGAATTGAGGCGGCTCTGGAACACGGCCTCGTTCCGGTAAAAGTTAACTGCGTTGTAATAAAAGGTTTTAACGATGATGAAGTAGCCGACTTTGTAAAACTTGCCATTGACTACCCTTTGACGGTGCGATTCATAGAGCTCATGCCTATCGGCGAATCGGTAAGAGAAGGAATGGAATTGGTGCCTCAAGACCACATCGCTCGCATTTTAGGACTGAAGTTAGAACCTGTAAAGTACCCGGAAAAGGGAGCGGGACCGGCGGTTTATTATAAAATCCCCGGAGGCAAGGGATACGTGGGGTTTATCGCGCCAATAACCCGCCACTTTTGTGCTTACTGCAACCGGATAAGGCTTACCTCTGACGGAAAGTTGAAGGTTTGCCTTGCTTCCGAAGAGGAAATAGACATAAAGGCACCACTTAGGGGAGGTGCAAGTGTCGAAGAATTGCAAAGGATTTTTGTCAATGCGCTAATGAAAAAACCTGAAGGCCACAGGATGAACGTAGTGCCTTTCAGAAAAACCAAAAGGACCATGTGCCAGATAGGGGGATGAAAATGGAACTTACCCATCTTGACGAAAGCGGCAGGGCGCGGATGGTGGATGTAAGCCAAAAGCAGGATACGGTGCGCACCGCAGTGGCAAAAGGATACGTAGTTATGAAACCCGAAACCCTACTCATGCTAAAAGAGGGCAGGATGAAAAAAGGCGATGTGCTTTCGGTGGCTCAGGTTGCGGGTATAATGGCTGCAAAAAAAACGTCGGAGATCATCCCTTTGTGCCACAATATCAATTTGACCGGGGTAGAGATGGACTTTCAGATTATTGATGGCAAAAACGCTGTAGCCGTAGAAGCGAGGGTTCATTCCGTGGGCAAGACGGGTGTGGAAATGGAGGCGCTCACTGCGGTTTCGGTGGCATGTCTTACAATATACGATATGTGCAAGGCGGTGGATAAAACCATGGTGATAAAAAATATACAGCTCATCGAAAAAACCGGGGGTAAAAGCGGCGATTTTAAAAGAAAGGAAGAAGTACCATGGGAAAAGTAGTGGCGGTTTGCATAAGTGCCAAAAAGGGAGAAAAAAAGAAGAGTGTAGGAAAAGCGAGGCTAATTGAAAACTTTGGCTTTGAAGGGGATGCCCACGCAGGTGCGTGGCACCGCCAGGTGAGCCTTTTGGCTGTGGAAAGCATAGAAAAAATGAAGGAAAAGGGCCTTTCGGTGGGGCCAGGCGATTTTGCGGAAAACATCACCACGGAGGGAATAGACCTTGCTTGCCTGCCGGTTGGGACAAGGCTAAAGATTAGCGATGTGCTGCTTGAAGTGACCCAGATAGGGAAGGAGTGCCATAGCCGCTGCGCGATCTTCCGCCAGGCGGGGGACTGCATAATGCCAAGAGAAGGTATTTTCGCCCGAGTTTTGCGAGGGGGCGTGGTTTCAGAGGGGGATGAGATAAAAGTGATGCCCTTAATCAGGGTAGGGATCTTGACTGCCAGCGACCGGGGAGCCCGGGGCGAAAGGGAAGACAAAAGCGGCAAAGTGATAGAGGAAATGATTGAGACCATAAACGGAAGGGTAGAGGAGTACGCTGTAGTTCCCGATGACCTGGAGGCGATAAAAAGTTCCCTCATTGCGATGTGCGAAAAAGGGTTGGATCTTGTGCTAACTACAGGCGGGACCGGACTTTCGCCGAGGGATAATACACCGGAAGCCACTCTTGCGGTGGTGGAAAAAGTGGTTCCCGGAATAGCTGAAGCAATGAGGTATAAAAGCCTCGAAAAGACCCCACATGCCATGCTTTCAAGGGGTCTTGCCGGCATCCGCGGAAAGACCCTTATAATCAACCTGCCGGGAAGTCCAAAAGCGGTCCGCGAAAATTTAGAAGTAGTGCTGCCTGCCATCCCTCACGCCGTGGAACTTCTAAACGGCGGCGTAAGAGACTGTGGGAAATAGACAAATAATGTATATTTTGTATAATTTTGTCAAATGACGGATAAAATAAAGCTAGTAAATGCGATGTGGAGATTAGCCTAGAATTTGAAAGAATAAAGAAAAAACGGCACAAAAATCCAGTATAAAAGTAGAATTTTATAGAATTTAGGCCGAGGTATGAAATTGATTTTATAAATTTATTAAGATATGATATAAATTGCTATTAGCACTCACTTAAAGAGAGTGCTAATAATAATTAATTAATATTGAAGGATAAAATTTTAAATTACATTTGAGGGAGGGTTAACATGAATATAAAGCCATTGGGTGATCGTGTAGTCATCAAGGTGCTGGAAAAGGAAGAAAAGACCAAAGGTGGCATAGTCCTGCCTGACACGGCAAAGGAAAAGCCCCAAAAAGGTGAAGTAATTGCGGTAGGAACGGGCGAGATCATCGACGGCAAGAAAGTACCCCTGGAAGTCAAAGTGGGAGACAAAGTAATATTCTCAAAATACGCCGGAACTGAGGTAAAGATTGATGATGAAGAATATCTAATCCTCAGGCATAGCGATATTCTAGCTATTTTAGAATAAGAGATCAAAGGGGAGGTACATAGAAAATGGCAAAGCAGATTAAGTTCAATGAGGAAGCCCGCAGAGCCCTGTTGAGGGGTATAGATAAGCTGGCAAACACCGTTAAAGTGACGCTGGGACCCAAAGGCCGCAACGTAGTTCTCGATAAGAAATTCGGAACGCCGACAATTACCAACGACGGTGTCACCATCGCAAGGGAAATAGAGCTGGAAGATCCCTTCGAGAACATGGGAGCCCAGCTGATTAAAGAAGTAGCAACTAAAACCCAGGATGTGGCAGGAGACGGTACCACGACTGCTACTCTTCTTGCACAGGCCATAATTCACGAAGGAATGAAGAACGTAGTTGCCGGAGCCAATCCGATGCTCATCAAGAGGGGTATCGAGAAAGCTGTAAAGGCCGTTGTTGAAGAGCTGAAGACCTTCAGCAAACCCGTTGAGACCAAAGAAGCCATCGCCCAGGTTGCATCCATATCCGCAGCCGACGAGGAAATTGGAAACCTCATCGCCGAGGCCATGGAGAAAGTCGGAAAAGACGGCGTAATTACCGTTGAAGAATCCAAAACCATAGGTACCACCCTGGAAGTAGTAGAGGGCATGGAATTCGATAGGGGTTACATATCTCCGTACATGGTAACTGATCCCGAGAAAATGGAAGCCGTGCTTGATGATCCGTACATCCTGATCACCGATAAGAAGCTGTCCAACGTCCAGGATCTGTTGCCGATTCTTGAAAAAGTGGTACAGGCCGGAGCAAAACTGCTGATCATCGCCGAGGACGTTGAAGGCGAAGCGCTGGCTACACTTGTGGTAAACAAACTCCGCGGCACTCTGATGAGCGTAGCCGTAAAGGCGCCCGGATTCGGCGATCGGAGGAAGGCCATGCTCCAGGATATCGCAATCCTCACCGGAGGCCAGGTGATATCCGAAGAGCTCGGCATCGATATCAAATCAGCGACGCTCGATATGCTCGGTAGGGCAAGACAGGTCAAGGTCAACAAAGAAAAGACCATCATCGTCGATGGCGCCGGCAGCAAGGAAGAAATTAAAAAGCGCATCAACTCCATCAAAGCACAGATTGAAGAAACGACCTCCGATTTCGACAGAGAAAAACTCCAGGAGCGCCTTGCAAAACTCGCTGGCGGCGTAGCCGTGATCAAGGTTGGCGCTGCTACCGAAACCGAGCTAAAAGAGAAGAAACATCGCATCGAGGACGCGCTCTCCGCTACCAAAGCTGCAGTTGAAGAAGGTATCGTACCCGGTGGCGGAACCGCCTTCATCAACGCGTTGCCCGCTCTTGACAGGCTCAACGTTGAGGGCGACGAGAAGGTTGGCGTAGATATCATAAGAAGAGCCCTTGAAGAACCCGTAAGACAGATCGCTTACAACGCAGGTCTCGATGGTTCCGTGATCGTCGAAAAACTGAAGGGCATGGAGAAGGGCATCGGCTTCGACGCGCTGCGCGAAGAGTTTGGCGACATGATCAAGAAGGGTATCGTAGACCCGACCAAGGTAACCCGCTCCACGCTGCAGAACGCGGCAAGTGTCGCTGCTATGGTGCTAACCACCGAGGCTGTAGTGGCCGATATTCCCGAAAAAGAAAAGAACCAGTCCATGCCCAACCCAGACATGTATTAATTAAAAAATCCTGTGATAAAAAGAGGCAAGCCGCATATATGAAGGCTTGCCTCTTTTTTTTAATTATTCCTCTTTTCCTCCCAAAGTCGTATGCCTTCTTCAAAACTCACTTTGCCTGTTGAAAGTTCGCGTTAGATGTTATATAGTTAATAGTGAGAACACTTGTTCGACAAAAATCCGGCATAAAAACGAAGACAGGATGCATATAAGTTTAACATAGGTGGGTTTTGTCCACTTCATTGAGGACACAAAGGGGGGAATTTTTTATGAATTCGGTTGTATTTGAGGTAAGGAGAAAGCTTGCCAAAGCTCCAAGACCTGTGTTTGTGGCGGCTCTGTTAAGAGAGGACGGCACGATTATCGACATCATCCCGGCGGTAGACAATAAATCGATTGAAGCGGCGGCCGGAAGGAGAAGGGCCAAAAAAGCGGTTATAGTTGCTTTTTTGGAAAATGTATCGCAGGAAAAACTGAGGGAAGTAGTCTTAAAGTATAACGGCCTGATGCTGGAAGCCGAATATTACGCAATCGTCCAGGATCGGCCGACGTACTATACCGTCGCCCGGCTCCAAAAGAAAGCGGGGTAAATGCTTTTATCTTCTCGTTATGTTATAATAAAATCGAGGGGGATTTTCAATATAAGGTAAAGATAAGATAAGCCTCTCAAAAAAAGGGGCTTATTTTTGTAGGTAAAGGGGGCTCGGCAGTGCAGCAGATATCTAGCTGGAAAATAATGGTAGTAGAGGATGAGAATTCCATACGCCGCTTTATCGTGATAAACTTAAAGAGGAACGGCTATGAGGTGATTGAGGCGGCTTCCGGGGAGGAGGCAGTAAGGAAAGCCATAGAGGAAAAGCCCGACCTTGTGGTGCTGGACGTGATGCTCCCGGGCATGGACGGTTTTGAAGTGTGCCGCATCCTTAGAGAGAAACTGCCCGATGTGGCCGTTATCATGCTGACGGCCCGGGGCCAGGACATGGATAAAATCATGGGCTTGGAACTGGGGGCTGACGATTATATGGTCAAGCCTTTCAACCCCCTGGAGCTTACGGCGAGGATCCGGGCGGTGCTGCGCCGGATTCGAAAGGCCGGTTTGGAAGATGAGAAAATTTCCTCGGGGCCGTTTGTATTGGACCTGAAAGGGCACCGGGTTTTAAAAAAGGGTGAAGAGCTGGACCTTACGCCCAGGGAATTTGACCTGATGGCGCTTTTTATGAAAAACCCCGGAAAGGCCTTTAGCCGGGATGAGATTCTGAATGCGGTCTGGGGTACGGACTATATAGGGGATCCCAAGACGGTGGACGTGCATATAAGGAGGCTAAGGGAAAAGGTAGAGGATGACCCCGGAAGGCCTGAATATATCGAGACGGTATGGGGAATAGGTTACCGATGGAAACAGGAGGATTAACTGGAGGGAAAAAGTATTGAAGGGAATAAAAGCAAGACTTTTGAAGAGTTTTCTTGCTGTCATCTTACTGACGGTTATAATTTTCGAAATTATTCTAATAATATCCGTAAGACAGTATTATTTCGGCAATGTGGAAGAAGTGCTGTCAAAACAGGCGGAAGTCTCGGCAAATTTCTACCGGCAATATCTGGCGGGGGATGGCTTCCTTGAAAAGAACGCCGATGCTCTGCTAGAAAGCTTTTCGGCTCCTACTTCCGCCCAGGTGCAGATAATTGACGAAGAAGCAAGGCTGCTTGCAGATTCGCAGTTTTCTATACCCGGCGGGGTGGTCGACACCCAGGATGTGAAAAATGCGCTGCAGGGGCTTCCTTCTAAATGGAAGGGGAGGATGCCCGGTACCGGTGAAAGGGTGCTGGCGGTCTCATATCCCCTGAAATCCGGCGATACCGTGGTCGGGGTTGTGCGATTTGTGACTTCTTTAGAGGGCGTAAATGATGTGGTAGGCAAAATCGATGTTATTCTCATTTCTATAGGTTTGGCGGCGGTGATTATATCTGTTTTTGCTGCCGTTATACTTTCACAAACCATTATAAAGCCCCTGAACGAGATAACCCGTGTGGCGGAAGAGATGGCAAAGGGTAAATTTACGGCAAGGGCTCCAAAAAGATACGATGATGAAATAGGGAGGCTTTCAGATACCTTAAACTTCATGGCGCAGGAAATAATGAGGCAGGAGGAGCTAAAAAATGAATTTATAGCATCCGTATCCCACGAACTCCGAACGCCGCTTACAGCTATTAAAGGATGGACCATCACGCTGCTTTCTGCCATTCGGGAAAATTTAAAGGCAGGAGGGAATCATATCAGGGAAAACAGGAAATTACCGGAAAACGCTGGAGTCCAGGAACTGAATTTGGATGAGTTAATAGAAGGTCTTGAAATAATAACCAAAGAGAGCGAAAGGCTTTCGGAGCTGGTGGAGGAACTCCTTGATTTTTCAAGGTTTGAGGCCGGGACAATCAAGCTGAATTTGGATAAAGTCGCGCTTGTTGATACACTCAACTATATAAAAACCCAGATGATGCAAAGGGCACGGCGACAGGCTGTAGAATTTGAAGTATATGCACAGCAGGGACTTCCTGAAATAACAGCGGACGAAAACCGCATAAAACAGGTGCTCATAAATCTTCTGGACAACGCCTTTAAATTCACCCCGGCCGGCGGGAGCGTCCGGGTCAAAGCTGAAAGTGCAAACGGTATTGTGAAAATAATTGTGGAGGATACTGGCTGCGGCATAGCGCCGGAGGACCTCCCCTACGTTACCAAAAAATTTTATAAGGCAAAAAGCAAACAGCCGGGCAGCGGACTCGGGCTTGCCATTTGCGACGAGATAGTAAGACTCCATGGTGGGCGCATGGAAATTACAAGCGCGCCCGGAAAGGGAACCCGGGTCGAGGTCATATTGCCCGCTTAACTTTTTTGTAACCATTTTTAACGTTTTACTAACCCTTTTTTTGCTTGCAATGATTATACTTATTATTGCAGCAGGGGAATTACCTTAGCTAAGGCTAAACCTGCGTGATAAGCTTCAACGGAGGGATGTTAATGATCCGTTTAAAAATGTTTGCGGCAATTATTATCTCCTGGACATTGCTGCTCGCCGCCTGCAGCATACTACCCTCTCCAGCCAGCACCATAAGACCTCCGCAGCCGGTTAACACTTCGGTCGAAAATGAAGAGGACATAGTCCCCATAGTCCAGAAATTCCTGCCTTCGGGGGCACAGCTCGAACAGTATAGTTCAGGCCCCGCCATCCGGCAAAAGGACCTAGATGCCGATGGAAAAAGCGAGATTTTAGCCGTTTACCGGGTTGGAAACAACACCAACGAACTTGGGGCTTTGTTGCTCAAATTCAAGGATGGCAAGTGGCAGAAGGTATGGGAGCAGCAGGGCTTCGGATATGCCCTGGATTTGATGGAATTTGCTGATATAACCGGCGATGGAAACCCCGAAGTACTCATCGGGACCACCATCGGGGCCTCCGCCGGAAACGGCCTTGATATTTTCTCCTGGCAGGAGGACACGCTGAAGAAGATTGCCACAACGGCCTATCACATGGTGGAAATACTGCATCTTGAGAGCAATAGCAACGAAAAGGGCTCAGATAAAAGGGCGTACCTTGCGGTCTGGCAGAAGGATACCATTACCGCCATGGCCGTGGATGTGCTCCGCTGGTATGAAATTGGCCTTGTCCCTGCGGAAGACCTGTACCGAGAGTATTTTCCAAAAGTAGTTGAATACTATGAAGAACAGCTTAAAAAAGCGCCAGATGCACCTGTCCTCTGGTATTACCTGGCCGATGCCCAGCAAAAGGCGGGCATGCCGGAGGAAGCTTTGAAATCAGTGGAAAAAGGCCTTTCTCTAAAAGGGGATTACCCGCAGGATTATAGGTTCAAGATTGTCAAAGCCAGAGCTTATAATGACCTGGGCCAGTACCAAGAAGCTATAAGTATTTTGAATGATGTTATGAAGGCAAAAGAGCCCGGGTATTCCGGCGAGCAAGAGGAGCCCGCATTTTTGAAGAAAATCAAAGCCGAGGCTTTGATTGACATGGGCAAAAGCTATGAAGGCTTAAAGTTATACGATAAAGCGGAAGAGTGTTACAGCAAGTCCTTAGAAATTACAAAGAGCCTCTTTCAGGAAGACTCCATCGAAAGGAAACTAGCTTTAATGCCGGCCGAAAAAGCCCTGCGGCGCCTGAAAAACCTGAGGGGAGACGAATAGATTTATCGGATGTGGAAAGGAACGGCTAATGGCAATTTTCAAAAAATTACCATATTGACATTGGCATTGCCGTTAAGGATAATAGGTATAAGAAAATAGTTGCTCATAAAAGGAGAAGTGCAGATGGAGTTTATAATAAACGGGGATCCTTCTAAATATACAAAATTTGTAGAAACCCATCCGAAAGGCCATGTGCTCCAGACCTTAGAATGGGCTAAGGTAAAGGAAGACAACTGGCGCCCGATATACGTAATGGTCGAGGATAAAGGCGCAGTAAAGGCCTCAATGCTTTTACTCTTGAGGCAGCTTCCTATTATACGCAAAAACATAATCTATTCTCCCAGAGGCCCGGTCTGCGATATGCACGATTTCGACACCCTGAAATTCTTAATGGATAACGTAAGGAAACTTGCCCGAAAGAATAATGCCATAATGTTGAAAATAGATCCCGACATAAGTATAAAAGATCAAATTGTGGTAAATAATTTAAAGAAGCTGGGATTTAGACAGAATATGGAAGCTTTGAATTTCGAAGGTATACAGCCGCGCTTCGTATTCCGGCTGGACATTACACCGTCTTTAGAGGAACTCCTTATGAGCTTCCATCCTAAGACAAGATACAATATAAGGCTTGCCCAGAGAAAAGGCGTGAAAATAAGAATTGGAAAGCGCGAAGACCTGAAGGAATTCCACAGGCTAATGGAAATTACGGGGTTAAGGGATGGATTTGTGGTAAGAAGCCTCGAGTATTTCGAAAAGATGTACGACAGTCTAGAGCCCCGGGGATACCTGGAACTCGCCCTGGCCGAATACGAGGGCAAAACCATAGCAGGAATAATCTGTCTCTTTTGCGGTACCAAGTGCTGGTACCTCTACGGGGCCAGCAGCAACGAACACAGAAACGTCATGCCCAACTACCTGCTTCAATGGGAAATGATCAAAAGGGCGAAGGAACGGGGCTGCACCCTATACGATTTCCGCGGGGTGTCGGGGGACCTCAACCCCGACAACCCCCTGTACGGCCTTTACAGGTTCAAAAAAGGCTTTAACGGAGAGTTTACCGAATTTATTGGGGAATTCGACATGGTACTGGATCCTTTGTGGTACGCCATATGGCAAAAGGGCATACCTATTTTTAGAAATATTCGCCGTAAAATCACACTTATGCTAAAGAAATCTAAATTTGAGGATAAAAACAAAAGCCCAAAGGATGAACTGGGGGCGCATTGATGGAGCCATATAAAAAATACATGGAAGTGAACTTGTGTGCATTGAGGAAGAACTATGAAACAATACGCCGGGAAGTCGGGGTTCCGGTTATGGCTGTTGTCAAGGGGGATGCCTACGGTCACGGCGCAAGGGAGGTGGCTCTGGCTCTTCAGGAAGCAGGTGTCGAGTGGTTCGGCGTTGAATTTCTGGAGGAGGCAGTGGAGCTTCGGGAAGCGGGTATCAAGGGCAGGATACTTTGCCTTACGGGCCCGGTAACGCGGGAAGATTGCGAAATCTTCATTGAAAAAGACGTAACACCTACCATTTACAACCTGGATGGAGCTGACCTGCTGGATAAGACGGCCGCCCGAAAAGGCGTTTCATGCCGGGTACACCTGAAATTCGATACGGGCTTAGGGCGATTCGGTTTCCTTTATGAAGACCTGGACCGCGTCGTAGATGTGCTCAAGAGTTTTTCCCACCTCATCTATGAGGGAGCATACACCCATTTCGCCGAGGCTTTTGCAAAAAAGCCTGACTATACCCTTTATCAACTGTCGGTTTTTCAAAGGGTACTGGATAAACTGGAACAGTCCGGCATAAAAGTGGCTATCAGGCATGCGGCCAATTCCGTTGCTGCCATGGATTTCCCCGAAGCCCGGCTGGATATGGTAAGAATTGGCAGTGCCCTTTTCGGGATAACCATGTTCAAAAACCCCTCGGTCAAACTTGAAAGGGTGGCCCGCCTAAAGGTCAGGATAATCGACGTGAAAAATCTCCCCCGCGGTTCTTATATCGGATACGGCCGCACTTACAGGACAACGAGGGATACGGTAATAGGGATTATCCCCGTAGGTTATTTTGAAGGCTTAAAAGTTCAGCGGCGAAATTACGCGTTTACGGTAGTAGGACTTTTAAGGAATATTTACCACGAGATTAAAGAATTTTTAAATCCGGTACCACTTGTATTCATGGACGGCAGACCCCTCCGGATTCTGGGAAGGATAGGAATGCAGCTTACCGCTGTCGACCTTACGGGGACGGGAGCCGTTATAGGGGATGAGGTCACGGTTGCCATTGACCCCGTTTACTTCAGATACGGGGCGAGGCTTTACACAAATAGCCCGGATGTGCAGGAAGGGTCTTTGCCGGATATTTGAGGCCTCTAACTGTCTCCCTTTTGTGCTGGCCTAACGTGCGAGCAAGGGTTTCTTTCACAGGGCAGTGCCTTTCGGAGCTTACAATGAAAGGAGAACTTTGGGGCTTTAAGGATGGGAAGGAAGATATTTTCATGGAGAGCAACCCTGGACCTCACAGGCGTTTTTTGAGCTTGTACTGGTGGGTACGGTGCTGGAAACCTCTTGCTTTCTTTTTGAGATACCGACGGGGATTGTGGCGGACATTAGAGGCAGAAAGCTTTCGGTTATTATAGGGCTTATATTAATGGGCATAGCATTAATAATAGAAGGCACCATTCCCCTGTTTATATCGGTTGTTTTCAATCAGGTGCTTTTGGGAATTGGATACACCTTTACAAGCGGTGCGGACGAGGCATGGATAGCAGACGAGATGGAAGGTAAGGACCTAGACTCAATTTATTTGAGGGCGGCACAAGTTATACAGTTATTTTCTTTTGCAGGAATACTCGTAAGTTCATTATTGGGCTACAGGATGATAAACCTGCCTATAATAGTCAGTGGACTGTTATTTATAGCCCTAGCAGTATTTTTGATGTTCTTTATGAAGGAGACAAACTTTACACCATCTCCTGCAAAGGACCGAAATTCCTGGGGACAGATGAGGCATACCTTTATGGAAGGTGTCAAATTTATCAATGGGAAGCCGATGTTAAAGCTGGTGATGGCGATTTCTTTATTATACGGATTGTATAGTGAAGGCTTTGATAGATTATGGACAGCCCATTTTTCATCGGACATAGGCTTCCCGACTGCACTAAATTTAAAACCGGTGGTTTGGATTGGGATTATAGATGGAAGTGCAATGCTGCTTAGCATACTAGCAGTTGAATATATAAAGAGAAGGATGGAGAAAGCGAGGGAACTGGAACGGGTTTTTGCATTGACCTTAATTAATGTATTTATGGTTATATCCATGATTTTATTCGGATTGTCAGGAAACTTTAGCATAGCTCTAGCTATGTATTTAACATTTAATGTTCTTAGGACTACAAATAGACCAATATTCAGTGCATGGATAAACGAGAATATAAAGTCAGAAGTAAGAGCCACAGTGATTTCAACCTACGGCCAAATTGATGCCTTAGGCCAAATTATAGGCGGACCCATTATTGGGCTAATAGCATTGAAGGCCTCAATTCCTACAGCAATTGTAGTGTCAGGGATTATCTTATCACCCGTAATTGTTCTTTTCCTTTACGGGGTGCGTTTTACAAGGAGAAAATTTATGGTTTGGCAATAAGTAAAGTTATTGAAGGAACGTCAATTTTAGGTGTTCTTTTCTGATACACCGGCACGCAGTCCAGTACATCCTGCTGCAGGCAGTAATCTATGTCCTTTTCAAAACCCAGGTCCAGAAGTCTTCTATAATGTGCGGCATGGGATATGAAAGCTTTCAGGTCGTGCCGGTGTCCAAGGTAAAGGTCCCGGCAAGCGAAGGCTAGGTCCGAAAGCTCCGGGATTTCGTTCAATCTTTCTATATTCCTGACAAGGTACTCCACGATGAGACCAGCGCAGACTGCATCGTCCAGCGAAAATTCTCCCAGAGTTCCGGCGCACACCACCGCAAGACCTGGGATTTCACAAGACAAAGCAAACTCAAGGGCTTTTTTTGCCACCGCTGAGGCGTTCAAAAAACATCCTATAAGGATGTGTTCGGCGCTTTCGGAAGCCTTTATAGCTTTGGTACCGTTACTGGTGGTGAGGATCACCGTTTTTCCCGCCACCAGTTCTTTTTTGTATTCGAGCGGCGAATTTCCCAGGTCAAAACCCGGAATCTTGATAGCCCCTCTTTCCCCACCCAGAAGATAATTGCCTTCAAGATCCTTTGCCAGACGAAAGGCTTCCTCCACAGAAGGCACCGGGATGACCCTTTCCGCGCCGTTAAAAAGAGCGGTGGTTATGACGCTGGTGGCCCTCAGCACATCTATTACTATTGCGGTTTTTCCATTCAGGTCTTTCACACTTTGAGCTGTGGGATATACTTCGATGCGCATTTTCTTCTCCTCACAATTTCAAATATTAAATGGACTCTAGAGTTCGGAAACGCATTTTTCAATATAATCCATGTAAATCACCATTTTTTAAATTCTTAAAGAAATTATATCAATGGAGAAAGTATGTATCAACTTACAAGGCGTTGACCCTGAGTTTTGTAAACCGAATCCAAGGAAGTATCCATCGTGTGCGGGGGCTTAGTTAAGATTCTATTTATCTCCTAGAGAGTGTTTCATATGTCTATACAACTAGACATATATATGTTAAAATAACTATGGAGGTGCTCCTATGCTGGATAAAAAAAGCCCGATACCGGCTTATTTCAGGCTGAAACAGATAATCAAGGATGATATAAAAAGGCAGGACCTAAAACCCGGTGACCCGCTGCCATCGGAAAGGGAATACTGCGAGCGCTTTGGCCTTAGCAGGATGACGGTGCGCCAGGCTTTAAAGGAATTAGAACTGGAAGGAGTTATAGTAAGGGAAAAGGGAAGGGGAAGCTTTGTGGCCATCCCCCGCCTGGAACAGGAAGGTATTATGAGCTTCACTGAAATGGTAAAAGCGAAGGGAATGAAGCCGGAAACAGAAGTAATTGAATTTGAAAGGTTTTCTGCGGAGGAACTGGGAAATGTCCTTGCCATAGATTCCCAAGAAGAAATATTTAAGATATCCCGATTGAGGAAAGCCAGCGGTATGCCTGTGGCTGTGGAAACCGTGTTCATTCCAGTTCTTTTGGTGCCTGACCTAGGAACTCTTGATCTCACCGGCTCATTATATCATTTGCTGAGCAGCCGTTACGGCATAGAAGTAAGAAATTCTAGGACCAGCTTTTCGGCGGTGCTTTCCACACCGGAACTGGAGACTCTGCTTATGCTAGCAGGTTCCACCCCTCTTTTAAAGGTGGAAAGCGTATACTTTCACACAAAACCTTTATTTTACGAAGTTTCTTACTACAGGTCTGACCAATTTAAGATAACGGTAAATCTCAGCCGGTGATGTGGAGGGATATTTATGAAAATCATGATTGCCGGGGATTACCAGGAAATGAGCAGTATTGCGGCAAATATTATAGCTGAGGAAATAAAAAAGAAACCGGACCTGGTACTTGGGCTTGCTACAGGCAGCACACCCCTTGGGACTTACAGGGAACTGGTGCGGATGTACAAAGAAGGCAAACTCGACTTTTCGAGGGTGATAACCTTCAACCTCGATGAATACTATGGCCTTTCTCCCACCGATCCGAGGAGCTATCACTACTATATGTACACCAATTTCTTCAACCATGTAAATATAAAGCCTGAAAACATACATATTCCCGACGGTATGGCAAAAGATGTGGAGGAAGAGTGCCGTAGGTACGATGAGCAAATACAAAAAGCTGGTGGTATAGACCTTCAGCTTTTAGGCATTGGCGTAAACGGCCACATAGGTTTTAACGAGCCGGGGGACGAACTGCTAACCAATACCCACCTGACGAATTTGGCGCCGGACACCATCAAGGCTAATGCCCGCTTTTTCGAAAGTATCGATGAAGTTCCGAGAAAAGCTATAACTGTAGGACTTGGAACCATAATGAAGGCAAGGAAAATAATACTTCTTGCGAGTGGTCGGGAAAAGGCCAAAATCATGGCCGAGCTTTTGGATGAAGATGCCGTTTCAACTAAAGTGCCCGCTTCTTTCCTGCTCCTCCACAGGGATGTCACGGTGCTGATGGATAAAGAAGCCGCGAATATCTATTTGAAAAAAAAAGACGGTTGCTGCGGTACCGTGGGTGTCTAGGAAGGTGAAAAAATGAAGGTGCTGATAAAAAATGCACGGGTGGTTACACCTTACGAGGTATTGGAAGACCACTGGGTTTTGATTCAAGACGGCAAGATTGAAGAAATAAAAAAGGGTAAAATCCCCGAAGGGAATTATGACCGGGTAGTGGATGCACAAGGTAATTACCTTTCCCCCGGTTTCATAGATATTCACAACCACGGAAGTTACGGTAAGGACTTTATGGAAGCCACATCCGATGCATTGGAAACTATAGCAAAATTCCACCTCAAAAACGGCGTGACGGGGTTTTTAGCAACTGTTCTCACTTCTCCAATTGAAGAAATGAAAAAAGCTATAAAGGCCGCTGCAGATTACATGGGAGTACAAAGGGTCGACAAAGGTATGGCTGCACTTCTTGGCATCTACGTGGAGGGTCCATATTTTTCTTTAGAAAAGAAAGGGGCGCAGCCTGCCGAATACATAAAAAGGCCCGATATTAACGAGCTTAAGGAGCTCCTTGCTGCTTCGGGGAACGGCGTAAAAGTAGTGTCGCTGGCTCCCGAGGTGGAAGGTGCCGAAAAGGCTATATCCTTTCTCAGGGAAAAAGGAATTACGGTCGCTATGGGGCATACCAATGCTACATACGATGAAGCCAAGAGAGGTATCGACCTTGGAATAACTCTGGCGACCCATACCTTCAACGGTATGAGGGGATTCGACCACAGGGAACCAGGTGCCTCAGGAGCCGCACTGACGGACGATAGGGTTTACTGCGAGGTGATATGCGACGGCATACACCTGCATCCGGCGGTCGTTGACTTAATAATTCGTGCAAAAGGCAGGGACAAAATAGTCCTGGTATCCGATGCCATGATGGCAGCAGGACTTCCCGATGGAGAATACACCCTAGGGGGCCAGAAGGTGTTTGTGCGAAATGGCGAAGCTCGCCTGAAGGACGGAACTCTGGCGGGTTCCACCCTCACTCTTGACAGGGCGGTGCGGTATCTAGTAAAAACCCTGGGGGTTCCGGTACAGGATGCCGTGCGTATGGCAAGTTTAAACCCCGCAAGACTAATAGGACTTTCGCGAAAGAAGGGCAGTATTGAGGTTGGGAAGGATGCGGACCTGGTGATATTTGACGGTGACCTGAGGATAAAAAGCGTTGTTATTGGGGGAAAAGTTTTTAGTTTTTATCATAATTAATCCCCGCTTTTTGGGGATTTTTTCTTTTTTCTTCCGCCAACTCGCCAAAATGGTTGGTCCCCCAAACACCGGCTAGGATCATTAGGGCACCGGCAGCATGATACCAGAAAAAGGGTTCACCGCGAAAAACCACGCCGGCAAGGATGGATATGACCGTCGTCAGGTTTGAAAACACCGCTGATTGTGATGCGGGAAGCCGCGAAAGCGAATAGTTCACCAGGAAAAAGGCTATCACCGATGAGCCTATCCCCAGATATAAAATGGACAGTAGTACGGTGGTGTCGGTCAAAGGGGCAAAAAAGTCCCGGATGGTTCCCGACTTTAGATGCAAAATGATGGCTGCCGCATTGAAGAAAAGGGCCCCCACCCACATCATGACAAAAGTGACTTCAAAGGGCGTGTAGTGGGCAGAAAAACGACGGCTGGCTATGTTAAAAAGAGCAGCCGATACCACGGCACCGGTGAGGAGCAAAAACCCGAGCGAGTTGGTTCCGCCGCCGTTTGCACCCTGAAAGGCTGCTATGATAATCACACCCGTTACCGAGAGGATGATGAAAAAAACCTGGGCCGGGCTGGGACGCTCTTTCAGCACAAGGGCGCTGAGGATGGCTACGAAGATAGGGATGAGCGCCATCATCATGCCGGCCTGTGAAGAAGAAGTGAGGTTTACCCCCATGGTCTCAAATGTGAAGTAGCAGACGGGTTGTAAAAAGGCGACAGCCAGAAGGGGTGAAAGGCTCTTACCCCTTAGCGAAAACCTTATCACGCCCGTAGCGGCCAGCAATCCGATAATGAAAGCTGCTAGGGCGAACCTGAAACCTATGAAACGGAAAGGATCAACCCTTTCCAAAGCGTTTTTGGTGAACATGAAGGAAAACCCGAAAATAGATGAAAAACCCACTCCGGCAAGATAACCCTTGACTTTATCAAGATTCATAACACATCACCCTCAAAATATAGTAGCATAAAAATTATGGTCTAGGCTATGGGGATGTTTATTGAAAAATTCAGGGCACAATTACTTTATCGTAAATAAACCCCAAAGTCACGAGTGACAAATTCGTGGTTTGATAATTTGAAAGTGATTTTTTTTAAAACTATTGACAATTTATACACTGTCCTATAAAGTTGACTTAGGATTATAGAATAATTTGGAAAGCCGGGCGCCCGGTTACAACTTCGGAAATCCAAAGCAAGTATATGTTTTTGATAGCTTAAATATTGCCACAATAGAAAAGGCCCCCAATTATATGAAATACAGTACATTAAGCGAATTAGCATATGAAGCATGGGTTTACGGGAGAAATTATTATGAAACCTATTAAAAAATTAATTATGGTTTGCTCTTTTTTCTCTTTCTTATTGGTATCTGGCTGTAAATATTTTGCAGACCCCTTCTTGTCTGACGTTTCCCTTGTAATAGACAAAATAAATTCTGGAGCCAGCGAAATAGATTATAAAGAATATGTAAAAATTGAAGTGAATGAGCCCAAATTAGTTTTCGATCATACCACTGTGAAAGGTGGTCCTGATAACGAAGCTTGTAACGTGATATATGATTCCAGAATAACAAATATTTCAGGAAAACCGATAAAGATAAACCTTAAAATGTTCGCTCCTCCAGAACTACACCAAATAAGCTGGCTTACAAACTGAACTATTTCCTCCGCACAGATACGTAAGAGCTGAAGCCCGGAGAAAAAATGCACGCTTCATGAGGAGTATTAATGAGACACTATAATAAACTTTCGGAGGAAGAGAAAAAAATATTTAATAAACAACAAAGATACCCTTTATTTCGAGTTCAGAATTAACGGGAAGAAAGCTTACGTTAAAGCGTCAACAGAATAGAATTCACATGTCCATTTTTTAAATTGCCCCACTGGAAGTGGGGCAATTTTCATATAAAATAACTTTTATCACTACCGGCAACTATTTGTAACCCCACGAAGGCCCCTGGTGTCAAGGATGGGTCCTAGCCAGAGGGAATTTTACACTAAAATTTTACCTGATATCGATAAACATGGTAATTTAAAGTATTATGGTGAAATGTTTGTATATATGTGTGGTGAGCATTATTGGAAAATATTAAATACTATAATTATCCATTGATTATGAAGGAATTGATAATAAATTCAAGAAATAAATAATAGGTATTTTTTTAAAGGGTGAAAATTATGAGAAGAAAAGATAGAGAAATGAACAGGGAATTTGGACTAAAAGTCATAGATAAATCCATATATGGAGTTCTTTCAATGGTGGATGAGGGTGAACCTTATGGTATTCCTCTTTCTATTGTAAGAGATGGGAATACATTATATTTTCATTCAGCCAAGGATGGAAGGAAAGTTAAAATACTGGAGAAAAACCCTAAAGTTAGTGTAGTTTTCGTTGGAGAAACAAAAATTCCAGAAATCTATTCCAATGAAGAATTGGATGAAATCGCAAAGGATGAATCAAAAGCAAGTGCACTTATTAGCAAAGTTTTTACCACTGAGTTTGAATCTGCTGTTGTAGTAGGAAAAGTAAAATTAGTAGAGGATGAAGATGAAAAGATTAAGGCACTAAGATTAATTTGCGAAAAATATACCCCGACAAAAATGGCTTATTTTCCTATAGCGATTAAAGCAGGATTAAATAGGACTAATGTATACTCTATAGAAATTGAAGAAATTACAGCCAAAAGAAAGAAATTTGATGCAAATGGAGAAGAACTAAAGTGGGGTAGAACGGAAGAATGAAGGAAAAGCGCAGGAATAGTTTTTACTACTTACTGGGCTTAAAGTTTTCCCCCTTACGATAACAGGGCTTTTCTTTTCTGCTCAATGATATGCCCCCCGACTTTCGGCGTGGACCCGGAACTCGTGCAGGGTGTGATAGCGGGAGGGGACTCAGCCATAAAAAAAAGCCGTTGAAGGAGCTGAAGACGACGAATATATGGGGAGAAAGGATCTTCAGGACAGGAGACTTTCCGCTAGAGATGTGGTTGTGGGCTTTATGGCCAGCGGCAGAACACCCTACGTCATAGGTGGGTTGAAATATGCCAGAGAAGTAGGAGCGCTTACGATAGGAATATGCTGCAATCCCGAAAGTCCTTGAGAGATTTTACCGACATACTTATCGCCCCGGTGGTAAGTCTTTTAAATAAAACTGAAAGTCTGGCGAGATGGTAACATGCCATCCGCTTTTTTTATGAGGAAGTCAATGAGCTTACAAGGACTGCTTTTATGATATAATATTCTTAAAAGCTCTCCGGAGGAGTCCCCTGTGGCAAGTTACACCGTAAAAAGGCCATTAACAACAACGTGGTCCTGGCAAAAAATGAATCAAAATAAAAAATCTCAAAGTGCAGGAGTGATTGATATTGCGGAAAGTAATAGTTACGGATTACAACCCTATGTGGCCTGCTATGTTCGAAGCCGAAGCGGCCAAAATTAAAGAAATTTTTGGCGATGAATTGATTGCCATACATCACATCGGCAGCACTTCGGTACCGGGAATGAAGGCAAAGCCCATCATCGACATCATGCCCGTGGTGAGGGATATCAATGCAGTCGATAAATTTAACGATAAAATGATTGAACTCGGGTACGAACCCATGGGGGAATTTGGCCTTCCTGGGAGAAGGTATTTCAGAAAAGGCGGGGATAACCGCACTCATCACGTACATGTATACCAGTTAGACAATAGGACGGAAATAGAAAGGCATCTGGCGCTGCGGGATTACTTACGAGAACATAAAGATGCCGCAGAAGAGTACGGAAGATTGAAAGAGGAGCTGGCGAGGCGCTTCCCCGATGACATCGAGGCCTATATGGATGGTAAAGATCAGTTTGTGAAGGAATTGGAAAAAAAGGCGTTAAAGTGGTACCGTGAAAAATCAAGGAATTGATTTTTTTCATAAGGTGTGGTAATATCAAAGTACATAATAAAATACCGGTGCAGAAACCGGCGTGTTACCGGTGTTAAAGCGGGCATGAGCCGGGAAGGAGACCTTTTCCTTCTCGGCTCTTTTGTTTTTATAATATGTTGGTGTGTTCTTGGGTGATGCAGCTTTTAAAGCAAGCCGGAGCAACTCCTGAAGGTAGTAGTGGGCACCGAAGCGGAAATGATAACCTAAGAAATGAAGAAATTGCTATAATAAAAATTGTGGCAGGGTAAAAAGTATTTTCGGACAAGATGGTGGGTGAAGGTCCCAGATATGTCCAAAGTAAAGAGCATTAAATTTACGAAGCAAAAAGAAGTAGTAAAAGGAAAAAACGTGCTTATGGAAGTATTTTTAAAGAAGTAGTTTGGAGGTGATAGCAAAGAATATAAAGGCTTTATCCATGCGTTGCCATTAGCCTATTTAATCTGAAAGGAGTGAGCAAGTTGGATAAAAAAGAACTTCGGTGCCAATTTATTGAAAAGAGGATGAAACTGTCGCAGGAAGACGTAAAAAAAATGAGCGAAAAGATAATTTCAACGCTCTTTTCACTGGATGAGTTTAAAAAATCAAAAACTGTAATGCTTTACGTGGATTTTAGAAATGAAGTGATGACACAAAAGGCGATAGAAGATGCTTTAGCCATGGGCAAAAGAGTAGTGGTCCCAAAAACCATAAAGGGACAGGGCCTCCTGGCTATTGAGATAAAGGGGACGCACGAATTGAAGCCCGGTACCTATGGCGTTCTGGAACCGGAAAAAAATGAAGGCTTAGACCCAAAATTGATAGATCTTGTGGTGGTGCCCGGAGTGGCTTTCGATAAGAGGGGCTACAGATTGGGATATGGGGGAGGCTACTACGACAGATTTTTACCAAAGCTGAGACCTGATGCAAAGAAAATCGCCCTTGCTTTTGAGATTCAGATTGCCGAATACTTACCGGAAGACCCCCACGACATTAGAATGGATGCTGTCATCACCGAAAAAGCCGTGTATAAATTTTGATGACACGGTTGGAAAAGTGCCGGGATTTATGAAATAATATTATTTGGTATTAAAAAGTGCGCTACATAAGAAAAGATGGGAGGAATTCGATGCTAAAAGACCAAGAAACAGTGATTATTCTAGATTTCGGTGGGCAGTACAGCCAGCTTATAGCGCGCCGGGTTCGAGAGGCACATATTTACTGCGAAATTTTGCCTTACGATACTCCATTAGATAAAATTTTGAGCAAAAATCCGAAGGCTGTAATCCTTTCTGGAGGTCCCGCAAGCGTATACTCGGAAAAGGCACCGGTATGCGACAAGAAGCTTTTCTCTTGCGGCGTACCCATCCTTGGAATATGCTACGGAATGCAGCTTATGTGCCATGTTCTGGGTGGAAGGGTAGAGCCCGCAAAAACCGCCGAGTACGGCAGGGCGGAACTTTTGGTTGACGAGGAAGGCGGTTTATTTAACGGCCTTGAAAAAAACCTCACCGTGTGGATGAGCCACGGGGATTCTATACTTGCACTGCCCGAAGGTTTTAAAACTTTGGCACACACTAAAAACACTCCCCATGCGGCCATAAGCAACGGTAAAAACCTCTTCGGAGTGCAATTTCATCCGGAGGTAGCTCATACTCCAAAGGGCAAAGAAATCCTCTGCAATTTCCTGTTCGGGATTGCAGGCTGTTCCGGTTCATGGTCCACCACGAGCTTTGTGGAAGAACAGGTCCGGCTTATAAAAGAAAGGGTTGGGAATAAAAGGGCCCTTTGCGCACTGAGCGGAGGAGTGGACTCATCGGTGGCCGCATTGATAACACATAAGGCAATAGGGGAAAATCTTACATGTATTTTTGTGGATCACGGCCTTTTGAGAAAGGGCGAAGCCCAGCAGGTAATAAATACCTTTAGGGAAAAATTTCACATGAACCTGATCGCCGTTGATGCTTCCGACAGGTTTTTAAATAGGCTAAAAGGCATTACCGACCCCGAACAAAAGCGCAAGATAATAGGGGAAGAATTTATAAGGGTCTTCGAGGAAGAAGCCAAAAAACTTGGCAGTGTCGACTTTCTGGTTCAGGGCACCGTTTATCCCGATGTCATAGAAAGCGGCACCAAGACGGCGGCGGTGATAAAAAGCCATCACAACGTTGGGGGGCTGCCAAAAGATTTGAAATTCGAACTAATTGAACCCCTTCGAGACCTTTTCAAGGACGAAGTAAGAAAAGTTGGACTGGAACTTGGCCTTCCCGAAGAAATAGTCTACCGTCATCCCTTCCCGGGACCGGGACTTGCCGTAAGAATACTTGGTGAAGTTACCCGCGAGAAACTCGAGATCCTCAGGGAAGCCGACGCCATAGTGACAGAAGAGATAAAAAAAGCAGGAATCTACGGCGAGCTCTGGCAGGCTTTTGCGGTGCTCACTAATGTAAAGAGCGTCGGCGTAATGGGGGATGAAAGAACATACGCCTATACCATTGCCATCCGGGCTGTGAAAAGCGAAGACGGCATGACCGCAGATTGGGCGAGACTCCCGTACGAGGTATTGGATAGAATTTCAACAAGAATTGCTAACGAAGTTCCGCATGTCAACCGGGTGGTTTACGATATAACTTCAAAGCCGCCCGCTACCATTGAATGGGAATAGCATTAACGCAAGTTTAACAATTCATTAATTTCAAATTAACACAGGGCTTGTATAATGAAGGTGAAATCCATAAAAGGGGAGATTGGATGGAAAAGCTCGAATCTCCAAAAGCCGGATTTGTACGGGCCCTGTGTGTTTTACTTATGGCTTTCTTCACATTGACGGCTTGCGGTCCGCCGGGCCCAAATGGCAAGACTGGCGACGGCTTTAGCGGGACTATAACTATAGACGGCTCAAGCACCGTATATCCCATCACCGAAGCCGTGGCTGAAGAGTTCATGCTAATCCATCCCAATGTGAACATCATCGTGGGAGTATCGGGGACAGGTGGTGGGTTCAAGCGTTTTTTAAGAGGAGAAATAGATATAAACAATGCTTCACGGCCGATTAAGGATTCAGAACGTGCTACAGCAAAGGAAAACGGCATCGAATATATAGAAATTCCTGTGGCTTACGACGGCATAACGGTAGCTGTCAATAAAGAGAACAACTGGGTCGAAAGCCTTACTTTAGAGGAACTAAAAAAGATCTGGTCGCCGGATAGCAAAGTAGCAAAATGGAGCGATTTAAAACCTGGCTGGCCTGATGAGAAGATCAACCTTTACGGCCCCGGCACCGATTCCGGTACCTTCGAGTACTTTACTGAAGTAATTGTGGGGGAAGCTGGTAAAAGCCGCTCCGATTATACCTCCAGTGAAGACGACAATATGCTGATAGAGGGTGTAAGCGGCGATAGGTACGGCCTTGGTTACTTTGGATTTGCGTATTATGCTGAAAACTCGGACAAGGTGAGAGCGGTTGCTATCGATGGAGGGGAAGGGCCTGTTGTGCCTACCGAAGAGACAATAAAAAGTGGTAAGTATAAACCCCTTGCAAGGCCCCTTTATATATATGTGAATAAAAAATCCTTAGAACGCCCCGAAGTTAAAGAGTTCCTCAAGTTTTACATGGAAAATGCTCGTAAACTCGTGAAGGAAATCGGTTACGTTCCTATGCCGGAAAGAGTATATCAGGAAAATCTAAGCAAAATAAAATAGAACCCTTAGGGGGAAAGACCGTGCTGCATTTTTCTGATAAATTTTTTCGCCGGGAAAAGGGCCCGGAAATCCTGCTTGCCCTTGCCGCATCGGTTTCGATACTTGTCACAATCGGTATAATCGTATCCCTTTTCAGCGAGACATCTGGTTTTTTCAAAGAGGTATCGGTAAAGGAGTTTTTCACCGATACCAAGTGGACTCCCTTTTTTAGGCCGGCTCATTATGGCATAGCTCCTCTTGTCGTAGGTACGATGCTTATCACATTTATAGCCATGGGAGTTGCCGCACCTCTTGGCCTTGCAAGCGCAATTTACCTTAGCGAATACGCTCCGGATAAAATGAGAAGATTGACAAAACCGGTGTTGGAAGTGCTCGCCGGTATCCCCACCATCGTATACGGGTATTTTGCGCTTACTTTTGTGACGCCCATCATAAGGACAGTCCTTCCCCACACCAACGTATTCAATGCTCTCAGTGCGGGAATCGTCGTGGGTATAATGCTCATTCCCATGGTTTCATCCCTCAGCGAAGATGCCATGATGGCCGTTCCCAATTCGCTGAGGGAAGCAGCTTACGCTCTTGGAGCTACCAAGCTCGAAGTTACATTGAAAGTAGTAATACCGTCGGCCGTTTCGGGTATAGTAGCCTCCTTTATCCTCGCCATATCCAGGGCCATAGGAGAGACCATGATAGTAACCCTTGCGGCGGGGAGTACGCCAAAGCTGACGCTCAACCCCCTCGAAAGCATTCAGACCATGACGGCCTTCATCGCACAGGTGCTGCTGGGAGATGCACCCTTCGGTTCTATAGAATATAAAAGCGTTTATGCTGTTGCAAGCGTACTTTTTGCCATAACCCTGGCTTTTAATCTGGTAGGGACCTGGATTGTTCGCCGTTACAAGGAGGTATACTGATGGCTCTGCAGGATGAAATATTCTCCCCCCGCTTCGAAAGTCGTGAGCGTCGGAACGCGATCTGTAAGTGGCTGTTCTTTAGCGCAAATCTTGCGGGCATTTTGGTATTATTTTTACTTCTTTCAAAAGTACTCCTCGATAGCATAGGATGGCTGGACTTGCAGTTTATAACTTCCTTTCCATCGCGCTTCCCCGAAAGGGCCGGCATCCTGCCAGCTCTTTACGGCACCGTTTACGTAATGGTAATAACGGCAGTCTTTGCAATACCACTGGGAATTGCTGCGGCTGTGTTTTTGGAAGAGTACGCGAAAGGCAGCAAATTATTGTCCATTATCCAGCTAAATATTTATAACCTGGCAGGAGTACCGTCGATAGTATACGGGATTTTAGGTCTTACAGTTTTTGTAAGATGGATGCAATTAGGGCGCAGCCTCCTGGCAGGAGGACTTACTATGGGACTTTTGGTGCTGCCGGTTATTATAGTCACCGCTCAGGAAGCTATTAGAGCCGTTCCCGAGTCCTGGCGCCATGCTGCCTATGCTTTGGGGGCGAGTAAGTGGCAGACCGTTCGCTACGTGGTTCTTCCTTCGGCTCTGCCCGGGATACTCACGGGTATTATTCTTGCGCTTTCAAGAGCCATAGGTGAGACGGCGCCGCTTATTCCGATCGGAGCGCTGACGTTCATAAGGACTATTCCTAAAAGCCCATTTGATTCTTTCACGATTTTGCCCATACAGATTTATAACTGGACTTCCAGACCCAGGGACGAGTTTAGGGCCATAGCTGCGGCGGCAATAGTGGTGCTTTTAGGGGTCCTGCTTGCCATGAACTCTATTGCTATATTTCTACGAAATAAATATCAGGGAAGGATAAAAGAGGTATGACACCAGAAAGCATAATATCAATAAGAGACCTTCAGGTAAGCTATAAAAACCATAAGGTGTTAAAAGGGATAAACCTCGATATATATAAAAACAAAATTACTGCTATTATTGGACCCTCGGGGTGCGGGAAAAGCACTCTTTTAAGATGCTTAAATAGGATGATAGACCTTGCCGACGGAGCGCGGGTGAGGGGTGAAGTCCTTTTCAATGGCGCGAACATATACTCGCCCGGGGTCGACCCCGTTAAGGTGCGTTTCCGGGTAGGCATGGTCTTTCAAAAACCCAATCCTTTCCCAAAGAGCATATTCGAAAACGTCGCCTTCGGCCCCAGGATAAACGGTTACAAGGGGGATCTTCCCGCGCTGGTTGAACGGTCGCTGCGGTTGGCCGGCCTTTGGGATGAAGTAAAGGATAGATTGCATGAAAACGCCTATTCGCTTTCTGGAGGGCAGCAGCAGAGGTTGTGCATAGCGAGAGCACTGGCCCTTGAGCCCGAGGTACTGCTTTTGGATGAGCCCTGCTCCGCCCTGGATCCCGTTTCTACCATGCGCGTGGAAGAGACGATAGTCCATTTAAAGGAAAGGCTCACTATCGTTATAGTAACCCACAACATACAGCAGGCAGCAAGGGTATCCGATTATACAGCTTTTTTGCTTCAAGGGGAACTTGTTGAATTCGGTGAGACAAGCAGCATGTTTACAATACCCAAAGATAAACGAACGGAAGATTTTATTACCGGCCGGTTCGGATAAAAAGGGCCGGTATTTTTTTATAAGAAATATTGTTAAGATAAGCCCAATTATGCTATAATATTTACGTATAAAATGTTTAATGTGATATACGATATCTTTTGTTGTTAGGGGGTCTTATAGCAAAATGTCAAAAATAACGCTAACGGTAATTAAGGCCGATATCGGAGGGTATGTGGGGCACAGCAGCGTGCACCCCGAATTGATCGATGAAGCCAAGAGGGTTGTGGAAGAAAAAGGGAAGGGTCTTTTGGAAGACTACGTCGTTACCCATGTGGGCGATGACATTAACCTGATAATGACTCACAGGAAAGGCGTCGACTGCCCCGAAATCCATAAACTTGCGTGGGATACTTTTCTTTCCTGCACTCAAGTGGCAAAAAGGTTAAAGCTTTACGGTGCGGGACAGGACCTTTTATCCGATTCGTTTTCAGGTAACATAAAAGGTATGGGGCCGGGAGTTGCAGAAATGGAATTCGAGGAGCGGCCCAGTGAGCCGGTAATAGTTTTCATGGCCGACAAGACAGAGCCCGGTGCGTGGAACCTGCCGCTTTACAAGATGTTTGCCGATCCCTTCAACACTATAGGCCTTGTGATAGACCCCAAGATGCACCAGGGGTTCAAATTTGAAGTGCTGGACACTTTGGAAAACAAAAAAGTGGTGTTTTCCTGCCCTGAAGAGCTTTACGACCTGCTCGTATTTTTAGGTGCTTCCAACCGGTTTGCAGTGAAAGCAGTTTACGATAAAAAAGGAGAACCGGCTGCCGTATCTTCCACCCAAAGGATGAACTTGATGGCCGGAAGGTATGTGGGCAAAGATGATCCCGTACTTATAGTCCGGTGCCAGAACGGCTTTCCCGCAGTAGGAGAAGCTTTGGAGCCTTTTGCCAATCCTCATCTGGTGGCGGGGTGGATGAGAGGTTCTCACTTCGGCCCCCTGATGCCGGTATCCTGTAAAGACGCTACACCCAGCAGGTTTGACGGCCCAGCGAGGGTGGTAGCTCTGGGATTCCAGCTGGCCAATGGGAAATTAGTAGGGCCGCAGGACATGTTTGCGGATGTGGCTTTTGAAAGAGCAAGGCAAAAAGCCATGGAAATAGCCGATTACATGAGGCAGCTTGGTCCTTTCGAACCCCATCGCTTACCTTTGGATGAGATGGAGTATACGACGATGCCTCAAGTTATGGAAAAGCTGAAAGACAGGTTTGAATAATATAATAATAAACCACCCCCTCCTTACTGGAGGGGGTTTATGTTTTTGGATAAAAAATTGCGTAAGATAGAAGGGATTTTTCACTTATTGCAGAATATATAACATTCTATATAAACCTCGGGGAACCCGTAAGCTTTAGGGGAACTAAACAAAATTTTATTACAAACCTCCGCACTCTGGATAATTAATTTTTAAGGAGGAGGCCTATGGGAGAAACTAGAGTCCAGTGGAGCAGTCGAGTCGGATTTATTCTAGCCTCTCTAGGAATGGCCTTTGGAACAGGTAATATATGGCGGTTTCCGAGGGTCGCGGCTGCTAACGGCGGCGGTGCTTTTCTGATTGCATTCTTAATAGCTAACTTATTGTGGGCTGTACCACTTCTCATGATGGAGATGGTAATGGGAAAGACCACCAGGCTCGGGACGGTAGGAGCTTTCAGAAACTTCTGCGGTAAAAAATACACTTGGTTTGGGGCATGGATCGGCTTTTGCACTGTTGCTATTATGGTTTATTATGCGGTGGTAATGGGGTGGGCTCTGCGATACTTTGTGTACGGAATCACCGGGGCTATAAAACCTGGTATTGACTCCGAGGCAATGTGGAATGCATTTTTAAGTGATCCCCGTCAAACGATATTGTTCCAATTCATTTCAGTCGTCATCGCGGGGTTTATAATTTACAAAGGCGTAAATGAGGGTCTTGAGCTCGCCAACAAGACTATAGTACCCACTATGATGGTGCTCCTTATCGTAATAATGGGGTGGGCTCTGACTAAACCCAACGCTGTCCTGGGACTTGAATATCTTTATAATCCAGAATTATCCAAGCTGCTTGATGCGAAAGTCTGGTTGAATGCGTTTACACAGGCAGCATGGTCCGTGGGTGCAAAGCAGGCTTTAGAGTCCGGAAACAGCGGCCTTACCTTTATCTATCTGACAAAATTCTTCCCGAATCTCCCTGGCGGGACCTTTTTCGCGGCATTATTTTTCTTGGCCCTTTCTATAGCTGCTCTTGCTTCACTTCTATCAATGTTTGAGTTGGCGACGCTCAATTTACAAAATATGAGAATGGAACGGAAGAAAGCTGCTATATGGGTTACGGTAGTTGGGTTTATACTTGGTATTCCCTCGGCATACAGCTCATGGTTCCTAGACAATCAGGACATGGTCTGGGGCGTGGGGTTGCTAATAGCAGGTGTACTTTTCTCCCTAGCTGCGTATAAATATGGCATTGACAGGGTAAGGACTGAAATCATAAATCCCAACAGTTATGTGTATGTAGGAAAATGGTGGAATTATACAATAGCCGGATTTCCTATTATGTTTGCGTTCGTATTTGGCTGGTGGATGTGGCAATCAATTACTTGGTATCCCAGAACCTGGTGGAACCCGTTTGAGCAGTTCAGCCCTGCCACCATGGTGGTTCAGTGGGTAATTGTTGCGCTAGTGTGTTACTTTGCTAATAATTGGTTGGCAAATAAGATAAAAACTTCCTGATACAGAGCTATCTATACGCAACAGCTCAATTAATATAAAGGAGGCGAAGTAAATGAGTACAACGGCTATCGTGTGGATGCTCCTAATGCTATTTATTTATTTCGGTGGATTGATTTATTTCGCTTTACAGGATGGAAGCAGGAAGAAAGCAGGCAGCTGAAAGCTTTAAAGAAGTGAGTGACGGGAGTTTTTTAATATTAAAACTAAAGTTGTCGCACATACAGTATAATATTTAGTAGAATATACCAAAAGCCTGGGAGGCACGTCCTATGGCATTGCCTGCGGTGAATATAGTGAGGAGTGATGAGAGCTTATCCTTGCAAAAAAAGCTGATGAAAAAGGCAAACTATATTTTCGACTTAGCTGGAGTCAAGGGTCTCAGGTTCTGCGCCGAAAAAAAGCATTTAATGAAGTTGAAACAGAACATTAAATCTTCTAAGCCAGGGATAACCTTTCTGGGTCCGGGAGACTTTCACCACCTGTCAATAAATTTCATTGAGCGTATTAACCCCAAGCCTGTGCTTGTCCTTTTCGATCATCATTCTGACATGCTTGGCTCACCCGAGGGCTATATTACCTGCGGCTCATGGGTGGCTCAAACCCTCGGCGAAGGCAAGGTGAAAAAGTGTATTGTCATTGGGGTTAGCTCAAGCGACGAGGCGTTGTTAAAATCTCCCACCGAAGGCAAGGCCACATTTATACCAGAGGACCTGCCCCATGAAAAGAAAGTATCAGCTATCGCAGAGGAACTGACAAAAACGGGAGGACCAGTATACGTAAGCATTGACAAGGACGTGCTTTCAAAGGAGGATGCAGCAACAAACTGGGATCAGGGATTGATGAGCCTGGAGGAACTTTTGGACCTCATAGAAGTGATAGGCGAAATAGTTCCCATTGCCGGCGCCGATGTGTGCGGCGAGTGGAGAGTGCCGGATGACTTGGTCTTTTTAAGTGGTGAGGATGTGGAAAAGGCGGGCCTCAACGAAGAGGCCAATTTAAGGATTCTAGAAAAACTCCTGAAAGTATGGCAAAAAGGTAAAAAAAATGGTAAAATATCTTTGTATAAAAACCCGACGGAGGGAGGTTACATAGATGGAATTTAAGGCGGACATTGGAGTTATAGGGGGGACAGGCTTTTACGCATTTTTAGATGATGTTAAAGAAATAACCGTAGAAACGCCATACGGTGCTCCCAGCGACAAAATAGCCATCGCGAAGATTGGCAATAAGACCGTAGCCTTTCTGCCAAGGCACGGCAAGGACCACAGGTATCCGCCCCATATGATAAACTACAGGGCAAATATCTATGCATTAAAACAATTGGGTGTAAAAAGAATTCTTGGACCCTGTGCATCGGGCAGTCTGCAGCCACATATAAAACCCGGGGATTTTGTTATCTGCGATCAGTTCGTAAACCGCACCTGGGGAAGAAAGGATACCTTTTACGACGGCCCCATAACTACCCACATAGGCGGTGCGGAACCTTATTGTCCCGAACTCAGGAAGATAGCCATAGAGGTGGCAAAGGAAAAGGGGCTTCCGGTACATGAAAGGGGCACCGTTGTTGTGGTGCAGGGACCGAGGTTTTCAACAAAAGCGGAAAGCCGCGAATTTTCCAGCCACGGATGGGAAGTAATAAATATGACCCAGTATCCCGAAGTTGTCCTTGCCCGGGAGATGGAAATATGCTATGCTAATATTACTCTGGTGACCGACTACGATGTGGGACTGGAAGGGCACCCGGATATAGAGCCCGTAAGCCACGAAATGGTGCTAAAAGTGTTTAACGAAAATCTTGGTAAGCTCAAAGACCTCATTTACTCCATAATTGAAAGGATTCCAGAAGAGCGTCACTGCCGATGCGGAGAAGAGCTTAAGAGCGCTCGTATGAACTAAAGGAGGAATGCCATGCTGATTAATGAATACAAACCCGGCCGCGAATTTATGGGAAGGCTGGACTACGGAAGCGACCTTTTTCTATCTTTACTTTCCCTTGTAAAAGAAAAGGACATAAAGGTCGGAGTTATTAAAGTGATAGGGGCCTGCAAAAAGTCGGTGGTGGCGATTTACGACCAGGAAGAAAAGAAATACCGCAATGTAACTTTAGAAAAGCCCATGGAAATTGTAAGCTGTATAGGCAATGTATCCACTGCCCAGGGAAAACCGGCGCTCCACCTTCACATCGTCTTGGCCGATCACGAGGGCAAGGCTTTTGGCGGCCATCTATTGGAAGGAACCGAAATTTTTGCAGGAGAGTTTTACATAAAAGAGCTTATTGGCCCTACGTTGGAAAGGAATCATGATGAAGTGACTGGCCTCAATTTATGGATATAAATTTAAGGTGGTGACGCCGAATGCTGTTGTTAAAGGTAAAACAAATGGTAGTTGAATACGGTGAAAAATTAGTTGAAAAAGGTCTGGTTGTAGCCACGTGGGGTAATATAAGCGCCCGCAACGGGGAGGAAGAGGTTTTTGTCATTACCCCGAGCGGCATGGAATACACCAAGCTAGAGCCGGAAGATATAGTGGAGGTAGACTTAGACGGCAAACCGCTTGCTACGGGCAGGAAGCCGTCGGTGGAAACGCCGGTGCACGCTGCTATTTACCGGGCAAGACCCGATGTACGGGCTATAGTACACACCCACAGCATTAATGCCAGCGCTTGTGCTGCGGCCCGGGTGGAAATACCCTGTATCATGGAGGACATGGCGGCTATGGTGGGGGGAGCGGTGAAAGTAGCAAAATACGCTCCTTCAGGGTCGCAGGAACTGGCAAGAAATGTTGTGGAAGCTTTAGGCGACCGAAATGCGGTGCTGCTTGCCAATCATGGTGTGGTAGCAGTGGGAAAGAATCTGGAGGAAGCTTTTAAAGTCAGCCTCGTGGTGGAAAAGAGCGCGGAGATATTCTTTAAGTCAAAAATTTTAGGTAATCCCGTGTCTCTCACCGAAGGCGAAGTGGAGCTTATTAGAAACTTTTACCTCAACTCGTACGGCCAAAAGTAAACTAAATAATTAATAAGGTTTCTCTTTGCCTTTGGGAAGGAGTGCAAAATGCAAAAAAGATCTCGGAAAAAAGTTTCTAAGATCGATTACAGCCTCCTCAAAAAGAGAGAAATTCTCTCTTATCTGGAGAGTTTAAAAAATAAAGACTATACCGTGGGACAGCTAGATAGGTCCATGAAAAAGCTGTTCAGGATGGGCGACCTAGTCGTTCCCGTATGCCTCTCCAAGCTTAAAGAAAGCGACGAGGAACTCGCGCCTATTGTCTGTTACGCTCTGGAATACGCTAACGACTACAGACTGGTTGGGCCTTTAATGGATATCCTTGTCATGCCCCAGGTGTCGGACAAGGTGAAAGCAAGAATCCTTTCAGTGCTATCCCACTACGGCGTCGATACTGGGGACCTACCGCTAAACAGTATAATGAATGATTTTCAAAAGGTTGTAACCCAGTCCTTGGTAGAGATGATCGACGATATTAACAGGGATTATTTTTTAATACCGTACATCCTGGATGACCTGCAGGAATTTCCGCTGGAAGTAAAATTGGCGTATATCAGGGAGATTGGTGAGCACCGTCTAGAGAAAGCCGTGATTTTGCTGGAAATTCTGGCAAAAACCGACGATGTCCCCGTGGCAGAAGAAGCAGCAAGAGCTCTGGGTAAGATAAAAAGTGGAAGGGCCCTTTATGCACTAAATAAGGTTTTGCGGGAAGTCACAAATGAGCGGGTAAAAAAGACCGTAGAAAGGGAAAGCCTGAGATTGCGGTTCAGCGGCGTCATAGAAGAGCCTTACGAGATTCCCGTGGTTTTGAAAAAACCGGCGAAGGTGATTCTCTCCTCTATAGATGGCCTGGGGAGCAGGGCTTTGTGGATTACTTGGCCAAATCCCCTTAAAAAGCGAAGGTTTTGTTCGATGAACCTGCTGTTAAACGTTTCAGAAGGTATTAAGGATTGCTGGAGCATTTCACAGATGACAAGTCGGGAATTTCAAAATTCCCTAAAAGATCTTTCAAGGAGTACTATAATTGTCGAAACTGATGCAGAATACGCCATTGCTCTGATAAAAGATGCATATTACTGGAATTGCAAGGCTGAAAATCCGCTGCCCTACCAGTTTTTTTTCTGGAAGGGCATAGTAGAAGAGAGCATGTCGTGCCGCTTAGTTCCAAAAGCCTACAAGCCGGACTTCAGTGATTACGACCTTGTTTCAATAAAAGCCAACGATGATTATTTTAAAAGCACCTTCGATCTTTTCAACTACCGCCTCTTTGAGGACTGGTTTGTTGCGGAACCAAGGGTTTACGACTTCGCAGAAGAGCATAAATCCAAAAACGGATATTACATTAAAAAGATGACGATCTCAAAAGCGGAGAACCTTTTTGCAAAATTCACTGCTGAACTCATCGAACCCCGAGTGGCAGCTATCAAACGAATGCTGGAACTGGCAGCGGATTTTTTGAACAGGATGGGCGAAAGGGAACTGGTAAAAGTCGTGCTTTCTGCGATGCTCCATCTTGATTCAATGCCCCTTCACTACCACCCCTTTATCCAGAGGATGATTATAGAAAGCCTGCGGGTTGCCCTTGTAAACATGAAAAACGGTTTTGACATGAGGGTAAATCCCGAGGCCTTTGATTAGAGCAAATGGGAGGAATGGAAAATGGGCAGGAAATTCTTGTTTACTTCTGAATCAGTAACCGAAGGACACCCTGATAAAATTTGCGATCAAATTTCAGACGCAATCCTAGATGCAATTCTTGAAAAGGACCCAATGGCAAGAGTTGCATGTGAGACAGCAGTTACCACAGGCCTGGTTTTGGTCATGGGCGAGATTACCTGTGATTGCTACGTGGATATACCTGCCATCGCTCGGGAAACCATAAGGGAAATTGGTTATACTAGAGCAAAATACGGTTTTGACTGCGACACCTGTGCTGTGATAACTTCTATCGACGAGCAGTCGCCTGATATAGCGGTGGGTGTCAATACTGCCTACGAGATAAGGGAAGAGGGCGTGGGCGATGAACTGGACAGAATAGGAGCCGGTGACCAGGGGATGATGTTTGGTTTTGCAGTTGACGAAACCCCGGAACTTATGCCCCTGCCTATTATGCTGGCCCACAAGTTGGCTCGCAGGCTAGCCGAAGTTAGGAAAAGTAAGCTTTTGCCGTACCTCCGGCCGGATGGCAAAACCCTGGTTACGGTGGAATACGAGGACGGAAGGCCGGTCAGAGTGGACAAGGTCGTAGTATCGGCCCAGCACAAGTCAACGGTGGACCTTGCCACTTTAAGGGCGGATATAATAGAAACCGTGATTAAAAAGGTAATACCGGAGGATTTAATGGATAAGAACACCAAGTTTTACATCAATCCAACGGGAAGGTTTGTAATCGGAGGCCCCCATGGCGATTCAGGACTTACCGGCCGCAAGATAATAGTAGATACTTACGGCGGTTATGCCCGCCACGGCGGCGGTGCCTTTTCAGGCAAGGATCCCACAAAAGTGGACCGTTCAGCATCTTACGCTGCAAGATACGTCGCTAAAAACATCGTTGCTGCAGGCCTTGCGAAAAAATGCGAAGTTCAGGTGGCTTATGCCATTGGCGTAGCCCACCCGGTTTCTATCATGGTTGACACCTTCGGCACCGGGGTGATTCCGGACGAGAAGATTCAAAAACTAGTAATTGAAAACTTCGATCTTCGCCCCGGAGCAATTATAAGAGACCTGGATTTGAGAAGACCGATATATAAACAGGTAGCAGCCTACGGGCACTTCGGAAGGACGGATTTAGACGTGCCTTGGGAAAAGACAGATAAGGCGGAAATTTTGAGAAAGCAAGCAAGCAGCCTTTAAAAAGGCTGCTAATTTTTTGGACTTTAGCAGGAATTTTGGGGATTTTTGTCAAAATATATAGAAAGAAGATGCCAGGAGGGATATTTTTGAAAAAACGCCGCCTGGATGCCAAACACCTGGAAAACGTAATAAAAACCACAATCGAAGCGGTCGAAAAAGGACATGAAGAAACTTTCATGATAGCCGAACACGCAAAAAAGGAATACGAAAGGCTGGTAAAAGAAATTGAGCGGGTAAAAGAGAGGATTGCCGAGACCATCCAGACGGTGGACAAGCTTGAAAAGCAAGAAAAAGCTTCCCGCTACCGGCTCATGATGGTCAGTAAGGAGTTTGACAAGTATAGTGAAGAGGATATAAAAGAGGCATACGATTACGCCAGGGAAATTCAGATAAGGCTTACGCTGGAAAAAGAAAGGGAAAAGCAGCTTCGCGAAAAAAGGGATGAAATGGAACGCAGCCTGAAGAATATGCAGGATATAATAAAGCAGGCAGAGCGGGTTTCTCTGCAGATGGGAGTGGCGCTTAACTTTTTAAAAGGTAACCTCCAGGAACTTTCAGAAAAACTTACGGATATAAACCAAAAACAGCTCTTTGCCGTTCAGATCATAAAAGTACAGGAGGAAGAGAGAAGATCGATTGCCCGGGAAATCCATGATGGGCCAGCGCAGTCCATTGCGAATGTGCTTTTACAGCTGGAGGTACTGGAAAAAATTCACGAAAGCGATCCGCATATTGTCAAAAAAGAGCTAAAGGAATTAAAAGAACTGGTAAGAAGCACTTTAAGTGAAATACGAAAAATAATATTTAACCTCCGGCCGTCGGCGTTAGATGATCTAGGGCTGGAGGCGGTTACTAGAAGATACTGTGCCGAGTTTCAAGAAGATACCGGTGTGCATGTGGAATTTATAGTAATGGGGGATAAGGTAAAGCTGGACTCTAACGTGGAGATAACCCTTTTTAGAGTAATCCAGGAAGCCTTGAGCAATGTAAAAAAGCATGCCAGAGCAAAAAACGTGATACTGAAACTGGAATTTCTGCGTAACGCGGTGAATTTGCACATAGAAGACGACGGTGTGGGTTTTGACCCGGAAAAATTAGATCAAAAAGAGGGTGGCCACTTTGGGTTGATAAATATAAGAGAAAGGGTGAACCTTTTAAAAGGTACTGTCAGAATTAGGTCGGAACCGGGCCGCGGAACAAGTATTTATATTACTATACCTCTTAGCTGAGAGGAGGAATTAAAGAAATGTCAAAAATCTCCGTGGTTCTGGCTGATGACCATGCCCTTATGAGGAAAGGGCTAAAAAAGATTCTGGAAATGGAAAGTGACATAGAAGTGGTGGGTGAGGCTTCCAACGGGCTTGAGGCCATTGAGGAAGTAAGAACGAAGGAACCCGATGTGGTGCTGATGGACATAAATATGCCGAAACTCAACGGAGTCGAAGCTACACGGGTGCTGAAGAAGGAAAAGTCGAAGGCCAAAGTCATCATCCTCACCATCTACGACGATAGAGAGTACCTGCTGGAGCTTTTGAAGATCGGTATAGCAGGCTACATTTTGAAGGACATAGAGCCACAGGCTTTGGTGGAAGCAGTTAGAGCAGTAAGCAGGGGAGAAACGTACATACAGCCAACTCTTACCCGTGCCCTGGTGGCTGAATACAAACGCTTGAGCCAGCCATTAGCAAGAGCAAGCAGGCCGCTCACAGCAAGGGAAAAAGAAGTAATGGCTTACATAGCAGAAGGTATGAGCAATATCGAAATATCGGAAAAACTAGGGATTAGCGAAAAGACGGTGAAAAATCACGTAAGTAGTATCTTAAGGAAGTTAAATCTTATGGACAGGACCCAGGTGGCCGTTTATGCTTTGAAAAATAACCTAGTTTGATGCACGAAGAAGGTTCCCCCCGAATAAATATAACAATAAGGAATTTATAAAAAGGGGGGGCCACGTGGAAGCATTTTGGGGAAAATTGGATATTGACCTTTTTATTCTGGTGCTTTTTGCAACGGTAGGTATTTACAGGATCGCGGAACTCCTTGCGATGAGGTTTTTGAGAAAACAGCGACCTTTGAAGTTTTCGTCGAAAAAACCGGAAATCGTGCTGGTGGTGAAGGATCTGGAAGACCAAATAGAAGGTATCATAAGATCTTTGGCAAGGGACGGAGTTTTTGAAAGGTCCGAGGCGGTGGCGGTTATAGACCAGGGATCAAAAGATAAAACGAGCGAAATCTTAAAAAGACTTTCGCCAAAATTCGGGTTTGATGTCGAGGAAGATTTAAGGCTGGATTTTCAAAAATCACCCTTTGCGCTGGTCGTGAATTGTAATGGCCTCAATGTGGCAGAAATAGAAGCGTATATTGATGGCTTACTTTTATAAAAAAAGTCGAAATGGGTCTAAAATACCATAAAAATTAGGACACGTGTTTGATTTGAACAATTTTGTCGAAAAGGTTATAATTAAAATCGAAAAGCCCTATTCTTCTCATAGTTTACCCCTTAGTTCTTAGTGCCCCCCTTTCTTTCTTGGTAAGGCCCAAAAAATGGGCCTTTTTTTATTGGGAAAAAAAGGAAATACACTATTTTTGGAGAATTATATATACTAAACTTTACGCCGGGGGCACAATTATGGGGGCGAGATCTTATTACATAAAAATAGTGGCCATCCTGGGTTTTGGCCTTCTGCTGCTGAGCGTAAAGCTATTTGGCTTTCCGCCAGAATACCTTAGTTGGAAATATCTAATCTTTCTTCTCTATATGATATTGTCTGAACTAACCAGTATTCAGGTTAACAACACGCGTCTTAGCATGGAATTTGGGTTTGTATACGCAGCAAGTTACATATTTGGATTCGTTCCAACGGCAGTCATGAAGGCTTTAAGCACTTTTTTGAGCCAGCTTTACATAAAGTCAATGGACGGAAGCCTTAAAAGGGAACTGGATCGAGTGTTTTTTAACGTAGGCCAGTATATGATAAGCTTTTTCGGCGGTGCGGGGATCTACTTAGTACTGAAAAAATCAGGCTTTTCGGAAGTTTTAGCCCAGGGGCTGGCGATTTTTACTTATTTCTTGCTTAACAACCTGTTTATAGAGCTTTTTCTTGCCCTGGACACGGAAAACTATGTGTTTCGACAGTCGTTTAACGCCGCGAAAGCTGACCTTAGCACGTATATTATTTCAGTGCCAGGGGGACTATTGACGGTTGGACTTTACAGCTATTTCGGGTTTTTTGTATCTCTCCTCGGATTTATTCCATATTTTCTTTTGGCATACATTTATAAACTTTATATGACCCTGGTCACTACCAACAAGGAGCTTACAGCCCTTTACGATGTGGCAGCCACTTTGACTTCAACTTTAAACACCAGCGAAGTGTTGAAAATAGTATTTGATTCGGCCAAAAACGTCGCACCGTGGGATACTATATGCCTTTTTCTCTATCAGCAAGGTTTTCTTGTTCCAGTTATGTTTGAGGGATTTTCCAGCGATTCCATAAAGGGCTTTAGAATAAAACTGGGCGAAGGAATTACGGGGGGTACTTTGGTCAATAGGAAAGGGATAATAGCCAGCTTCAAAAAGGATTCCCGCTGCCTTCAGGTTCCGGGTTTGCCTTCCGACACCAAAACTATCATGTCAGTGCCGATGATCAACAATAATGACATAGTAGGAGCCATAACTGTGACTTCCAACCGTAAAGACGCTTATAACAGCAAGAATCTGAAAATAATGAGCATACTCGCCAACCAGGCTGCGGTTGCCATTTCCAATGCCCAGCTATTTGACAGGACAAGCCAGCTGGCCGTGACCGATGGCTTAACGGGGCTTTACAACCACAGGTACATTTTTAACAAGCTGGAATATATGGTCGACCAGGTTAAAAAATACGGTGGAACCTTTAGCCTTATAATAATAGACATTGACCATTTCAAATCTTTCAATGACAATTACGGCCATCTTGTCGGCGACAACGTTTTAAAGAAACTGGCGGAAATCTTAAAGCAAAATGTGAGAAGCAACGATATTGTGGGCCGCTACGGTGGAGAGGAGTTCGCGATAATCCTTCCTGATACCTCGGGCTCAGAAGCTTATGCCATAGCAGAGAGGATAAGAAAGGCAGTGGAAGGCACGGAGTTTGCTCGAACAGAGAAAGGCCAAAAGATATTCATTACAATAAGCGCGGGAGTAGCATCCTGCCCGGATGATGCAATAACCGTAAAAGATCTGGTGCGCAAAGCGGATCATGCTCTGCTCTTCGGCGCCAAGAAGAAGGGCAGGAACCGGGTAGTGCAGTTTGATAAATTGCGATGAAAAAAATCCCACATGAGGTGGGGGTTTTTTATTATTGCAGACAAGTCGCAAAAGTGATATAAACAATGTAAGAAAGTATTACGAGGTGCCTTTATGGTCGAACTTGAAGGAATTGTGGAAAAAGTGACCTATCGCAATGAAGAAAACTTTTTCACCGTAGCGAAAGTCGCAGTAAAGGGTACCGACGAAGTGGTGACCGCCGTAGGTTTTTTTCCTTCGCTGGAAGAGGGAGAGATATTGAGGCTCAAAGGGCGCTGGGTAATTCACGAAAAGCATGGCTGCCAGCTAAAAATAGAATCATATGAGATACTAGCCCCAGCGACCGTGAGGGAAATAGAGAATTATCTGGCATCCGGCGTCATAAAGGGCATAGGACCAAGCACTGCTCAAAAGATCGTGGAAAAATTTAAAGAAGATACTTTAGAGGTACTAGCTTCATCGCCCGAGCGGCTTTTGGAAATTCCAGGGATAGGGAAAAAGCGCCTGGAAATGATAACCCGTTCTTTTGCCGAGCAAAAAGAAACCAGGGAAATAATATTCTTTTTGCAGCAGTACGGCATAGGACCGGGCGTGGCTGTAAAAGTATACAAAGCGTACAAAGAAAAGGCAGTTGAAGTAATAAAACAAAACCCCTATAAACTTGCCGACGAAGTATACGGCATAGGATTTAAGACCGCCGATAAAATCGCCCAGAATATGGGAATTGAAATAGATTCGCCGGAGCGTATTGCAGCCGGAGTCAAATTCATCCTCCGGCAAGCGGCGGATGAAGGCCACGTTTTTTTGCCCGAAAAGGAGCTTTTAAAGAGGTCTTCTTCGCTCTTAGAAATTAAAGAGGACCTGATAGCAGGGGTGCTGCCCGCCTTACAGGAAAAGGGAGACATAGTGGTGGAGGGGCCGCCAGAAAACCGAAAAGTGTATCTTTCGCCCTTTCATATGTCGGAACAATCTGTGGCAAGAAAACTTTATGTCATGGCTGGTTTTGGCCAAATTAGGCCTTTAGAGCTAACCCCGGAGGATATAAACGAAATAGAAAAAAAGTGTGCGATAAAGCTTGCCGCAAAGCAGCGGGAGGCGATAGAAAAAGCCGCTTCTTCTGGCGTCCTTGTCATTACAGGCGGCCCTGGAACGGGTAAAACCACGGTGATAAAATGCCTCATAGAATTTTTCAAGGGGCATAATTTGAAAGTTGCACTGGCAGCTCCAACAGGAAGAGCCGCAAAGCGCATGACCGAAGCTACAGGGGTGGAAGCCAAAACCATCCATCGGCTCCTAGAATATAAAGTTTCAGGAGAAGGCCGGATGGTCTTCGGGAGGAACCGGGATAACCCCCTCGACGAAGACGTGGTGATCATCGATGAAACTTCGATGGTAGATATAATTTTGATGCACCACCTTGTTTCCGCTCTAAAGCCCTTTGCAAGACTCATCTTGGTCGGTGATAAAGACCAGCTGCCTTCGGTGGGTCCGGGGAGCGTACTGCGGGAGATAATCGAAAGCAAACAAATTCCTGTGGTCATGCTGGATGAAATTTTCCGCCAGGCCCGAGAGAGCATGATTGTGGTCAACGCCCACAGGGTAAACAAGGGCCTTTTTCCGTACCTTAACGTAAAGGGTAGGGATTTTTACTTCGAGCAGGCAACAGAACCGGAGGAAACCCTGGAAAAAATCGTGGAACTTGTTTGTTCCAGGCTTCCCGGCTACGGCGGTTACGACCCGATTGAGGATATCCAGGTTATAACGCCCATGAAAAAAACCCCTGTAGGAGTGCTTTCACTTAACCTTCGGCTTCAGGAAAGGTTAAATCCTCCTTCGCCGGAAAAAAAAGAGATTTCTTTTCGATCCTTTACCTTCCGCGAAGGAGACCGGGTTATGCAACTAAAAAACAACTACGAAAAGGAAGTATTTAACGGTGACCTAGGGCGAATAGTGAGGATAGATGAAGACGAAGGCATGATGGTTTCTTTCCCTGATACCGGAGGAGAAAAAATAGTGGTTTATGCCGGCGATGAACTGGAAGAGCTAACGCTTTCCTATGCCTTATCCGTTCATAAAAGTCAGGGCAGTGAGTTCCCGGTAGTAGTTATGCCCATTGTCATACAGCATTTTGTAATGCTGCAGCGAAACCTTCTTTATACCGCCATTACCAGAGCCAAAAAATTGATGGTGCTGGTGGGCTCCAAGCAGGCTCTTGCCATAGCGATAAGAAACAGCAGGGCTGCCATGAGGTACAGCTGCCTTTCAGAAAGGATATGCGAGGAATTTGAAAAAAATCAAATTTATATAGGGGGTTTAGACGTTGACTGAAGTGGAAAAATTAGAAAAGCTAAATAACCGTATAAAAGAACTTAAAAGGGTAATAGTAGCGTTTTCGGGAGGGGTAGACAGCACCTTTCTTCTGAAAGTATGCCTTGATGTACTCGGAAAAGAAAACGTGCTTGCGGTTACAGCAAGGTCCAGCACCTACCCTACTAGAGAATTTGAAGAAGCTAAAAAGCTCGCAGAAAGCCTTGGGGCCAACCATGAAATAATAATCTCTGAAGAGCTTGAAGTGCCCGGCTTTTCCGATAACCCGCCAGAGAGATGCTACTACTGCAAAAAAGAACTTTTTGGTAAGCTGCTCAAGATGGCCCGAGAAAGAGGATTCAATTACGTATTGGATGGTTCCAACGCCGACGACACGGGAGATTTCAGGCCCGGCATGAAAGCAAAGGATGAACTCGGGGTGCTGAGCCCCCTTAAAGAAGCGGGGCTTACCAAAGCCGAAATTAGAGCTTTGTCTCGTAAAATGGGGCTTCCCACTTGGAACAAGCCTTCCTTTGCATGTCTTGCGTCTCGCTTTCCATACGGAGAAAAAATAACCAAAGAAAAGCTTAACCGGGTGGAAAAAGCCGAAGACCTGTTAAATAGCCTGGGGTTTGTTCAGTACAGGGTGAGAAGCCACGGGGACTTAGCAAGAATTGAAGTTTCTCCCGGCGAGATAGAGAGGTTCTTCGACAAAGCCTTAAGGGAAAAGGTGGTTGCCGGGTTAAAAGAACTGGGCTTTTTATATGTTTCTCTTGACCTTGCAGGCTACAGGACCGGCAGCATGAACGAGGGTCTCAGAGAGGAGGAAAAAGCGCGTTGGAAAAGCTGAGGCAGCTTCTTGAAAAGGTCCAGCGAAATGATGTATCTATTGATGAAGCGCTGAAGCTATTAAAAGACCTGCCTTACGAGGACCTTGGTTTTGCCAAAGTGGACCACCACAGGGCTTTGAGAAGGGGAGTACCGGAGGTCATCTTTTGCCAGGGGAAAACCCCGGAGCAGGTAGTGATGATTGTAGAGCGCATGATGAAAAAGGGTACGAATATAATGGGCACCAGGGCAAATGCTGCGGTTTTTGAAGAAGTTAAAAAAGTAGCCCCGCAGGCCGTATACTACCCCGAAGCCCGGATTTTTGCCATAAAAGTCGAGCCGGTGATAAAAAACAAAGGCGTAATTGCCGTGGTCTCGGCCGGCACCTCAGATATTCCGGTGGCAGAAGAAGCAGCCGTGACCGCCGAACTTTTGGGAAATAAAGTGGAAAGGCTTTATGACGTGGGGGTCGCCGGGATACACCGGCTTTTTATGAATATAGAGGTTTTAAAAAAAGCACAGGTGATAGTGGTCGTTGCGGGGATGGAAGGTGCCCTTGCAAGCGTTGTTGCAGGGCTTGTGGACAAACCCGTAATAGCAGTGCCCACAAGCGTCGGATACGGTGCCAACTTTTCAGGCCTTTCGGCACTGCTTACCATGCTCAACAGCTGTGCGGGAGGCCTTACGGTGGTCAACATCGACAATGGATTCGGCGCGGGGTTTGCAGCCCATCAAATAAACAAATTAGGAGGACAAGAGGATGAAGCTTCTATACCTTGACTGCTTTTCCGGGATTAGCGGCGACATGTTTCTTGGGGCCCTGCTGGACCTCGGGATCGATGAAAGGGATTTTATCTCGGAACTCAGAAAGCTCCCGCTTTCCGGGTACGAAATAGAAATTAGAAAAGCTTCGAAAAAGGGTATTATGGGCACCGATGTGTACATAAAGTCAAGCGAGCACCATCCCCACCGCGGCCTTAAGGAGATATATGAAATAATCGATAAAAGTGCCCTGAACCCCGAAGTCAAGAAAAAGAGCAAGGAAGCCTTTTTTAAACTTGCGGCGGCAGAAGGGAAGATTCACGGTAAAGCCCCGGAGGAAATCCATTTCCATGAAGTTGGTGCCGTCGATTCCATCGTGGACATAGTAGGGGCATGCCTTTTGATGGACATAATAAAGCCGGATAAAGTGGTAGCATCACCGGTGAACGTGGGTCACGGCACGGTGAGGTGCGCCCACGGCCTGATGCCGGTGCCAGCACCGGCGACTTTGGAACTTTTAAAAGGTGTGCCGGTTTACTCCCGTGGTGAGGAAGGGGAGCTGACCACCCCCACCGGTGCCCTGCTGCTTTCGGTCTTTGCTAGTGACTTCGGCCCCATGCCACAAGGCATTCCCGAAAAAATAGGTTATGGCCTGGGGAAAAAGGAGCGAGAAAGTCCCAATGTGCTGAGGGCGGTACTTTTGAAAAACGAAGACGAGGATCCAGAAAAGGACAGGGTGCTGGTGATGGAAGCAAATATAGACGATATGAATCCCCAGCTTTACGAAGCGGTTATAGAAAGCCTCATGCAAAAAGGAGCCCTGGATGTTTTTCTCACCCCGATCATAATGAAAAAGAGCCGCCCGGCTGTGAAGCTATCCTGCATCGCACCGCTTGATAAAAGAAAGGAGCTTGCCGATGCTATCTTAAAAGAGACCACCACCATCGGCGTAAGGTTTTACGAAGTCGAAAGGATGAAACTAGAAAGAAGTATAGAATTAGTGAATACCCCCTGGGGACAAGTGAGGGTAAAAGTTTTGAAAAAAGGCGGTAAAGTGGAAAGGATTACACCGGAATTCGAGGACGTAAAAAGATTATCACAAAATAGTAAAATCCCTGCACTTCAGGCATATCGCGATATACTCGGATTTTTGAGCAAAAATGATGAATAACGCTTGCAAAATATGTTATAATGACTACAAAAAAAGAATTGGGAGTGTTCTGGATGACAGATAAAGTCAGGGTTAGGTTTGCACCAAGTCCTACAGGCAGCCTTCACATCGGAGGCGCGAGGACTGCCCTTTTCAACTTGCTGTTTGCCCGCCACAGCGGTGGAACATTCATATTGAGGATAGAAGATACCGACACCGAGCGCTCCACAGAAGAGTCTGTGGCCCAAATTATAAGGTCCATGAAGTGGTTGGGTCTTGACTGGGATGAAGGCCCCGACAAGGGCGGAGATTACGGGCCTTACTTTCAGTCCCAGCGCCTTGAGCTTTACAGGAAAGAGGCGGAAAGGCTGCTTAAAGAAGGGAAGGCCTATTACTGCTACTGCACGCCCGAGGAGCTCGCAGCCAGGCGAGAGGCCATGATGAAGGCCGGAAAAGCCCCGAGGTACGAGGGCCTTTGCAGGAACCTGACCGAGGAGGATAGGAAAAGGTATGAAGCCGAGGGCCGAAAGCCTGTCATAAGGCTGAAGGTACCTCAGGAAGGACAGACGGTAGTGGAGGATATAATACGGGGCACCGTGGTTTTTGAAAACTCGGTGCTGGACGATTTCATTATCATGAAGTCCAACGGGATGCCCACTTATAATTTTGCCTGCGTGGTAGACGACCACGCCATGGGCATAACCCACGTAATTAGAGCAGAAGAACACTTATCCAATACGCCAAAGCAGATTCTGGTATACAAAGCCCTGGGCTATGAACTTCCCAAGTTCGCCCATGTGCCCATGATCCTTGCACCCGATCGGAGCAAGCTCAGCAAGCGCCACGGTGCTACTTCTGTTGAGGAGTTCCGCGACCAGGGTTACCTGCCCCAGGCTATAATAAACTACCTGACGCTGCTCGGCTGGTCGCCACCCGACGGCGAAGAGATCATGAGCATGGAAAAAGCAATAAAGGAATTTACCCTAGAGAGGGTCAACAAAACCGCAGCCATATACGACGTGAAAAAACTTACCTGGCTCAACAGCCACTATTTACGGGAGCTCGACCTGGACTATATTACAGAACAGGTAATTCCCTTCATGGTTAAAAAAGGCATCATCACGCAAGAGGACGCTGAGCAAAATTATGAGTATATAAAGAGGGTTGTCGCCGTTTCCAGGGACAGGTCCAAAACGTTGGATGAGCTTGCCGATGCCATTGCCTTCTTCTTCAAGGATGTGGAAGAGTATGAGGAAAAAGGCGTAAAAAAGCATTTCTGTAAGGAAAACGCCGCCGAATTGCTGCTAAAAGGTGCTGAAGCTTTGGAAAAACTTGAAGAATTCACCCATGAGTCGACTGAGCACGCCTTCAGGAGCCTGACCGATGCCATGGGTGTAAAGGCTGCAGAACTTATCCACCCAACTCGCCTTGCGATAACCGGCAGGACCGTGGGTCCAGGGCTTTTTGATATAATCGTGCTCCTGGGTAAGGAAAAAACTGTGAGCCGCATGAGAAAGGCGGCGGAATGGATAAAAAATAACGAAAAAATTTAAGGATGGGAGAGAAATCTTGAGATGGCAAAGGTTCCAACTCGCGAAGAGGCTTTCGCACTTTTGAAAAAATACATCAAGAGCGAAAACCTCATAAAGCACGCACTGGCCGTCGAGGCCGTGATGCGCCACTTTGCTGAACTTTTCGGTGAAGATGTGGAAAAATGGGGCATCATCGGTCTTGTGCACGACCTGGATTACGAGATGTATCCAGAGCAGCACTGCGTAAAGGTAAGGGAGATCCTCGAACAGGAAGGCTGGCCCGAAGAATACATAAAAGCCATCCAGAGCCACGGCTGGAACATCTGCGTCGATGTAGAGCCCACCGAAAGGATGGAGAAGGTGCTCTATGCCATCGATGAGCTGACGGGCCTTATCGCCGCCACAGCCCTGATGCGCCCCGACAAGAGCATTATGAGCACTACGCTAAAATCGGTAAAGAAAAAGTGGAAGCAAAAGAGCTTTGCCGCGGGCGTCAACCGGGAAGTAATCGAGGAAGGTGCCAGAATGCTCGGCATGGACCTGGACCAGGTTATAGAAGAGACCATTAAAGGCATGCAAAAGGTGGCAGCTGAAATAGGACTGTTGGGTGATTTTCAAGCTGGTTAATGGAGGCTTTCGCTGGGCGCTTCAGCGCCCTTTTTATTTTTTGAGTATGGGAGTGAGAAATGTGCTGTATATTTACAATAAAAGCACCAATCCTTATTTTAATCTTGCCGCGGAAGAATACCTATTGAAGGAATTCAGCGAGGAAATTTTCATGCTGTGGCGAAACGAACCCTCAGTCATCATCGGGAAAAATCAGAATGCCTTAGCGGAAATAGACATAGATTACGTAAAAAAGAACAACATCCCCGTGGTCAGAAGGCTGTCGGGGGGAGGCGCCGTTTTTCACGACCTCGGCAATTTAAATTTTACCTTTATAGTAAACGATGATATATCGCACTTTGCTGACTTTAAAAAATTCACAGAGCCCATAATTGAAGTTCTAAAAAAACTTTCTATCGATGCAGAGTTTTCGGGGAGGAACGATATAACGATTGGCGGCAAAAAAATCTCAGGAAACGCGCAGTACTGTTATAAAAAAAGGATTTTGCACCACGGTACGCTGCTTTTTTCGGCAAGCATCAGGGATTTATCGTCGGCTTTGAAGTCGAAAGCTATAAAATTTGAAGACAAGGCTGTAAAATCCGTGGAAAAAAGGGTTACCAATATTAGCGAGCACCTGAAAGAGCCGCTAACCATAGAAGAATTTATAGATCTTATCATGGACCACATAAAAGAGCGAAGAAAAGAAGGGAAAGTGTACGAATTTACACCGGAAGATATAAGGAACATCGAAAGGCTGGTTAAGGAAAAGTACGGCACATGGGAGTGGAATTTCGGCGAATCACCGAACTATAAATTCAAAAACGAGAAAAAGTTCCCCGGCGGTACTGTCGAGGTAAATATGAACGTAGAGAGAGGTATTATAAAGGATATAAAATTTTACGGCGACTTTTTCGGTAGGAACGATATTGCTGAGATAGAAGAGCTTTTAAAAGGAGTAAGACACGAGGAAGAGGAGCTAAGAAAGGCCTTTTGTAGGGTAAACATTTCGGACTATTTTGCCGGCATTACCGTGGATGAATTGGTGAGCTTGTTTTTTTAAAACTGGGGACTATAAAAACTCTGGGAAATCGACCACCTGCAGTATCCTGCTGAGCGCGTGGGAAAGCCCGAGGATATAGCAAGGGCGCGCCTTTTCCTCAGGCCGAGTTGCAAAATCAACGTAATAGAGAAATCAAAAAGTTTGGCGCAAGAATGCTTTATCTTGGTGGCCAGTTAATAGAAATAGTCAAAATCGGAAGGGTCATATGAAGTTCATTATAAGGAGGGCGAATCTAAGTGAACCTCAGAAGGCAGATAAGCGAACAAGAGAAGCAGGAAATAATTAAGAGACATACCAGAGATGGCATCTTGCGATGCTTTGTCGACAATCATCCCATTGAAAATCTCGAGGAAGTTGAGTATCACCATATAAGACCATTTTGCGAAGATGGTCCCACTAACTTGGATAATATAGCTCCGGTTTGCAAAGAACATCACAGGCGGATCCGTACTTTATCACTTATAGAGTTTCGAGATAAGATGAAGCTTGATCGCTTTTTCGAAGAAGAGTATAGAAAATCTGATGGGGTTCGTCTTGATGATGTTTTTGCCTATCTTGTGGGTGAAAGCGGGTATGGAAAAGTCGTTCAATGGGAGCGACTTGACAGGCAAATAAAACTGTACTGGGAAGGTGACGAACCGGAAATTCTGCCATTATATCAGTGCCCAGTGACAGGCTTTGAATATTTCTATGCTCTTGTACCCGTAAAACATTTGAAAAATGACACCGAACTGCAACCCCGCCCATTGGAGCCGCCCCGGATGTGGGAACTATACAGGCATTTCCTAAGGTATACACAATTAGCCCCTGCTGTCTGCCGACTAGTTGACAATCAAATCATGCTTTTTGACGGTCAACATAAAACTGCGGCTCAGATCTGGGCGGGAAGATGTCGTGTTGAGTGCAAGGTGTATTTGGACCCGGATAAACGGGTGATTAAGGAAACAGTACTGGCAGCCCACGACAAACTGCGGCAGATGCCTTTTTACACCTCAACTCTTATTTCCAGGTATAGCTCCCTTTTCAAAGAAGATTGGGAAGAATACATGGAACGTCCAGGAACGAAGTCAGAAAAAGGTTTTGTACAGTTTCTCATCAAGGCTAAAGGCGTTCCCAAAGGAGAAGCAATGAAACGCCTACGAGCGGCAATAGAAAATGATATCCTAGAAGATCCTGAGAACAAACTACAGGAATACATTGCTGAAAAGAATAAGAGTCGAAAAAATCCGCTGACCATTTACGCCGTCCAGCAGACCTTCTTAAAAGAGTTCATCGCCCCTCCACCCCTTGAGGTGGAATTTGAAAGCACTCAGGATTTTCGCCGACAAGAGAAGAAAAATCTTATCAAACTATTAAACCTGATCGTGGATAAGACCTTAAGCGGGCGTTGGAATCCCGAGGCCAAGAACGAAGCCCACCACACTGCAGAAAGAATATACGCTGCTGGAGCTTTAAAGGCGTGGGTGCCCATGCTCAGGGCAGTCATTGCGGCGAAACTGAATCTAGTTGATGATGAAGAAAAAAACAGGGTTTTCTTCAGACAAATAGATGATGAGACTTTCGCTAGCGTTATTGAACCTGTGGTGAACCGTCTTTTCTCGCATAAGATATGGCTTGATCCCGATCCCGAAATAGATGCCAATCTCCGCGTCAACAATGTAGACCACGTAAAACAGTTCTTCAAAAGTCGTGGTTTGAGTGCGCAATGGCTCCTAGGTATCGAGGATGATTAGCAAAAAGGCAGGTGACGAAATTAAAGCTTTCTTAACGAAAAGCAGGTCGAATACCTTGGACTAAAATTAGAATCTGAAGAGGCTGAATTTTCTCTGAGGTTGAGGTACATTTCGGCGAAAGGGAAGTATGTTTTGTGGAGATTCATATTGGGGCTGCCGCCTAATCAAGGGGCGGCTTTCGTTTTTGAATAAAAAAACGCCATAGAATTATGGCAGCAGGTTGGTTTCCTCGAATTTTCTTCGTTGCACCCTTTCGCGTTCTAGAGGGACAATAGGCCGGTCTCGTTAAGATGAGTTCTTAAAAAGAGGTTTTGGAGTAATTTGTAGAGAATATAAGGTAAGCAAGTTACTTTTTGACCTTTAATCAGTAAACCACAAAAATTTCAGTAAAAAGTTTTGAGTACAAAAATTTATTCAGCTGAAAGGAAACCTTTAACTTTCTCTAACTGATTTTTCCGCATTAAGTAAAGGTGAAATCCGAAGAAGGGAATAGGGAGCACGGATTGCTTTTGTCATAAATACTTTTATTCTGTAGAAACTCCGACAAAGAAACATCACAATTTTACCAGCCCAAAAATTTAAAGAAAGCAGGTGATACCATGACAGTTTCCCTTACCTTCTACGACGGTGCTGATTGCATCGGCGGCAACAAGATACTTTTGGAAGACGGCGACACTTCTCTTTTTCTAGACTTCGGTACCAACTTCAAAGCTGAAGGTATGTTCTTCGATGAATTCCTCGGACCAAGAAGCACTTTCGGCTTTTACGACCTCCTATGCCTTGGCATCCTACCGCCGCTAAGAAGCCTTTACCGGACAGATCTGGAATACCCCGGGGTATGGGATAGATTCTCCTCCCATCCGCTTTACCGAAAAATCGAAGTTATGGGCGTGCTGCTTTCTCACGCCCACTTCGACCACTGCGGCCACTTTTCATACCTGCGGGAAGAAGTGCCTATAATAACCGGCCTGACCAGCGCTCTTATATGCAAAGCACTTCAGGACACGGGAGGGGGCAACCGCCTGCAGGAAATATGCTACACAACACCGCGGGAGCTCAAAGACGGACTGCTGCAGGCTTCGAATTACCGGAAGACCCCTTTCAAGCAGCGCCGCTACCGCATAATGGGAACCGATGCCATTTCTGAAAACGCCTGCAGTTTTTGGGAGAGAGTTGATAACTCGCGGGCGCTGGAATGCTGTGCATTGGAAGCTTGCGGCATAGAAGCAGAAATAGGCAGCCTTACCGTTCGCTTCTGGCCGGTGGACCACTCTATTCCCGGAGCTGGAGCCTTTGGCATAAAAACCTCCGCCGGCTGGATTATATACACCGGCGACCTCAGGCTTCACGGTAAAAACGCAGGCCTTACGCGGCGGTTTTTCGAAGAAGCAGCAAAGCTGAAGCCTATTGCCCTTATCTGTGAAGGTACACACCCTGGCACGCAAAAACCCGTAACCGAAGACGAGGTGGCGGCAAACTGCTTCGATGTGGTGGCCAAAGCCGAAGGCCTTGTGATAGCCGATTTCGGCCCGAGAAACATAGAGCGTCTGCTTTCTTTCCTAGACATAGCAAGAAACACAGGCCGCAGGCTGGTCTTGACCGCCAAGGACATATACCTGCTGGAAGCCCTGGTTGCGGCGGGGGAGGAAGGCGTGCCTGATCCCCACCGGGACGAACATATAATGCTTTACCAGCGGCCCAAGGCCCAGAGGAAAAAGTGGGAGGATGCGCTTCTTGAACGGTTTGATCCTGCAAAGATGGTAAAAGCAGAAGACATAAAAAAAGACGCCAGAAGCTACATACTGTGCTTTTCCTATTACGACTTTCACGCTTTTCTTGACATCCAGCCGGAAGGCGGGACATACATATACTCTTCCAGCGAGGCTTACGACGAAGAAATGCTAATCGATCACCAGCGGATAAAAAACTGGCTCGATTACTTCGGCTTTGAACTTTACGGCACCCTGGGCAGGGACAGAGAAAGATCGGGTTTTCACGCCAGCGGACACATTCACGGACCGGGGATAGAGGAGATGGTGGAGACCATAAAACCATATGTGCTTATCCCGGTGCACACTCAGGACGGAGAATTTTTCTCGCGGTTTGAAGGATTTTGTAAAGTTGTATGGCCGGAGAGGGGAAAGACGATAAAAGTCGATGAGAGAAAAGGGGCATTGCTATGAAACAGAGGTTTAAAGCCGAAATAAAAAAGCATGAGGCTGTTATCTCCTGGGTATACCGCAGGCTAGGATGAAGAAGAGCGAGTGGTAAAACTGCCGGAAGCTTTAAATATATTAAGTTGGATTACCAGTGCAAAAAGGGTTGAAACGCGAACCATCAGAAATTGCGCCGCCTCATAAGGAGTGGCGGCGTTTTTTCATGGGGGGTAGAAATGTTTTAAAACTTATGGTATCATACTGTAGGGTATCAGGCGACCCCTGGTTTAAAAACAAAACAATTAAACTTAGAAAGATGGTGAGGAATGACAGTAGAGCTGGTTGATTTTTTAAGTCAATTAGTTTCAAATACGACTTTGATGGTAACGGTCTTATTAACATTGGGCGTTATTTTCGTAAATGGATGGACTGATGCGGCAAACGCTATCGCAACCTGTATATCTACCCGTTCGATGGGTCCCCGGGATGCTATAATTATGGCAACTATATTCAATTTCCTCGGCGGATTAGTCATGACACTTCTCAATCCAATGGTGGCGCAGACAATATACAATATGGTGGATTTCCGCGGGGATGCTCATGAGGCACTGATTGCTTTGTGCGCGGCCCTTTTTGCTATTGTATTGTGGGCAACCGCTGCATGGTGGTTCGGGATACCCACCAGTGAAAGCCATGCGCTGATAGCAGGTATCAGCGGTGCCGCAATAGCGTTGCAAAGGGGCCTAGGCGGCATAAATCTTGATGAATGGGTAAAAGTTATTTATGGACTAGGACTTTCCCTGTTTTTAGGATTTTTTTCTGGCTGGTTGGTCGTTAAAACCGTTGAATTGATTTGCAGAGGTTTTGACCGCAGGAAAACCTACACTCCGTTAAGATATGCACAAATAATAAGTGCGGCAGGAATGGCATTCATGCATGGTGCCCAGGACGGCCAAAAATTTATGGGCGTTTTTATGCTGGGGGTATTCCTCACACAGGGACAAGCTTCTGTGACTGAATTTATTATTCCCATCTGGCTCATTGTATTGTGCTCGGCGGTAATCTCTCTTGGCACGTCACTCGGCGGCTTGCGTATTATTAAATCTGTTGGAATGGATATGGTAAAGCTTGAAACATACCAGGGGTTTTCCGCCGATATGGCAGGAGTTATATGTTTGTTTATAGCTTCCGTGCTGGGATTACCGGTCAGCACAACGCATACGAAGACAACTGCCATAATGGGTGTAGGAGCTGCAAAGCGGATATCATCGGTGAACTGGGGAATTGTTAAAGAAATGTTATTTGCCTGGATGATGACTTTCCCGGGGTGTGGGTTAATAAGCTTTTTATTGGCGTTAGTATTTATGAAAATATTCTAGTAATTGACAAATAAAATAATGAGGAAAGGATTGGGTTATGAAAGGGAAGAAAAACGTTAATTATTATTTCGAAACTTTTGTAGAAATGATAGACTATTCCTGCAAAGCTGCAGAATTGCTGAACAATATTTTAAATAACTATGATGCCGGGAAGATGCGGGATAGAATTAAGGAAATGCACAGTATTGAACATAGCGCCGATGAATTAAGACATAAAATGATAAAAAAGCTCGCGAGAGAATTTATAACTCCCATTGAACGTGAAGACATTATGGCGATGGCGGATGCTATTGATACTCTAACCGATACGATCGAAGATGTATTAATGAGGATGTATATGTACAACATTAAAGAGGTTAAAGAACATGCCCTGAAGATGACTCAAATTATAGTAAAGTCCTGCAATTTATTAAAAAGTGCCCTTGATGAATTTCATAATTTCCGCAAATCAAAAAAACTGCATGAACTTATTGTTGAAATCAACAGACTGGAAGAGGAAGGGGATAGACTCTTTACCGAAGCCACCAGAAATCTTTATGTTAATTGCACGGATTTTAGGGAATTAGTTGCATGGGATACGACATTTCATTATCTTGAAAAGTGCTGCGATGCATGCGAAGATGTTGCAGATGCCATAGAGAATATTATTATGAAGAATTCTTAATCATAACGTAAGGAAGCGGGGGTAATTTTCCTCGCTTTTTGTTTTTTCTTGTTCGCTTCTCCGGCGGACATACGACGACATTTTTTTTAACCGTATTGGGTATATTTTTATAAAATATAGTAAAGCGCTAATCGCTTCGAGGGTGGTATTTATGTGGGAATTATTTGCAATATTATCGGCTTTTTTTGCCGCCTTAACCTCCATTCTTGCCAAAATCGGCATAAAAGGAGTAGATTCTAACCTGGCTACAGCCATACGCACAACGGTCATTATTTTTTTAGCATGGGGCATCGTATTTGCTACAGGAGCTCAGTATGGGATTAAGGAACTGACGAAGCAAAACTGGATCTTCTTGATTTTATCAGGGATCGCTACGGGATTATCATGGTTATTTTATTACAAAGCAATTTCCATTGGCGAAGTGTCGAAAGTGGCGCTTATAGATAAGTCCAGCATAGTTTTAACCTTGATATTATCTTTCTTCATCTTAAACGAGCAATTTACTCCGAAAACTATTCTTTCAAGCATACTTATTGTTTCAGGTATTTTCATGATGATATTATTGAAGTAATTGAGCGGCAGATGGAGGTTCAAATGCGACCAGGTAATATCTTGGGGAACATGCCATAATAAACATTGCGAAGAGGAACGTTCAGGAGAGAGTTAAGGTTTGAAGGCTTTGAAAGGGTTCCGGTGCCAAAAGGTTCCAGGGTAAAGTATTGATATTGATGTGGGGTTAAATGGATGGAAGGTTACAGAATTAAAGTCGAGGGAAATGAAGCTTACTGGGTGAAGAGGAGCAGAACCGTCCAACTTTTCGAAGGAGGAACTTCCGGCCACTGCGCAATAGTGCTGGCTAAGATATCACAAAACCAAAAGCCCGGAAGAACTAAAAATCCCTCCAGGCATTTTTTTCATATTTGGTGGAGGCGAGGGGAATCGAACCCCTGTCCGAAGGCGCATCGATAAAAGCCTCTACAGGCTTATCCCTCGTTTTGATCTCGCCGGCTTCACTCCCGAGGGCAGGATTGAAAGCCGGCCAGCTTTGTTAGCTTTCTCCCCTGCTGCCAAAGCTAACAGCAGGAGAAGAGCCCGGAGCTATGACACCCTTTTCCGACAACCGGGCATGCCGGAAAGGGCGTGCTGCTGATTTAATTAAGCAGCAAGAGCGAGTTCTTCGTTGGCACTTATTTGTGCTTCCGGATTAACGAGTCGGAAAGCTCGGCCTGCAGCTTTTATCTCTGCTGCCCCCGTCGAAACCAAACGCCCCCATATTCTTTTTTTCGCATAATATATTATACAATAAAACCACCGTAATATCAAGAAAGGTCAAACGTGTGGATTTTACTGTTTTCTAAGAATGATTTCCTCCGAGGTTATAGAAATGTTTAAAAAGATTGCCAAAGGAGGACTCTTTTGACTTGGTACTATTATAATATGTCGAATGCTAAGGGGAGGTATTCGATGAAAAACAGTAAAGAGGCTGTAAAACGTTTATCAATGATTTTTGCCGAGTATCAAATATATCCGCTATCAAGTTACAAAGAAAACAGTCCAGTGAGGGTTTTTCAAAGACTTGGCGGGACTTGCAAAACAAAAAAGGCTTTAATAAAGAAGCAAGTAAGCGTCTGCTAAAAAGAGAAATAGAAGGGGCATACTCAAAAAAAATTATCATAAAAGATTACATCTAAACTTATTTATTGATAAAGTAAATAAATGCTAAAAACGCCATTATCTTTAATTACCTTGCGGCATAATTATCAAGTATACAAAGGTGAAAAGGGGTGAGGAATGATTGACAAATAAGTTGACAAATAAGGAACGAATATTTAAGAAATTATCCGAAATCGCTACGCCTATATGCGATGACTGCTTATCCCGAATCGCTGGTATTAGTCCGCGTCAAACGGTTTACCAGAGCTGTACCAGTTTGGCAGAAGCGGGGAAAATTAAACGTGATAAAGGAGAATGTAGTTTTTGTGCAAAAATCAAAAAAGTAAGTTGGATTGGAAATGAGGGAGAGAAATTTGCTGACTCACTTACTGCAACTAAAGTTAGGAAGATCGAAAATTTGCACCAAAAAGAAAGGGATGTGAAAGTAAAGTCTTCTTGGTATTCGGAAGAGAATATCCAGTCCAGTCTGGTTGCATATTTAGTAAGTCAAGGTTATATCATCCGGAGAGTTGCAAATACTTTTTCCAGAGAGCATGGCAAAGATATAGTTGCGGAGACGCCGGAGGGCCGGCAATTATGGGTATCAGTCAAAGGATTTCCTGAGAATAAGTCTCATCCCCAAGCCCGCCATTATTTCGCCCAAGCTGTATTTGACGCAGTCCTGTATCGCGATGAGAACCCTTCGGTGGAAATTGCCTTAGCCTTGCCCGATGGTTTTCCTACATATAAAAACTTGGCTTCTCGCATTTCGTGGCTTCGAAGGACCCTGCCATTGAAGATCTATTGGATTGATAATTTAGGTAATGTAAGAGAGGAAGGATTAACAAGTTGAGCCGAAAGACCTGCTTACGGATCGATGACTTCTGAAACTGTTCCGAAACTAAATCCCCTTCGCCTTAGTTCATCTATTATTCTAGGCAATGCGTTGGGAGTATCGGGGGCGGAATTATGCATTAATATAATCGCGCCATTTGTAGCATTTGAAAGCACCCTATTGACTATAGCGTCCGGCCCGGGATTTTGCCAGTCTAAAGAATCTATGGTCCACATTATTGTTCGATAGCCAAGTCCTGCCGCGACATTTAAAAGTGTCTGATTGTATTCACCAAAAGGTGGCCGAAACATATCAACCTGGACACCAATTACTCTCTCGATTGCCCTTGATGCATTAGTAATTTGACTTCTCATTTCCGCGGCCGAAAGTTGGGTCATGTGAGGATGGGTGTGGCTGTGGTTGCCTATTTCATGCCCGGCCGCGTGAATTGAACGTAAAAGGGTAGGAAAGTTTTCAGCCCAAATTCCGGATATAAACCAAGTCGCTCTGATGCCGTTTTGCCTAAGGATATTAAGAATTCTTTCGGTCTGATTATCTCCGTAGGTTGCGTCAAAGGTAAAGGCAATCATCCTTTTGGCGCTATTGCCCCGGAATATCGGTGTTGCCAATCCCGTTGTTGGAACCAATATTTGTTGTCCTATTCGCAGATTGTTTGGATCTATACCCGGATTGGCATTAATTAGGGCGCTAACGGTAGTCCCGTATCTTCTCGCAATCGAATACAAAGTATCGCCACTTCTAATAGTGTAACGGAAAAAACCTGGAGGAACATCAGGCAATTGCGCCTCCGGCGGCAGCAACAGCATCTGTCCCGGGAAGATTCGATTTGGATCTTGAATGTTATTCAACCGCACAATTTGGTCAACTGTTACTCCGGTCCGTTGGGCAATCGAATATAATGTATCGCCGGGTTGAACAATGTATGTTTTAGTCCCGGGCGGCGGAGGCGTAGGCTCCGTCTCTTCTACATCAATTAATAACCTTTGTCCGGGTACAATAAAATCAGGATTTGTAAGGTTGTTCAGTTGAATAATTGACTGTGGTGTTACCCCATAACGCCGCGCAATCCCATAGATTGTATCTCCAGGTTGAACTGTATACTCAATGATGGGCATTTTCTCGCCTCCCGTAAAGGCTTTAAAAGATGAGTGATTCTATAGTAGCATACGTTTTCTCCCTCAAGGATGTGACTGTAATAATTTTTTTTTATCAATAAAAGCCTGTTTTGCCGGAATAAGCCCGAAAATTTTTCGGGAAAATACTTTTGGAGGTGTTTTTTGTGAGGATAACGGGTGTTTTTCCGCGGAAGGAACAGGCGAGCGCTTTAGTGGATTCTCTGAAAAATATGGGCTTTAGAAGAGAGAATATGATAGTTACCGATATGGTAAAGTCCGATATTGATTATGAGGAAGACCCTGGGGAAATAATAGATATAAAAACCGAACGGGAGGGCCTCGGAGAAAAAGAGCCTTACACCGACGCTTTCGAGGATGAAGTCGAATACGGTGTTCTGGTGAGCGTGGAAATTCCCGAAAAAGACGCCGCACGCGTAATGGAATTAATGGAACAAAACGGCGCGGTGAAGATAATGAAAAAATAGAGCGCTAGGGGAGGTGCCAAAGGATGAGTCATGAAACTGCAAGAAATGTGAATGTATGGCAGGTTGACGTAAGGCCTTTTGCTGCAACGGACAAAGACCCTGCTAAGTTTTGTTTTGAGGAAGGTATTGTGGGAATAGGCTGGCGCGTGCCTAGAAAGCCTTCCATTAGGGAAGAATACTGGGAAATGGCAAAAGGGATCTATGCCAAAGATAAGCATTGGGTGCGGGCTGCAACTCCGTTCCTTTTTCAGATGCAAGAAAACGACCTGGTATGGATTAAAGATTTTGCAGGTACTTACTACCTGGGAAGGATTGAAGGCGAGTGGGAATACAGGGATGACCCCGCCTTTTTACAGGCAGATTTACCTAATATTCGAAAGTGCAAATTTTTCAAAGTGGGCACCGATGCCCCCGGTGGTGTGGTAGACAGTTTCCGGACCGGCAGCATAGTTCAGAAGATCAACGATTATCCGGTGCATTTATTTTCGCGCATCGCCTATAACAAGCTGGCGGGGGAAGAATTTTACGACATAAAGGGTGAAGTGGCATGGAAAATGGATATTTTTAGTCTGCTTACTGATCAAGAACTGGAGGATATAGTAGCCCTTTTTCTGCAGCAGGAAGGATATTATATAATTCCAAGCTCTCTGAGTAAGGAAGAAACTTATAACTTCCGGTTGGCCCACAAGACCACTGGTGAACGGGCCTTTGTCAGAATAAGCGGCAACACCGCGCTGAACCCGGATTTTTACGCTAGATTCCCCCATAAAACGTTCCTTTTCAGCCCAGCTGGTTACCGCGCTTCTTCCGGCGGTTATGACCACGTCGTAGCCATAAAAAAGGAAGAAATGGAAAACTTCATCCGGAGCCACGAGAATTTGATGCCCTTCAGCGTAAGGCTCTGGCTTGATGTCATGGAGGAAATTGTAAAACTAGCTTAGGAAGTCCGAATTTGATATAATTATCCCCGCCGGGATTTTTTTTTACAATTTTAAAATGGGAGAGGATATCCTGTGGGAGCAAAGTGCATTATGATACAAGGGACAGGCTCATCCGTGGGGAAGAGCAGGATTGTGACGGGGCTTTGCCGGATTTTCAAACAGGACGGGTATAAAGTTGCACCTTTTAAGGCTCAAAATATGGCCCTCAATTCGTACATTACCCGGGAAGGTCTGGAAATAGGAAGAGCCCAGGCAACTCAGGCACAAGCCTGCGGGGTGGAGCCTTCAGCGCTCATGAACCCTGTTTTGCTAAAGCCAATTACCGACAAAGACTGCCAGGTCATCTTAAAGGGCAGGGTTTTTGGCAATTTGTCGGCACTGGACTATCACGAGTTTAAAGCCGAGCTGAAAAAGGTAGTGAGGGAAGCTTATGAGGAATTAAAAAGTCAGTATGACATTATAGTCATCGAAGGTGCCGGAAGCCCGGCGGAGATAAACTTACGGGAAAACGACATCGTTAATATGGGCATGGCTGAGATGGCGGACGCTCCCGTTGTACTTGTAGGTGATATAGACAGAGGCGGCGTCTTTGCCTCCCTTTATGGCACGGTGATGCTCCTTGAAGAGAACGAAAGGGAAAGGATAAAGGGTGTCATTATAAATAAATTCCGGGGAGATATAAAGCTCCTGGAGCCGGGATTAAAAATGCTGGAAGATTTGATAAAAAGGCCCGTGCTGGGGGTTGTCCCCTACGATTATTCGTATATTGATGAAGAGGATGACCCGGCTTTTGAGATGAACAGGCTGAAACTAAAAAAGAGCAGCCGCGAAAGCGTAGTTATAAAAATTCTTCTTTTGCCCCATATTACGAATTTTACCGATTTCGTTCCCATCTCCAATTTCGAAAACACCATCATCGAATATGTAAAACCGGGGCATGCCATAGGCGACGCGGATGCGGTAATAATTCCCGGTACGAAAAACACCATCGGCGACTTCATTAAAGTAAAGGAATGGGGCTGGGATGAGGAAATAAAGAGGCTCTCGGAAAAAGGGACGGTAATATTGGGAATCTGCGGAGGCTTTCAAATGCTGGGCAAAGCCATAAAAGACCCGTATGGTGTAGAAGGGGATATAAAGGAAATCGAGGGAATAGGTCTTCTTGATGTCCAAACCGAAATTACAAAAGATAAGGTTACGAGAAAAGCCTCCGGATACGTGCTGAATCATGATAGGGGGCTTGCCGCATATCTTTCCGGCTGTCAATTCAAGGGATATGAGATACACATGGGGAAAACGGTAAGTTGTGGGGCGCCAAGGGACTTTTCTGTAATAAAGAGAGAGGGAGAGAAAAAAGAGATAGTAGATGGTGCCGTGGATGAAACCGGGAACATCATAGGCACTTACCTTCACGGCATTTTCGATAGCGGCGAGTTTTCAAAAAGGTTTGTTAACTTCTTGTGCGAAAAGAAAGGTGTTAAGTCATCGATTGAAAATGTAGATTTCGATAGCTTCAAAGAGGAGCAGTTTGATAAGTGGGCTAAGATTTTAAGGCAATCGCTGAATATGGAGGCTATATACAAGATAGTCGGGTTTTGAAAATTCTGGTTTATGGGCTGGTCGCTTAGAACTGAAAAGGCACAGGACTTTTACGGTTACCTGTGCCTTTTGTCATATAAACACCTTATTTCCGAGCCTTAATCTTAAGCAATTCCTCCAATGCCTTTTCCAGGTGCTGCCGCCGGATTTCCCCGCCATCCGATGCAAAGTCCGCTGCTTACGACAAACCACAAAACTTATGAAAAAATTTTATGATAGTTGCATAATACAACAGTTTCGTGATACAATTATATTGGAGGTGACTGGATGGAAAGTAAGGGCAGTCATATTTTGAGGGAACTTATAAGGATTCTAATGAGAAACCTTGGAGTGCTTGAAAAGAGCGAGGCCTCCTGCTGCGGCACAACCCTTTCCCAATGCCATACAATCGTTGAGATTGGAAGAGCCGGGGAAATATCGTTAAACGAGCTTGCCGAATTACTCAACCTGGACAGCAGTACCATCAGCAGGAGCGTGAACAACCTGGTAAAGCAGGGCCTCGTTGTGAGGGAAACGGATCCGGAGGATAGGAGGTACGTCAGAATAAAATTGACAAAAGAGGGTTATGAAGTCTATAAAGCCGTAGAAAGCAGTATGGAAAACTATTTCGAAAGGATTTTGACTTCCATACCGGAAGAAAAACGGGACAAAGTGCTGGAAAGTCTTCAGCTCTTAATAGATGCCATAAGAAAAAATAAATGCTGTTAGTCAATTAATGAAGGGAGGGTTCTTATGGGAGAAAATATCAGGGAAAAAGTGAAAACGTATTACGGGGACATAGCAAAGCGGGTAAACGGGGGGTGTTGCGGTTCTTCCTGCTGCGGTGACGGAATCTACAGGATTCCGATTTACGACGCTGAATACCTCGAAGGGCTTCCCGAAGAAGCGGTGGAAGCATCGCTTGGCTGCGCAAACCCTATAGCCTTTGCTGATTTAAAAAGAGGGGAAAAAGTCCTTGACTTAGGATGCGGCGGCGGAATCGACGCATTCATCGCAGCAAAATACGTGGGGCCGGAAGGCAGGGTTTACGGCCTCGACATGACCGATGAAATGCTGGAATTGGCAAATAAGAATAAAGAAAAAATGGGGATAGAAAACGTAAAGTTTATAAAAGGCTACATTGAAGATATCCCGATGGAGGACGAATCGGTTGACGTTGTAATCTCCAACTGCGTCATAAACCTCTCGGAGGACAAAGGAAAAGTCTTAATGGAAGCCTACAGGGTATTGAAACCGGGCGGAAGGCTTGCAGTAGCCGATATAGTGGTGATGAAAGAAGTTCCCGAAAACCTAAAAAAAGATGTTGAGCTGTGGGCAGGCTGCATTGCGGGTGCTCTTTCCATAGGAGAATACGAAAGGCTGCTGAAAGAAGCAGGTTTTAATAACATCGAAATAAAGCCAATAAGTGTATATGGAAAAGACATTATAAAAGGCATTTTGGAAGAAAAAAATGCGCTGGGGCTTTACGATGAAAAGGTCCTGGACCTTGCCGATGGAGCCTTTGCCAGCGCATCAATAAAGGCGACAAAATAGGGCTTATTTTCCCTCAAGGGCGATGAGCGCTGCCCCCAGCGCACCTATTATTTGAGGCTCGGGAGGTATTAAAATTTTTTCCCCCAGCCTCTTTTCTATGGCAGTTACAACTCCCTTATTTTTCGCGACTCCTCCCGTCATCATGTATTTTCCTTTTCCTTTTATTCTTTCCACGAGCGAGACAGCCTTTGATGCAACGGCTTTGTTCAGGGCGTGGATTATATCCCTCTGATCCTTATTTTGAGCGATGAGGGAAATCACTTCTGATTCGGCAAATACGGTGCACATGCTGGTGATGGTGATATCTTCCTTTACCTTTTCTACTACCTTTCCCATTTCTTCTATGGAAACGCCCAGCGTCCTTGCCATCACTTCCAGAAACCTGCCCGTTCCTGCCGAACACTTGTCGTTCATTACAAAATCCACAACATTGCCGCTGTCGTCCAGCCTTATCACCTTGCTGTCCTGCCCGCCTATGTCTATCACTGTCCTGACGGTGCTGTCTATGAAGAAGGCTCCCTTTCCGTGGCAGGTAATTTCGGTTACGGTTTTTTGCGCAAAGGGAATGCTCACCCTTCCGTATCCCGTTGCCACTGCTGCTTTGATATCCTCTTCTTTGAGGCCTGCGCTTTTTAATGCCAATTCAAAAGCCTGCCTTGCGCTTTCTACGGCTTTTGGGCCTGTAGGCACGATGGAATACGATATTATGTTTTTATTTTCATCGATTATTACCACGTTGGCCGAAGTGGAACCGCTGTCTATCCCTGCAAAATACCCGCTTTTGGCTTTCGTTTTTTCGATTTTTTTAATTCCCGTGGATTCCAAAAAAGCATCCACTCTCGTTAAAATCTGGCCGCTTCCCGAATCGGTATAATCGGTTTCGATCTTAAGCAAGGGGATATCCACCTTATCCTTGAGTTCAGCGTACTCATAAGCGTAATAATCGCAAAACTTGATGGTGTTATATATGATGCCTTTAAATTTTTTATTTACCAAGTCGTTTCGGTCATCTGCCATCCTCATGCACGGAGTAAGGTTTAAAAGGGATTCGGCGTAGTTTTTCAATATATCGCCCTCCGGTTTGACATCGAAAATCCTTTCCTCTCCAGTACAGGTGAGATTGATTATTTTTTCCGCACAGGAATTTTTTATTTTTTCCACTACGTCCTCTTTGAGCCTTGCGCCCAGTATGGCTATGCTTTCGGAATCCATCCGTTTTCCTTTTATGGCCTTATTCTCCAGAATTTTAGCCAAAATTTCTTTGCTAAAATCTCTTTTTATGTACGCCTTGTATGCATCTATAAATTCTTTTATTTCGCCGTAAAAAAGGTCTACCGCCATGGGGTCCTTTTTCCTGGGAAGGTCCAGCAGGTAGATGAACTTTACCCTTTCCTTTAGCACATCGTAAAGCCTTTTTATGCTGTCGCAGCAGCTTGTCAGCACCACTTCTTCGATATGGTTATCAATTATGTTTTCCAGGATTCCTTTTGCGAAACTGCAAATGTTAGAATGGATAAGGGCTTCAGCTTGCTCGTAAGATTTTGAGTCCGGTTCGAGTTTCACCGGTGTTTCCCCGAAGGCTTCGATGATTTCCACGGGAGTGTACTTGCATACGTATCCTACCAAAATTATCCCCCCCCCAAACACTAAAGCATTTCGAGAAAGGCTTCAAGCCGCGTTCTGTTTTGGCCTTCCTGATTGTTCCTTTTATCAACGCAGTCGCCGTCAAGACAAAGGAATGGTATGCCCATTTCCGAGGCGAGTTTCTTTATAACAAAAGCCCCGCCCATGGACTGCTTGCAGCCAAGGTGGCAAAATTGAATGATCCCATCGGGCTTTATATATTCCAAAAGTTCTCTTATCCGGGAAACCCTTCGGTCTATACCGCCGTTTAATGAAGTCAGGATAAGCCTTTCCGCAATGCCCAAAAAGGGGTCATTTTCGTCTATTTCATGGAGAAAATCGAAGTTTATGTCACTTCCGGCAATATGATATTTTTCGCCAAAATTAAAATATTGCTTGAAATTTGTCTCGAACATGGGTAAAATGTGCACAAAAAATACGCTTTTTCCGCTTTTTTCGGGAGCTTTTTTAATGTCGCTAACTAGCATCTCGTAAAATTTTAAAGTCTCCTTGCTCCCGATGAATACGTGGGAGGCAAATAGCATGTACATTTCAAAGGTCATAGTGGTTTGAAGTGTTTTTTTTCCGACATAATTTAAGTACTCCCTCATGAGGGCCCGGGTTTTGTTTTCAGTCTTCACTATTTCGCGCAGCTTATCAAGGTCTAGTTTCCTTTTAAAGGCTTCTTCAAGTTTTGCTGCCAGTTCCTGCAGCTGCTTTTTCACGTAGGAAACTGCCTCTTTGGAATATTTATACGGGACGTCTATTATGCAAAGGGGAACGCCGAACTTTTTTGAAAGGTACCGGAAGGTTGGGATATTGGCATCGCAGGCAATGGAGGTAGTAATCATAAACCTTGGTTTTTCCAGAATGCCGAGTTCGCTAGCGCCAAGGAAAGTTTTGTGGTAGCTGCACAAAGTATTGGATATGCCTTTTGATTCGGCAGCGTCGATGAGGCAGTCTTCGATAAAAAAGCCCGACATGAAGGAAGAGTAGGCTTCTATGAATAGGGGCTTTATATCCATCGCAATTAAAAACTCGGAAGGGGCAAATATGTTTACCCAGGCGGAATTTTGAGGTTGGTTTAGCGAATCAATCACGCATTTTATGGAGTACTTGTTGAGAAAATGGAAGGATTCGGGGAGCCTTTTGTCTCTGAAAAACTTCACGTAATGGTAGGCGATAAAGAGGCCAAGATTTATGAGCTTTTTGACCTTTTCTGGCCTTTCCATATTCTTTTTTATAAATTTTGAGTAAGATTTTACCGCATCCATGGCGACCATTCTCCTAAATTGTGGTGCTAGTTTGTATTTTATCAGGATGGCAAATATTAAGCAATATCCCAAAAAACTAGAAGCCGTGCCCTTTTGGCACGGCTTCTAGCTTAGAAGTTGTCGCCCAGTAAGAGAAGGATCAGGATGAGGAACACGAGGAAAGCTTTGCGATCGTGGAAGAAACCTCCGCCGAAGCTTCCGCCGCCTACTTCTGCCATTTTTCAAACCCCTCCTTTGTAAGTGTCTACTACCAATATATTCGCAACACCTTTAAGTGGTTACAACATAGAACGGATTGCCGCAGGTGTACGTTATAATTGATTTAGATGAGTGGGCTAAAAGGAGGTAAGTTTGATAAGAGTGAAAGATTTTATTCATAAGCTCAAACGATACATCTATTTAATTTTGCTGGTGACTTTTTTTGCAGAAATATATTTTTATCCCTTTGAAAGCGAATTTAAAGTCTCGGCGGGAGTTATTATATTGAACCTTATTATCCTTGCTGTAGATAATGTATCGGAATCCTGGATTGCTTTTTTAAGCGGTTTAGCGGTATTCGCGGTAAGAACTGCGGTAATGTTTTTTAAAGGTATAAATTTTGACGCAGCTTTAACGGTCAATTACCCATCACTGATCTATTATATGGTGTATGCTTTTCTTGTTAGAGTTTCAGGTATTAAAAAAATAAAAAACCATGTATTTGTGGGAATTATGTTACTTTCGTTTGTGGACTTTTCAAGTAATTTATTCGAAGCAGCTCTCAGGGATGAGATAAGTCCTTTGGGAGTGCGACTAATCCTTACGGTAGGTTTTTTAAGAAGCATTTTAGCCTATTTCATATATGAACTTTATGAAAGACAAAAGCTTTTTATCTTAAGCTCGGAACACCAGAAAAGGTATGCTCAGCTTAATATGTTGATTTCAAATATACAAGCTGAAATGTTTTATCTTAAAAAGTCTATGAAGGATATAGAAAATGTGATGATGAAAAGCTATAGCCTTTACGAAAGTCCTGAATTGGACGAAGAATTGAAAAAAAAGGCTTTAGACATTGCAAGGGATGTTCATGAAATTAAAAAGGATTATTACAGAGTAGTGATAGGCTTTGAATCCTTCTTAAAGAACTTAGAGAATGAGGATTTTATGAAGCTCTCTGATATTTTTGCTATAATAAAGGACAATGTACAAAAGTACCTCGAAGCAAAAAATAAAGATATAAAAATCACGTTCAGCTTTGAACGCGATTTTTGCGTGGGGCCGTATTATAATATGTTTACTTTATTGAACAATTTGTTAACAAATAGCATCGACGCTTGCAAAAGCGGCGATACAATTTCCGTTTTGGCAGGGGATTTGGGAGAGAATGTCTATTTTAGAGTGGAAGATAGTGGGGAAGGGATCGAAGAAGATATACTGCCGTATATTTTTAATCCGGGCTTTACGACTAAGTATGATGAAGCCGGTAGACCTAATACAGGCATTGGACTTTCTCATGTGAAAAATATTGTAGAAGAGCTGGGCGGAAGCATTGAGGTAACCTCTAAACCGGGAATGGGTACGAAGTTTGAGATATTGATTCCCAAAAAAAGTCTGGTGAGGTGATTCTTGTGGATAAAACATTTATGATAATAGACGATGACATTAATGTCATAAAAATGTTGGCAATGCTGATAAATAAAAATAAGTTGGGTAAGGTGCTAGCGGAGTTAGATAGCGGAAAACATGCTGTTCAAGAAATACTTTTCTTCAACCCCGATATAGTGCTGATAGATTTGCTGTTGCCGGTCCTTGATGGCATACAAGTTATAAATGAAGCAAGATCAAAAGGTTATAAAGGTAAATTCATAATGATATCCCAGGTGGAAGATGAAAAGATGGTGGCAAAAGCTTATGAAAGTGGCATTTTATTTTTCATAAATAAGCCTATAAACAATATAGAAGTGGTAAGTGTTATAAAAAGCGTTTGCCGCCATATCGATCTTGAGAACTCGCTGGCCTTAATTAAAAACGCCGTTATGAATTGCGATGAAGAGAACCTTCAGATTAAGGAAGCAGATTTTAATAAAAGCGTTGAGACAAGAATAAATAAAATTTTTAGGGATCTAGGAATTATAGGTACTGCAGGCAGTAAAGAGTTAATGAAAGTTATATACGCAGTTTATGAACTGAAACTGGAAAATCCAAATGCTAAGTATCAACTGCAGGATATATATGAAAAGGTTCTGGAAGAAGAAAAAGACAGTGTGGAAAAGCTTAATATAAAGTCTTTAGAGCAAAGGATTAGAAGAACAATTCAAAAGGCCCTTCAGACGTTGGCTGAACTAGGTTCCATTGATTTTGACAATGACATTTTTTTGGAATATAGCACGCTTCTTTTTGATTTTAACCAGGTAAGGCAGCAGATGCGGCATATAGAGGATCCCAGCGAAGAGCCCGGCAAGATAAATATCAAAAAATTTATTGAAGGAATGATAGTTAAATTGAGATATTTGTAAAATTTTGTACTAATTTTATGTAGGATGACGTATTCTGGTGTAGGCCGCCAGTATAATTTAACTTGGCAAATTTTCCGACATCGGAGGTTTGTTAGACTATGAAAATTGATATGATTCAAACAGCGGCGCTGGCGGTCATTGTTTTATATGTGGGGGAGTGCATTAGAAACAAAGTAGCTTTTCTTAAAAAATACTGCATACCTTCACCGGTGGTTGGGGGACTATCTTTTGCGGTTTTATTTCTTATCTTAAGACAGCTTGGCGGTATTAATTTTACCTTAGATACGACCCTGCAAAATTTATTTATGAACATGTTTTTTACCACAATAGGCTTTACTGCAAGTCTAAAACTTCTTAAGAAAAGCGGCATACCGGTACTTATTTTTCTGGGAATATCCATAGTGCTTATATTCCTGCAAAATATCGTAGGGATAACCCTTGCCGAGTTGTTTAATTTAAACTCTTTGATGGGTCTTGCGACAGGTTCCATACCTCTGGTCGGAGGAATAGGTACCTCAGGAGCCTTCGGACCTCTTCTGGAAAAAGCGGGTGCTACAGGAGCTACGACTGTTGCCATAGCTTCAGCTACTTTTGGAATGATCATGGGAAGCATTATCGGTAACCCGATAGCCAAGAAATTAATCGAAAAGCATGACCTTTTGAAGACCCGTGAAACCGCTGTAAAAGTGGGAGCCGAAATATCTGCGGAGACAGCCGTATCTGAGGAAGTAAATGAAGTAAAAAGCGAAAATTTTCACCCGGCATTTGCTCAAATATTCCTGGCTATGGGCATCGGCACTATTATTTCAAGCTTTTTTGAAAAACTTGGGTTGACTTTTCCCCCGTATATAGGCGCCATGTTCGCAGCAGCATTAATTAGGAATCTGGCCGACTTTACGGAAATGTTTAAGGTGGTCGAAGATGAAATTAAAGTTACTGGGGATATAGCGCTGTCACTTTACCTTGCAATAGCCCTTATGGGATTAAAACTTTGGCAGTTGGCGGATCTTGCACTGCCGCTTGTGGTTATGCTGGTCGCCCAGACTATATTGATGATCTTAGTTGCGTATTTTATAACATTTAAACTCATGGGGCAAGATTACGAGGCGGCGGTATTGACTTCAGGATTTTGCGGCTTCGGCATGGGTGCGACATCCAACGCCATGGCCAATATGAGAGCACTGACAGAACAATATGGGCCTGCACCAAGAGCGTTCTTCATAGTTCCTCTTGTTGGAAGCTTGTTTATTGACTTCTTCAATGCGTTTATAATTGTGCTCTTTATGAATATGGTTTAAAGAGCCGTGCTTTTCAAGCACGGCTCACTTATTATTCTTCTTCAATTCTAATGCCCGTACGGTTATAATAAATATATACTCCTTACATATTCTGCCATAAACTGGAGAGGTGAATTCGGTGGGCGAGGACGTAAGAATTTTTGACAGAAAGATACTGATAATAGATGACGATGAGAGTATCCGGGATATCCTTAAGACAGCTCTCGAAAAAGAGGGCTTTACCAGGGTGATGTGCGCCGGTTCGGGCGGGGCAGCAATAGAAATATGCCGGCGGGAGAAGCCGGATCTCATCATTCTTGATGTAATGCTTCCCGACATGGACGGCTTTGAAGTTTGCCGGAGGTTAAGGGAGATAACCCTAGCGCCCATACTTTTTGTTTCCGCAAAAAGCGAAGATGTGGACAAGATTCTAGGGCTCGGTATCGGCGGAGACGATTACATAACAAAGCCCTTCAGCCCCAAAGAGGTGGCTTTCAGGGTCAAGGCTCATTTGAGGCGAGACCAGTATTATTTAAAAATCGGGACTTCAGGAGAGGATACCAGCTCCCAGGATATTATTTCCTTCGGCGATATAAAGATCGATGCCGGCAAGGGAATGGTTTTAAAAAAGGAGCGGGCCGTCAATCTTACCGCTCTTGAATATGGAATATTGCTGTACCTTGCCCGCCATCCTGATCACATTATCAGCAAAAAAAGGCTATATGAGGCGGTGTGGCAGGAGCCCTATTTGGGCGATGACAACACCATCATGGTACACATCCGGCACCTGAGAGAAAAGCTCGAGGACGATCCTGCTAACCCGCGCTATATACTTACGGTAAAAGGGCTGGGCTATAAACTGGTAACTCATAGCTCCCCCAAGTGAGGTTGACAGTATGAGGTGGAAAATAAGCTTAGGTTTTCTGCTGACTTACGCTGTGACTACTGTGATCATATTCCTTTTGGTACTGTACTTCGTCTCCTATTACTTACTCGGTTCCGGTCCTGCGGCTAAAGAAAACGGCCCCTTCACCTTTCCGGACCAAGCCGAAAAGTTTACTCTGGATTTTAAAAAGTACATATTTTATAAAGATGGAAAGCCCGCCGTAACCCATGAAGGTCTTTCGGAGCTCCAGAAATTGGGAGGCTGGATACAGATACTGGACGAAACGGGTAACGAAGTCTACAGCCGCTTCAAACCTCCCGAAGCTCCTTCTCATTATACTCCCGTGGATATAGTCCACGCGTACAAGTACTCAGGGGTCATAGGAGATTACAATATATTTATAAGTGTTTCAAAGGCCGGAGGGCGGGAGTGGAGTTACGTAATAGGCTTCCCTTACAAATACGTGTCGAGGTTCGTATTCTATCTAAATATTTCCAGACTGTTCAGCTCTTGGAGAAGAGTGATGCTTTCGGTGTTTTTGAGCACGGCTCTCGTCACAATCCTCATCAGTTACCTTTTCGGCAGGAAGCTGGCCGCTCCCCTTTTTAAAATCATGGACGGCATAAAAACCCTCTCCGAGGGGGAATACGGAAAACTTTACCCGGAAAAGGGCCTGTACAAAGAAGTTTACCGCCAGCTTAATGCCCTTTCCCGGACACTGGAGGAAGGGGAACTTCAAAAAAGAAAACTGGACCGCCTGCGGGAAGAGTGGATCGAAAACATATCCCATGACTTAAAGACTCCCCTCACCTCTATAAAGGGTTACGCGGAAATCCTGCTGGAGGATTCTTACCATAAAACTCCTGAAGAAAAGAACCGCTATTTGAAGGTAATAAAGGAAAAAGCTGACTATATCGAACAATTGCTGGAGGATCTGAGGCTCACCTACAGGCTGAAAAACGACATGGTTCCCCTTAAGCTCGAAAGGGTGAACCTGGTGGATGAAGTGGCCGAAATAATAATTGATATTTTAAACGACCCGGAGTTTGAGGGGCGAAAGGTTGATTTTCAGTGCGAGCCAAAATATATTGAACTTTGTATAGACAGGCACCTGTTTTCCAGGGCGGTGGGAAATATCATCTACAACGGCTTAGTGCACAACCCTCCAGAAACGATTATATGGGTATCGCTGAAAAAGGAAGCCGGTGCCGTAGTGCTGGAAGTAAAAGATAACGGTCGGGGCATCCCGCCCGAAGAGCTGGAAAATCTTTTCGAAAGATACTATAGGGGCACCGGTACCGGAGAAAATCCTCGGGGCAGCGGCCTTGGCATGGCTATTGCAAAGCAAATAGTGGAAGCCCATAAAGGCCGGATCATGGCAGAAAGCGAGCCCGGCAAAGGCACAACGGTAACCATGGTCTTCAAACCGTAAAGCAAGAGGCAAAAGCCGCACCGCGGCTTTTTTTATTTTTAAGGAAAATTTAAGGTTAACTAAAGAGTGGCTTAAGCTGGAGGGTGTAAAATGCTTGAATAGGGGTTATACTGAAAAATTTTTGGGGGAGGAAAATGAATGAGCGAATTAGTCGTTGAAACTCAGGACCTCACTAAAAAATACGGGAATTTCACCGCCGTAGACGGCATCGACCTCCAGGTACGGAAGGGAGAAATTTACGGCTTTCTGGGACCCAACGGCGCCGGCAAATCCACTACCATCAGGATGCTGCTGGGGCTCGTAAAACCCACGCGGGGCGATGCCCGCATCTTCGGCCTTTCCATCAGGCAAAGCCCAATGGAAATCCTAAAGAGGGTGGGAGCCATAGTGGAGTCCCCTTCCTATTACGGAAACCTGACAGCAGTAGAAAACCTGGAGATTACCAGAAGAATCCTCGGAGCTGATAAAAAGGAAATCGACCGGGTTCTGGAAATAGTAAACCTTTCCCAGTGGAAAAACAAAAAAGTGAAAAATTTTTCCCTGGGGATGAAACAGCGGCTGGCCATAGCTCAGGCCCTTCTAGGAAACCGGGAGCTTTTGATCCTGGATGAACCCACAAATGGTCTCGACCCGGCGGGAATCCACGAAATCCGGCAGCTCATTAAAAACCTGCCCGGCATGCTGGGCGTCACGGTCCTAATGTCCAGCCATATTTTGAGCGAAGTGGAGCTTACGGCTACCAGCGTAGGCATCATATCCAGGGGCCGGCTGCTCTTTCAGGGAACCCTGGAGGAATTGAGGAGAAAAAGCGAGAACGAGATCTGCATCGAGGCCCATCCGCAGGATAAAGCTTTAAAATTCTTGGAAAGTAAGGGATTAAAAGTTAAAGCTAGGGGAAACCGGCTCTTCATAAAAAAGAACAGCCTTGATGCAGCCGCTCTAAATAGAGCTCTGGTTATGGAAGGCTTTGACGTGACGCACCTTTCCACGGAAGGGAAAAATCTGGAAGATATTTTCCTGGAAATCACCGGGGGTGATGCGATTTGAGGAAGTTTTTTGACCTGCTTTGGACCGATATTATAAAGCAAAAGCGAAGCCTTGTATGGCCGGCAGCTTTCCTCGCGCCCCTTATTACGGAGGCACTGCTTTTCCTTGATTTTTACCTGCGGCGGGACTACATTCTCAACCGGGCAGCTAAAGAAGGCTTGAGCGCCTGGCAGACTCTGGTCCTGGAACATCACCTGACGGCTTTGTGGTTTATTACGCTGCCCATGGCGGTGACGGTGGTTTGTGCTCTGCTATATCATGCGGAGCACGCGTCAGGGGGACTTAGGTATACCCTGAGCCTTCCCGTGGGGAAAGGCAGGCTGTATTTATCCAAGTGGTGCACCGGTGCCATCTTTCTTTGTTTAATGCTGCTTTTAGACGCCCTTATGCTTGCCGCTGTGGGCAAAATATTCCGCCTTCCCGGTGGTCTGGATTACCAACTCATCATGCGTTATATCGCGAATCAGACAGTGGCTGCCGTGGGAATAATGAGCCTACAGATGTGGCTGTCGGCCATCGCCGCCAATGTTATACTTCCCCTCGCAGCAGGTTTTATAGGCATCACCACTTCCCTTTTTCTGGCTCAGGACCAGAATATCGCCCGGATCATACCTTACGCCCACGTGCTTTACACCATGCCTCTTCCCGGCGAGAACAACCGCCTCGCGCTGGAAGGAGGAATATTCTTTGCTGCTTTCTTTTTAGTGGCGGGACTTTTGTGTTTTTCTAAAAAAGATGTGACGGAGTAACAAAAAAAGATATGATTATTTCCTAAAAATGGGAATTAGCAGTAGTTGGTAAATTATAAGTCAAAAAGGTAGGAGGTCAAAATATGAAGAAAATGCTGGAAGTGGAACTCTTAAAGCTCAAAAATTCCTGGGTGCTGCTGGTGGCTACTCTGGCGCCTGGTTTTATGGTGTTTCAGGGGGTGGCGAATTTCTTGAGATACTACGAACTTTTCACCTCCAGAGGTCAAAACGTGTGGCATCAGATTTACCTGCAAAGCAGTATATTTTATGTGAGCGCCATGCTTCCCGTGCTTATAACCCTCATCATGGTAAGCATTGCCAGAATAGAATACAAAAGCGGCGGCTTGAGGTATTTTCTCACCCTTCCCGTAAAAAGAAGCGGCGTCTACGCCGCAAAACTCATAGTGGGATGCATGGTGTGCCTTTTTAATGTGCTGGTTTTCTCGCTCAGCCTGCTGGTGGCAGGAAAGATCATAAATGCTCCAGGCAGCATACCCTATGACATACTGGCAAGGCCCTTTATGGCGTATATAGCCTCGCTGCCGGTCATGATAATCACTTTTCTTTTGAGCATAAACATTTCCCAGATGGCCATACCCCTGGGGATCGGTATCGGCCTTGCCCTCCCTTCGCTGCTGGTGGCCAATACCAGGTACTGGGTTTTTTATCCCTGGACATATCCTATCATGGCGGCCCTGGGAGGAGATTTTTTCGAAAAGGCATACTTCCCCTTCGCAGCGGGATTTCTGATTTTCGTGCTACTTGCTTTCGCGGGCCTGCGCTGGTTTATGGAAAAGGATATACTGGATTGAGCCGAATATTGTATGGACTTACGAATATTTCTTCCAAGGCTGGTCTATTCTTGTTCTGGGCATCCCCCGAAAGTGAAATCTTACAATGTTAAAAAACCCCCGAAAAGGAGGGGGTTACGTAATGTATCACCATAATGACTTACACAATTCCGGCAAACAGGACGCTGGAAATGCCGATGCTGAGGAAGTTGACCAGGTCGTTGTTTACAAAACTCAGTCCCCGGACGAGCCGGTTTGGTTTGCCGTTGAAGAACCTTTTTTCGGTTTCGCCTTCGAGTTCTTCCGAATAGTATACGCCCTGAAGGGTTGCGCCAAGGAGCGAATCAATGAGCGACCCTAAGAATCCCCCCAGGGTCACTATAAATAGGCTCTGAAAGTGGGTAAAGGCCATGTTCCCGAAACCCATCAGTTTAAATCCGGCGGCAGTGGATATGCCGATGAGTAAGGCTCCCATTAATGCGGCTAAGGTCCCCAATAGGCTTACCGCACCGGAGGTGCCTTTTTCCACTCTCTTAAAGGTTCTGAGCGAAATTGGGCGGGCTTTGCTCAGGACCCCGAGCTCCGTAGCCCAGGTATCGGCGTTGGCGGCAGCAAAGGATATGGCAAGCAGCACAAGATACGACGGATTTTTTGTAATGTAATAAAGCACCGAATAGATAAGTCCAACGCCCCCGTTGGCCAGCACCTGCAAAACATCCCTGCACCCTGTTTTGTCGAAATGGCGGGCTACACTGCTTTTTGCGCTCTTTTTAAAATGGGAAAGGGCGCTGGAGGAAAGAAAGAAGAGCACCATCAAAAATGAGCCGAAGATCCCCGAAGTGGCGTACATTATTGTGCCCAGGAATGTTGCGCCCACAGAGCCGTCAAGGGTAAGGGAATTCTTTATATAGGCGACGTATGCAATGATGAAACTAAGCAAAAAGCCTATCCCGGCCATGTAAATGAATATGAAAAGGTCCGAATTTTTGAGAATGTGCAAGAAATAGTAAGAAGCAAGTGCAGTAACAACCGGGACGGTGAGGTTGTCCGTGCCGGAAGGCGAAAGAGCTTCCAAAATCGTGGCAAGGAGTGCTGTCAAAAAGCTTACTCTTAGGACGCTGGGGTTAAATCCTGCAAAAAGGCACAGGACAACTGCGATAGATGAAAAAGAAAAAGTAAGCATCGCTGTGGAGCCTTCAAGGCTCTTTTCGTTTTTGAAGATCCTGTACTTCAATTTCCCCCACTTTTGGCCCACAATTGCCGCAAAGCCATCGCCGTAACCCATGGCCATGACTCCCGCAAGGCCTATATACTCAAAACCGCTCCCCAAAAGCCCACCATCCCATGTCAGGAGGATGAGGACTATAAGCGCTACGGGGAAATACACCGTTCCCAGGTCTGAGCCCGTCTCCTTTCTTTCCATGCCCTTGAAGAAATTTTTCTTGTGGGAATAATAGTTTACCGCCACGAATAAGGCAGGGGGTATGAGAGCGAATCTGATGTCATCGATGAGAAACATGGCCAAAGGCCACCAGTGGGATACCCCGATGTGCACCAGTTTCCTCGTGAATTCCGGGTCTTTTCCGGCCCTTTGCAAAACTTCCGAAAGTATTATGACAGCTAAGACGAAAAGGATTGATATGAGAACTCCCAATAAATCGTTCAACTTTATGACCTCCAAATGTTTTATTTCTGCCTTGCCAATAAAAGCTGGCACCTTACCGGGTGTTTTCAACAGGCAGCTTTATTAAGTAAACCCTGCCCTTGTCGGTACCTGCAAAGACATTGCTGCCGTTTACGGTAAACCATAAGACCCTGCCTTTAGGCCATAGGCGGTTGAGAGTATCGGGTCCCTCGATACTCCTGCCCTCGTGCTGAACGGGTAATATTGCTTTGAAACTCCCCGAAAAGGAAAAGGTGATGGATTTCTGTAATGTGCGATAAAACCCGTCAGCAAGGCAGCGCCGCTTACCGCCCACGAAATGAGGTTGATTACCGCCGCCTTTTTTATTTCAGTCACCCCCATTCATAATTTTGAATAGCCTATTATATCCTCCAGAAAAGCATTTACGTCTTTTAAGTCGTTTTTCACGATATTATATATCTCCTTAAAATCTAAATCTCCATACTGGTGAGCAAGCAAGTTTCTCAAACCTATCATACCCTTTAAAGGCTTTACGAGTTCTTTCCTTATTACTTTTTCTTTTGCTAAAATATCCGCCATATCAGATAAATACAGAGGCTCCTCCATGCCTTCGTCGGAAATAATGTGGTTGCAGATATCGATGACGTATTGAAGTACGATGAACAGATTGTGGCAAATTATGTCCTTTACATCGTCGTTGCTCAAAAACTCCTCCAGCGAAATATTGCTTTTTGACGTGATTCTCTCCAAATGGTATCTTATAAGATTTACCTTTTTCGAAATTATTTCTCTCCTAACCATATAAGTTTGCCTTCTTTCTTTAATAATGGAATTTTCTTTTATCCTCTCTTTGGTTGATTCCAAATAGGTATTGATTATATACATTTGATCCAGGTAAAAGTAAAAGTTTTTCATTCGAAACTCTGAGAGAAACGAAGGATCGGCATTTTTAATGAGAATACCGTCTTTAAAGATTTCGTGGTTTAAAAGGGGTGGAGCGCTGTTCATAATAACCACATCAACGGGTTTTTTAAAAATCTCTTCCAGTTCGGTTTTAAAATCCAATTTACACTCGAAAAATTTATCTTCGCTGATGCCGGATAAATAAACGGCTATGTCTATATCGCTATCTTCTTTTTGCTTTCCTCGGGAGTAAGAGCCAAATAGGTACGCAAACGGCACGTCTTCTCTTGAAGCAAAATAATGGCGCAATGCAGAGATAATATCATCTTTAAGAATAATGCCCGCAGGCTTCATGGGCGTTTCTCCTTCCATTTGGTGTTACTTTTCTATCTTGCTTCCTACCCCACGATGTTGCTTTTCTCCAAAGTAAAAGCTTTAATCTCCCGCTACTATCGTATACCAATCGGTGGGAAAAAACAAGATTCTGTCGCGCCAGCTAGTTGATTTTGCCCGCGGCAGGCATTATAATATAAAATACAAACAAATGTTCGAGGTGGGTTTTTATGCTCTCCATCCTCCACGTGGACATGAACGCCTTTTACGCTTCCTGTCACCAGGCACAAGACCCATCGCTCAGGGGAAGGCCCGTGATAGTCGCCGGAGACCCCAAAAAGCGAAACGGAATAGTTCTTACCGCATCCTACGAAGCAAGAAAGTTCGGTGTAAAGACCGCCATGCCCCTTTGGCAGGCCCGCAAGCTTTGCCCTCACGCCATCTTCCTGAAGCCCGACTACCGGCTCTACGTGACCTTCAGCCACAAAGTAATAGAAATCCTGAACAGGTTTTCCCCGCTGGTGGAGGTCTTCAGCATAGACGAGGCGTGGCTGGACGTGACGGGCTGCGAGGGGCTATTTGGGGATGCGGTGACCATAGCGGAGAAAATCCAGAAAGCCGTGATGGATGAACTTTCGCTTCCCTGTTCTGTGGGGGTTTCCTGCAACAAGCTGCTTGCGAAAATGGCCTCGGACATGAAAAAGCCCATGGGCATTACGGTGATAACTCCCGATGACGTGCCCGAAATGCTCTGGCCGCTACCGATAGAGGAGCTTTACGGCGTGGGGCCGAGGCTTGCGGAACACTTAAAAAAGATGAACATAACCACCATCGGAGACCTGGCTAGGGTTCCCGCCGAGATGCTGGAAGCGGCCTTCGGTGTGGTCGGGCTTCGCCTTCACCGGTGGGCCAACGGCATTGACGATTCCCCGGTAGACCCTCATTCTATGGACAATGCCAAGTCCATGGGCCATTCGGTCACCCTCCCGCAGGATGTGAAAACCTGGGAGGAGGCGGAGGCCGTGCTTCTTTCCCTGGCCGAGCAGGTGGGAAGGAGGGCAAGGCGCGGGGGTTACGTGGGAAGGGTCGTAACCGTTACCCTCCGGGATTCTTCCTTTGTCACCATAACCCGCTCGGCTACGGTACCCTACACCAGCTCCACCGAAGACATATACGGTACCGCAAAGCGGCTTTTGCACTCCAACTGGGACGGCAGGACGCCGCTCAGGCTCCTGGGGGTGAGCCTTTCGGGGCTCATAAAAGAATTTGACCAGATATCAATATTCGAGGCTGATGAAAAGAAAAAGAGGCTCGACAGGGTTATAGACGAAATAAGGGAAAAATTCGGGGATGGCGCCATCTTCAGGGCCAAACTGAAGTCCCGGGACGTCCTAGGACAAAAGGGAAGCCCCGTTTTGGGACCTTTCATAAATCGAAATTGAGACCTCTGCCTCATGGAATTTTTTTCAAAAAGCATTATCATAAAGACAAAAAGATACAAAATATAAAAATTTTCGGCGAGGTGGTGTGGGGATGTTAACTCTTGTCAAAAAACTCTGGTCGGACCAGAAGGGACAGGCCATGGCCGAATACGGGCTGATTTTAGCGCTGGTGGCCGTGGCGGCTATCGCAATGCTGAGACTGCTTGGTACAAATATCAGCGCAAGATTTAATGAAGTAGCCACTGAAATAGGTCCTAACTCTGGACAGTAAGCCCCCATTAATTATCTTTTTCAGAAGGCCCTACTTAATTTCAAGTAGGGCCGATTTGTAAAAGAGGGATGAGCGTGGTCCTTGATGCGGTGCTTTTTATGGTGCTGGGTATAAGCGTTTACACCGACTTAAAGCACAAAAAAATATTTAACGCCGTGCTGGCGCCCGCGGCGGTGGCAGCGCTTCTGGGGAACTTTTATCTTTCAGGGATCGCGGGGGGCCTTGTGAGCCTCGAGGGAATGATCCTAGGGATGCTGCTCTTGCTTTTGCCCTTCGCTATGGGAGGAATGGGAGGCGGAGACGTTAAGCTGATGGCGGTGGTAGGAGCCTTTAAGGGGCCCGGTTTCGTGTGGAATGCCTTTCTCTATTCGGCAATTGTCGGGGGAATTTTTGCCCTGGCAGCGATGGCCGCGGAGGGGAAAATCCTTTTTCGGTTAAGGTCGGCCTTTTTAACCCTTATGTCCTTTTTTGGCTTCGTTCCCCGGGGGCTCAACCTGCTCGATGCGAAGCCAGAAAGCTCACCTTCCCTCCCTTACGCTATCGCCATTGCTGCTGGCACCCTTTTGGCGTATCTTTGGGCGAGGTGAAGCCGGCATGAATATGATGAAACTTTTCCGCACCCAGCGAGGTCAAGCGGTGGTGGAATTTGCTCTGGTACTTCCCCTTCTGGTGCTCATTCTCTTTGGTGTCCTGGAGTTCGGGAGGATTTTTCACACTTACATAGTCATAACCAATGCCGCGCGGGAGGGGGCAAGGTTAGGAGCGGTCGGGAAACCGGATTCCGAAATAATAGCAAGGATTTACGAAACAGCAGCCCTGCCCGAATCCGACGAAAGGCTTCAAATAACAAGGCTTGAGCCCGGAGAAAGTTTGCGAACACCAGGAACCCCCTTTACGGTAGAAGTGACTTATTCCCTTACTCCTGTCACGCCGCTTTTTTCAAGCTTTTTGCCCAATCCGGTAGTGCTGAGAGCCAGCACCGTGATGAGGGTGGAGTGATATGAAGATTGTCCATATATTTAAAATGCTTATGAAAGATGAAAAGGGTGCGGTGGCATTTCTCGCGGCGGTTATGATGGCGGGAATGCTCGGAATGGCAGCGATGACTGTGGATATAGGTAAAATTGCGCTTGAAAAGGCAAGGCTCAAGGCTGCCTGTGATGCTGCAGCCCTTGCCGCGGCGCGGGAACTTCCTTCCGGGGAATTGGCTTTAGCGACGGCCCAGGCATACCTGGAATATAACGGCGTGTCACCGGAAGAGGCTACGGTCACCGTGGACATCGGTAAGGGACTGGTGACGGTCGAAGCGCGAAGGCTTGTGAGCTACAGCTTCGCAAAAGTGCTGGGGCTTGATTCAACTTGGGTTAGCGCCAGGTCTTCTGCTGTGTTCGGCGCTGTTTCTGCTATGACCGGCATTGTGCCCTTCGGTGTTCCGGACCAGGTGTTGGAGTTTGGGCGTGAATACCGGTTAAAGTCGGCTCCTCCCGATAATTATTCCCCGGGAAATTACGGTGCACTGGCCCTGGAGTTCAGGGGAGCTACTAGCTACAGAAACAATTTAAAGTACGGCTACAAAGGGCTGATAAAGGTTGGCGACTGGGTAGAAACCGAACCGGGCAATATGTCAGGGCCCACTGAAGAAGGTGTCAATTACCGATTGAATGCATGCCCCCACTATCCAAAATGCTCTCTGGACCATTACGATCCAAACTGCCCCAGGATAATGATGGTGCCAATTTTTGACCCCGAGTCCCTGGATGGTGGCAGGACGCAGGTAAAAATCGTTGGATTTGCAGCCTTCCTCCTCAAAGGAGTCGAAGGTTCGGGTAAAGATAATGTAGTTACCGGATATTTTCTCAGGATGGTACCTCAGGATGGGAGAAAATTTGAGATAGATCCCGGCCAGACCAATTATGGTTTGGCAGCCGCTCGACTTATAGAATAACTGAGGATCGGAGGATGAAGATGAAAAACAAGCTGATTTTCATTCTGGCGCTTATTTTCGCTTTAGCAGCGGGTTACGGGGTATACGACTACATGGGTGAAATAAAAGCTTTCTACGGTTCTTCTGAAAATTTAAAGACAGTTGTTGTGGCCAAAAAGAAAATCCCACCAAGGATGATAATCACCGAAGATATGATAGAGGTGAGGGAAATACCTTCGGCTTATGTGGTTGAAGGAGCAGTAGCTGAAAAAAAGGATGCGGTGGGAAAACTCAGCCGCACAGAAATATATCCGGGTGAACTGTTACTTGCGGGCAAACTTTTGGACAGGAAAACAACGGGAGCCGGGCTTTCTGCCAAAGTGGAGCCCGGGAAAAGGGCAATTTCCATTCCTGTCGACAATGTAATGGGGCTTCACGGGCTTATCAATACCGGCGACCGGGTTGACATAATAGTTACTTTCGAACTGCCGGGAGAAAAAACACCCATATCGGCAACTGTAGTGCAGAATGTGCCGGTACTCGCGGTGAACGCCAATCTGGAGACCCCAACTCAGCTAAAGGAAGAACCGAAAACCGTCACTGTTATGGTGGAGCCACGAGAGGCCCAAAAGATTGCACTTGCCATCCAGCAGGGGAGCATCCAGTTGGTACTGCGCTCGCCGCAGGACAATAACAAGAACCCTGTTTCCCCGGTCAATCTTCAAAAATTGATAGAGTGATGAATGGGGTGTTTAAAATGCCCATAAGGGTTTTAATTGCCGATGACATACCTACTACCCGGGAAGACATAAAGCGGCTTTTGTACTTCGAGGAAGATATCGAAATAGTCGGGGAGGCCATAGATGGCCAGGATGCGGTCAGGATGACGGGCGAATTAAAGCCCGACGTGGTCCTGATGGATATAAACATGCCTAACATGGACGGCATAACAGCTACCGAACAGATTGCGGTTGTATCTCCCCAGACTGCCATTATCATTATATCCATTCAGGGAGAATACGAGTACTTAAGAAAAGCCATGGCTGCCGGAGCAAGAGAGTACCTGGTAAAGCCCTTTTCCGCTGAAGAGCTGGCCAACGCCATTCGCCGTGTGTACGAAACCCAGCAAAGGAGGAATTCACTTATTGCCAACCCCTCTGCGGTGAGCTTTTCGGGAAGTTCAGGCAGAAAAAAAGGGAAGGTAATCACCTTCTTTTCCTCTAAGGGAGGGGTGGGCAGGACCACTCTTGCGTGCAATATGGCAGTGATGCTGGCCCAGGAAACTAAAAAGAATGTGGCGCTCCTTGATTTTGACCTGGAATCCGGCGATGTTGCTGTAATGCTCAACATTTCGGCCAAAATGACCCTGGCGGACCTTGCGCAGGAAGAGGAGCACATTGACATGCAGGCGGTGGAGGGATTTTTGATACCTCATATTTCCGGGGTCAAGGTGCTGCCGGCGCCGATTTCGCCGGAGCAGGCTGAGCTCATAACCCCAACCCATGTTGAGCAGCTCTTGAAAGTTATGAAGGAAAACTTTGATTTTGTGATAATCGATACCTCGCCGCTTTACAGCGAGACAAACCTGATAGTGCTGGAGCAAAGCGATATAGTGGTGCTGGTACTGACTCCGGAACTGACCTCCTTAAAACACGTAAAAACTGACGCCGAAATATTAAAGAAGTTAAATTGCGAGTATAAGATAAAATTCGTGCTAAACAGCCAGGATAACGAAGGCATTAAAGTGAAGGACGTGGAACGCGCTCTGGGGAGTCCGCTTTTGGTATCCATACCGGCAGACCCAAAAACCGTAAAAAATGCGGTGAACCGGGGTGTTCCCTTCGTAATGGCCCAGCCCAATGCCAGGGTGACAGAGGGCATAAAAGAGCTATTGCAAAAACTTGAGCTTGTGAAAAACAAAGCCCAGGAGGAGCAGAAGAAATCCATAATCATGCGTATGTTCAGTTTGTGAGGGTGATGGAGGGTGTCGCTGTTAAAGAGGCTTGAATTTGCGAAAAATGTTGTCGAAAAAAGGACCCACCATAATATAGACCCGGATTTCAAGGCGGAGCTTCATAGAAAAATAGTGGACGAGCTAAAAGAGTTGCCAGCTGCGGAAAAGCAGGATAACGAAAAGATGAAAAAGAAGATTGAAGAGCTGGTGGAAAAATACCTGCAGGAAGAAGGAAAGCAGCACCTATCTAAAACCGACAGGATAAAAATAACCAGTGAGATGATAGACGAAATCCTGGCGTATGGCCCCATAACGCCGCTTATAAATGACCCGGGAATCAATGAAATCATGGTAAACGGGCCTTACAGGGTTTATATAGAGCGAAACGGGATTTTAGAGCTCACCGATGTGGTCTTCAGGGATGAAGAACACGTAATGAATATAATCGAGCGGATAGTGGCTCCCATAGGCCGCAGAATTGATGAGAGCATGCCCATGGTCGATGCCAGGCTTCCCGATGGTTCCCGCGTGAACGCCGTGATTCCGCCAATATCGCTGATAGGGCCGGTGATAACCATTCGTAAGTTTTCAAAGGAGCCCTATACTGTTGAAGATTTAATTCGCTTTGGCACTTTAACACCGGAGATGGCCACTTTTCTGGAAGCCTGTGTCAAGGCTAGGCTCAACATCCTGGTCTCCGGTGGGACCGGCAGCGGTAAGACCACGACGCTCAATGTGCTTTCTTCCTTTATCCCTCCAACGGAAAGAATTGTGACCATAGAAGATGCGGCAGAGCTTCAACTACAGCAGCCCCACGTAATAACTCTGGAAAGCAGGCCCCCCAACATCGAAGGTAAAGGAGAGATCACCATAAGGGATCTGGTGAGAAACGCTTTGAGAATGCGCCCGGATAGAATTATAGTTGGCGAAGTAAGAGGCGGAGAGGCGTTAGATATGCTGCAGGCAATGAATACCGGCCATGACGGCTCGCTTACTACAGGCCACGCCAACTCACCGAGGGACATGCTGTCACGTCTTGAAACCATGGTGCTGATGGCGGGTGTGGATCTGCCGGTGCGGGCGATCCGGGAACAGATAGCATCGGCGATCGACCTTATTATACACCAGAGCAGGTTGAAAGACGGGTCTCGTCGCATCACCAGCATAGTGGAAGTGCAGGGAATGGAGGGTGATGTAATAGTTCTGCAGGACCTTTTTACTTTCCGCCAGACCGGCGTCGGAGAAGACGGAAGAGTGAAAGGGGTTTTCGAAGCCACCGGTGTTCTTCCCAAATTCATTGATAGGTTTGAGGCTTACGGTATAAACTTGCCGAGGGAGATATTTTACCCCTCAGCTGTAGAGGAGGTCTCAGATGTCTCCACAACAAGTAGCAGTTTTAACCTTTACCGCCGTATTTCTGGCTTTAATAGGGTTAAGTGAAATATTGTACCCCGACAGGGAGCGAATAAATGAACGCTTGCGGCAGTTGGCAGAGGGGGGAGAGAGGAAAAAGCAAAAAAGCTCCTCCAAGAAGGATTTAAGGAAACTTTGGATGGATTTTTTAAAATGGGCTGGAAATCTCTCTCTCACCAGGTCCCTGGGAAAGTCCCTGGACAGGAAGCTGACCGAGGCGGACATTCCGTTAAAGGGCGGGGAATTTATAGTTATGGCTGCCGTATTGGCGATAGGAATTGGGCTCTTCGCCTTTGCAGTCACCATTGACTTAAAGGTGTCGATAATTTTAGCTGCGCTGTCAGCATATCTACCTTTTATTATGGTAAGCGGAAAAAGACAGCGGTGGCTTAACCTTTTCAACCATCAAATGTGCGACGCTCTTACCCTCCTTTCCACATCCCTGAGGTCAGGCTTTAGCCTCATGCAGAGTATGGACATGGTGGAAAAGGAATTGCAGGGGCCCGTGGGAAAGGAATTCGGGAGGACCATAAGCGAAATAGCGCTCGGTACCTCGACTGAAGAGGCACTGAAGAATATGTCAGGCAGAGTGAACAGCAGGGACCTTGACCTTGTGGTAACTGCAGTTTTGATCCAGCGGCAGGTGGGTGGTAACCTTGCGGAAGTGCTGGACAATATAGCTTTTGTTATACGCGAGCGGGTACGCATGAAGCGCGAGATAAAGGCCCTTACCGCCCAGGGCAGAATGTCAGGACTTATTATAGGAATGCTTCCGCTGATACTTGGCACATACATCATGGTTATGAACCCTCCATACCTTTTGGAGCTATTTACAGAACCTCTAGGGTTGTTAATGCTGGTATGGGCTGTCGTTGGCGAAGTCTTGGGGTTCTGGATGATAAAGAAAATAGTGGACATTGATATCTAGGGGGTTAATAGCATGGAGCTTTTCCTTTTGTCGGCCGGTATCTCCGGCTTAACTTTTATAATGGTGCACCGCATATTGATGTTTCTTGTGGAAGGGCGTGTAGCACAGAAAAAGAGGTTAGAGGAAGTGGTAGGGTCTGCTCCGGTGCCCATACGTGAAGTGGAGCTTTCGGTTCCGCTTTTTCATCGTTTTTTTAAGCCCCTATTGAGCAATGCCGCAAAGCTCACCGCAAGATTCATCCCGGTCCTTGGCGAAGAAGTCCTGGCAAAAAAGCTCGTAGAGGCGGGAAGGCCTTATAATCTTTCTCCCCGTGAATTCATGGCATTAAAATGCATTCTTGGGGTGTTTTTGGGATTTATAATGTATCCGGTCTACGGAGTGATTGCTTCCCCCTTAATTCAACACGTTGCTTTGTCAGCGGCGGGGGGACTTATAGGGTGGCTTTTGCCCGATGTGCTGTTAAATTCGCTAATACGAAAAAGAAAAGAGAAAGTTGAAAAGGAACTTCCGGAAGTGCTGGACCTCATCACCGTTTGCGTAGAAGCGGGACTCGGCTTTGAGGGAGCAATGATGAAGGTGGTGGAAAAATATAGCGGAATCCTTTCCACGGAGATGTCACGGGTTTTATCGGAGATAAGGATGGGCAAACCCCGCAGAGAGGCTTTGCGTGAGATGGCCGAAAGGCTGGATGTCGACGACCTTTCGGCTTTCGTAAGCTCGGTTATAATGGCAGAGCAGTTGGGTATTAGTATGAGCAATGTGATGCGCATACAGTCTAGGGAAATCAGGAACAAGCGCCGCCAGCGCATTCAAGAAGCCGTCATGAAGGCACCGGTCAAAATGCTGATACCAATAGTGGCATTCATTTTTCCCGCCTTATTCATAATCCTTTTGGGCCCTGCAGTTATACAGATCATGCGGGTATTCGCGCGGTAGGTGAGAGTTTTTGAAAGCGGTAAACAAGACCAAAAATATTGTCCTTGCTGAAAAAGTTGTCGTGGCTTCCGGTTTAAAAAAATTTATAGGACTCATAGGCAGAAAACGGCTGGAAAATGGTTCGGGACTTTTATTGCTTCAATGCCGGGGTGTCCATACTTATTTCATGAGATTTGCCATCGATGTAGTTTATCTTGACGCAAACGGAAAAGTGTTAAAGATAGTTGAAGGAATGCTTCCATATACTTTGGGCCCCCTGGTCAGGAAAGCCCGGGCGGTGCTGGAGCTTCCGGCAGGTACCTGCCGGGAAAGCGGCACTGCTGAAGGTGATTTGGTGGAATTCATAAAGGAGGAGGAAGGAAAATGATAAAAAGAATCCGGCGGAGGGCTTTGAATTTTTCTATAGGGTTTCGCCTGGCAATGGGATTTACGCTGATAATTACTCTTCTCCTTGGTGCTATGGGAACTGCGATATACCTTAGGGATAGAGAAATATTTATAGATGAATTTAACAGCCGCGGATGGGCAATAGTTAATGCGGTAAATAGGTACGCCTACCAGGTGATAAGTACTGGCGACAAGAAGCTCCTCAATGGACTTGTAAACAGCCTGGTGAAAGAAAAATACGTGATGCAGGCAGCACTGCTGGATCTCGAGGGAAAGGTCCTGGTTTCGGCAGGAACTAAAGATCCTATTCCTCCCAATCTAAAGCTTTCAAGGCAAATCTCGTCTAGTATCGTGAGAGACGAAAAGGGGAGGATAAAAAAGGCCTTCTTTTTGTCACCGGTGCTCAGCGAGGAAGGCGCCCTAGGCGGCTACCTGTACCTGCTTTGCGACTTTTCTCCCATTGTAGGCCATCTTAAAAAAACAGTGGACTATATCATAATTAATTACGTTATAGCGTGTCTCACGGGGCTTATACTTGTAAGGTATGTAATTCACAACTACGTGGAAAAACCTGTAAAAGCTCTAATGGTAGCTACGGAAAAAGTTTCTATCGGAGACTTTTCAGGAAAGCTTGAGGTTTTAACAAATGACGAGCTTGGAAAGTTAGCTTTAGCTTTTAACAAAATGATGGACCAGCTGGAGTTACTTTTCGGCAACATAAGGAGCATCACAAAGGATATGATCCACAATTCGGATTTGATAAGCCAGCGCTCGTCTTACGTGGAAAAGTATGACGGCAACGGTCTTGACGCCGAAAGGAAATCAGAATTTATGAAAGATATCAGCACTGCTGCAAGGCGCATCGCACGCATGGGCAATCAACTCAGCTCCCTGGTTCAACAATTTAAGACGAATTCTTAAGAAGAAGAGGAAATTAAACAATTTGCGGCGAATATACATTTTACGACTTTTTTTGCGGCGGGGACGGGATAAGAAGTGGTTGATGTATCGAAGTTGGAAAAGATAGTAAACAAGACAAGAAAGATAGTGGAAAAAAGCCGTGAAGAGCTTTACCGGCTGGGAGAGTCAGCCCGCCTGGAGTACGAACGCACCAGGTACGAGCTGGATATAGTTAAAAATCAAATCTCCAGCATCATAAAGGAAGTAGAGGAACTGGAAGAAGAATACTTGAAAGCTCGCCTGTACCTGATGGAAGTAAGCAAGGACTTTAACAGGTACAGCGAGGAAGAGATAAAGCATGCATATGAAAAAGCCCACCAGAAGCAGCTGGAGCTTTTAGGTAAGCGGGAAAAAGAAAAAATGCTGAGACTCACTAGAGACCACCTGGAACGAAACTTAAAAAATCTGGAAATCACCATACGGCGCTCAGAAGAACTGATAGCCAATGTAAGCATGGTGCTGAAGATCCTGGGGAATGACTTAGAATCGATAAGTGCCGAAATAGGTGAAATGCAGCAAAGACAGGCTCTTGGCTTTTCAATAATAATAGCACAGGAAGAAGAAAGAAAAAGGATAGCCAGAGAAATCCACGACGGACCTGCCCAGATCCTCGCCAACATTGTAATGCGGGCAGAGTACTGCCTCAAACTGATGGATGTGAATCCACCCAAGGTGAGGGAAGAACTTATAGGACTTATGGAGCTTGTAAGGGATAGCCTGCAGGATGTGCGAAAGATAATTTTTGATCTAAGGCCCATGTCGCTGGACGATTTGGGGCTTGTGCCCGCACTTAAAAAATATGTGGAGATTTACCAGAACGATAACGGTATTTATGTCGAGCTTACGATCCTGGGGAAGGAGTTCCCCCTAGAAAACGGCCACGCAGTGGCGATATTCAGGGTAATACACGAGGCGATGACAAATATAAAAAAGTACGCCAGAGCCTCACAGGTTATTATTAAGGTGGAATTTCTAAAAAACAAGGTCAATGTATTGGTCCGGGACAACGGTATAGGATTTGACGTGGAAAAGGTATTTTCCGAAAAACAGGGGACTGCTTTTGGAATAGTTGGCATGAGGGAAAGAATACAGCTTTTAAAGGGAAGGTTTGAGATAAAATCCTCTCCTGGCCACGGGACCGAAGTCTTTTTTAGTGTTCCGGTGGCAAAAAGACCAGAAACTCTCTAGATGCGGCCGGAGGGATTGGAATGCAGGATATGGAGAAAATAAAGGTTATTGTGGCAGATGACCACGCCCTGGTTAGGGAAGGAATAGTGAAAATCATCTCACTCGAGCCGGATATTGAAGTCGTGGGTGAAGCGGCTGATGGAGAGCAGGCTGTGGAACTTGCTATGAATCTTGACGTCGATATAGTGCTGATGGACATCAATATGCCTAAAATCAACGGCATCGAGGCCACGAAATTGATAAAAACTAGAAAACCACAGGTTAACGTAATTGCCCTTACAATCCACGAACAGGAAGATTATCTTTTTGAAATGATAAAAAGCGGGGTTTCAGGGTATGTGCTAAAAGACGTGCGTCCGGACGAACTCATCGTAACCATCCGGCGGGTGGCGGAAGGGCAGGCCTTTATGCCGCCTTCGCTGATTCATAAAGTATTTGAAGAATTCAAAAGGCTTTCCAAAGAAAAGGACGGAAGCTTCAACGCCTTTGATTTAACGGAGCGCGAGATCGAAATCCTCCAGCATCTTGCGCGGGGGCTTTCCAATAGGGACATAGCCGAAAAACTTTTCATAAGCGAGAAAACGGTAAAGAACCACCTGACAAATATTTTTCAAAAAATGGGGGTTACGGACAGAACTCAGGCCTTGCTTTTAGCGATAAAACACGATATCGTAAAGATAGAAGTATAAGACGTTGGAGGAATCGCCTTGATACTTGTTGCCACATCCGGCTATGCATACAGGGACTGGAAGGGAAAGTTCTACCCTGAAAACATGAAAGAAAGCGAGATGCTGTCTTTTTACAGCCGGGAATTCCCCTTTACCGAGGTGAACTCCAGCTACTACAGCATGCCGACGCCATACATGTTTTACCATATGATGAAAAAGACCCCGGAAAGCTTCATTTTCGTGGTAAAGGCTTACGGAGGCATGACCCACCAGGGGGACCTCGGAGAAATAACGGTGAACAAGTTTAAAGATGCTTTAAAACCGCTTTTGGAAGCGGGAAGACTGGGATGCGTGCTGGCTCAGTTCCCGTATAGCTTCCACAACACGGAAAAGAACAGAGATTACCTCAAAAAGCTGCGAGAAAGGCTAGAGGGCCTACCACTTGCCGTTGAATTCAGGTGCGACGACTGGCTGAGGATTGATGTATTAAAGATGCTAAGGGAAAACGACATGGCCTTCGTATGCGTGGACGAACCGCCCATAAAAGGCCTCCTCCCGCCTGCAGTGGTAGCCACCAGTTCCATAGGCTACGTGCGGTTCCACGGCAGGAATGCGGAAAAGTGGTATAACCACCAAAAGCCCTACGAGCGCTACGACTACCTTTACACGGAAAAGGAACTTGCCGAGTGGGTTCCAAAGATAAAAGAGCTTTCACGCAAAACCGAGGTAGTGTTTATAGCTATGAACAACCATTTCAACGCCTCTGCGGTCATGAACGCAAGACAGCTTCTCGGGCTTTTAAAGGAGGCAGGCTTATGAGCGGACCTTATAAAATGTTAGCTCTTGACGTTGATGGTACCCTAATAAGTAGCAGTTACACTGTATCCCGCCGCACTCGGCAAGCATTAAGAAAAGCCATGGATATGGGGATGATCGTAACCCTGGCTACTGGGCGCTTTTTCGGAAGCGCAAAGTACCTCGCAAGGAGCATTCCCGTAAACGCCCCCATAGTATCAAACGACGGGGCACTCATAAAAGACGTCTATTCCGGAAGAACCCTGTTTTTCAAACCCTTACCTTTGGAATTGGCAAAGGACATCCTCAAAACCGCATCGCGCTATTTGAGCTTTGAAGTACAGGTTTTTTTGAAGGACAGGAAGATTTTTTCCGGTTCCGATTACCACTGGGTGCAAATAAAGCGTTATTTTAGCTTTTCCAAAAGGTATTCGCTGCAAGGAGCCTACAACTACCTGAGGGATTTTGTGTTTTTACCTGTAGAAAACGCAGGGAGCATTGAGGAGCTGGGAAGGCTTCTCAAAGAACCCCCCGCCAAAATAGTGGTATCGGGTGAGCCGGGCGAGGTGGAGGCTTTTAAAGGGGAGCTTTTGGAAAACCTCGGTGATAGGATATACATTACTTCGGCCATAAAAAACTGCATAGACGTTCTGGAAGGCAGCGTATCAAAAGCCAGGGGCCTTGAGGTGCTGGCCCAGCACCTTGGGATAAAAAGGGAAGAAATAATCGCCGTAGGGGACAATCTGAACGACATTGAGATGCTGCAGTATGCAGGGCTGGGGGTAGCAATGGGCAACGCCCCGGAAATGGTAAAGGAAAGAGCGGATTTCGTGACGGCAGGAAACGATGAGGACGGGGTTGCCTTTCTGGTGGAAAGCATTCTATCTACTTGGAAACGGGATACAATTTATACCGGAGTGACAAATACTTTGACAAAACGGACTTGAAATAAAAAAGGGTATCCTAAAGGATACCCTTTTTAACTTAGACCGTATCTTTCAGCAGCGCTCTTTACTATAGAGCCGATGAACTCGGCCCGGCTCATTCCCCGGGTCTTAGCCATGTATCCCATGTATCCGTGATGGGTGCCATCCCGGGACATGGTAAGTCCTGCAAAAGTGTTTATCTCGAGGAAGTATGGAATGCCGTCATCCCCCAGGATCATGTCTATCCTGCCGTAATCCTTGGCGTTCAGGACCTTGTAAATCTGGAGGGCTGTGCTTTTTACCTTTTCCTCTTCTTCCGGGGAGAGCCTTGCGGGACAGTGGATTATCTCATTGTCGTACATCTTATGCTCAAAAGTGTTGGTTTTGACGGAATTGTACTCAATTTCCACCGGAGGTAGTACCTCAGGGTTTTTGTAGCCGATAATTCCTACTGTAATTTCCCTTCCCTTTATGAATTCTTCAACCAGAGCAGGCTGGCCGATTTTATCGGTTATCTTCGCCACTACACGGGGGAGATTTTCCGGGCTTTCCACGATGTTCTCTTCGCTAATACCGGCACTTCCGCGTCCACGGACGGGTTTGACAAAGAGCGGGTACTTCAAGTCGTGCAGCGGTATCTCGTTGGGGTTTTCCACCACAAGAAAATTGGGAGTCGGAAGCTTATGGTACGCTACTACCTTTTTGCGCGCTGCTTTGTCTGTTGCCACGAGGTCAATGCCGGAACCGACAAAGGGAATGCCTAAAGCTTCAAGAAACGCTACTTCCTGCAGCGATGAAGCGTTGAAAACAAGGTCTACCTTTTCATCCAGCACCTTTTGCAGCGTTTCCGTGGGGTTTTCCTTCTTCCATTCGATCAACACCGCATCAAAGCCCGCTTCTTTTATTGCCTGGTAGTGCTGGTAGGCCTCTTCATAGGCGTCATCGTAAATATTTTCACCGGAAAGTTTCATCTGCAGCTCCACGTTGCGGAATTTCCGCCAGAAGACTCCTACCTTCATACCCTTCCCCCCTATATGCAGTTTGGAAAAATTATAACAAAGCACAATAAACCCCTTTCATTATAAAACAAAATTCTGAAAATATCAAGTTTGTTTATTTTTACACTATTGTTTCCTTATATGTATAAATTTGTTATAATATACTCAAATTGATAAAAAGGGTAATTTGCCAGCTTACTAAAAAAACCGAATTTTCGGGAGGTTTGGGAATGGTTTTAAATTTTGCGGTTTTGCTTTCTATGCTTCCGGCATTGGTGTTTCTCGCGGCAAATTTGATAAGTGGTGTAACTTTTAGGACTCTTTTTATTTTCCTTTCGGCTTTTATCATCGCCTTTTTCCTCAATTATTACATTTTGAGGTCGGGCTTAAGGAAGCTTTATACTATGGCTGAAGTAATTGGGGAATTTTCCAGGGGAGAGCTTCCCTCAGTAAACCGTATCAAAGAGGTAAAGGGCCTTTTCGATTTCATGGCAGACCCGATCCTGAAAGCTTTTGAACGGGTATTCGGGCTAATGGGCAGGCTTCAAAGGACGGCGGAAGAGATAAATTATTTTTTCAGCCATTTTAAACAGAGCATGGACAACATAAACGAGGCAGCCCAGCAGATTGCAAGTTCCATAGAAGAAATAGCCCAGGGGGCAGGGGAACAGGCTGAAGCAGCCCAGGAGACTTCGGATAATATGATGTCCCTTTCGGCACTTGCGGAAAAAATTGCCGAGCAGACTAGAGAGAGGGAAAAAGGCGTAGAGAGCATAATTGAAAAGGTGAAGGGTACAAGGGCGGTGCTGGAAAGTTTACTTTCTCACCTGAGCTTGTCTTCTAATGCCAGTTCCCTTTCCGTCTCCAAGATGAAGGACCTTGAGAATCTTACCGCAAGGATAAACGGCTTTGTCGAGGTTATAACCGACATTGCCGACCAGACCAATCTCCTTGCTTTGAATGCTGCCATTGAAGCTGCGAGAGCCGGAGAACAGGGACGGGGTTTTGCCGTAGTAGCCGATGAGGTAAGGAAGCTGGCGGAACAGTCCGGCAGGGCGGCAAAGGAAATAAAGGAACTGGCGGAGAAGATTCAACAAGAAGCACGCAACACCGTCCTGCAGGTGGAAAAAAACCTGGAAATGGTAAGCGAAAATATAAAAAAGGGCAACGAGTCCATGGCCGCCTTTGACCAAATAGTGGGGGAAGTTGCGGGCTTTAAAGATTCCATGGAGCGAATAAGTGAGATGGTAAAGGAGCAGGTGGAAAGGGTCCAAAAAGTTTCAGAGGCAGCGGAAAAAATGGCGGCGGTGTCTCAGGAGACGGCAGCCGGGGTAGAGGAAATAGCGGCGTCCAGTCAGGAACAAAAAAGCCTTGTTGAATCCATATCTGGAGAAGCGGAAAGACTCTCGCAAATGGCTTCCGAGCTCATGGAAATATCCGAATCTTACACCAGAAGTTTTAAAGTGCCCGAGAATGCAAAGGAAAAGATAAGTGTCATAAAGAAAAAGCTTTTTGAACTTACCCGGCAAGACTTTGTAATAAAGAAAGAAAGGGAGGCTCAAAAAATAGAATTTGAAAAGATAAAGAGGGAAACGCCGGCGATATTGGAACTTATCACCCTTGATGAAAAGGGCGATGTTATTTACGTGACGGGTGACATACCGGTGAAAAATCTTGCATTCAGACCCTGGTTCCAGGAAGCCCTGAGGGGAAAGGAGTACGTCTCGAAGCCTTACATAGATATTTCAGCAAACCGGATAGCTGTTACGGTATCTATGCCCGTAAAAGACGAAAAAGACAACATATGTGGTGTTATAGCTGCCGACGTTTGTATCAATTAAAAAAAAAGGCTTTAGGAAAGAAGGTCGCGGCGTTCTTCCGGAGAAAGGGGGGCTTTGATGACTATAGAAAGCTCCCGTTCCAGGTCCAGAATTTTCCCCGAAGGTAAAAGCTGAACCTTCGGCCGAAAGGGCAAAGAAGGATTTTCAGAGATTACGCATGCGATTTTGCCGTTGCTGAGTTTTACCAGAGTGCCCACGGGGTAAGGTTTTACGCAGGACAAAAACGCTTTAACGACATTTTTTTCGAATTTCACATTGCCCGAACATAAAAGCATTTCGTAAACTTCGGGGGGTGGACAGGCTTTCCTGTAAACTCTGTCGGTGGTCATGGCGTTATAAACGTCAGCTACCGCACAGATGGCCGAAAACTGGTCTATTTGGTGTCCCTTTAGCTTTCTCGGATAACCACTGCCATCATACCTTTCGTGATGGTTGAGGATCACGTTTTTGGAGCGGGGATGGAGCCCGCCTTCATTTTTTTCCCCAACCAGCTTCCATCCCCGCAGAGGATGTGTCATTATTAATTCAAATTCTTCTTGTGTTAGCTTTCCAGGTTTATTTAAAATAGCAGGGTCTATGAGGGTTTTGCCAAGGTCGTGCAGGAGGGCTCCTACGCCCAGCGCCAAGAGGTTTTTTTGGTTATAGCCAAGCTTTATGCCGCAAAGAAGAGAAAGCACGCATACGTCCACCGAGTGAGTAAATGTGTAAAGGTCGCTGGAGCAAAGGTCGACCAGGTAGTCGACCACCGTTTTCCCCGAAATGATTTCTTCAAGAAGAGCCTCCACGCTTTCCATAAAAGCTGAAAGTGGAATGTCCGCCTTTTTTGTAAAAGAATAAAGCTTTCGCATGGTCTCTATCCGTAGTTGCACCGAAAGTTCTTCCTTGACTTCCATTTCGTCATAGGGCACCGGCCCTTCAACATCCACCACGAGCACGTTGTTTCTCCTGAGCGCTTTTATGTACTGTTCAGTGAGAACTACCCCCCGGTTCAGCAAAAGCTCGCCGCAATTACCATATACAGGTTTTGCAAGTTTCATCCCCGGGGATAGGTGCGTGGTAGGAAGTTTCACCCAGAAATAGCCCCCTTTAAAGTATAAACTTTTCGCTTTCTTTTTTGAGGTTTTCAGCAAGTGTCACAAGTTCCTGAGCGCTTGCGCTTATTGTCTGCGCTGCAGAGCTCATTTCTTCTGCCGATGCCGCTATTTCTTCGGATGATGCCGCATTTTCCTCAGAGATAGCCGCAGCGTTGGCTACTTCCTCACTGATCTTCTTGCTTTGTTCGCCTATTGTTTTGGCCATTTCCTCTATATCTTTTATCAGGTCGGAAACCTTCCTTGCACCTTCCGCGATTTCCCTGAAATGTCTAATAGCTTCCACACCTATGGAGGCCTGCTCCACGATGAGCCCTGCCACCTCTCCGGCTACTTTGTCCGAAATGCCAATTTTCTCGGTTACCTGCTTTACTATTTTATTTATTTGGCTTGCCTGCTGGCTGGACTGCTCGGCTAGTTTCCTTATTTCTTCAGCCACTACAGCAAATCCTCTGCCGGCATCACCGGCTCTTGCCGCTTCGATTGCGGCATTGAGGGCAAGAAGGTTGGTCTGTTCAGCTATGCCGGTTATTATGTCGGTAATGCCCGCTATCTCTTTGGCTTGTTCTATGAGGCTGGACATAACGGATTTGATGTCTTCCGCCTTTGAAGAGACAAGGTCCATTTTATTTGAAAGGTCTTGCATTATTCTTTCGCCCGTTTCTGTTCTTTGAACAGTATCCATGGTATTTTTCGTGATGATTTCCAGGTTTTCTACCAGGGCCTGGATCTGAGTTGTAGAGTTCTCAACAGCCTCTGAAATATTTCCTACGTTTTGCGCCATATCCTGAGCTCCTGCGGAAATCTGATTTACCGTTTCCGCTACCTGTTCGGCGGCCTGGGCGGTATCCTGCGCACCCTGTGATATGTCCTTTATTGCCTTTTCGAGATTGGTTATAGTGTTGCGCATGACGCCCAGGGTATTTTTTGTATTTTCCATCATCTTCTTGAGGGAAGTGCCGAGAAGGGAAAACTCTCCGAAAAAGGTGGTGGGCACTTCAACCCTCAAGTCTCCCGTGGACATGGTGTCCGCTACGGCGGTGAGCTTCAATATTGGATTGGACAACTGCCGGCTAAAAATAAGCGATGCTGCTATAACTATTATCGCTGTAACGAGGATCATGGTTATGGTAGTCAAGTAAAAGCTATCGAGGCCCGCATATACCTCGTTTGTCGGGGCGGTGACGCATATGGACCAGCCGGTGGTCTTTACCGGGGAAAATGCTGCCATTTTGCGCTGCCCGTCAACCACATATTCGGTGGAAGCCTCTTCGCCTGCTATCATGCGCTGGCCCACTTTATCAAGCGACTCGGAGCCCGTATTGGTTATATTTGCGGTCATTACTTGGCTTGAGTCGGGGTGGGCCATTACGGTGCCCTTGTTATCTACCATAAAGGCGTATCCCGTAGCTCCATATTTTGTCGAGCTTACTAAGCTGCCGAGAGCGTTGGCGTTTACATCGGCGCCCACTATGCCTGTTATGCCGCCCGGGCCCTTTACTGGAGCGACGATCACCAGGATTTTGTCACCGGTTATCTTGTCTATTATCAATTCAGACACTGTGGTTTTACCAGTGGCCATCAAATCTTTAAAATACTGCCTGTCGGTAATCTCCCCGGCGGGGCGCATTATGTCATCGCCAAGGTAAGTATAAAATTTGCCGTCAGGCTTGGCATACCATAGGAGCTGTACGTCCGTTGCTGTGGGCTGTACCGTCTTTAGAAGGGGGACTATGCTCTTTATGTCTCCACTTTTGACAATCGGATTTTCGGCCAAAGTTTCTAGTATTTTTATTTTGTTGCTTACCCACAAGTCTATGGTGTCGGCTACGAATACGGCTTTTGAGAGAAGTGCCTGGTCAGCTGCCCGGGTAAGGTCATTTTTTGATATAGTATAATTAAAGATACCCAGAACAATAAGAGGCACAAGGGATGTTAAAAGGAATAGGGCAATAAGCCTTGTCCTAATTCCTGATATTTTGAATACTTTCGGAATTTTCATCTTATGCTATCCTCCTTTGAGAGATTTTTTAGCTCTTCCTTTTCCCTCACGTTAAGTATCTCGGCGGTTTTGATGAGGATTACAATCCTGTCTTTTATTTTTGCAAGGCTCTGGATGAAACTTGCTAAAGCCAATGCCGACGGCGGTGGTTCCAGGTCTTCATCTTTTACTGCTGCCACTTCTGTAACATAGTCAACTATAAATCCCGCCACCAGATCGTCTATATTTACTACGATGATCCTGGGGTCATGGGATTTGTCGCCTTCCTCGATCTCGAAGCGCTTTTTCAGGTCGATCACCGGAACGATTTTGCCTCTAAGGTTTATGACGCCTTCGATAAAAGGAGGAGCTTTAGGGATGTGGGTTATCTTTTCCATCCGAATAATTTCCTGCAGGTCAAAGATGTCCATGCCGTAAAGCTCCCCGCCGAGCCCGAAGACCACTACCTGTTTCACAGACTACCCCCTTTCCGTTTTATTTTTGATAAAAAATAATGGCAGCCAGGGGGGGAGTGGCTGCCAAGAATCAATCAAGAATCAATAAAGAATTCTTTAGTAGAAAAAGTTTATTCAGCCGGCAGCCTGGCAACCGTAGCCTCCGCGGTAAGGAGGCTGTAGGCCCATGGCTTTGCGCCCCTGCCTTTCGACAGGTTTGCCCTTGTCGGCGATAAATTGTCGAATATTGTACAAAAATGCTACTATTATTGTATAATTACCAGTTTCACATAGTCAAGTTATTTTTTTCCATTGAAGGAAAAAAAGATTCTTTAGCGAATATTAAGCTAAAAGGAGGGTGTTATATGGCGATAACGTGGACTGAAGACCTTTCGACAGGAATTGCGATGATTGATGAACAGCACAAAGAACTTTTTAAAAGAGTAAACGACCTTATGTCGGCCTGCGCAAAGGGAAAGGGTAAGGAAGAAATAGTGAAGGTTATGGAATTTTTGAAAGAGTACGTCGTTATGCACTTTGGCGCCGAGGAAAAATGCATGCAGGAAACAGGCTTTCCCGATTATAAGGCGCATAAAAAGCAGCACGACGGCTTTGTGGAGGAATTTAAACAGTTTAAAAATAAGATGGAACAAAGCGGTCCATCAGTAGACCTGGTGGTAAAAATAAACCACTTCCTGGTGGATTGGCTTATAAACCACATCAAGAAGAAAGATAAGGCTCTGGGAGCCTTTTTGAGGAAAAAAATGTAAATTACCGGGGTTTTGCCCCGGTTTTGTTATCATTGAATATTCTTTAGTTGATTGTCAAATTTTTCTCAAATTGGTATGATAGTATCGGCTAGAGGTGATATATTTTGATAAAAGTTCTTGTGGTGGATGATTCTGCCTTTATGAGGCTTATGATAAAGGATTTATTGGAAAAAGATCCCGGGATAAAAGTTGTGGACACCGCAAAAAACGGGATAGATGCTGTGGAAAAAGCGGAGAAACTAAGACCTGATGTAATCGTCATGGACGTTCAAATGCCTGAAATGGATGGACTTTCGGCTTTGAAAATGATATGCGAAAAAAAACTAGGGAAAGTCTTAATGGTTTCTTCGCTGACGCGGGAAGGTGCCGATGTGACCTTGAAAGCCCTGGACCTTGGAGCCTTTGACTTTGTAGCAAAACCTGGAGGAAGTGTCTTGTCGGATATAAAAAAGTTTGCAGAGGAAATGACAGCAAAGGTAAAGGCAGGGGTAAACGCCGCGAATCTCGGGGAAGGAAAAGTTAAATTGCCCAATTCCTACCCGTGTTCCAATGATGAAGCAAAAGCAGTAGTTATCGGAGTTTCTACGGGAGGCCCCAGGGCTTTAATGAAAGTACTACCTTTTCTCCCACACAACATAAACGCAGCAGTGTTTTTAGTACAACATATGCCGCCCTCCTTCACCAGCTCCCTAGCCAAGAGGCTGGATGAGCGCTGTGAGTTGAAAGTGGTGGAGGCCGAGGACGGTATGGAAGTGAAGCCAGGCACCTGTTATGTGGGAAAAGGTGGGTACAATATGCTTGTGGGGGGCGATAGGAGAAGAAAGAAGATAGTGCTTACTGATGTACCAAAGCACCGGTTCATGCCGTCGGTGGAGGTAACGATGGATTCGGTCCTCGCGCTTTACCGGGAAAACACCATAGGCGTCCTCATGACTGGCATGGGCGATGACGGTGCGGAAGCCATGGTGAGAATTAGAAAAGCCGGGGGAAGGACAATTGCCGAATCCCGGGAAACGGCGGTGATCTACGGCATGCCACGGGCTGCCGTAGAAAAAGGAGGGGCCGAGTTTGTGCTGCCGAATTACGAAATAGCTGCAAAAATAATTGAGCTGGTTGGAGTGAGGGAGGCGTATGGGGCTAATTGAAGAAAACCCATTAAGTATTTTTGTAAAGCCTTTTATCATATTCAAAAAGGAACTGCACAGCCTCCGGAGGGCCGATGAACTGCCAGCTGCGATAGTGGTATTCGACATAGATGGGCTTAAACTCATAAACGATGTGTTGGGCTACGCTGCTGGCGACAGGTTAATTGAGGCTTTCAACGAAATTTTGAAAAATAGCTTTAGGACAGGGGATGTAGTGGCGAGGATAGGGGAGGACGAGTTCGCCGTCATAATGAGGGGATGCGAGGAAAAACACGTGGATTCCGCAATTAATAGGGTTATGAAGAAGATCGAAGAGTTCAATTCGGAAAATGAAGACTTGTATCTTTCGGTGTCCGTCGGATATGCCGTAAAGCGAAGCCTTGACCAGGATCCTTTTAAAGTTTTCAACGAAGCTACCTGCCACATGTACAGCAACAAGCTCCTTAAGCGGCAGGCTATCAAAAATGCCATAGCCTCCCTTATAACGAAGAAATTGAATGAACTCTGGGCGATGCGGGAAAACCGTATAAATCGGCTCTTAAAGCTTGCAGAAGCTTTCGGGGAAAAACTTGGGCTTTCACAGGAAGAAAAGGAGAAAATTTATTTACTGTGCCAGTATCACGATATTGGCACTATAGCTCTCCCCCGGGATCTCCTGCATAAAGGGGGAAGGCTCGCCCAAGAAGAAAGGAAAATGTGGCAAAAGCACTGCACCATCGGATACAAATTAGCTATTGCGGTACCTAAGATTTCTTGCATCGCCGACCTTATCTTGAGCCATCATGAACACTACGACGGAAGCGGCTACCCTATGAAGCTCAAGGGAAAAGAAATTCCTTATCTTGCGCGGGCCTTTGCCATTATCGAAGCTTATGAGGCAATGACCAGGAAAAGACCTTACCGTCAACCTCTAAAGCACGAAGAAGCCATAATGGAGCTAAAAAGGCTCGCCGGCAGCCAATTTGACCCCAACTTGGTAATGGCGTTTTGCGAAATGGGAAAGATTATTTGAGCGGTGGATTTTTCACCCGCCGCTTTTTATTAAGATTTTCAAAAGCAGGCTGATAAGTTCTTCCCTGAGCTTTAAAGGATCCTTGAGATAAGGCTCCTTTTGCTCCCGGATGTACTCTTCCGCTCTGGCTTTATGCCTTTCTTCGTATATCCCGGCGATAAGCCGCGCGTCCTTCATATACTCCAAAAGTGTGGTTTTGGCAAGAAAAACCTTCAATTCTCGCCCGCAGGAAAGGAGCACCCGGCAGCTTGCGCCTTCGTCGGTGATTTTTTTTATTTCGTAATAGGAAAGATAACCCACGGTGCCGTCGTTTTCGCTTAAAGGCCTTTCTCGGAGTTTTACGGGGATAAGGATTAATGACGGCGAAAGGGGCACCGGCACGTAGTTTCTCCTGTTGATTACCTTGCCGTAATTTTCTCTTAAGGCCGTAAGGTCTGCGCCGTAGGCGCGGGCTATCCGCCTTATAACTGTCCTTAAAGTGTTGGCGATAAGGTGGTCTTTTCCATCTAAGGTGATTACCCTGGTAGCATTTCCAGCTACGGCTTCATATACGGGCACCAGGGCGGCGATACCCGCCCTGATCAGCGTTTCCACATCCATCTACTCGACACCTCCAAATTTTGGGAAGGCGAAACTTTAAGACAATTATATCCGAACAAATGTTCGATGTCAAGCCAAAAAAGAAAAGGAAAACCTATCACCTGGGCATTCGGTCCTGGCTCCTGCAACTTCCGAGTGCTTCAGCACTGATTGGGGTGGTATCGAGTAGACGTCCATTAAGAAAAATATAAGCTCCTTTAAAGCCCTGAGCTGCGCTGCAGTGGGCACGGTATGCCCTTTTTTGCCGGTGGGGTTGTCCCGGGAAGAGAAGTTTCCAGTAAGAGCGATGCCGATGGATCGGGTATTCATCCCCGCGGCAGCGCAGTGGGCCCCTGGCGCGAAGTCCGGCCTTCCCCTTTCAACGCTTCCATCAGCCCTTATGAGGTAATGGTAGCCGATGCTCACTATTACGGTATCGCCCTTGCAAGGAAATCCCCTTTGCCGGTATTCCTCTACCAAAGAATGGGGTTCTGATATTTTTATACCAAAGCCCCTTGCTGCATGCATTCTATTTATTTCAAGAGCTGAAACGTCATGTCCTGCCGTGTGGTGGACCACTATAAAACGAGGGTAAAGCCTTTCCAAGATTATCTTCCTCCTTGAAAGTTTTTTTAAAAATCCAAATCTAGCTTCCCTTTAAAGGAGTTTTAAGCCCTTCTATCACCCTTGAAAGCTCATGGATGCTTAACGTAAGGCTTTCCATCTTCGATTCGATGCGCACCAGAAGGTATATGGAAACCACGATGGGAAAGCCTACGTTGGCAACCTGAGCTAATAGGTCTTCCATAAGGCCACCTCCTCTTCAAATTAAACCCCCGGGCAAAAGCCCGGGGAAGGAATTATTCGCGGGGTATGATCTCCACGGCGTCCCTGATTAGTATCCGCGCCCCGAGGGCTTTTACAATGTCCCCGCCGCTGGTGGAAAAGATATTTTTAGAGACCACGAGGTCCATCACTGGCTGTATATCCTGGGGAGTAAGGTCTTGCCTGGGGTCGGGGATAAGGATCCGAGCGATTCTTCCCGCTTCGTTTTGAAAGCTCATCTCCAGGGTCTGGGCCATCCCTATTTCCCTCCTTTCAGCAAATTATATCGGTTTTTACTGTTCTTCAGTCAGGGCGATTTCCACCACCTTCATGATGGAGTCCACCGGATGGGCCTGAAGGCCAGATAGGGCTTTTGCAACCTCCATCACGTCTTCGTCGGAGGCGGAGGTCTTCAGATTTCTAAAAGACCTCACCCTGGTTACCGGCCTTCCTCCTTCGTCAGTTCCGGTCTGGACCACGATCTGCAAGGTGGCGTCTACCGGCGTTGCGATAACCGCCATCGGCTTCACCTCCTTTCACCTTGATTATATCCGGGAGCACGAAAAAACAAAAAAGCCGGCCAAAAGCGAGACGGCTTGCCGGCCGGATACGGGCAGTTTTCAATTGTACATTTTGAATTTAGATCCTATGTTGTTAGAGCCTAACTTGGCCAATCAATGAAACTGTTCGGCTTGACACATTTAATTTAGAATTGCCGCTGAAGGACAATTTGAAAAAATGGGAAAGCTAAATATATAGTTGTATTAATCGGTTCATTATAACAAAATATGCTATAATATATCCAAGAAATTTCGCCTTTCTGCCAAATTCGTCTCGTATATCCGCTTAAAGAAGGTGAAAATTTGAAAATAAAGGTCATTCCCGAAGACTTCATAGTCAAGGAACTCATAGACATAAAATACGTGCCCGATGGTCCGTATCGAATTTACCTCCTGAAAAAAAGGCACTGGAACACAATGGATGCCCTGAAATTTATTGCCCGGGAAAACAAAGTCCCTCTTTCAAGAATAGGTTCCGGCGGCAGAAAGGACCGGCATGCGCTTACCTACCAGTACATCTCGGTGCCGAAGAGGTACGAGCTCAAGTTCGAAAGGCCAAACGTTAAGCTCGAGTTCGTCGGTTTTTCGGAAGACTTTGTCTCCCCAGCCATACTGGAGGGCAATTACTTTGAAATCACCCTCCGCAAGATCGAGCCAGAAAAGGAAGAAAAAATCCGAGAAAGACTTTCGGAAGTGGAAAAGTTCGGCTACCCCAACTTTTTCGACGACCAGCGGTTTGGAAGCGTGGAAGACCCGGAAGAGTTTTTCGCTGAAAAGGTAGTAAAAAGGCACTACAACGGTGCCCTGAAACTTTATTTTACTGTTATCCACCCGGAGGACAAGCGAGAAGAAAAGGAAAGGAAGAAGGAAATAGAAAGGCTTTGGGGCAACTGGCAGGAGGTTCTCTCCCTTTGCCGGACGCGCGTGGAAAGGGACATAATCAAAATCCTGCAAGAAGGGACTAGCAAAAAAAAGTTTGTATCAGCCCTGAACGCCATCCCCAAGGAAGAGCTTTCAATGTTCTTTTCTGCTTACCAGAGTTTTTTGTGGAACAGGACTCTGGAAAAGCTTTTGCCGCTTTTTGCAGAAGAACTTTTTTCGGTAAAGGGGAAAATCATGAATTACACCTTCTATAGGTCGCTTTTGCCGGAAAAACTCAAAGCGCTGAGTAAACTTGAAATTCCCACGGTTTCCTCAAGGATTCCAGAGGCCGCACCGGAAGTGAAAAGGGCAATAGAAGAGGTGTTGGCGGAACGGGGTGTAAAACCCTCGGATTTTAATCTGAAGAAAATAAGGAAGTCCTTTTTCAAGTCCTTCATGAGGCCGGCAATAGTTTTCCCAAAAGAACTTTACGTTGGACCTTTCCAGCAAGATGACCTTTACCCCGGCTACAAAAAAGTAACCCTGAAATTTACTTTGCCTCCAGGCTCTTTTGCCACCATGATGGTAAAGTCGCTGGGGATATAAAATAGTGATGTTTACCTGCCAGCAGGCGGCAGAAAAGGACCTTCGATTTTTAGTTCTACGATAAGAAAAGGCAGAGTAGGCAACTTCAAGGAAAATTCAAAAACAATTTATAAAAAGGAAATAACCCTTTCATTAAGGAAATTCTCAAATACGCCGTAAAATAAGTATCAGGGGGGACTTATAGTGAAAATAAAAAAAGCCGTCATACCCGCCGCCGGCCTGGGTACCCGGTTCCTTCCGGCTACCAAGGCCCAGCCTAAAGAGATGCTTCCCATAGTGGACAAACCCACCATCCAGTACATAGTGGAAGAGGCGGTGGCCTCGGGTATAGAGGAAATCCTGATAATAACAGGAAGGAACAAAAGGGCCATCGAGGATCATTTCGACAAATCGGTGGAACTGGAGCTGGAGCTTAAGAAAAAGGGAAACGGGGAGCTCTTGAAGGTGGTGGAGGACATTTCCAACATGGTGGACATCCACTACGTCCGCCAAAAGGAGCCCCGGGGTCTGGGGCATGCCATATACTGCGCCAGGACCTTCGTCGGCGATCAGCCCTTTGCCGTGATGCTAGGGGATGACGTGATGTGCTCCGAAAAGCCGGTGCTGAAACAGATGATAGAAATTTACGAAAAATACAATTGTTCCATTCTAGGAGTCCAGCAGGTGGCCGAAGATGAGGTAAGCAAGTACGGAATAGTGGAAGGTGCATTTATCGAGGACCGCATATATAAGGTGAACAATCTCGTGGAAAAGCCCAAAAAACATGAAGCCCCATCGCGCATGGCGATCCTGGGAAGGTACATAATAACCCCCCGCATCTTCGAGATCCTGGAGCACACAAAGCCAGGAGCCGGGGGAGAAATACAGCTCACCGACGCCCTAAAGGAGCTTTTGAACTACGAAGTGATATACGCTTATGAATTCGAAGGAAAAAGGTACGATGTGGGGGACAAGCTGGGGTATCTAATCGCCACCGTCGAATTTGCACTAAAGAGAAAAGAGCTCAGGGACGATTTTAAAAAGTACCTCCAAAGCCTTCTGGAAAAGGAGCTTTCAGGCTACAGCGAAGCCGCGCCGGCGGAGGATGTTAGATAAGGACGGATTGCAAGGCTGCAGAGGAGATAGCGCTCTCCAATGCAGCCTTTTTTATTACTTATCCTTTAGCATACTCACAAGCATGCTAGCCGTTAGGTTCTGGAACTCCTGTGTCTTAATTAGTCCGAGGAACATGGGAAGCCATGTATATCCCATAGCCATCATGTTTTCCATATCGCCACTGTTTTTACCTTCGCTGTTGAGTTTCTCCCGGGCCTTTTCCACCACCTGGGCAATGCTTTCCACAGCAGATTTTGTGAGGTCCAGCGAATCCGACACTTTCCCAAGAGCTGATCCCAAATCACCGTCGGCTATAGCTCGACGCAGCGCTTTTTTAAAAAGCGAGGGGAAATTTTGAAACATAATTTCTGCCTGGTCGGCAGACCTCATTTCTCCGCACTGCACTTTTTCCTCCTGGGTTTTTTCCATTTCATCCATACCCATAGCCCCTCCTTTAAGGGTATTTTTCATCCCATATAATATGCACAATCACTAAAGATTGCCCCCCTGAATAATGTATTATTAGATATTTCGAAAGGGGGGCAAGAAATGTTTCCGGTATTTCTGCTGTATTACTCACTTCTTGCAGGAACTATAGGAGCACTGTATAAGAAAAAAAGGCGGAAAAGCTACAAGATCGTAGGTTTTAAACACGGTGTGGAAGTTTTAAGAATCGGGAATATTCTCGAAAGTTACGGAATAACAATTAAAAAGCAGCTACCTTTGGTGGATGCCTGCCTCTGTGAGGTGGAACCTAGTGTAGCGAAACTTCAGCAGCTTTCCGAAGACCCGATGATCGAATACATCGAGGATGATTACATTGCCACCATTCAGGCTCTGCCCTACACAGTAGCCGCCATTCCAAAAGGCCAGGAAATTCCATGGGGGGTTAAAAAAGTAGCTGCACAGCCGGTTTGGAAAACCTGCAGGGGTGAAGGAATCCGGGTAGGTGTAGTGGATACCGGAATAGACCTGGACCATCCGGATTTAAAAGAAAATATAAAGGAAGCCTACGGGGTGCTGGATTGCAAAAATATAATAGACGACAACGGTCACGGCACCCATGTGGCGGGGACCATTGCTGCCCTGGACAACGATATAGGGGTTGTGGGCGTTGCTCCAAAGGTGGAAATTTATTCGGTTAAGGCCTTTGACAAACACGGCCGGGGCACCGTTTCCAGCATCGTGGAAGCCCTGAACTGGTGCCTTGAAAAAAAGGTTCACGTTATCAACATGAGCTTCGGCATAAGACACAACAGCTTTACCCTCCGGCGAGCGGTTCAGGCTCTGCTCAGGAACAACATCGTCCTGGTGGCCGCCGCAGGAAACGTGGGCAGGGAAAATTCGGTTCTATACCCTGCAAAGTACCCGGAGGTCATTGCCGTTGCGGCCTGCAACCAGAACGACAGGCCGGCGAGCTTTTCCAGCAGCGGCCCCGAAGTGGATATTACTGCGCCGGGGGTTGACATACTCTCCACTCATAAAAACGGCACCTACAAGCTGATGAGCGGAACATCCATGGCAACACCCCATGTGGCCGGCGCTGCAGCCTTGCTCCTTTCCCTCACCAATATGAATGCCGATGACGTAAAGTCGATTCTAAAAAATGCCGCAAAAGACCTGGGCCTTCCCAAAGAAAAGCAGGGAGCTGGCCTTTTGAACGTCTTAAATGCGGTATCTAATATAAAAAAACTTGGGAGGGGCGATTGTGAACAAATTTGAAGAAATCAGAAAGGAAATTGAAAAATCCGGGAAGACCCCCGAAGACGTGGGCCGCATCCTTTCTTCCTTCGGTCTTACGCCGGATAACCCGGAATTTGCAAAAAAGCTTTTGCAAGAAGCCGGTTTCGGCGAAGACCTAAGGCCCGAGAAGATCGCCGAAATGATGGAGAAAATCTCCGAAAAAATCCCGCCCGAGCTCAAAAAACAAATGGCTGACTTAATATTAGAGCTTTCAAAGTATATTCCCGCCGGCCCCATGCCTGAGGATCTGAAGAAATTTCTAGAGAGCTGGAAAAATGCTCCCGAGGAAAAATAATTCTTGCCCCGTAAATCCGGGGCTTTTTTATTAATTAGGAATTTTTTCCTATATAGAAGGGAAATCGTTTTATTGCGTAGAATGAAAAATAATGTCGAAAAACGCTCGTTTTTACAAAAATATACTTTAAGGAGGATCGCAATGGAAGAAGAGATAAGCCTTCGGGAACTGATTGAAATACTCATTCGCGGCAAGTGGCTGATTGCAGGTATAACCCTGGTTGCCGTGCTCATAAGCGGCATTTTTAGTTTCTTTATAATACCCACCACCTATGAAGCAGGGGTAACACTGGTGGCACCGCCGCTTTCGGTGAAAAATCAGCAAAATTCCATCATCGATACGCTTTTAAATTTTGTTTCCCCTTTTCCCCAGATGACTTTAGAAACTTACAGGATGCAGGTTACGAGTCCGCAAATACTGAACCAGGTCAAAGAAGAGCTAAACTTAGATCCTAATAAGTACACTTTAGAATCCTTGAGAAACTCTATTAATCTGGAAACCGTAAAGAACACGAATTTCATAAAGATAACCGTAAAGGACAGCGACCCTGAAATGGCCGCAAAAATAGCCAATGCTGTAGCTTCAAAATTTGTGGATTATGTCTTAAATACCTTAAAAGAACAGATGGGAAAAGCAGCAGTTTTCCTGGAAAGCCAAATGCAGGAACAGGAGAAAAATCTTAAAAAGGTTACGGAAGAACTGAAAAACTTCAATGCTCAGCCCCAAGACGCCATAGAACTTCAAGAGGATATCGAATCAAAGCTTCAGCTCCTTTCGGATTTTAAGGCAAGGATTGAAGAACTGGAAGTTACCGAAAAGGCTATAAGGTCTTCCCTGGAAAGCATAAAATCCCGACTCGCCGGCGAACCTCGTTACCTGGAACTTGAAAAATCCATCATAGACGACCCGACAGTTGCAGGAGCTGCCGCCGGTCTTATCATAAAGAGCCAGGAGGTAAACCAGACTTATGATGCATTAAGCCAAAAGGTGGCGGAACTGGAAGCCGAACTTGCGGGTATAGTCTCTCAAAAAAAGGCTATAGAAAATTCCATCAAAAAGGTTCAGCAGGAGCTTGAAGGCCTCCAGGCAGCTTATGTAGAAAAGCAAACCGAATACGACCTCCTTCAGCAGAAATATAATGCCGCTCTAGAAACGTACAGTAATTTCCTGGAAAAATACGAGGAAATGCGTATAACTACCGCAGGAAATTTAAGCGAGAGCAATATGATGATAGTATCCCCGGCCGTGGTGCCCGAAAAGCCAGTGGCACCGAAGAAATTGTTGAATATTACCCTGGCTGCCGTATTAGGCTTGATGATAGGAATCTTTGCTGCGTTTTTTGCTGATTACTGGAAAAGATCGGGCATGGGGGATTTGACAACCCCTTCCTAGTGGAAGGGGATATTTTGTATTCAAGATTCGACAAAATTAGACATTATTTGTATGATTAATAAAATTTTTCCACATTTGCAGGAAAATAAAAAGAAATGTCTAATAATTTATATAGAAATTATAAATATGGGGGGAAGGATAGGGCAGGATTAAACAAGGGAGGCAAAACAGGTGATAGATCTACACGCCCATATTTTGCCGGGAATAGACGACGGTTCACCCGACCTTGAGACATCTTTTAAAATGGCAGAAATAGCCGCCTCAGAAGGCATAAAAAAGATGGTCGCGACTCCCCATTTCATACCTAAAGAAAAGGAACTTGAAAGAGATCTCATCCTTGAAAAGGTGGATGAACTCAATAAGTTAATAAAGCAAAAAGGTATAGATTTGGAGGTATACCCGGGGCAGGAGGTTTTCCTCTCCCCGGATATACCGGAGCTGCTCGATGAAGGAAGGTTAATCACCCTGTTCGACGGAGGAAAGTATCTCCTGGTCGAACTTCCCATGATGAGCATACCGCTGTATGCCTTAAATATATTGCACTCGATTCACCTCCGGGGGGTGAGGGTTATTTTAGCCCACCCGGAAAGAAACCGCGAAATAGCCGCTGATATCAACAGGCTCAGAGACTTTGTCAGGGTCGGCGCACTGGTTCAGGTAAATTCCCTGAGTCTCATGGGCGTATTCGGCAGCAATTGCCGGAAAACGGCGGAGAAAATATTGAAAGCAGGACTGGCTCACTTTATCGCCACGGACTGCCACACGGCCCGCTCCAGGGCTCCTAGGATGAAAAAAGCATTGATTGCGATTGACGAAAAGACCGCGTCCATTTTGACCGAAGAAAATCCCGGACTGGTGATGGAAGGAAAGGAAATAGAAGTACCCTCCGCCGGTTATAAGCCTGGCTGCTTAAGTGTCGCAAAAAAGATAGCTCTCTTTTTCAGTAGCTTCCGGGTAAAGGAAAAGCAGGTATAGGAAAGCCTCTAAGCCCTACATGCAAATTTGTGGGGCTTTTTAATTCCATGATTTAAATGTTAGGAGGTTCTATTTGGAATAATGAAAAGATTAGATGTGGTATTTAAAAAATTTTTGGTCATATTTCTTGCAATAATCCTGATACCGGGAAATGCTTATTCTTTGACTATAAACGACGAGATATTCGATAGAATGTTTGACAAATTAAATTCGCTGGATCCTGTATTAAAAGAAGAAGCTTTTAATCTGATGGAATCGTACTTTTCTAGTTCAAAGAGCCTGGACCTATTAAAAACCGATTTACCCGGTATTTTGTCATTAGTTATCGGCGACGATTACGAGGACAAGCTTTCGAAGGAAGGAATATCGTTAGATGAATTAAACAGGGAAATAGACAAGCTCAAAAACTGGACGAGGGAAGACAGGTTACTGCTATTGGAATATGCAAGGGAAGGCAATGAAGAGGGGATAAAAAATTTATACGAAAAGTATAAATCGGCAGAAGATGATTCACTCGGAAATACTGGCAATACCGGCAATCAATTGCCGCCGGACGACGCTAATCTTCCGGAAGAGATAAAAGTAACATTCAACGACATAACCAACCACTGGGCAAGGCAGTATATCGAAGAAATGGCTTCAAGAGGCATAATTAAAGGCATGGGAAATGGTATCTTTGCTCCGGATAAAAACGTAACCCGTGCCGAATTAACCGCAATGTTGGTAAGGCTTTTGAATTTAGAGCAAAAGGAGAAAACCATCGAGTTTTCCGACGTCAAAGAAGGTGACTGGTATTACGACGTAATAAATATCGCTTACTCCAATGACCTTGTAAAAGGAAAAGGGAATGTTTTTGAACCCAATGCATTTATTACAAGGGAAGAAATGGTTGTCTTGATTACCCGCGCTGCCGCATTGAAAGGTAAATCCACCTACGTGACTTCTGCCGAAGTGGAAGAGATGCTTTCCCCCTTCAAAGACAAAGATGAAATATCCGTCTGGGCCAGGATCGAAAGCGCCGTTGCTTTGAAGCTTAACCTGGTCAGGGGAAGAGGAGAAGGGATATTTTCTCCTAAAGCCCATGCCACAAGGGCTGAAGCTGCAACGATAATTTATAATTTGTATTTCCATATAAATTCCAATTAATTGTAAAAACAGAAGAGGGGGGGATGGGAAAGGGAGCTTTTGTCGGGTTTTATAAATCATTTTGAATGATTATTCATTGAGAAGAAAGGGGGATGAAATTTGAAAAAGCTCTTATCGCTTTTTTTGGTACTGTTGCTAGTTGCATGGGCCTTTCCGACGAACGCCATAGCCCAGACCGATGAAGGATTTGAAATTAAGGTTGAAAAAATAACGGATGACCCGGATTATTTGAAATTTCAAGTCACTGCAGAAGATGGAAGAAACCTTATAGCCGTGCACTGTGCATATGTTGATGAGACATTTTACAATGCGATAAAAGAAAAAGATAAGATAATGAGTTTTTTAAAGGATATTAAAAGATTGAATTATAGCGAGATTACATTTGATAAATTTTGGGAAATATATAAAGACTATCCGGGGAAGCGATTTAGTGTAGGAGGTTCTTCTTCGGCTGAACCTATTGAGGAAATTTCTGTTCGTCATCCAAAGTATGCAATATTAAATAATTATTTTAAAGAACTTGAAAAGCAAGGTGTAGAACAAATAATATATTTCCTCTGCCTCGCAGAAGATGAAAAAGGAAATCTAAGCGAAATTTATGAAGATACAATAACTGTTAACGATGTAGAAATTGGAAAAGAGTATGAAAATGTAAAAGATGCTTTAGGGGTTATTCAAGAATATATCTCTGGACATGAAGATAAAGCCTTGCGATTGCTAAGCACTTTAAAAGGAGAATTGGATGAGAAAGATAAAATTATAGGGACATTATTTGCCAATTTGAATGACAATATAAAGGAAAGGCTTGAAAACGCAGGAATAACTGCAGAAACGCTTTCGGAGGCATATAGAATATTCAAAGAGGAAAATGGGTATGAAGAATTGGAATCCATGCTTGAAGATAAGATACCATTATCTGAAGATGGACATTTCATAACGTGGGCAAAGTTAACCTTCGATGAAATATTCAAAAAAGATAATGCTCCTTTGAAAAAATTCTACGATAAGGTAATAGACGAGTTCGACAACTTTAGAAGCTTTTTAGTTTTCATTAAAAACAATGAAGTCATAGCGAAAAATAATCTAACAGTTGTTTATGATAATGGCAGGATTAGTATAAAAGAGAATATGGCCTCCGATCTTTTTGAGGAATTGAATGAAGCACTTGAGGAAAAAGAAATTGCGCCTATATCACAACAGGAAGATATAGACAGCATAATATCTGCCGCAAATGAAGTCCTTAAAAACTTCACCGGCGAAGACGCAAAAGCAATAGCCGAATATCTGAAGGCCCAAAAATATGATGTGGAAGGCCTTCCGAGCGAAACTCCACCTGAGGGAGAACCTGGTGGCATCGGTGGCGGCGGCGGTGGAGGAGGCACTGCACCCGGCAAGCCCGAAATCAAAATCCCTGAAGACGATGACAAGCCGGTAACCGTTGAAGTGCCCTCTGATGTGGCTGAAGTTACCGTAGACGAAGGCAAAGCAGTTGTAACCTTCGACGAAAAAACCGTCAGCAACCTCCTGAAGCTCCTCGATGAAGCGGTGGAAAAAGCCAAAGGCAAAAAGCTTGCCCTTGTGATAAACCTTACGGACCGTGAAGAAATAGCCGATAAGGCAACCATCGAACTCCCCGCAGACCTTGCGGCAAAAGCCTTTGAAAAGGGCGCTGCCCTGACCGTCAACCTCAAGAAAGTGGGTATAGATATCCCGGCAGGTTCCGTGGAAACAAAGGATATTAAGGGTCTGAAGATAAACGTCGAAACAAAGGACGCAAACGAAGTGCTCAAGAACATTGAAGACGTAGAAAAAATGAAGCCGGTAGGTTCTGCCATGGATGTCAGCGTCCTTGCTGGAGATAGCCCGGCGTCCTTTAAGAAGAAGCTAACCCTGCGCTTTTCTATAAAAGGCCTTACCACAAATATAGACAAGCTTGGAATCTACTTCATCAACGAAAATGAGGGCAGAGCCGAATTCGTCGGTGGCAAAGTCGACAGGGCCAGCGGCGAAATAAGAGCGAATCTTTCCCACCTCAGCACCTACGCGCTTCTTGAATACGATAAGACCTTCGATGACATAGCAAAGCACTGGGCCAAAGATTACGTCGAATCCATGGCGGCAAAGCACGTGGTCCACGGAAGGACTCCACAAAAGTTTGTACCTGACGATGGCATAACCCGCGCCGAATTTGCAAAGCTTATGGTAAATGCCCTCGAGCTTGATATCGTGCCATATAAAGGTTCCTTCGAAGACGTCGCAACCGATGCCTGGTACGCCGACTACATCGAGACCGCTTACCAGAACGGTCTCATTACCGGTAGGATTGAAGGCAAAGTCTTCGACCCCAGCGCCAAGATAACAAGGCAGGAAATAATGGCTATCGTTGGAAGAGCTCTTTCCCGTAAACCATCAAAAGATGCCGACGCGCTGCTTGCCCCGTTCATCGATGCGGCAAAGGTTGAACCTTACGCCAAAGACCACGCGGCGCTGCTCGTTGAATTGGGCATAGTAAACGGTTATCCTGATGGGACCTTGAGGCCGGAGGCCAACACCACCAGGGCCGAGGCGGTAAAACTCATCTACGGCCTCTATAACAACTGATAAATAAGGGGTACTCGAAAGAGTACCCCCGGATAAAAAAATATTGGGAGAAAAGAAATGAAAAAAAGGATTTTAGTTGGTCTTATAATCTTACTGGGTTTGATATTATCATTTTTATTCATCGTAGTAAATAAATCTTTCGACGTAGTCTTTCCGAACTACATCTGGGAGGTAACTGAAGGCGAAAGAGAAAGTCAGCCTAAGGGAGAAAATTTAGAAAATGAGAAAATCCCGGATGCGCCTGATACTTCGGAAAAAGGGCTTAATGCAAGCACCCCAAAAGGGGGACAACTCCCCGAGTATGAAAGGCTATCATCCCAAAGTTCTGCTGGCAGCAAAGAAAAATACTCTGAGGAGACCACGGTCGAGGAAATTGCAAAAAATATTAGTTTTTCCGATAAGAGGCGGATACTCAGGCTTGTAGCCAAAAGGCTTACCGCGGATGACATAAAGTACCTCCTTGGGCTTTTAAAAGGAGGGCTTACGGAAAGTGAAAAGCAACAAGCGGTAAAACTTGCCTTAAAAAGATTTACTCCGGAAGAGATAGAGGAGATCAGAGCGCTATACAAAAAATATAAGCATATTGCAAAATGAGGGGGGCTTTTTAATTGGAAGAAAGGGAGGCTTTTGAAGAGGAAATATCGCTAAAAGAAATTATAGACATATTAAAAAGACGGGCAATAATAATCGGCATTATCGTTATTATTTCTCTTGCCGTAACGGCCGTATACACATTCTATTTTAAAAAACCCGTATATCAATCCTACACCACCTTAATGGTGGTAAAACCCGCACATAAAATCCAGGACCCGAATGCCCAGATAACCTATCAGGAGATTCAGACCAACCGCCTTTTGGTTTCCACTTACGGCGAGATCGCCAAAAGCCGTTCGGTTCTTGAAGAAGTTATAAAAAACCTTAAGCTTAGCACTTCCTTCGAGGACCTAAGGTCCCGCATCCAGGTAAATCTCGTGAAGGATACTGAGATAATAGAGATCCGGGTGTCGGACCATGACCCGGAAATGGCTGCCACCATAGCCAACGAGACGGCAAGGAGCTTTTCAAAGCAGGTTATGAGAATAATGAACGTTGAAAATGTCCAGGTAATCGACGAAGCAATACCCATATACCGGAAGGTGGAGCCAAGACCGGCATTGAATTTAGCGCTTGCATTGGTTCTGGGCCTGATGGTAGGGATTTTCATTGCTTTTGTCCTGGAATTCATGGATACCTCAATAAAGTCACCGGAAGATGTAGCAAAATACCTGGGACTCCCGGTGATAGGGACGATACCGTACATTGAAAAGGGAGAGGTAGCATAATGGATGAAAGATATCCAGAATTGTTTCTGATGGATGACCCGAAATCCGTCGTTTCGGAAGCTTTTCGGATGCTCAGGACCAATCTCCAGTTTGCAAGCGTGGACAGGCCCCTGAAAAAGATAATGGTAACAAGCAGCGTTCCACAAGAAGGAAAGAGCACCGTTATTGCGAATCTGGCAATCTGCATTGCGAGTGCTGGAAGTAAAGTGCTTCTTGTGGATGCTGACCTCAGAAGGCCGAATATATATAAGTTATTCTTGCTGGAAAATTACAAAGGACTTTCCAATCTCCTTGCCGAAAACCTGCCAAAAGATGCAGTGATAAATAAGACGAAGGTGGAAAACCTCCACGTCATCACCAGCGGACCGGTTCCGCCAAACCCGGCCGAAATACTGGGTTCTGCCAGGATGAAGAATTTTCTGGATCAAGTAGCCTCGGAATATGACATGGTTCTTATAGACGCTCCCCCGGTGAACAGCGTGGCCGACGCATCGATCCTTTCATCGCTGGTGGACGGTGTGATTCTGGTGGTGGAAGCGGGTTCTACTGAGAGGGAAGCTGCTATTGTGGCAAAGCAGCAGCTGGAAAAAGTGAACGCCAGGATTCTTGGAGTGGTGCTAAATAAAGTTAAACAGGAAAAGAGCGGTGGGTATTATTATTACTATTACTACTACGGCGAGGAGGGTAAAAAGAGGAAAAAGAAAAAGATTATTTGATTTATTCCGCTGAGAGGGTAGCAGGGAAATAGTATGTTTTTGTAGAATATTAGTGATGAAGTTAAAAAACAGCAAAAAATGTAAAAATAGGCGGTGAAGAATTTGAAGAAAGAAAAAAGAGACATATATTACATATTGTTTGCTGCCCTCTTGGTGCTCCTTTTTTACCCTCCCTATTTCAGGGGACTATTTTTCGACAAGGAGCTCCTGCCAACCCATATATTTAGCGGCATCTTATTTCTGGCGTGGCTGATTTATAGGGCCTTCGCCCTTCAGGGAACCCGGTTTTTCCGGTGTTCGGTAGACTATGCTGCATTAGCCGTCGTCGCAGCTTATCTAATCTCATTATTTTCGGCGGTAAATCTGCGATATGCCGTAGGTGAATTTTTGAAGTACATAAATTACTTCATAGTTTATTACCTCGTCTCGGACATGGCCCGGGGCGAACGGGAAAAAAGGATAATCCTTTGGACCCTGGTGCTTTCGGCTGCAGGTGTTGCTCTTTTAGGCATTGGCGCAGCAGCGGGCACGGTAAAATACCCGGGAGCTTTTGTGGGCGGAAGGATAAACTCTACCCTCCAGTACCCGAATACGCTTGCGGCATATCTTACAGCTGCACTAATACTGGGATTGGGGCTTCAGGCGGTAGCTGAAAAGCGCTGGCAAAGGTTCGCCCTTTCGGCTATAAACTATACATTATTCTTAGCCTTTCTCTTTACCCTTTCCAGGGCTGCATGGCTTATGTTTCCTGTGTTTTACCTTATCCTCATTGCGGGCATCCCAGGGGCTTATAAGATGAAGGCACTGGGTTATTCCATGCAGTGCTTTGCGGCGGGCATCCTGATCTCGCCGGTCTTCGGCTCTAGCATTTCCGGCGGGCAGGGAGTGAAGGTTTGGCTTTGGTATCTTGCAGGACTCGTACTTACCCCGGCAATGTTTTTCATCTTTGAAAAGCTCAGCGAGCGCTTTTCTGTCCGCATAAGGCCCGTAACGTTGCTTTCGGCTCTCGTTATCGTTGCAATATTGGCGGGAGGCGGCGCTTATATAGCTTTTACCACCGAAAAACCGCTAACCCTTTCCCACGAAGCTAGCGAATCCGAAAGTTGGAAGACCTCCTGGTACACCATAAGCAATGTAGAGCCGGATACCGAATACGTCTTAAAAGTGACGGTGACGGCGAGACCAGGGAGCAAGGAAAACCATTGGGGCGGCGCTGTCCTAATAAACAGCGTGGGCGAAAACAACAAATCGCAGAGGATCAAAAATGAGTACTTCAATGAGCTTTTAGAAAATCAGCCGGTGGAAATCCGTTTCAAAACCCTGGAAGATACAAGAAAGCTCCAGATAGGCTTCAGCAACCGCTATCCCGGTACATCCGTCACTTTTAGCAATGCCGAAATATTCGAGTCAAGCGACAAAGCGGCAAGGCAGCGGATTATCCTGGCGTATAAATATATACCCGAAGCCATAGCCAAGAGGATCGCAAGTATAAGCTTTGGCGAGCGCAGCGTTCAGGGAAGGCTAAGCTTTTACCGGGACGCCTTAAAAATGATAAAGGATCGCCCAATTATAGGTTGGGGCGGCGGAGGCTGGAAGGCGGCTTATTTTGCATACCAGTCATACCGGTACTTCACCACGGAAGTTCACAGCTTCTTCCTGCAGCTTGCGGTGGAGGCGGGGATATTAGGCCTTATAGCCTTTCTTTCCGTGCTGGTGCTGATTATAAGGAATCTTGCCTCAAATAAAGTCGATAATCCGGTGCGCGGTACCGTAAACTGGTCTGTACTTTCTTCCGCTTTTGCGGTTTTGGGGCACAGCGCCGTGGATTTTAACTTATCCCTTTCGGCTGTGGCAATCTATCTTTGGGCGCTATTCGGCTTTGCGGCTGCGGAGGGTGCGTCATCCGCTACGGCAGAGAGGAAAAAGCCGATAGATACCGGATCTTATGCGATATGGGTTGCAGGAATCCTTGTTCTCATTTTTATCCTCGGGTCAGGAACACTCTACGCCGGCTATGCTTACGGACAAAAGGCCGTTGGAGCACTGCGTAACGGCGACATTGCGGAAGCAAAAAAAGCCTTCGAGAAAGCATCCAAATACGACCCGCTTACCGCTTCCTTCAAAGCAGACCTTTCCCAGATATACGATATAATAGGGGGACAAAAAGGAAACGAAGAGTATAAAGAAAAGGCACTAAAGCTAAGAGAAGAAGCCGTCGCACTTGATCCATATAACGCCAAGATGAAGACTTTACTTGCTGCAACCTATTTAAGTAAAGGAAGACTGGAAGAGGGTCTTTCATTGCTGGAAGAGACGGCAAGGTTGAATCCTTATAACATCAATGTATGGGAAACCCTGGCCGAAGGATACGAAAAAGTGGCAGAGATATATATAGCGAAAAATGAAACAGCCCGGGCAAAGGAACTATTGCAAAAATGCCTTGCCATACCCGAAAGGATATTGGAGCTCAACCGGAAGTCACCGAAGAACGACCCTGGGGTAGAAAAGCTTACAGCGACGAAAAATTTGATGCTTTACCTTACGAAAACCGAAAAACTCTTAGAAAACACAAAGTTGGAAACTGTAAACAAGCTGAAAAACCTTGTCTTTGCGGCTAACTTCGGAATGGATCTTAATGAAGACGCTCGGCCCGATCTCTGGCGCGTTTCAGGTAAAGGAGAGATAAAGGTAAACTCGGGCGGGTATAGTAAGGTAAAGTCAACCGGAGAATCGCAAATGACCTTAGACCTAGCTGAAGCGATAAACCTGGAAGAAGGAAAATCTTACAGGATGGAACTGGAAGCGGAGATATTAAAGGGAGGACATAATGTAGAAATAATTGCTGACAAAAAGGTGATACTCAGCTCAAGCTCCAATTTATTGGATTTCAACGCTTCCAATGAAGTTGAAGGGAAGAATGTAAGGATAAGAGTTTTTATTTCGCCTGAAAGTGACATCATATTGAAAAGGATTTTACTTTACAAAAAATAACTCTTAACTTTATCATAGAAAGGACGTCAAGCCATGAAATTACAATTTTTAGACCTCAAAGCTCAGTATGAGACCATAAAAGAAGAGATAAAAAAGGCCATTATAGACGCCGTAGAAAGCGGCCAGTACATAATGGGTCCTAATGTAAAAGCCTTCGAAGAAGAAATAGCCGCATACCTGGGCGTAAAGCACGCCATCGCCGTTGCCAACGGCACCGACGCCCTGGTGCTGACATTGGATGCCCTGGGTATAGGCCCTGGCGATGAAGTGATCACATCTCCATACACCTTTTTCGCCTCCGCTGAGTGCATTTCCCGGGTGGGGGCAAAGCCCGTCTTTGCTGATATAGATCCCAATACTTTTAATATATGCCCTGAAGAAATAGAGAAAAAGATAAGCGAAAAAACGAAAGCCATAATCCCCGTCCATATCTTTGGCCAGGCTGCCGACATGGATAAAATTACAGCGCTGGCAGAAAAACACGGCCTCTACGTTATAGAAGACGCCTGCCAGGCAATAGGTGCGGAAATAAACGGCAGGAAAGTTGGCACTATCGGCAAAGCCGGTTGCTTCTCATTTTTTCCAACCAAAAACCTGGGAGCTTACGGAGACGGCGGCCTTGTAGTAACGAACGACGATGAACTTGCCGAGAAGATCAGGCTCCTTCGCGTTCACGGAAGCAGGAAAAAATACTTCCATGAAGCGGTTGGATACAACAGCCGCCTCGATGAAATCCAGGCGGCGATATTGAGGGTAAAGCTAAAGTATATCGACTCCTGGAACGAAGCGAGAAGGCAAAAGGCAAAGCTCTATAACGAGCTATTGAAAAATACTCCCGTAAAAACGCCGGACATAAAAGATGAAAAAAGCCATGTATTTCACCTTTATACCATCCTCGCGCCGAATAGGGACGAACTAAAAAAGCATCTGGAACAAAAGGGCATACCAACGGGGATATACTATCCACTACCCCTTCACCTACAGGAAGCATATAAAGATTTGGGCTATGAAAAAGGGGACATGCCGATAGCCGAAAAGACCTGCGAAAGCAACTTGTCGCTCCCCATATATCCGGAGCTAACCGACGAACAAATTAAATTTATAGTGGATGCCGTTATCGAGTTTTACGAAAAAGGGTGAGCATGATGAACGCGCTAGAAAATCAAACGGCTGCTGAGCTTATAGAAAAGATAAAGGCAAAGACCGCAAAAATTGGCGTAATAGGCCTTGGCTACGTAGGCCTTCCACTGGCGGTAGAGAAAGCCAAAGCCGGCTATTCAGTTACGGGCTTTGACATACAGCAGAAAAAAGTGGAATTGGTAAACAGCGGCATAAACTACATAGGTGATGTGCTGGACGGAGAGTTAAAAGATGTAGTGGAATCCGGAAAATTAAGAGCTTCCTCCAACTATGATGAAATAGGAGAGCTTGATGCAGTGGCAATATGCGTCCCCACGCCCATAGATAAATACAAACAGCCAGACCTTACCTATGTGGAAAATACCACCAAGGAAATAGCTGAAAGGCTTCACAAAGGGATGCTGGTGGTACTAGAAAGCACCACCTACCCGGGTACGACGGAAGAAGTGCTTAAACCTATCCTGGAATCAACAGGCCTGAAATGCGGCGAGGACTTTTTCTTAGCATATTCCCCCGAAAGGGTGGACCCTGGAAACAAAGTGTATAAGACTAAAAACACACCGAAGGTAGTAGGAGGGGTAACTCCAACTTGCACGAAAGTAGCTGCAGAACTTTACAGAAATGTGCTTGAAGGGGAAGTTTTTGAAGTTTCAAGCCCCAAAGTTGCGGAGATGGAAAAAATCTACGAAAATGTATTCCGCCACGTAAACATAGCTCTTGCTAACGAAATGGCCATCCTTTGCCGCCGCATGGGCATAGACGTGTGGGAAGTAATCGAAGCAGCAAAGACAAAACCTTATGGTTTTATGGCATTTTATCCAGGCCCCGGCATAGGAGGCCACTGCATTCCTGTAGATCCGTATTATCTCGTTTGGAAAGCCAGGGAGTACGACTACCACACAAGGTTCATAGAACTGGCTGGAGAAATAAATGACTACATGCCATCATATACAGTCGAAAGGGCTACGGAAATCCTGAATTCCTATGGAAAACCATTGAATGGAGCAAAAGTGTTAATCCTGGGGGTAACATACAAAAAGGATATAGATGATATAAGAGAAAGCCCTGTTCTCAAGATAATTGGCCTTCTCGAGAAAAATGGTGCTAAAATTGCTTACAGCGACCCTTACGTTCTGGAATTCGTATATAATGGGAAACACTATAAGTCTGTAGAGATAAATAACACAACTCTTCAAAGCAGCGATCTTGTTATGATAACTACTGACCACGAAAAATTTGACTACGAACTTATATATAGATATTCCCCCTTAATCCTCGATACTCGAAATGCTTTGAGAAATATTAAAGATCCCAAAATATACAAGTTGTAGGTGAACAAAATGGAAAAACTCAAAATAGGCATCATAGGGTGCGGCAGCATCATTCCTAAGCATCTCAGAGCTGTTATGGAAAATTCCGACAAAATGGAGCTTGCGGCTCTTTGTGATACCGTTTCCGAAAAGATGGACATAGCACTAGAGGAATATATAAAAGCAGGCGGTACTTGCCAGGATAGTATCAAAAAATACAACGACTATAGAAGATTATTGGAGGATCCCGAAATACACATTGTCACCGTCGCAACTATAAGCGGAATAAGGCCGAAAATAGCCCTAGATGCCCTTGATGCTGGAAAACATGTAATTTTGGAAAAACCCATGTCTCTTTCAACAACAGAGGCCGATGAGATAATAGAAAAATCTGAAGAAAAGAGATTGAAAGTGGCAGTATGTCATCAATTGAGATTCATGCCCCACATTATGAAGCTAAAAGAAGAGATAGATTCGGGCGCTTTCGGTAAGCTGGTCCATGCCTCGGCATCCATGCGCTGGAACCGTAGTGATGATTACTATTCGTCGTCACCGTGGAGGGGAACGTGGGAATACGACGGTGGAGCGTTCATGAACCAGGCCATCCATGTGGTAGACCTTTTGCTTTGGCTAATGGGAGAAGCTGAAAGGGTCTATGCCGAAACCGGCACTTTCCTGAAAAAAATCGAAGCGGAAGATGCAGGAGCTGCAGTTATAAGATTTAAAAATGGCGCTTTAGGTATAGTAGAAGCCAGCGTGTGCGTATACCCGGAAAATTTAGAGGAAACCCTCGGGATATTTGGTGAAAAAGGTACGGTCCTGATAGGTGGAAAAACTTTGAATAAAGTAGAGGTTTGGAATATCAAAGGAAAGACGTTCTATGAGTCTGCAGAAATCCCGCCAAACCTTCATACTCTGCTTTATGAAGATATGGCAGATGCCGTGTTGAACGAGCGGCAGCCACTGATAAATGCCCGAGAGGGGAAAAGGGCGGTTGAACTTGTACTTTCGATATATAAGTCAGCTCTTACAAAAAGGCCTATAGATATGCCATTAGGTGACTTTTCTACAAAAGATATGTTAGGAGGAACAAGGTAAACGTATGAATTATGTATCTGAAAAGGCAAAGGTAGGGCCTGATGTAAAAATAGGAAGGTTCACGGTGATAGAAGACGATGTAGTTATTGGCAAAGGAACTGTGATAGGCAACAATGTTACGATATATAAAGGAAGTATAATAGGTGAAAACGTTCGGATAGATGACAATGCTGTAATAGGGAAGCAGCCAATGCGAGCAGCCAACAGCATTTTCAAAGATAAAAGTGAAAAGCCCCCGTGCAGGATAGGAAACGAATGTATCATAGGAACATCGGCAGTAATTTACGCAGGGTGTATTATAGGCGAAAAATGCCTCATTGCAGACCTTGCTACTGTAAGGGAAGACGTGACGATAGGTGATATGACCATAATAGGAAGGGGAGCTGCTATAGAAAACCACTGCAAGATAGGTTCCCGCTGCAAAATAGAAACTGATGCTTACATTACCGCTTACTCCGAACTAGAAGACGATGTTTTCATTGCTCCCTGCGTTGCTACATCCAACGATAATTCCGCCGGAAAAGACCCCGACCGGTTCAAAAAAATGAAAGGAGTTACCGTAAAAAAAGGCGGCAGGATAGGAGTGAACGCCACCATATTGCCCGGGAAAACCATCCATGAAGACGGCTTTGTAGGAGCAGGAGCGGTGGTTACGAAGGATGTGGAAAAGGGGAAAGTGGTGGTCGGAAATCCGGCAAGGGAGAAATAAAAAATTTATTATTATAAACTGTTGAGGGAAACGAGGAATATATATGAAAGTTCTTTCGCTTATAGGTGCAAGGCCCCAGTTTATTAAGGAAGCAATTTTACAAGAGAAATTAAAAGAAAATGGAATCCAAGAAATAGTTGTTCATTCAGGGCAGCATTATGATTACAATATGTCTGATGTTTTCTTTAAGGTTTTAAAAATGCGAGAACCGGATTATAACTTGAATGTAGGTTCAGGAAGCCATGCGGTAGTAACAGGTAAAATTATGATAGCTTTTGAGGAAGTCGTTGTGAAAGAAAAACCCGATATTATTGTCGTTTACGGGGACACAAACACGACGGTAGCCGGTGCTTTAGTAGGAGCAAAATTAAAAATTCCGATAGCTCATGTAGAAGCAGGCATAAGACAGGAGCCAAAAGACATGCCCGAAGAAATAAATAGAGTATTAACAGACCATGTGTCAACGTATCTTTTTTGCCCCTCGGAGCTAGCTGTAGAAAACCTTGAAAAAGAGAATATAAAAAAAGAGGTATATTTTGTTGGCGATATAATGTACGATCTTTTCTTGAAGATGAAACCATACTTTGATTATTCAATTTTACGGAAATACGATCTTAAAGAAAATGAATATATTGTTTGTACGATCCATCGAGATTTTAATACTGATGACCCGAATAAACTTAAAGGTATTTTGGAAGGCATTTCGTATATTGCAGATCTTATTAAAATAATATTCCCGGTACATCCTCGAACTCAAAAAAGGATCGCTGAATTTGGTTTGGAATCTTTATTAAGGAATGTTATTGTTACTGAGCCTCTAGATTATCTAAAAATGATGGGCCTTTTGGAAAATAGCCTTATGGTGATTACGGATAGCGGAGGTCTGCAAAAAGAGGCTTATTTTTCAGGGAAAAGGGCTATCGTCCTCATGCCAGATACCGGCTGGAAAGAACTTATTGAACTTGGATGGAATAAGGTAACATCTCCTGATAACTTGTTTTCATGTTATCAAAGTATGGTGTCGGAGGAGAACAGAAAACCAAAAAATAATGTTTACGGTGAAGGGAAAGCTGGGGAAAAAATAGTCAATATAATAAAAGGTCTTATAAAATGATACATATTAACAGGTATAAAAAAATTTGGGAGAAAACTTTATGCATGAAAAATGGTGCTTTTGCAATCAATTGTAACACCTAATTTGCTGTAGTTTTTGCTGTTTTACCATAGGGAAAATTTATGCTACAATCATAGTATATTAAATTGTTAATTATTCGTTATATTTTAAAAGTCTAAAATTTGTATCAATTAAGTTGGTATCTAGATATGAAAAGACAAATTAAGAAGTCTTGAAAAAAGTGGAGGCTGAAGAATGCGTATTGCATATATTGCTGAAATAATTCCTTCTATCTTTAGAGGAGTATTGAACAAAATCGTTTCTCAGGTAGAAGCATGGATTTCACTTGGTCATGAGGCTAGAATTTTTTTAGTTACTTCAGAAAGATTTACTTTGAATTCCGGACCCAAAATTGAGATGTTTACTTTTCGACTTGCTAGTTTCTTCCCAAGGCGTACTCAAGTTTATATGAACAAAATACTCTCAGCTAGTTCTTTAAAAAAAGCTCTTATAGAGTATCAGCCCGATATCATTTATTACCGCCAAGGAATGTGGTATCCGGGGTTGGAGAAAGTTTTGAGCGTCGCTCCATTTGTAATAGAGATAAATACTTATGATGAAGGTGAACTCAAAGGAGTGCGTAAATTCTTCAACCGTTTAACACGAAACAGAATTTACAGGAAAGCTAAAGCTTTAATTGTAGTTACGGAAGAACTAAGTAATATTTTAGAGTGTATTAGCAAACCTATATTCGTGGCTACAAACGGATATGATACTTCTAAAGTTATCCCTAGACCTGTACCTCATAATGAGAGGCCTCAACTTATATTTGTCGGAACTCCTGGTATGCCGTGGCATGGAGTGGATAAGATAATTGTCATGGCCTCTTTGCTTCCCGAATTTGAGTTTCATTTAGTGGGTCCTGAACTGGGAGGTTCTATACCTAATAATATAAAGGTTCATAAATTTCTCGACCATGAAAAATTATTAGCACTCTACCAGAAAATTGATGTAGGTGTAGGGACTCTGGCGCTTCATCGTAAAAGTATGAATCAAGCTTCGCCTCTTAAAGTTCGGGAATATCTAGCTTTTGGATTACCGGTTATAATAGCTTATGATGATCCTGATCTTAGAGGTTGTGATTTTGTTCTTCAAATACCAAATGAAGAAGATAATGTAAAAAAAAGTTTAAATAAGATTAAAGAATTTGTATTATCATGGAAAGGTAAATCTATACCTATGGACGAAGTGATTAGAAGAATCGATCTTAAACAAAAAGAAGCTGAGAAAATTGCTTTTTTGGAAAATTTTTGTAAATCAAGGTGATTTTAGGAGCTATGGTTAGAATACTTGCTTTATTTTCACATTTTATGATTATATCGCTAGTTATATTGTTATCAATAATTGTTTTGAGACAGCGCATTTCTCTTTTAGCACTATCAACATTGCTTTTTATTATATTGGATTCTCTAGGATTGTTATTTTTAAGTTGTTTTGATATACGTATTTTTTTGCCGTATCTAGAAAATTATCATTTAGAACAACCCTTATTGGAAAATGAATTTTTGCTTGTCAGGCAATTATCTGCGCATTGGATCTTTTTAATTCTTGTAAGTCTAGCCCTTATTATAGAATTAATAATTTTTCAAGGCCAAAGAAAGAATCATTTTGCAACAAATAGCTTTTCTAGAACAAGGATTTTATTTTGTATAATCGTGCTTTTATTTTTAGGTTTATTGGCCTATTTACGGTATTTTTTCTTTGGACCAGGCTTCCAAGCTTTATCAGTGTCAAGAATAATGTTTAAAAATACTGTAGAGGCAGTATCAACTAGATCTGCAGTTTCAAGATTGATACAGCCAGGACAAGGAGCCTACCTTGCTTCTTTGGCTAGTTACATAATATTTCCTCTAATTTCATTTTTATTAGTGCTTTGTTGGGGAAATAATCTTGCAAAGCTAATCACTATTTTTATGTTTGGTTTATCCCAGATGTATGCGATACAAACTGTGCAAAAAGCTCCAATAGTATTTCATATTGTTACTTATTCGATGTTTCTTATTTTTGCATATAATAGCAATGAAGAAGTGAAAATAATTAATTATATAAGGAAAAACATAATTAAGCTAGTAGTGTTATCATTGGGTGTGGGAAGTTTGTCTTATACAGTTATGTTTGGACAAAACCCAGTAAATGCTTTTTTATCGACATTAGGGCGACTTATTTTGGTACCAGGTAATACAGAAAGTCTATGGTTTTTTGTTTTTCCAGATGTATTGGATTATTTGGGAATAACTTTTTCAATTAATACTAATATGAAAATAATACATAATGTAGCTTATTATTCAACAGGAAATATTTCTAGTGCGAATGCTTCTTTTATTGCTGTTGGGTGGAGTGGATATGGATATTTGGGTGTAATTTTAGCTTCATCATTTTTTATATTGTATCTTTTGACTGTAGATTATTTTATGTTTTCATTAAGTAAAAAAGCTCAACTACTTCTGGCAGCTTCAATTTTTGCTCCCTTGTTTTTTCTTGTGTCAGGTAGTATTATGGATTTTTTGTCCAAAGGTGGAATTATAAGTTTTTTAGGAGTTATTATTTTAAAATTTAGCAAAAATAGCGTAAACCATTTAAGGTGGGTGAAAAATGAACACTAATCAAACGACGAAACCACTTGTTACCATAGGCATACCGTTCTTTAATCCAGGATGTTTAATCATAGATGCTATTCGCTCGGTCTTTGCTCAGACTTATACCAATTGGGAACTTTTTCTTGTTGATGATGGGTCAACCGATGGGTCAACCGATATTGTGTCAAAAATTAGAGATCCACGGGTTCATGTTATAAGTGATGGTAAAAATAAAGGTCTTGTTGAGAGACTCAATCAGATAGTACGGTTAGCATCTGGTAAGTATATTGCTAGAATGGATGCAGATGATCTTATGCATCCTGAAAGAATTGAAAAACAAGTAGCCTTTCTTGAAGCTAATCCTGGAATAGATGTTGTAGATACTGGGGCAATTATTTTAAATAAAGAAGGATTACCTGTAGGAGTTGGAGGCCTTGATAAAAAGTCATTTGACAAAATACAAATTTTTAAGTGGGGACTTTTTCTTCACCCATCTGTGATGGGGAAAAGAGATTGGTTTATTGAGAATCCGTATGATCCTGATTATCCCAGGGCTGAAGACAGGGAATTGTTTATAAGGACATTACCCTTTTCGCACTTTTCACACATACCTGAACCGTTGCTTTTTTATCGATTTGAGGGTAATGTGAGGCTTCGAGCTTATTTAACAAGTTATAGTTCTGAACGAAAAGTGCTTTTGAAATATGGATCTCAAATGATAGGGTGGCCTACTACGCTGTGGTTGTATAGTCGTTCTTTAGTTAAGTCAGGTGTGCTTTTATTGTTGTCAGCTGTAAAGAGCGAAAATCTAATAACAAGGAATAAATATAAGCCGATACCCAAAGCTTTGTATGAAGATATAGAAAGAGTATTAAAGCACATATATCGCGTGGAAATACCTGGTTTTTAAAATGATTTAGACTTTATATAGAAATTAGCACCTTTTCTCCTTTGTGGATATATGCCTTACATGGATCTTTGGTTACTACCTGCTTGGTTACTATTACCAGTATTTCCTGCTACTTTGATTGCTTTATTCACAGAAAAAATTCCTGGGTTTAGTTTATTAAGCGAATTTTTATCGTTATATGCCATTATATTTACTTTTATGTTATTCCCTGGATCTTAATGTTTTGTACAATAATTCATGGCTTCCGTGTAAAGTTGTGAGAACGTTTTTATCAATAAGGGTGATCCCATGAAAAAAATCTTATTTATTGCAACCGTTGAATCTCATATCATTAATTTCCATATCCCTTTCATCCGATATTTTCAGGAAAAAGGTTTTGAAGTTCATGTGGCGACTAAATTAGGCTCAACGCAAAAAGACTTAAAAGAAATAGAAGTAATTTGCCATAATGTAGATTTCGAGCGTTCGCCTTATTCTGCAAGCAATATAAAAGCGTTAAGGCAATTAATTACCATAATGAAAAATAATAAATTTTCCCTGGTGCATGTTCATACCCCTGTCGGCGCTTTTTTGGGGAGGCTGGCGGCAAAGATCACAAATACAAAACCGGTTTTATATACGGCTCACGGTTTTCACTTTTATAAAGGCGCTCCTTTGAAAAACTGGCTTATCTATTACAATATGGAGAGGCTTGCGGCGCGATGGACCGATGGACTTATAACTATGAATGAAGAGGATTATGAAGCGGCGAAGAATTTACCTTTGAGAAATAAAAATGGCGTATATAAGGTTCATGGAGTAGGGGTAGATTTAAAGAAATATTTTAGAGAGGAACATGTACGAAAGCAAGTTAGGCATGAACTAGGATTAAAGGATGATGATATTTGCATTTTGACTGTGGCAGAGATGATACCGAGAAAGAATCACATTCAGCTTATTAAGGCAATGAATTTAGTTAAGAGAAATAACATTTTTTGCTTTTTTGTAGGAGATGGAGAACTTGAAAAAGAATTAAGACAATATGTGAAATCAAGTAATCTTGATAACATAATAAAATTTTTAGGTTTTAGAAGGGATATTCCAGAATTACTTGCAGCTTCTGACATATGTTGTTTAGTGTCATTACATGAAGGTCTGCCTAGATGCATAATGGAAGCTATGGCGGCCGGAAAGCCAGTTATTGCTACTGATGTAAGGGGGAACCGGGATTTAGTTCGGGATGGTGTAAATGGCATACTTGTACCCGTGAATGATGTTGAGGCTACCGTAAGGGCCATAGAAAGTTTAAGCTTGGACGAAAAATTAAGACAAAAAATGGGCAGGGAAGGAATGAGGATAATACAAGATTTTTCGATCGAGAATGTTTTGAAAGAAATGGATGAGATATATAGAATTTACTTGAGCTAATGCGGGGGCTAGATTAAAGTAGGGTTTGAAAAAACAGGATTAATTTAAAACTCGACCAAAGAGAAAGTTTATAAGGTAGAAGAACTTCCGTAGTATGTACCTTTTTCCTATATCCACAAAAGCGATGAACAAAAAATTAAATCGTAGCTCTATTATTGTTGTTTGGGGGGTCTTTATGAAGCACCTTATCAAAAGGTGTATGGATATTTTATTATCAACATTTTTTCTTATAATTTTCTCTCCCATAATGCTTTTAATTGCTGTACTAGTTTATATTAACTTAGGCTCTCCCGTTATTTTTAGACAGTTGAGACCAGGCTTACACGGCAAACCGTTTTATATTTTTAAATTCAGGACAATGAAGGATTTGAGAGACGAGAATGGAAATTTATTGCCCGA
>JAKKUQ010000050.1 GCA_021890755.1 Thermosediminibacteraceae bacterium | reverse complement strand
TCAAGAAGCTATAAAAACTTCTTGATAATTTCTAAGACATATTATACGAGGGAGGATTAATATGAATATCCACTATGAAGTTATTTCTGAAGAATATGTTTTTTGCATTAAGGATTTGGTCAATGAGTTAATGGCTTATCAAAAATCAATTGCACATATCCACCCTGAGTTTTTTGATAACATGTGTTTTGAAACTAGGATGATCCCTTCCATCAAGAGCGCCAAAGCTAACTATATAATAGTAGCTAAAGATAATGATGAAATTATCGGATACGCTTACAGCAACATATCACCGAAGAAGATATATTCCAAGGGTTTTGCTACTTTAGATTGTGACTCCTTCTTTGACCTTGATTCTGTAAAGAGCGATGACGTAGGCTGCCTTTCCCAGATTTATTTAAAAGAGGGTTATCGCAATAAGGGCATTGGTAGCGTTTTGTTTGAGAAATCAATGGATTGGTTAAAATCTTTTAAGTCAATAAGTGATATATTTATTTTTGTATCAAATGGGAACGATAAAGCGTTAAAATTCTACGTAAATAAAGGTTTCAAGATAAGCCACCAGATACTTGATGGGTTTATCACGGTGCTAAGACTTAACCTCACTTAAAAAAGTGCCAAGGAAGGTGAAGTTAAAGATGCGAATAAGAAGGTATAGAAACTCGGACCTTGAGCAAATGCTACAGCTTCTTTACGATACCGTACATAATGTTAACATAAAGGATTATTCCCCGGAGCAGGTTGATGTATGGGCGCCGAAAGAGCCTGAGGTTGAGAAATGGGCTGGTTTTTTCGAAAATAATATCTGCTATGTAGCTGAAATTGGTGATAAAATAGTTGGCTTTGGGGATATGACGGAAGGGGGCTACCTGAATACCCTTTACACCCATAAGGATTATCAGCGAAAAGGAGTCGGTTCGGGGCTTTTAAAGGTTTTTGAAAAAGAAGCCAGGGAATTAGGGTTAAACGAAATTACAACGGAGGCGAGCATTACAGCAAAGCCTTTCTTTGAAAAACAAGGCTTCGTATGCGTGAAAAAGCAAAACAAAGAATACAAGGGAATGTTTTTTGTTAATTTTTTGATGAAAAAAAGTCTGTGCTAAAGGGAAAAGGCGGGTGTATACCCGCCGAATTTTATTTAAATTTAAAATTTATCCTCAAAGAAGAAATATAAATGATATAATTTATATTGACTCATTTTGAGATTTTTTGGTAAAATCACGAAAAGGGTGCATTCCATAGAGGCAACGGGAATTACTGGTTTTTTAGAGAGCGCTTTGGAAGAACTGTCGGAGCACCTAGCGAGGGAGCACGAATTAGAGTAAGAGTCGTTTTCCTTCAAGCGATGAATAGCATTATGAAATGGGGTAGAAGATAGAAAATGATTTTCATTGTAAGCTTTTTTTCCTAATAGGCCTCATCACCGGCAGCTTCCTCAATGTCGTTATCTACCGCCTACCGCGAGGCGAGTCGGTGGTCTGGGGGCGTTCCCGATGTCCTGCCTGTGGACAAGTGCTGGCCTGGTATGATCTCGTGCCGGTGGCAAGTTACCTTGTACTGAGGGGAAAATGCCGCTACTGCAAGGAGAAAATCTCGCCGCGATACCTAGCGGTGGAGATATTGACAGGCACGATTTTTATAGTCATATTTTGGTATTTCGGGATGACTCCCTCCCTATTCAAATATCTTTTTCTCGGCGCCATTTTGATAGCTGCCGCATTTATCGACCTGGAACACTACATAATTCCGGATCAGCTTTTATTGGTCGGCCTTTTGGGTGGGGTGGTGCTGGGACAAATAGCTGGCGATGTGGGAATCTTATCTTCGCTTATAGGGAGTGTAGCGGCCGGTGGATTCCTACTTGCCGTCGCGGTAGCCAGTAAAGGCGGCATGGGAATGGGTGACGTAAAGCTCGCTGCAGTATCGGGGCTTTACCTCGGATGGCCTTCGATGGTTTTAGCCCTATTTTTCGCGACGGTTTCTGGAGGAATAGTAGCAGCCTTGCTTTTAATTTTTGGGGTAAAGGGCAGGAAAGATGCTATTCCCTTCGGTCCCTTTTTGGCGGCGGGAACGCTGGCCGCAGTATTATGGGGAATGCCAGTTATTGAGTGGTATAAAAACTTTATTTTGTTTTAAAAAATGGGGTGAAAATATTTTCGAACCAGTAAAAAAAGACACGTAAAAAAGGCTGGGCGAAGGCCCAACCTTTTTATCATTCTATTTCTATCCTGCGGCCAGAAGGTTTGCTTGGGTTGATTTTGGGCAAAATTATCCGGAGGACGCCGTTGTTGTAGCTTGCCTTTATGTTTTCGGCGTCTACATTGTCAGGTACCGGGATGGTCCTTCTGAAACTTCCTCGCCTGCGCTCTCGATGAATGTAGTGGTCGGTTTTTTCTTCGGTAAATTCGTCCTGTTGTGCCGAAATCGTGAGCATATCGTTTTCATACCGAATTTCGATACTGTTTTTTTCATACCCCGGCATATCAGCTTCAATGATATATTCTTTTTCGGTCTCTCTCATGTCGATTCTGATGGACTGCGGGTAGAAAAAGTCAAAGAAATTGTCAAGAAAATTTTCAACATCAAATTCAAAAATATTTGGGAAAAAGCTCCTTCTCCTCCAAGGCATCAATTCCCGGCCGCGCATTATATTCCCTCCCATAGAAAATATTAGTATTAGCAATTATTATTTTATTACAAAGGTCAAAGAAGGTCAATATCAGATCTTATAAAAAATTTTTTAATTTTTCGAGGAGGTATTCCGTTTGCAATAGAGAATTAATATTATACTGCCATTATATATTATTCCACTTTTTTTCTGCGATAATTGAGGTGAAAACTGCTCTTATGGAAATTGGGGTCGATATAATAGAAGTCGGCAGGATTAGAAAAGCCTTAAAAAATAAAAATTTTATCAGGAGAATTTTTACAGAAGAAGAAATAAATTCATTTCAACAAAAAAAGGGAGAAAGTTTTATTAGGCATATAGCTGGCAGGTTTGCCGCAAAGGAAGCGGTAAGCAAAGTATTGGGGACGGGAATTGGTTTTTTCAGGTGGCGCGACATAGAAATCGTAACAGACGCTTTTGGAAAGCCAAAAGTTAACCTTTACAACAAAGCTTTAGAGTTGTTCAAAAGTCGTGGATTTACCCGGATTCTGGTGACTATTTCTCACAGCCGGGATTACGCCGTCGCTTTTTCTGTAGCAGAGGGGGGAAGCATAGGTGAAAGTAGTGAGCCCTTCGACCATGAAGGAAATTGACAGGAAAGCTATCGAAGTTTATGGAGTGCCCGGTATAGTCCTCATGGAAAACGCAAGCAAAGCGGTAGCCCGGGAAGTACGGCAAAAATTAGCTGAAACTTACGGGAAATTGTGCTTTACCCCGAAAATTGCCGTGTTTTGCGGCAAGGGTAATAACGGCGGCGATGGCTTTGCAGCGGCAAGGCACCTTGCAAATATGGGCTTTGAAGTGCAGGTGTTCTTAGCTGCATCCTGCCGGGAAATTACCGGCGATGCGGCGATAAACTTAAAGGTAATAAGGAAGATGGGGATTCCGGTTTACGAGCTGCAGGATGAAGGCGACCTTAAAAAAGTAAAAGAAATTTATGATAACTTTCATGCTGCTGTGGATGCCCTTTTCGGGACGGGTTTGAAGGGAAATGTAACCGGTTTTCACCGGAAGCTGATAGAATTGATAAATGAAGGGAAGTGTCCCGTAATTGCCGTGGACATTCCTTCCGGAATATGCGGTATGACCGGTAAGGTGCTGGGAGCTGCAGTGTGCGCCGATGTTACAGTTACCATGGGATTGCCCAAAATTGGCCTCATGCTCTATCCCGGTGCCTCCTATGCGGGGAAAATTATAGTTGCCGATATAGGCCTTCCTTATAAAGTTTTAGAGGAGGTAGAGGCCGAGGGACTGCTTTTAAACCATAAGTTTATTGCAAGCTATTTTAAACCTGCTTCACCCGACGCCCATAAAGGAGATTTCGGCAGGGTGTTTATAATAGCCGGTTCAAAGGGTATGACGGGAGCAGCCGCCCTTTGCGGCATGGGTGCAGCAAGGTGCGGCGCCGGTCTTGTGACTTTAGGAATCCCGGAGGGGCTGAATGAAATTTTGGAGGTAAAGGTCACTGAAGTGATGACGCTGCCCCTTCCCCAGACGCCGGAGGGGACCCTTTCACTAAAGGCGCTGGAGCCAGCGCTGGAATTTGCTGAAAAGTGCGATGCTGTAGCCATTGGACCAGGCTTGTCTTGCCATGAAGAGACCGTAGAGTTTGTAAAAAAATTCATAAGCGAGTGCCAAAGACCGATGGTAATAGATGCCGACGGGCTGAATGCACTTTCGAAAAATCCCGATGTGTTAAAGGAGGCAAAAGCTCACGTGGTAATTACGCCGCACCCGGGTGAAATGGCAAGGCTTCTTTCTATGGATACTTCTAAAGTTCAGGAAAATAGATGGGAGACCGCGAAAAAATCCTGCGAAAGTTTTCAATGCACAGTGGTACTGAAGGGGGCTCGAACTCTGGTTGCCTCACCAGGAAATCCAGTTTTGATAAACCCGACCGGAAACCCGGGGATGGCGACCGGCGGAAGCGGAGATGTACTTACGGGTATGATAAGCGCATTTATTGCAAGGGGTCTTAGTGCTTTTGAAGCTGCGGCGGCAGGAGTTTTCCTGCATGGCCTGGCAGGGGATATAGCATCAAGGAAAAAAGGAGAAATCCCCCTTATTGCGGGGGATATAATAGATCATATTTCGGAAGCTTTTAAATTCCTGGAAAAAGGGGAGAGCTTGGATGGATTTGAGATTCAGGCCTACCAGGGCTGAGATTAACCTTGACAACCTGGAGCACAACCTGAAGGAAATTAGAAGGATTACAAGTTCGGAAGCTGCCCTATGCGCTGTGGTCAAGGCCGACGCTTACGGGCACGGGGCAAAAGAAGTTGCTATGACCGCCCTCTCAAACGGTGCAAAGTACCTCGCTGTGGCCCTTTTGGAGGAAGCCATTTTGCTTCGGGAAGCGGGAATAGAGGCTCCCATCCTAATTTTGGGTTTTACACCGGAAGAGCAGTTTGATAAAATATTAGAGTATGGCATAACCCAGACGGTGTACAGTGTAAAGTCTGCGGAAGTCCTTTCACGGGAAGCGCAAAAACAAGGCAAAAAGGCAAAAGTTCACATAAAGCTTGACACCGGCATGAGCCGGATCGGTTTTCAAGCAGAACCATCATGCCTTCCTGATATCGAGAAAATATTTTCATTGCCCGGCATCGAGGTAGAGGGCATTTTTACTCATTTTGCGAAAGCGGACGAAAGGGATAAGACTTTTACACAGGAGCAGTTCAAAAAATTTGATATGATCGTAAAGGCGTTAGAAAGCCGCGGCTTTAAGATCCCTGTAAAGCATGTGTCCAACAGCGCGGCGATTATAGACTTACCCGAAATGCACCTTGACATGGTAAGACCAGGCATAATCCTATACGGCATATACCCCTCTGATGAGGTAAAAAAGGAAAGAATCCTCTTAAAACCGGTGATGAGCTTCAAGACGAGGGTGTCCCATGTAAAAAACGTGCCCGCCGGAACGCCCATCAGCTACGGCGGTACCTTTGTCACCAAAAGGCCTAGTGTTATAGCAACGCTGCCCGTAGGTTATGCGGACGGCTATTCAAGGCTTTTATCATCCAAGGCAGAGGTGGTTATAAGAGGCCGGAGGGCTCCTTTGGTGGGAAGGGTTTGCATGGACCAGTGCATGGTGGATGTCACTGATGTCCCTGGAGTAATGCCCGGGGATGAAGTGGAACTTTTTGGCACAGGAGAAAGCGGTGGTGTTACTGCCGACGAAGTAGCAAAGATCATGGGAACCATTCCTTACGAGGTAGTTTGTGGCATATCCAAGCGAGTACCAAGAGTATACATCAAAAATGGTAAAATAATAAAAATCCATAATCCTTTGGCATAATAGGTATAATTTACATAATCCAATCACATAATGATATTGACTTGGGTAAGTACTTCTGAGGGGGGTGCCGCTGTGGCTGAGCTAAAAAGGATAGTTGTCAGTTTGCCTGACAGCTTGTTAAAGCAGGTGGATTGCATAAAATCAACGGAAAAAAAGAACCGCAGCGAATTAATTCAGGATGCGATGAGATTATATCTTAAAGAAAGGGAAAGGATAAAAATGAGGGAACAGCTTAAAATTGGCTATCAAGAAATGGCAGATATAAATCTTAATATAGCCGAATTTGGGATAAACGAAGATTTAAAAGATTTAATGATGTACGAGATAAGGCTTTCGGAGTGTGAATAAAGTGCTGGTCAGGCGAGGAGATGTCTTTTATGCGGACTTAAATCCTGTCATAGGTTCTGAACAGGGCGGCATAAGGCCGGTCCTGGTCGTTCAAAATGATATAGGAAATAAATACAGCCCCACAGTAATAGTAGCAGCAATTACCTCCCAGATTGACAAGGCCAAGCTGCCCACTCATGTGGAACTCAAGCGAGGAGAGTACGGCCTGGAAAAGGACTCGGTAATCCTTCTGGAACAATTAAGGACCATAGACAAGAGGCGGTTGAGGGAAAAAATCGCTTTCCTTGACAGCGAAATCATGGCAAAAGTCGATGAAGCGCTGAAAATTAGTCTGGGACTCGTGGATTTTTGAATTATTTAAAAGCCCCTTAAGGGCTTTTTTTAATTTGGAAGGATTTTTTGGGCTATATTTAGAATATTAATTAATTAACCTATGTGTTATTAACAGAGGAGAGAATTAGAATATGAAGCCCTTGATAGCAATAACCTGTTCTTTTGCTGATGAAAGGATTTTCTTGAATCACGGATATTACGAAGCGGTAGAGAAAGCCGGGGGGATCCCTGTTATTGTTCCACCCCTAGGTGATGAAGAGGCCCTTTTAAAGCTGCTCGATAGGGTCGATGGCCTGCTGCTTTCAGGAGGGCCTGATGTGGACCCAAGGTACTTCAATGAAGATCCGATGCCAGGCCTTGGAGAGATAAGCCCATTGCGCGATAAAGCTGAACTTTTTCTCTGCCGCGAAGCTGTGAAGAGGAAAAAGCCGGTTTTGGGCATATGCAGGGGGGCGCAAGTCATTAACATAGCTTTAGGAGGAAGTGTTTACCAGGATATCGGTTCGGCCATCGAAAGACCCCTGAAGCACAGGCAGGAAGCCCCTCGATGGTACGGCAGCCATGATGTCAGAGTGATAAAAGATTCGGTGCTTTACAGAATATTTGAGGCAAACTCGTTTCCGGTTAATAGCTTCCACCACCAGGCAATAAAAGATGTTGGTAGCTCTTTAAAATCGGTGGCTTTTGCGCCGGATGGCGTGGTGGAGGCCGTGGAAGGCATTTCGGAGGAAGTCTTTCTTGTGGGAGTGCAATGGCACCCTGAAGAGATGTGGGAAAGATATCCGGAGCAGCTCAAGCTTTTCAAGGCTTTCGTCGATGCTGCCGCCCGGATATAAAATTTTGCAAAGGAGGGGGTTTTTTTGAAAATCTACATATCTTGTGACATGGAAGGGATTTCAGGGGTCGTATCGCCTGGCCATGTTGAGCCGGGTTCTGGTGAATACGAAAGGTTTCGCCGGCTTATGACTAGGGAAGTAAACGCAGTGGTGGAAGCGGCCTTGGATTTTGGGGCTTTAGAAGTGGTGGTGAACGATTCTCACAACAAAATGGACAATATTTTGGTGGAAGAACTGCACCCCCGGGCTTGCCTTATAAGCGGCAGTCCAAAACCCCTCAGCATGATGCAGGGAATAGATGAAACTTTTGATGCTGTATTTTTTGTGGGGTATCATGCCAGGGCTGGTTGTTCCGAGGCTATAATGGACCATACGTATACCGGTAGCGTAATGTACGCCAAAATCAACGGGAAATTCATGAGCGAGGCCGGCTTGAACGGAAGGCTGGCAGGTTTCTACGGAGTCCCCGTGGTGCTGGTGACCGGGGATCAAAACGCCGTAAAGTGCGCAAAAGAAGAATTAAACGATCCAGTAGGGGTAGTGGTGAAAGAAGCCGTTACTAGATACTCTGCTAAGGTTTTTCCCTTCGACGTGGTAAAGGAGAAAATCCGGGAAGGGGTAAGGCAGGCCTTGGAGGATCTTTCGCGCTTTTCCCCCACTGTCGAAGAAGGTCCCGTGGAGCTTGAAATTGCCTTTTGGCGATCAATAATGGCAGATATGGCGCTGCTCATTCCAGGCATGATAAAAAAAGATGCAAGAACCGTTGTTTATACAGCAAAAGATTATTTGGAAGCTTATAAAGTTTTTCGGGCGGCATTAGCCGTGAATTCTGGCATTCGCTAAAAAAAGGAGGGAAAATTTATGATAGCGATAAAGGGCGGTACAATTTACACGATGAAGGGTGAGGTGCTGGAAGAAGGAATAGTGTTAATTGAAGGCAATAAGATTCTCAAAGTAGGCAAAGACATTCTGGTTCCGGAAGGCTGTGAAATAATAGATGCTAAGGGAAAGTACGTTTTTCCAGGCTTTATAGATGCCCATAGCCACCTTGGTATTTTTGAAGAAGCCGTTGGAGACATAGGGGAAGACGGCAACGAATGGACAGATCCTGTTACGCCTCACCTGAGAGCTCTTGATGCTGTGAATCCTAGGGATAAAGCGTTTGAAGACGCGATAAAAGGAGGAGTGACCTGCGTTTTTACAGGTCCAGGAAGCGCCAATGTGATAGGAGGACAATCAATTGCTGTTAAAACGTATGGTCGGGTCATAGACAAAATGATAGTAAAAGCTCCAGCAGGGCTGAAAGTGGCTTTTGGGGAAAATCCGAAGCGAGTTTACAGCGAACAAAAAAAGATGCCCTCTACCCGAATGGGTACCGCAGCTCTTCTCCGGGAGACCCTGGTAAAAGCAAAGAATTACTTGGAAAAACGAAACCAAGCACAAAAGAATGGAGAAGTTTTTGAAAGGGACCTCAGGATGGAAGTCCTCTGCGACGTGTTGGAAAAAAAGATTCCTTTGAGGGCCCATGCCCACAGGGCCGATGACATCATGACCGCCATAAGGATAGCCCGGGAGTTCGACGTGGATGTCGTCATAGAGCACTGCACAGAAGGCCACCTTATAGCTGACGAACTTGCAGAGCTTGGTGTTGCTGCTGTCGTTGGGCCATCCCTTACTTCCCGCTCCAAGGTGGAGCTGAAGGATCTGAGCTTCAAGACTCCGGGGATACTGGCGAGTAAGGGCGTTAAAGTGGCGATAATGACCGACCACCCGGTTATCCCCATCCAGTATCTGAATGTATGCGCTGCCCTGGCGGTAAAAGAGGGGATGTGCCCTGAGGAAGCCCTTGCAGCCATTACCATCAACGCTGCAGAGATAATAGGCATTGCCGATAGAGTGGGTAGCATAGAAGAAGGCAAGGATGCAGATATAGTAGTATGGGACGGCTTCCCACTGGAGATAATGTCGAAGCCGGAGATAGTGATGATTGACGGCAAGGTAATATATAGGATGGAAAAGGAATAAAATTGATTATACAGGCGAAAATAAAAAGGTGGAGGGTATATTTTACCCTCTACTTTGATTATGCTCTTTGCATACAATTGATGAACTTTTTTGATCCTTGACAAAAATTATCTGAATTGTTATCATTTTTCGTAACAACCATTTATTGGAGGTGATGAAAGCGAAAAAATAATGGCAAGTTAATTTAAAATCTGTTAGAGAACGGGAGGGATAAATGGAATGGAAAAAAGAAAAGGACTGTCGGACAAGGCTTATAAAATAAAACCCGGAGAACAGTACATACCATATATCCCGGCAGATCAGACGATGCCCGAGTTAACTACATTTTCGATAGTACTCGGAATTATCCTTGCTATTGTATTTAGTGCTGCCAATGCTTATCTTGGCTTAAGAGTAGGCATGACCGTGAGTGCTTCCATTCCGGCTGCCGTAGCTTCCATGGCCATTTTACGTGGAATATTGCGGAGGCAATCAATACTTGAAAATAACATGGTTCAAACCATCGCGTCTTCTGGCGAATCGTTAGCTGCAGGCGTAATATTTACAATACCCGCACTGTTTTTATGGAATCAAAACCCGAGTATTTTGCAGATTTCGAGCATTGCAATTATCGGCGGTTTTCTCGGTGTTCTGATGATGATCCCGCTCAGAAGGTTCCTCATAGTGGAGGAGCACGGAAATCTTCCGTACCCCGAAGGTACGGCCTGCGCTGAGGTACTCGTCGCTGGTGAGGTCGGCGGTGTAAGCGCAAGGACGGTTTTCAGCGGTCTTGGAATAGGAGCCATTTACAAATTGATAGCTGACGGATTTAAATTGTTTCCATCAGAGATCGAATGGCTAGTACCTGGATATAGGACACTGATCGGCGCGGATATTCTTCCGGCACTGCTCGGCGTAGGATTTATCATAGGCCCGCAAATAGCCGCGTATATGCTTGCCGGCGCAGTTCTGGGCTGGTTCGGCTTTATACCTTTAATTTCTCACTTCGGCAGTTACATTAACGAGGTTATCTATCCTGCTTCAAAACCAATTGCCGAGCTCGATGCCTGGGGCATATGGAGTTTTTACTTAAGGTATATCGGTGCCGGTGCGGTAGCCTTTGGCGGAATAGTAAGTTTGATAAAGGCACTGCCCACTATCATCAATGCCTTCCGACAGTCGATAGGCGGCTTTAGCTTAAGGGACGAAAACGAAGGCAAACCCCGCACCGACAGAGATATCCCGATGAAATGGGTAGTGCTGGGAACACTTTTACTGATAATTTTAATCGCATTTAGCCCCTTCATACCCGTAGGTGTTCCCGGAGCAATTCTCATCGCATTATTCGGGTTCTTCTTCGTCACCGTTTCGTCCAGGATTGTTGGTATTGTTGGAAGCTCATCCAACCCGGTTTCTGGTATGACCATTGCTACGCTGCTTTTCACCACGATAATTTATAAAGCTCTGGGCTTTACCGGAATGGAAGGAATGATTGCCGCCATTTCGGTAGGTGGAATTATCTGCCTTGCAGCAGCAAATGCGGGTGATACTTCACAGGACCTAAAGACTGGATTCCTTGTCGGTTCCACTCCCTGGAAACAGCAGCTTGGAGAATTTATAGGTGTACTCTCATCGGGCTTGCTCATTGGCTATGTTTTGATTCTCCTAAACGAAGCCTACGGCTTTGGAAGCAAGGAACTTGCTGCTCCGCAGGCAACATTGATGAAACTGGTAATAGAAGGAGTCATGGAAGGTAATCTACCATGGCCGCTAGTATTTACCGGTTTTGCCGCAGCTGCTGTCGTCGAGCTATTCGGCATAGCGTCACTGCCCTTTGCCGTTGGATTATATCTACCCATTCACCTCAGCGTGCCCATTATGATAGGCGGCTTGATAAGAGGCTTCCTTGAAAAGGTTACGAAATCCGAAGAAGACCTCAAGAGGCGAGTAGAAAACGGTGTTCTCTATGCTTCTGGTTTAATTGCCGGTGAGGGAGTAATGGGAATTATCATTGCGGCTTTTGTGGCTGCAGGAATCGACATCGCTTACGGGAAAAATGTCCTCGGACAGGTCGGAGGGCTTGTTGCTTTCATAATTCTGTCACTAACCCTTATCAGCGTAGCATTCAGAAAGGTTGAGGAAAAAGAGGGGGCATAAGTCCCCCTCAAATTTTTTGAGGGAGCGTGGGCTAAAGGTTGGAAAAAAGAAAGGAAAATCTTCTCACCATGATACCGTGCAAAAAACCCCATGTAAAATGGTCGGAAGATGAAAACGGTCGTATAAGGCTTTGTATAGAAAGAAATGGGATAATGGAAAGAATACTCCTTTTTATCTTTAACGCACCGAAAAAAATAACGATGGACCTTGATGAAATAGGATCAACTGTGTGGAAGTTGTGCGACGGAAAAAATACAATTTACGATATTGGAAATATGCTTTCGGAAAAGTTTGGCGATAGAGTAGAACCATTATACCCAAGGCTTATAAAATTTATTCAGATGCTTGTTGCTCGCAATTATGTATTTTTAAAGCGCTGATTGCTTGTTACTGTTAATCCTAAAAGAAGCCATGTAAAAAACTTAACTCGCTTATCAGAAGGATTTCAAGATTCTCTGTCAATATCTTTTAAAAATGTCACCTAAAAATGGACCAAAACATAGTTAATTATCGCATGAAAATGTCACTTTAAAAATCAAAAATATGAGAGCAAAGCCTCCATCCTCCCATTCCGGCAGGAAGTCAGAGTGGCAGTCCATAAAACTGCCCCCTAAAGACAAAAGGATACCTGCCCGGATGCTGTCAAGACCTTTCGCGGCATAAACGGGAACCCTCCTGCGTGGGTGGGTCACCACAAATGCTTTGACAGCATCCAGATAAATTAAGTTAAAACAAACTTTGTAAAAATCAAAATCAAGCAAGCTTTTTATATTTACCGAGAAAGATCTCTTGAAGCATCTCAAGGATCTCCCGATCACTTTCCTCAAAAGTAA
>JAKKUQ010000049.1 GCA_021890755.1 Thermosediminibacteraceae bacterium | reverse complement strand
TTATTATTTCTATATTTTTTTCTTGGTTCCAATCGAACCATAGTGGGATTGAAACTACTTGCTTCTTTTGCCCTATCCAATTGCAATAGTCGTTCCAATCGAACCATAGTGGGATTGAAACGTTTGTTGTTTTTAAGAGGGTGATTTTATGGGAAGAGTTCCAATCGAACCATAGTGGGATTGAAACGGGGTAAGTAGAGAAATATTCGTTAGGGAAGAAATACGTTCCAATCGAACCATAGTGGGATTGAAACTCGTAGTTCTTCGCTATCATGACCATGTGATAGTCATCGGTTCCAATCGAACCATAGTGGGATTAAACGGCAAAAACAATAATGGTGCCAGAAATAGAGAATGTGCAAAAAGGCCTTCCCGGGGAGCGTCCCTCGGAAGTTGTTTTAAAAAAAAACATCCCACGATATGGTAAGAGACGTGGGACTTACATTCTGAGCATAAAAAGATGATATTTATTAGTTATTACAGATTTTGAGTAGAAACGATTTTTATCTTAATAATGAGATTCTTAAAATACCGGGTTTTAAACCGGTATTTTTTTTCTTTAAGGTGCAAAAAGATTAATTAGTCTACAAATTACCGCAATGAAGTTGAAATGAAAGTTACGCTTTATACCTTGATAATTAAGAATTTGAAAAGATATAATTATCCTCGGAAAATATAGGTAATGTCAAGTATTACCGCAAGGGATTGCGGTAAAAGGAAGATTATCTATGAGCAGGCTAAATAAGATATTATCGATACTTTTGCAGGCTGATGAACCTGTTACCGTGGATCACATTGCTGTAAAGTTAGGAGTTTCAAATAAGACGGTAAGGAATGATTTGAAAAATTTGGGAGAAATACTCTGCAAGGATGGAGTTAAATTGGTAAAAAAATCGGGAGTGGGAGTTTTTATCGAATGCGATGAGACTCAAAGGCAAAAATTAAAAGCCCGGCTGCTGCCAGAGGTTTCGACGATCGACTACTCCCCAGAATTTAGGGAGAAATATATTTTAAAACGCTTGTTTACCTCCGAAGGGGATGTTTCAATTAAAAGCCTCGCTTGCGAACTTTTTGTAAGCCGGGCAACGATATATAAAGACCTGGAAAAAGTCGAGGAGTGGTTGAAAGCACATTCGCTAAAGCTTATAAGGAAACCTAATTGCGGCATACGCATTGAAGGGCCTGAATACCAGTGGAGAAATGCCGTTGCAAGTTTGATAGCGGAGACGAAAAGTTCCGATGAGTTAAAGCAAATGCTTTTATCTTCTGATTCCAGCATAATAGACTATAAAACCCTTTCCCAGCTTAAGTCACTGGCAGATATAGATTATCTTAAGCTGAAGAGGATAGTGGAAAAGTGGGAATCGGATTTCGGACTTCGCTTTGCGGAGGAAGCATCCCTTTGTCTTCTGATCCACATTGCCATTGCTATAAAAAGGCTGGAGCAGAACAAATATGTGGAACTTTCAAAAGAAATCCTTGATTCTTTAAAAGGGAAAGAAGAGTATAAAATCGCCACTAGACTAACGGAGGAAATAGAAACAAATTTCAATATAAAATTCCCTCCTTCGGAAATCGGGTATATCACACTTCACATCTTGGGGGCAAAAATATTAAGATCAAACGTTGAGCTAGACGACCTGAATTTGGGCGAGGATAGCAATGATCTTGCAGCCAATATGGCCCGGGAAATAATAGAAATTGCAGAAAGTATTTTGGGGGTTGATTTGAAAAGGGACAAGCAGCTTTTTAATGGACTCAGACTACACCTCGGGCCTGCGATAAACCGGCTAAAATACGGCTTTACATTGAGAAATCCTATTTTAGGTCAGATAAAAGAACAGTACCCTGAGGTCCTTGGAGTAGCATGGATTGCAAGTATTGTTTTTGAAAAATACCTGGGTGTAAAAGCAAAGGAGGAGGAGATAGGATATATAGCCCTGCACATTGGCGCAGCTCTTGAGCGAGCAAAAAAACCATTAAAGGCATTAGTAGTATGCACAAGTGGCATCGGGACCTCACAGCTCCTGGTAGCCCGTCTGGAAAGGAATTTCTGCATAGAAATAGTGGATGTGGTGTCTACCCATGATTTGAAAAGTTATCCTTTGCAGCAAGTGGACATTATCATATCGACTGTGCCTGTAGAAGTTTCAAAACCCTATATTTGCATATCACCACTTCTCACAGAAAACGATATGGAGCGGTTAAACTCCTTTATTTCGGAGATCCAGAAAGGACAAAAGTTTCGGGAGATTAATGCGGTAACTAAGCAGCCTGCTGAAAAAGGTGGCAATTTTGTACCGCTTGAAATTCTGGGAGTGGGAATATTTTTGCCCTCAAGAGAAGAAGTTTTGAGGTACGCTTATAGAAAGCTCGTTGAAAGAAGGATAGTCAAAGAGGGATATTTGGAAAACATGTTAAAACGCGAGCACATATCGCCAACGGCCGTTGGAGCAGGTGTCGCAATACCCCACGGGAGTCCGGAACTCGTGAGCAAAACCGCGGTCGGCGTTATAACTTTATCAAAGCCCGTGATCTGGGGGCAGGACAGGGTGGATGTGGTGTTCGTGCTCAATATTTCTAAAGGTGAAATTAGTAAAGCTCGACTAATATTAGAAAAACTTTTCGAAGTGATAGATAACAAAGAAAAGGTGGATTTTATTAGAAAAGCAAAATTCGCGGAAGAAATTACTAAAATTATGGAGGAGAAAATAAATGCTGCTAAGTGATGAAATGATATGCATGGATTTAAATGCAGACACTAAAGAGGACGCTATAAGGCAGCTTGCAATGATGGCTGCTGAAGCTGGGAAACTAACTTCGATGGATGAATACATCGAAAGCGTTTTGGCAAGGGAAAAGACTTATACCACAGGAGTGGGAAACGGTATAGCCATTCCTCATGGAAGGAGCAAGGCGGTAAAAGAAACATTTATAGTTTTTGGGAAATCGAGAAAGGGGGTGGAGTGGGAGGCCCTCGACGGCAAACCGGTTCATCTGATATTTCTCTTAGGTGTTCCAGAAGAGGCAGAAAGCGAGCATTTGAAAGTTCTTTCGCAAATTTCCCGCAGGTTAATGAATGAGAATTTTGTGAAGCGTTTAAAAAGGGCAGAGACAAAAAAGGAGATAATTGAAGCCTTTAAAGATTTCCAGCAAAGTTAATGGATAATTAAAACGGAGGGGTATACCATGAAGGAAGAGCTTAAAAGAATAAGAGAGTATCTGATGACCGGTGTTTCTTATATGATTCCCATAGTAGTAATAGGCGGCGTTTTAATAGCTTTTTCCATTGCGCTGAGCGGAGTCCAGGAAGGCAAAGGTGCAGTTGTCACAAACCCGCTGCTGAAGAGCATGATGGATATAGGAACGGCTGCATTTTCGATGATGGTCCCGGTGCTTGCCGGTTTTATAGCCTACGGAATAGCCGACAGGCCCGGCATTGCCCCAGGCCTTGTAGGTGGGGTTTTAGCCAATCAGCTTAAAGCGGGATTCTTGGGCGGCATTATCGCTGGATTTATAGCGGGTTATGTTGCGCGGTGGATAAAAAACTGGAATGTTCCGAAAAACCTAAGGCCAATTATGCCCATATTCGTAATTCCTCTGTTGACTTCTTTGATCGTGGGTTATCTAATGATCTATGTAATTGGATCGCCTATAAGCAATATCATGGATGCCATGACTAACTGGCTGAGGACCATGAGTACCGGCAACGCGGTTGTGCTGGCAATGATCATGGGAGCAATGATAGCCTTCGATATGGGTGGTCCGGTTAACAAAGTAGCTTTTCTTTTCGGTGCGGCTATGATAGCCGAAGGGATTTATACCATAATGGGTCCTGTGGCCGTAGCCATCTGCATACCACCTCTAGGGATGGGAGTTGCAACTATGCTTGCGCCTAACAAGTATACCGAGGCGGAAAGGGAAGCGGGACTTGGTGCAATAGTCATGGGCATGATAGGAATTACGGAAGGGGCAATTCCCTTTGCTGCAGCGGATCCCCTGCGGGTTATACCATCAATAATGATTGGTTCTTCTATAGGAGCTGCCGTGGCTGCAATAGGGAAAGTAGGAGACCACGCTCCTCACGGCGGTCCGATAGTGCTTCCTGTGGTGGACAATAAATTAATGTTTATCGTAGCCATTTTGATAGGCGTTGCAGTGACAGCACTATTAGTGAACTTCTTGAAAAAGCCGGTGGAAGAGCAATAAAAAAGGAGTCCACAAAATCTAGTTGCAAGGAGTGATAGCGTACAATGAAAATTGTAGCTGTAACTTCATGCCCGACGGGTATCGCCCATACATATATGGCAGCCGAAGCTTTAGAAAAGGCAGCAAAAAAGATGGGCCACACGATAAAAGTGGAAACTCAAGGGTCTATAGGTATAGAAAATAAAATAAGCGATAAGGAAGCGTCGGAAGCAGATGTGGTTATATTTGCTGCCGATGTAGCGGTGAAAGAAGAAAGTAGATTTAGCGGCAAACCTATACTAAAAGTGGAAGTTCAAAAAGCAATTAAAAATGCTGCGGAAGTCATTAAAGAAGCTGAGGCAATAGTGGAAAAGTCAAAATAGTTTCTTGAATGGTGCCCGCCCTTTAAGGCGGGCTTTTTTACATACTTTACCTTCTTATAAAGCCGTAATGGGGTTTTAAAACATATTAAACTTCTGATGCAAAAAAACCGCTTTTAGGTTATGTCCCAAGGGCGGTTTTTGTCTATAAGCGGGAGCCCGCTCTTTGAGCAGACTTATTTTTTCGCAATCAATTTAAACTAAAAAGGCGAATTTTGTTGGAATATTTTATCAAATATGGAAGGATTCTTGCTTAAAGTGTTGAAATAAATAATATGCCGGGTGATAAAAGGTATATTTTGCTTAAAATTTTTGGGGAAGGTGAGTTTGTATGTTCAAAAAAGCCGAGCCTTTTCTTATTTACACCGAGACTCCAACACACGTAGGAGCTGGGGCCGAGCTAGGATACGTCGATCTCCCTATTCAGAGGGAAAGACATTCCGGGTTACCAAAAATCGAATCATCGGGGTTAAAGGGATCGCTCAGGGATGTTTTCGAAGGCGATCCTGAACTAAAGGATAACGTGAAGTACGTATTCGGACCTGAGGAAGGAGACCTTCACGCAGGGGCGATTGGTTTTTTAGATGCGAGGATTCTGCTTTTTCCCGTAAAATCCGCAAAAGGTATTTTCGGTTGGGTAACATGTCCCTACGCGCTTTCGAGGTTTAAGGAAGAGATGAATTTGTGCGGGGATAACTTTTGGGAAATATTGGAAGGTATAGACGTCATCGAGGAAAATTCCGCAGTCAAAGGTTCGAACCTAATACTTAAGAATGGTGCAGTGATACTGGAAGAATATTCCTTTAAAAGTGTCAAAGAAAATGAAAACCTTGCGAAATTCTCCGAATGGCTGGCGAATGTCATCTTCCCTGAACCACGAGACGGGACTGACTTCTATGGCGTTCTTAGAGAAAAGATGAAAAAAGATATATTGGTTATTTCGGATGATGACTTTAGGGACTTCACGGAAATGTATACGGAAGTCGTAACACGGACAAGGATAGGAACAAAAGGTACTGTTGAAGGAAGTGCCCTCTTCAATGAGGAATACGTACCGGAAAACACGGTGTTTTATTCTATGGCCTTAGCTTCCAGATTGTTTATAAGTGATGAAGAAAAGAAGAAAATAAAGGATTATGATAAATTTAAAACTGACGAAGACTTTATTCTTGATTATTTTAAAAATGGAGTAAAACGGCATGAAATAATTCAAATCGGCGGGAATGCCACGATAGGCAAGGGTTTGGTGAGAATTGTTACCGTGAAGGGAGAAATGGCAAATGAGAGAAATGGAAACCATTAGGGCGACGGTAAACGATAGGGCAAGGTTTGCTTATGAGTGTGTAAAGCCTGTAAGCCGCAGTGAGGATGAAGAATTTCGAAGCAAATACAAATCGTATTCGAGGAAATTAATGGCGATGATAAGGGTAAATGGCCTTGGTGCGGTACTGGCTTTCATGAAAGCGAAGAAGGAGAAAGCTTACATGGAACTTTACAAAAATATAGAGGAATGGCTTAAGTGCCGGGAATGCCCCGTAAGCAGTTTGTATAATAGCTCCGAAGGGGAGGACATGGTGAAGAAGGTTATATCTATGAAAAGTCCAGAATACAGGGCGGTTACGAGGGAAGTCCTAGAATTTGTGAACTGGTTGAAAAGATTTGCCGAGGGGATGATTCCCGATGACGATAAGCAATAATTTAATATTGCCGTCGGATACACGCTGCAATTTGAAAGAGCTTAAAGGGAAGATTGAGAATTATCACCTATTTCTGAATAAATGCGTGAAATTCTCAAAATTTGATGGCGAGTACGAAGTAAAAAAAGAACTTCCGGAGGTAAAAGAAGGAGCTTTAAGTCTACCGCTCCAGTTTGTGAAAAAGCAAAAATACGTATTGGAAAGCTACAGGTCTCGGGGATACGAGGTAGATGTTTATGAATTTAGGCCATACGAGAGGGTCATTGTCGGCCTCGGGCAGGAATCGATAAGGGAAGTCTCGATGACTCTCCATTGGATATACGGAATCCCCTACATTCCAGGGCAGGCTGTAAAGGGTGTGGTCTCGAATTGGATTGAGATGAACGGGGGTACTGACGAGAATTATGAAAAGGTTTTTGGAACGACGAGCAGTAAGGGACAAGTGATGTTTCTTGATTCGTATCCGGCGGATGATAGTTTTTGTATAAAGAATGACATAATGAATCCCCATTATACTGATTATTACTCGAAAGGCAGAGAGCCTGCCGACTGGTGCGATCCCAACCTCGTTTTATTTCTAACTGTTGAAAAAGCCGTTTTTCACATTCCCCTTGTTTATCTAACGAGGGAGGCCAAATCTCTTAAGATATCGGGAAAAACTTTGGAAGAATGGATGGTGGAAGCTTTTGAATACGGAGGTATCGGAGCTAAGACCTCTTTGGGCTACGGTGTGGGAGATATAAGGTTGATTGGGGGAAGGTAGTGAAATGTATCAGGTAGAGTTTGAACTTAAAGTAGTGACACCACTTTACATGTTCGGTGCTTACCAGGATCGGCCTGAAATAAGGGCATCGGAGTTTAAGGGGATGCTCCGCTTTTGGTGGAGGGCATTGAAAGGCAACGATAACATTGCGGAATTAAAGAGAGAGGAAGAAGAGATCTTCGGAGGTACCTCCAGTGAAACGGGAAAGAGCAAGGTTAGCATCCGAGTTATAAAAGGAGATGTGGAAAGATACATAGGAAATAATTTGAAAAGAGACTATCAGCTTGGTTCTAGAGACAGAGGTATTTTATATTTGCTGTATTCGATGTTGAGAAGAAGAGGTGGAGAGGAAAGGAAATATTTTAAGCCTCCCGGAAAATTTAAAGTTATACTTTTTGCTCAAAAAGATGAGATTGCCTTAAAAAATGCCGTAGCCGCTTTTTGGTGTGCCGTCAATTTGGGCAATTTCGGGGCAAGGTCGAGGAGAGGTGCCGGCTCTCTGGTGGTAAGCGGTGTTAGAGGAAGTACCTACGGGCTTGACTTTATCCCTAAGGGCAAAAGCAGCGAGGAACTCTCAAAGTGGATTTTGGAAAACCTTAAAAAAGCCGCTGGCATAGTAAATACGGCAGGTGGCGGCTGCAAAAGCTACAGCAGCCTAGTCAATTCTTCCCTTATAGTTACTAAGGAAAGCTATGAGTGCTGGTGGAAGGCACTGGGGGCTTTGGGTTCCGTATATATGGATTTCAGGAAAAGCTCAGAAAACCGGATGCAGCGCGCAGCTTTCGGACTGCCAGTAGTATTTATGAACAAAGATAAAATAATTGGTATTGATATTGATAAAGGCAAAGATGAAGGCAAGATTAATAGAAGGTCTTCACCCCTTTTATTCAAGATAATCGAAAGCGAGGGAAGGTATTACTGGCTAGTGTTGAGATTCGGGGGCAAATTCTTGCCGGAAGGCGTGAAACTAGCGATGGTTTCAGGCCAAGAAAGCGCCAAAGGTCAAGGTGAAAAGTTAATAACCGAAGAACCGTCCTTTGAGTTGTTGGATGCGTTTTGGAATAAACTGACAAAGGATAATAATAATGAATATCATATTGATTTAGTGCAGGGGTGAGTGTCCGATGGATGGAGCAGATGTTAAATGCAAGTGGAATTTGCAGGCGAAAACGTTGTTCGTTTTCACAATAGGGCCTGTGCAGGAATACATAGTGCAGGCGAGAAAAACCCAGGATCTCTATTGGGGAAGCTACATTTTATCTTATTTGACCTGGGTGGCAATTGAAAAGGTTGTAAAAAAGTACGGGCCGGAGTCGGTGATTTTCCCTCACCTTAAAGGGCAACCTTTTTATGAATTCTGGTATTTAAGCTCGGGACAGAGCGAAACGAAAGAAATGGAGGCACTTAAAACGCCGACGATTCCCAACAGGTTTTTCGCAATACTTCCAGCGAAAAATGTCGAGGAAATAAGGGCTCTGGGCCTTGAAGAAACTGTGAAAAGCGAATTTTTAAAAATGGGAGGCCACGTCTACGACCGCCTGTTAGGCGAAAGCGGCGAACTGAAGAGGTCTTTTTTTGACCAATTAGAGTGCTTTCCGGATGTTTACTGGGTAGCATTTCCTTTAGAGGATGGAAATACGGAAAAAACGGAATGGAGAAAGCAGCTCGATAAAATCAAGGATTATTTCCCTGCTGATGAAATTGAGGAAATAGTAAAACTTTTGAATATGATGGAAGACGCGGGTGTAGGAATTCCGGGCCTTGAAAGCATATACGGGCTATTATATTCATTCATGGATAAGACGCTAGGGGCCAGGAAGGGAGTAAGGAATTTTAAGCAACTAAAGGAAAAGGGCAGAAAATGTTCAGTATGTGGTGAGCGCAATGTAGTTGTGTATAGGTTCACAAGGGAGGAAGAAGAAAGGCTAAAGGAGGGGAAGGAGAGCCATAAAATTAGGATACTCAAAAATCAGCGAGCTTTTCTTTTGGAAAGCGGCGATGAAAGGATTCCGTTCAAGTATTTAGCTCCGAGTGAGGGCCTTTGCGGTTCCTGTCTTACGAAGAGGGCTGCGGAGATGTATTTTATGGATGTATTCGGCAGGAGAAACGTAGAGGGGAGTTTCCCCTCGACGGCGGAAATAGCCATTCTTAATGTGCTCAGCTTCCCGGACAAGCTTTTGAAGTCGAAGATCGAAGAGTATAAGGCACTTTTTGAGAGCCGGTATGGTGAATTTGATAATGAGTTATTGTTTAAGGAAAACCTCACCAAAAGGTACTTTGAAGCAAATGGTTTTAAATGCGATGGCGTGGACGAATTTAAGAAATTATTAACTGCCATTGATGAAAGAATAGAGGAATTGGGTGTGACAAAAAGGAAATACTATGCCTTGTTAAAATTTGACGGCGATGATATGGGGAAATGGCTTACCGGAGAACTGGGGCCCGATATGATAGAAACTTATCCGGAGGAAATTTTGAGGCAAATGCCCGAAGATTTAAAAGAAAAGATGAGGGAAAGAAAGCATCTTATGACGCCGGATTTTCACGCCTCAATAAGCCGGCTGTTGAAAAATTATTCTCTGGTTCATGTAAAGGAGATTGTAGAAGGTTCGGGAGCCGGCAAGGTAATATATTCAGGCGGCGACGATGTGCTTGCAATTATAAACCTGAATTATCTGCTGGATGTAATGGTAAGCCTCAGGGCGGCTTTCAGCGGACATTTTATAAACGGAAGGCCCGAGTTTATGACGGATTCGAAATTTATAGACGAGGAGATTTACAAGTTGAGATGGGATAGGGTGGGGGCATCGATGGGAGTGGTTATAGCGCACTACAAGGAGGCGTTGAGTCACGTTTTGGTTTCTGCAACTAATATGCTAGAACATGCCAAAAATATGGATGGAAAGGATGCCTTTGCGGTAAAACTCCTGCTGCGTTCCGGGGAAAGCTATGTTGCGAGGGCCAAATGGTATTACGATGGCATGAAAAATAAGGAAGGCACGATAGGACTTCTGAAAGATCTAAATACATATTTTATGGAAAAGAAAGTGAGCGCGACTTTTGTGAAAAAGCTGGAAAAAGCTCTGCATGGGCTCGATTTGAAATCCCTGCCACCCGATGTTTTAAGAAGCGAACTTAATAGGGTCGTCGGGCGTTCATTGATTAGTAATTTAACCGAGGATGAAAGGAAGAAAATCAAGAATTCCCTGTGTGACATATTAATTTCTCTTTATGATGAAGTGGGCTACGACGATGTGATAGGGCTTTTGAAGGTACTTGCCTTCTTAAACAGAGGAGGTGAAGAATAAAGTCATGTTTTTCGAGCTCTCGCCTTTAGATGGGTTGTATTTCGGGAAGGGGCACCCTTTTAGCGCAGGTTTCGAAAGTGTGGGAAGGGGTATGTACCCACCCCCTCCTTCGGTTTTCTACGGAGCTTTTGCTACTTATTATCTTTCACTCAACGGGAATAATGAACAAAATTTACGCTTTATCGAGAAAAATTTAAGGATAAAGGGGGTGTATTTCAAAAGAGGCGAGACATGGCATGTCCTAGCGCCTTTCGATCTAGTAAAAAGTGCGGAAGATGAAAGGGAACTAGAACTTCTTAAAATGCGAAAGCCAGTGGTCTTTACCGATATAGATGGAGAACTCAATCTGCTTTACTCGCTCTACAATACGGAAAATGTAGCAGGGTTAATCACTGACCTAGATATGTGCTTTTATTTGAAGGGAAAGAAAGATAGGTTTTTATACCAGGATCTCAGCGATTTTATTGTGGAAGAAAGTAAGATAGGAATAAAAATGGATTACAAAAAAGGATCTGCGAAAGAAGGATATCTATACAGGATGAGTTACATTAGGATGCAAAAGGATATAAAAAATACGGCTAAGTTCGTGGTTGACGTGGAGTGCGACGGCTTTGAATTTCCAAGTAGCGGACTTTTGAAATTAGGTGGCGAAGCTAAGGCTGCAAAAGTGGAAAGATCTGAAGATATGCCGGAATTCTTAAAAGAAAGCTTTAATGCAAAAATAAGTGAAGCAATTAAAAGCAAAAGAAGGTTCAAACTTGTTCTGAACACTCCTTCTTTTTTCAATAAAGGGTGGGAGCCAGACCTTTCCCGATTTGGCGTGAAAGTAAAGCTTCTTGCAGCGGCTCTGGGAAAACCGGTGAGCATCGGGGGATGGGATATGAAAGCTAATGAACCTAAGGTTATGGCAAGAGCTGTTCCTGCTGGAAGCGTGTATTATTATGAGATATTGGATGGGAACGTCGACGATTTACTTGAAGAAATCTATAAAAATGGTATTTCTGATGCAAGAAGTAATGAGGGTTTCGGTAGATGTTTTGTAGGGGTGATATAGTTGAAAAAACTTATTACAACGGTGGGTACTTCGCTTTTTGATAATTATAGAAAAGAAAAAAAGGATATAGAAGGTTATTATGAAAGTATAAAAGAAGTGAGTTTTAAGGATTGTGATGAATATACAAACTGTATTGAAAGAATAAAAAAATCCATTACTAATTACTATAGCAAACGCCTCCCGGACGATGCTTCCGCGGAGATAAAAAGCATGAGGAAGATAAAAAGATATTTAAAAGAGGATATAGAAGTATACTTGCTCGCTACGGACACGATAGCTTCTTTTGTCGCCGCCAGTACAATAAAGGAATTTCTGGAAAAGGAAAATTTTAAGGTATATTTTAATCCCCAAAATGACGTAATTAAAGGGCTCCAGGTAAAGGATAAACAAATTTTTCTTAATCAGGGATTGCCTAATTTAGTGAGAAGAATTGAAAATATAACTGGAGGTTATTACCAAGGAGCAATATTTAACATATCTGGAGGATATAAAGCTGTTATACCGTATTTGACGCTTATGGCTCAGATAAACGGGTGTGAAATGTATTATGTATTTGAAGACACGGAAGAATTAATAGAAATACCGCCGGGACCTATAACTTTGAAAAACGAGGTATTTGATTTGTTTAATAGAGAATTTATGGAATTGAAAGCAGGAATAGATAATTACGCCAAATGGGAAGAAAATCATTATGAATTCGTAAAAGCAGCAAGGGCATGCATAGAAGTTTATGACAATATGGCGGTTTTGTCCCCGATTGGTGAAATTTTATTAGGGAATTATACAAACAGATTCTGCGTCTTTTTTGCTACCGATGAGGTTATAGAAAAAATTAGAAGAAATGAAACGCTAGCTAGGGTCGTGGTGAAGTTTTTAAGCGTGGAGAGTATAAGGCGCAGCAAGACCCAATTTAAAGGGACCAAAATAAAACATAAAGTGTACGACGATGGAGATAATGATTACCGGATCGTCTATGACGAAAAAGATAATCAAATTTACATATACGCTATTTTCGATTATGAACCCGATGAGGTAAAATTTTTGAAGGATCCAGAACAAAGCAATAAACTGGAGAAGTATAGGTTTAAATTGTATAAAATTGATAAGCAATCGCTGAACTGTGAGCTTTTAAATTAGTAAATAATAAATAACATGTTTTCGGGGCTCGCTAAGATGAATCAATTTCGCGATTTGTATTGTAGGCAGGTTATTAAAATGGTATAATTGCAGTCGACCCCCTACTAAAAATCAAGTACCGGGGGTCGACTGCAATTACCACCTCCAAACCCTTCATTTTTTCTATAATTTTTCCTTGGTTCTAATCGAACCATAGTGGGATTGAAACCAATAGGGGCAGGGTTCAGGCTCATGTCGTGGGTCGGTTCTAATCGAACCATAGTGGGATTGAAACTTTTGCAGGACGCCGGGTTGAAGCCCGAGGAATACTGTTCTAATCGAACCATAGTGGGATTGAAACTTAGAGACAAGGAGGTAGAAGACAAAGCGTGATTTGGTTCTAATCGAACCATAGTGGGATTGAAACCACTAGGACGGAGCTTATCATAACTTCCCTTGCATCGTTCTAATCGAACCATAGTGGGATTGAAACGGGTTCGTAATTCCTTCAACGATTGCAACTTCTTGGTTCTAATCGAACCATAGTGGGATTGAAACATATGAACAGAATTGAAGGGAATATCCTTGAATTAAAGTTCTAATCGAACCATAGTGGGATTGAAACATGCTCATCAGTTAGCCTTGCCAATGCTCTGTCTATTGCGTTCTAATCGAACCATAGTGGGATTGAAACCTAGCAGACGCTACTGCTATTTCTTCATCA
>JAKKUQ010000158.1 GCA_021890755.1 Thermosediminibacteraceae bacterium | reverse complement strand
GTTGCTTCGGATCCCTTTATGTTGAGAGTTTTAACTTCTGCATCGTTTGTCCGGAAATTGTGAGAAAAGGCCGATTCACGCGGTATAGAAAATTGTTCTATTCTTAGCTCCTCACCTTTTGTTTCTTTTCTATAAATCAATATAACAGAAGGCTTACCCTCCTCGGAAATCTTCGCGCTGTGGAAACTATAACCTTCGGGCAAATATTCCGGGACTGCAATCCGAAAGTCCACCCTTTTCTGCGCTTCATCAAGAGTAACGAGATTAGCTTTTTGCGTCCCGTAATTTTCCCCGCCAGTTCTTCCTGAGATAGTCATTATATTGTTCCAGTATTTCTTCACAACGTTGAAAAACTTCGAATCGGCCGTCGCTTCCTTACCGGCGATTCCCGCATACACCCCCATAAAAAATACCAGCAGGACAAAAGCTACATTGACCATTGTTCTTTTTGCAGTTGTTTTTTTATTCTTTTTGGCCCTGAGTTCTTTTTTTATATTGAGCCAGGTTTCATCTTCGATGTGTTTCGGAACAGGGATGTTCTCAGCGTATTCCTTTATTTTTTTGGACAGGTACACGTAAAAAGCATCTTTATCTTTTTTCATCGTATCCTACCCCTTCATTCTGCTTTACGAGGATATTCCTTAAAAACAGCCTGGCGCGGTAAAGCCTGCTTTTGACGGTTCCCACAGGTATCCCGAGATACTTTGATATTTCACCTTCCGAAAGGTCGTTGTAGTATTTCATAACTACTATCTGCCTGTAAATTGGGTATAGCTGCTTTAAAGCTTTGTCCATATCTATCCTATTTTCAATCGGATCGAACGAAACTTCCGGGGTGGTATGCATGCAAACTATTCTATCCATAAAGTCCTCATCCATGAGCACATACTTTGCTTTCTTCCGGACAAAATTTACGGCTTTTTTTGTTGCGATAGCGCTCACCAGCGCCGGGAGCCTGGAAAGGTCGACAGGGCTTTTTTTCAATATTTCGTAGGCGGCCAAAAAAGCCTC
>JAKKUQ010000157.1 GCA_021890755.1 Thermosediminibacteraceae bacterium | reverse complement strand
CATACCCTCAGGAAGTGACGCCGCAGATGGTATTAAATTTCCTTTCGGGAGGTGCGGCCATTAACGTTCTTGCCCGTCATGAAGGGGCAGGAATAATATGCGTTGATGTGGGAATGGCAGCAGATGTTAATCACCCCCAATTGGTTGTAAAGAAAGTAAAGAAAGGTACCGAGAATATGACAAAAGGTCCTGCCATGACTAGAGAAGAAGCCGTAAGGGCAATTGAAGTTGGAATAGAAACCGCATGGGAACAGATAGAAGCCGGAGCAGATTTAATTGCAACAGGGGATATGGGGATCGGCAATACAACGCCGAGCAGCGCGATATTATCGGTTTTTGCCGATGAACCCCTGGAAAGGTTGGTTGGCCGCGGAACGGGTGTTAGCGATGCCAGATGGCAAAAGAAATTAAATGCAATAAAGAGAGCCTTGGAGGTAAACAAGCCAAACCCCCAAGACCCCGTGGGGGTGCTAGCTAAAGTTGGAGGTTTGGAAATCGGGGGCATAGCCGGTGTAATTCTCGGAGCGGCCTCCCGCAGGGTGCCTGTGATAATAGACGGCTTTATTTCTTCAGCAGGAGCCCTTATAGCCTCTAAAATAGAACCCCGTTCTACCCAATTTATGATAGCATCTCACTTATCGCAGGAACCGGGGCATAAGATCATGCTAAATCTTTTGGGGCTGGAACCGATGATTTTCATGAGAATGAGACTAGGAGAAGGTACTGGAGCGGTACTTGCTATGAATTTTGTTGAAGCAGCCGTGAAAATAATAAGGGAAATGGCTACCTTTGACGAAGCCGGGGTCTCGAAAGAGGTTAAGAAATAATTTAATGTTGTATCGAAGCATTGTAAAAATTTCGATACTGTTCGGTCGAGATCATCTGAGCTTTTATGCGGGAAGAATTGACCTCGTCGAAGTTAGATTTTAAAAGGGAAACAATATTAGCGTCCAGGGCGAAACTTTCTGCCATTTCGTCAAGAACATTGAGTGCTTCTTCTTTGGTCATTCCTTTTCGGTAAG
>JAKKUQ010000156.1 GCA_021890755.1 Thermosediminibacteraceae bacterium | reverse complement strand
CGTGGCTTTAAAGGGGGAAACAACTGCACCAGCAAAGAAGTCGCTGGGTTGATGTTTTATGGTTTTCCCCTTCATTCCGGGATACTCAAGTCCCCGGTTCATTTGGGTAATGAGGTCGAGAACATGTATCGGATCAAGGTCAAAGACCGGTTTAGGACGACCTGCATAACCCGAAACAGTGTAGTCTCCCGTCATTATAAGAAGATTTCTGACCCCAGCCCGATCCAAGGCATACAACTGGCTTTCGATTTGGTTGCGGTTTCTATCTTTGCAGGTGAAATGAACCAGAGGTTCAATACCTTTTTGAAGCATCTCTGTTGCTAGATAGTCAGCCAAAATAGCCGGATTTCCGCCAGGGCTGTCGGTCAGTGTAAGTGCATGTATTTTTCCGCTCTTGGCTGCCTGCTCCGCTGCCATGATGACATCTTCCTGCGTCTTTTCCTTAGCTCCCCTACCGGGTACCAGTTCCCATGTGATTGTAAATTCGTTTTTGTTCAGCAGAGATTCTTTAAAACGGTTCTGCATTTTTACCTCCCCTTTCATTAATAAAGCTTCTCCCATTCTATAAAGTTATTATAGAGAACAACTTGTATATATATCTCTATACATAATTATACCAATAAATAAAATTCTAACAAGTACAAGACTTCGCAAAAAAGGCCACGGCAGCTTTCTCTGCCGCGGCCATTTATTTTTTAACCTCCTATTTCTGGGCCTATAACCTCAAATATAATTAAAGTATATTAATTTTGGACTATTTTCTATTTGAACAACCAAATCAAATTTTGTATAAAATTAATCTTGTTTTATCTTATTATATCATTATTCGATATATACTACAATAAGAAAATTTTTGCAAGTATTCTTAGGATTTCAAGTTAATTACAACCTCTAAAAGGCACTTTTTAAATGAAATAACTCTGGCATGTGTCCCGGGATGATAGTAATGTCTATGACGTCAAATCTTAGATCTCCTACTGGCTTACGGTAATTGTTTAAAAAATATAGGGCCACTTGTTTTATTTTCC
>JAKKUQ010000155.1 GCA_021890755.1 Thermosediminibacteraceae bacterium | reverse complement strand
GAGCTTGAAGGAGCCTATCGCGGTCATTATAAATCCAATTACGGGCAGGATTAGCGATTGGAAGAATTTCTGCATCGCCGGGCTTTTGTATATTAATGGAACTGCGGGTATTCTGACGGTAGCGTTAAATCCATCCACAAAAAATCGTGGATACCCTACGAAACCGTGATGTTCGATAAACGCTAGAGTTTGTCCCAAATCAATATATGCATTCTTCAACAGCACCAGTTTTATAGCTTTATAATTTACTGGATATTTTTCCGAATCGAATTTCATCAAAATGTCCTTTATTTCTTTTTCATTATGTTCTCCAGAGATTAAAAACTTAATAAATATATTACCATTTAACATTATTGTGGTTTTTGGATTACCAAAATTATCGGTTAGGTTAAGATATAATTCAATATCAAATACTTTATTTTTAACATTCCAAACATATAATTCATTTTTGTCAAACTTGATAAACCCTTCTGCTATACCTTTATCTATTAAGTTATTATCTTATAAAAACGAGACAAAACTGCGATAGATATCAATTTCAATATAAACTCTTCTTGGTAGATAAAACTTCTTAAAGAAAAACCGGCAAGTAAAATAAAGATTCCCAGTATGGTACAAATTATACCGATTTCTCTACTCATAAGATCTATCCTTATCTCGGAATAGTCCAATTATTATTATACTATAATTTTTGAAAACGACAGAATAATCTTCATAACTATAAAGTTATGTGGGTATAAACATAAATGACTGGAAATTCACTTAGCACGTAATAACCGGCCGCTTTTCCTTTGAACAAGCATATATTTTTTTAAGCTAATGGGAAAATGGGACGCTAAAAACGGGATTCAGGCGTCCCGTTTTCCCATTTTATATCCATAATTGCCAATAAAAGAGTCCTTTTGGGATTGGTACGGTTGTTGCATATACATAATTTCAGACGGCGCCGTCGTAAAAAAATTTTTAGGGAGGTGCCCTGTATGAGGAAAAGGTACATCCCGGTCATACTCATCGCCGTGCTCTTCTTGA
>JAKKUQ010000048.1 GCA_021890755.1 Thermosediminibacteraceae bacterium | reverse complement strand
ATATTACGCATATTGCTATAAACAATAAATATTGCATTAACTATTATCATTCTATTATAGAAGCCGCCATATTTACGTTCAGAATATTCGCTTGTTTTTTCCTAACGGTTTTCATTAAACTGCAAAAAGAGACTTGCCTCTTTCTGATTTAAATTTTGCCAGGTCTCTCTTTTTATAAAAGCCAATAGATGTTTTATGGCCCTGTTCCAGCGGTAGTTACTATCCATAACCCAACGGCGTTTCTGCGCAAGTAAAAGAAGTGAATTTCATTATAGGTTACGGGGTCTGTATAGCCTTCTACGACGTACTGCCAACCGTAATTCCGATCAAAATACCCTGGGCCATCAATTACAACCTTCACTGCTGCTAAAGGGCTCCCGTGGACGGCTATGTAAAATCGAATTGCTCCAGCAGGGGTAAGGTGAATAGCAATTATCAATAAAACAATTAGGACTACAGCAAACAATATTTTTTTCCGCATTCACCTACCTCCTATTTTTTTTTTAAGCCCCTTTCCTAACGGTTTTCCTTAAACTGCAACAGGTAAAGCTTGTAATAAAGCCCCTTCTTTTCCAGCAGTTCTTCGTGAGTTCCGCATTCCCTTATCCGCCCCTTGTGGAGCACAATTATCTTGTCGGCATGCTGTACGGTCGACAGGCGGTGAGCTATTATTATCGTCGTACGGCCCCGGGTGATCTTCTCCAGTGCATCCTGAATAAGAGACTCAGTTTCCGTATCAACGGCAGATGTGGCTTCATCCAGTATGAGGATGGCGGGGTCGAAAGCCAATGCCCTGGCAAAGGCAAGAAGTTGCCTCTCTCCAGCGGAAAGGGTGCTTCCTCTCTCGGTGACCTCTTCGTCGTATTTGTTAGGTTTTGCTTCGATAAATTGATGAGCGTTGGTGTAACGCGCCACTTCCCGGATCCTTTCATCGGATATTTCGGTGTTGTTGAGCCGAATGTTGTATTTTATATCGCCGGAAAAGAGAAACACGTCCTGCTGAACCACACCTATCTGGCGCCTCAAGTCACTCTGCCTCATATTCCTTATATCTACTCCGTCTATGAGGATCTGGCCTCTGTTCACGTCATAAAACCGGCAGATCAGGTTGATTATAGAAGTCTTTCCTGCGCCGGTTGCGCCTACTAAGGCTACGGTCTCGCCTGGTTCCACTTTGAAGCTCACGTCTTTCAGCACCCAGTCTTCGCCTTCATAGGCGAACCATACATTTCTGAATTCAATCTCTCCCCTAAACCTTCCGACCGCTACCGGATCGGACGGGTCTTTGATGGGGCTTTCGGTGTCCAGCACCTGGAAAATCCTTTCAGAAGACGCCATGGCCGACTGGAGGATGTTAAATTTTTCGGCCAGTTCGTTGATGGGCTGGAAGAACTGGCCCATATAATGGACGAAAGCATAGAGAGTGCCGAAGCTCAGCGTGCCCCTTATAACCCTCGGCCCGCCGTACCAGATGAGCAGTGAAAGGGATAAGTAAAAAAGCAGGTCCAGGAATGGCCGAAAAACTGCAAATACCCGAAGCTCCCTCATAGTGGCCAGGTAATATTCCCAGTTTATACGGTCGAACTCGTCAAACTTTTTAGCTTCTCGGTTGAATATCTGAATAACTTTCATCCCAGTGATGTTTTCGCTCAATGTCGCATTGATGCGGGCGATCTTCTTTCTAACTTCCCTGTAAGCTTCGCGGGCTTTATTGCGAAAAATAACCGTGGCTACGGCTATGATAGGGGCTACGGAAAGCGCTGCCAATGCCATCCTGAAATTCATCCTCATCATCACAATAATGATTCCTAAAAGCAAAAAGAGGTCCTTAAACATGTTTACCAGCACGCTGGTATACATCTCATTGAGGGTTTCGGTATCGTTTGTTACCCTGGTAACCAGTCTTCCTACCGGATTCTTGTCGAAATACGAAAGGTGCATGTTTTCGATATGGCTGAATATTTCCTTCCTTAAATTGAGGATGATGTTCTGGCCCGCATACTGGAGCAGGTATACCTGAACGTAGTTTACCGCGAACCTAATAAACAGTATTAAAAGAAAAATCAGCGACAATCTGGTGATCCCTTCTACGTCTCGGGCCCTGAAACGATTGAGTTCATCTCGATCAAGCGGAAAAGCTTTTAATAACTTTTCTCCCTGCCTGGCGACGATTTCTCCGTTAACGGCTTCGATGATTACGTTACTGTTTTCCGCAACAAGGTTCTGGACAAGATAATACTTTCCGTCCTGCTCGACAATCCGATAGTGAGTCGCACCCTGTGGCACTTGGGAAAGGTCACTTTTGCGGACCAGGATTTTGTCGCGCCAGCTGACGGGGTGTACTCCCGGCGGAACCTTATCCTGGGGGACTTCCAGATACGGTATTTTAAATGCATTGATGTAGCCGTCGAGGGCAGAACGGACTATGTACGGCTGAGCAAGGTCCGCTGCGGTGACAACCATTAATAGAAGGATACAGAATACCATTAAGGAAGCATAGGGGCGCGCATACTTCAGGAGCCGCCTGAAAATATGAAGGTCGATAGGTTTTTCCTGCAGTTCATCCTCGTGAAAACCGTTCAACGTTTACACCCTTTCCTCAATTCATCTCTTCGAGAGATTTTTCAAGAAGCTGTTTCTGGTAGAGATTGTAATATATGCCTTTTTGTTCGAGTAGGTCTTCGTGGGTTCCCCTTTCTACGATTCTCCCGCCGTCCAGAACTATGATTTCATCGGCATGCATTACAGTAGATATGCGGTGGGAAATCAGAATACTGGTCCGACCTCGGCAGAAGCGTTTCAAATTGTCGAGGATTTTCTCTTCCGTAGCCGCATCCACTGCTGAGAGGCAGTCGTCCAGGATAATTATTTTCGGATTTTTGATCAGGGCCCTAGCAATCGAAATCCTCTGTTTCTGACCGCCGGAAAGGTTAACACCCCGTTCGCCAAGGAGCGTTTCATACTGCTCTGGGAAAGCCAGTATATCTTCGTGAATACCTGCCATTCTTGCAGCTTCGATTATTTCCTCCTCGGAATATTCACCGCTGAAAGCTATATTTTCCCGGACGGAGGTGGCAAAGAGAAAAGTATCTTGGGGAACGTAACCCACCTTTTCTCTAAGGGTTTTAATGGGAATCCTATTGATATCGATGCCGTCGATATATATGGTATCCGACGGTACCGGGTAAAGGCGAAGAAGGAGACTTGCTATTGTGCTCTTTCCGCTACCTACGGCGCCTACGATAGCGAGGCTCCCACCGGCGGGGACCCGCAAACTTATATTGCTGATGGAGGGTTTTTGGGCTCCCGGGTAAGTGAAAGTCAGGTTTTTGATTTCTATTTCTCCCCGCAGGTCATCGACCGGCAGGGTGTCGGGGCCGTCAAAGATCTCCGGTTTTTCCTGTAAAATAGCGTTGATTCTCTCCATAGACGCGGCCCCCCTTTGCATCAAATTTATAACCCATCCCATGGCAATCGTAGGCCAGGTGAGAAGGCCGAGGTACGAAATGAAAGCCACAAAGTCACCCACAGAAATGTGGCCATATATAGTAAGTTTTCCACCGTACCAAATAACAATGAGAAGGCAAAGGCCCGAGATTAGTTCGATCAGGGGGAAGAACATTCCCCATATCTTTACGAGGTGCATATTCATCTCCATGTTATACCGGCATATCTGAGAGAATTTCTCCATCTCCTTTTCTTCCTGGACGAAGGACTTAATTACCCGAATACCCGCGAAATTTTCCTGAGCGCATTCGGTGAGTTTTGAAAAAGCTTCCTGGACAGCTTTAAAACGGTTATGGATCATCGCGCCGAACCGGGTTACGATAAAGGCCAGAATGGGAAGGGGAAGTAAAGCAAAAAGCGTTAGCTCCCAGCTTATGGTCTTTGCCATCATAAAAATTGTCGCCAGCGTCATGAAAGCAGCATCCACCGCCATTACGATTCCCATACCCAGAGCTTGTCTTACTGCCTGGATATCGTTGGTGGCGTGCGCCATTATGTCGCCGGTCTTATGGTGCTGAAAATACGTCAAAGATAGGGTTTGCAGGTGGGCGTAAAGTCTGTTTCTCAGCTCGTATTCGATGAGTCTTGAACTTCCCAGCAGGTACATCCGCCATAGGTACCTTAGAATTGCAATGGCTAGGGCTATAAATATTAGCGCGGAAACGTATTTCGTGGCGAATTCTTTATTAAAAGTCCCCCGATTTATGGCATCAGCCGTATTACCGAGAAGTTTCGGGTATATTATCTGCAGGAAGTCCACTACTACGAGCCACAGCACACCTAAAGCGTACATGCCCTTATAACGGTAAAAAAAATCCCGCAGGGCGAGAAAATTCCTCATAAAATCTCACTCCATTTCTGGTTATATAATTCTATACATAATACTGAAATCCTTTAAAAACTGACATTTTTCTTAGCAGGGAAAAATGCGATATACCGTGTGACGAAATAGTAGCTTATATATCTGATAACTATTGACTTTAGCTACATTAAATTATATAATTATTGCCGTTCATAGTATTTTAAATACTTCTGTCAATAGATACGGGGCCTTGTTAGAACAGCAGGGTCCTTTTTACATCGCAGAATGGGGGTGAAATCATGGACATAAAGCAACTAGCCCAGGAAGTTTATAAAAGAACAAATGTCGAAACAACCGCAAGAGATGTCGAAAAAGTGCTTGCAGGGCTTGCAAGCAGCTCCCACTTCTGGGAGGTAGTTTGTGCAGCCCAAAAACCATTCAGCGTTGTGGCAGAAATAGTCGGGGTTTTGAAGAGCGAAGGTTTAGTAAGTATTGATGAAGAAGGGGATATACATCTAACCCAGGAAGGCATGGAATTTTTAAAAAGCAGCAGAATAACCCCGAGGAAAGACTTTACCTGCCAGGCGTGTGAAGGTCGTGGAATAGGGCTCGAAAAGCTAAAAGAGCTGATACAAAAATTTGATGAGTTGACTACCGACCGTCCCAAAGCAATCATTGATTATGACCAGGGATACATAACTACTCATTCTGTTATAAGCAGGGTAGCCCTTATGGCAGAGCGAGGAGACTTGCAGGGCAAAAAACTCTTGGTTTTAGGTGACGATGATCTTTTAAGCTTGGCTGCCAGCCTTTCTGGCATGCCGGCCGAGGTAGTGGTCTTAGAAATTGATGACAGGCTAGTGGGATATATCAACGAAAAAGCATCTAAGTTAGGTTTGCCGGTAAAGGCTATAAAATATGATTTCAGAGAAAAGCTACCTGAGGAATATGTGGGTTATTTCGATACGTTCAACACAGACCCGCCGGAGACGATTGAAGCGCTGGAAGTATGTATGACACGAGGGCTCACAGCTCTTTCAGGTGAAGGTTGCGCCGGTTATTTCGGATTGACCCGCACTGAAGCTTCGTTGAAGAAATGGAACCAGTTCCAGCAAATGCTGGTAAATAAATTCAAGGTAGCGATAACTGATATAATAGATAACTTCAACCATTACGTCAATTGGGATTATCTTTTGGGAAGCATTCGGGACGACTACACCTTCGTGCAAGTCAAACCCAGACTAAACTGGTATAGGTCCTCGATGTACCGCATAGAGACTTTAAGCGGTTTTGAGAGACTGGAAAACAAACCCATGCCCTGCGAGCTATACGTGGATGAAGAGGCACTAATTTACCGCCCTGATCGAAAACGTTGACAAAAGCGAAAATGTGAGGTATATTAAAATATAAAATTCTAAAAGGTAAAAGCGATGAAGGGGACAGTAAGTACCGGGAAACCTCCAGCGAGCCGGTGATGGTGGGAGACCGGTGGAAGTACCGGTAGCTGAAGATCACCCCTGAGTGAGGCCCGAAACTAAAGGAGTAGGAGCCTCCGGCTTTTGCCGTTATACCAAGGAGTGAGGTGCGGGAAGCCATACCTTTTCTGTACCTCAACAGGGTGGTACCGCGGGAGGAATCTCGCCCCTTTTAGGGGCGAGATTTTTTATTTTGAAAATAAGCCTTCAATGATAATAAATGGAGGTATTAGAAATGTTCAAAAAGGTAGAGCCTACGATGAACTTTGTTCCGATTGAGGAAAAGATACTCGATTTTTGGAAAAGGGAGAGGATTTTCGAAAAGAGCCTGGAAAACAGGAAAAATGCTCCCCATTACGTTTTTTATGAAGGCCCACCTACTGCTAACGGAAAGCCCCACGCAGGCCACGTCCTTACAAGAGTAATTAAGGACCTGATTCCAAGGTACAAGACTATGGTTGGGTATAAGGTCGAGCGCAAGGGCGGGTGGGATACCCATGGCCTTCCGGTGGAGTTGGAAGTGGAAAAGCAACTCGGAATAAGCGGAAAGCCTCAAATCGAAGAATACGGTGTTGAAGAATTTATAAAAAAATGCAAGGAAAGCGTCTTCACCTATGAGCAAGAATGGAAAAGGATGACGGAGCGAGTAGGATTCTGGATAGATATGGAAAATCCTTACGTTACCTACCATAACACCTACATTGAATCGGTCTGGTGGGCGTTAAAAAAGATATGGGAAAAAGGCCTTCTTTATAAAGGACACAAGGTGGTGCCCTACTGCCCCAGGTGCGGAACTTCGCTGTCCAGCCACGAAGTAGCCCAGGGTTACGAAGAAGTAGAAGATCCTTCGGTATTTGTGAAGTTCCCGGTAGAGGGCGAGGAAAATACCTATTTCCTGGTATGGACCACGACACCGTGGACCCTGCCGTCAAATGTGGCTCTGGCAGTAAAAGAAGATGCCACTTACGCAAAAATCGAACACAACGGCGAAAAATTAATACTGGCTGAAGAAAGGCTAAGTGTCTTAGAAGGGGAATACACTATCCTCGAGAAATTCCCAGGAGCGAAACTTTCTGGTGTGAAATATAGGCCTGTATTTCCGTTCTTCGAAAACCAAAAGGATAAAGCTTTTTACGTCGTGACTGCTGATTTTGTAGCGATGGACGAAGGTACCGGAATAGTGCACATGGCTCCGGCTTTCGGTGAAGAAGACTACCGGATGGGTCAAAAGTATGGTTTACCAGTATTGCAGCCTGTAGATACCCAGGGAAGGTTTACGAAGGAAGTCGCTCCTTGGGCAGGGATTTTTGTAAAAGATGCTGACAAAGATATCATTAGAAATTTAAAGCAAAGAGGACTTCTTTATAAAGCCGAAAGATACCTTCACACCTATCCCTTCTGCTGGCGGTGCGATACTCCGCTTTTGTACTATGCCCGGAGCAGCTGGTTTATCAAGACAACGGCCATAAAAGATAGGCTCCTCCAGCTAAATAAAGAAATTGGATGGCATCCAGAGCATATAAGGGACGGCCGTTTTGGCAATTTCTTGGAAAACGTAATAGATTGGTGCCTCAGCCGCGAGCGTTACTGGGGAACGCCCTTAAACATCTGGGTATGTGAGGAGTGCGGTAAGGAACACGCGGTAGGCAGCATTGAGGAATTGAAGGCTATGAGCAAGCTGCCGCTGGGAGATATCGAACTTCACAAGCCTTATGTTGACGAAGTTATATTAAAATGCCCCGGATGCGGAAGCGATATGAGGCGGGTACCCGAGGTTATAGACTGTTGGTTCGATTCGGGTTCTATGCCTTTTGCCCAGTTCCATTACCCCTTTGAGAACGAAGAAGTTTTCAAAACCCATTTCCCGGCAGATTTCATATCTGAGGCCATCGATCAGACGAGGGGATGGTTCTATAGCCTCTTTGTGATTTCAACCCTGCTCTTTGACACTTCACCTTACAAAAACGTTCTGGTGATGGGGCACGTTCTCGACCAGTACGGTCAGAAGATGAGCAAACACAAAGGCAACGTGCTGGACCCCTGGGAGGTGCTCAACGAACAGGGCGCCGATGCAATGCGGTGGTACCTGTATGTATCAAGTCCTCCATGGGTACCAAGTCGCTTTTATAAAGAAGCTGTAAGCGAAGCCCAGCGGAGGTTCTTGGGTACCCTTTGGAACATCTATTCATTCTTTACACTTTACGCCAATATTGACGGCTTTGATCCGAGGAAACATTCGCTCGAACCCAAATTAAGGTCCGAAATGGATCGCTGGCTGCTTTCCAGGATAAACAGCACCAACAAAAAAGTGAGAGAAAATCTAGACAAATTCGATATAACTACCGCAGCTAGGGCTTTGGAAGAACTGGTGGACGATATGAGCAACTGGTACGTCCGCCGGTGCAGGGAAAGATTCTGGAAATCAGAAATGGACCAGGATAAAATCGCAGCTTACCTAACGTTATACGAAGCTCTGGTGACGTTTATAAAAATGGCAGCTCCTTTTGTGCCGTTTATAACAGAAGAGCTTTATCAGAACCTGGTGCGGTTGCCATATCCAGAGGCTCCTGAGAGCGTTCACCTTTGCGATTACCCCGAGGTGAGAGAAGAACTAATCGATGAAAAGCTGGAACACAAGATGGAGCTTGCACGAAAAATAGTAGAATTGGGGCGGGCTGCCAGGAACAAGGCTAAAATAAAGAACCGCCAACCACTTTCGCGAATGATGGTTCAGTTGAGAAATCCCAAAGATGAAGAGCTTTTGAAAGATCTAACCGCAATAATCAAGGAAGAATTGAATATAAAAGAAATCGAATATATCCACATGGCCGAACAGTACTTCACCTACATGCTCAAACCCCGTTTCGACCTTCTTGGGCCCAAATACGGCAAGCTCATGCCTGCTATTGCCCGGGAAATTTCGAGAGCCAATGCTGCCGAATTGATCAGAGAAGCAAGAGAAAAGGGCGAAGTAGTCCTAAAAGTAGAAGGGCAGGAGGTGAGGGTAACCCAGGATGAGCTCGATATAAGGGCACAGGACAAAGAAGGTTTCTGCACCGAAGGAGAGGGCGGCTACTACGTGGTGCTTGATACAACAATTACCCATGAACTGATGCTAGAAGGAATAGCTCGCGAAATTACAAGCAAAATTCAAAACATGAGGAAGGAAGCAGGGTTTGAAGTAGAGGATAAAATTTACGTCTACTACCAGGGGGATGCTGTAATTGATGAAGCGATGAACGTCCACGGAGAGGAGATCAAGGACGATACCCTTGCGATTTCCATCGAAAAAGCTGTACCCCCAGAAGACAGTTTTGCTCGGGAGTGGGATATAAATGGACACAAGGCGCATCTAGCAGTAAAAAAGGTGAGGTGAGGAATTGTGAATGAAGCTATTAAGGTCTTAAAAGAAAGAAGAAGCGTGCGCCAGTACGATGCAAAACCCATTCCCAAAGAAATACTTGAAGACATTATAGACTGCGCAAGACTTGCTCCTTCGGCGAATAACGTCCAGCCCTGGGTATTCATAGTTGTGACCAGTGAAGAAGGCAAAAAGGAACTAGCCAGGCTTGCAACTTGGGGCAAGTTCATCGCCGATGCAGCCGCCTGCGTGGCGGTATTCTGCGAAAAAGACAACAAACACGCCGTAGAAGACGGTTCTGCAGCAACTGAAAATATAATGTTGGCAGCTAAGGCTTACGGCATCGGTTCCTGCTGGGTAGCGGGTTACAGAAGGCCATACAGCGAGGAAGTCAGGCGATTCCTCAGAGTGCCCGAAAAATATGAGCTGATCTCGCTGGTACCTCTGGGATACTCCGACAAGACGCCGAACCCGCCCAAAAAGCCCCTTTCGGAAGTGCTCAAGTGGGAGAAATATGAATAAACTTAAGCCCGAGGGTTTAAACCTCGGGCTTTGCTTCTTTAACAAAATTTTGCCAGCAGGAAAAAGGACAAAGGCTGTAGAAAATTTATCAAATAACGATATCGGTTTTCAGGGAAATAGACTGTTTTTTTGGTCGTACTTTTTTTGAGAGAGGGGAAACAGCATTGGAGATAACATTTACACGCATTCATCCTTTCGACCTAGAGACAATAGCCGAAAGCGGTCAGGCTTTCCGCTGGAATAGGCTCGAAGATGGTGGTTATCTTAGCGTAGTGGGGAATTTGGTTATAAAAGCCTACCAGGAAGGCGATACTTTAAGAATATTTACCAACGGCGGCGAAGATTCGATCGAATTTATCCGAGATTATTTTGACCTGGAAAGGGACTACAGGGAGATTGAAGATAAGCTCTGCGGGTTTCCAGAGCTGGTGCCGGCGGTAAGTTTTTGCAGCGGCAACCGCATACTGCACCAAGACCCCTGGGAAACCCTGATTTCTTTCATTCTTTCAGCCAACAACAGCATTCCGAATATAAAGCGGACGATAGAGCGGATGGCAAACTGTTACGGAACTCCCGTGGAATTTGAGGGAAAAATCTACTATACCTTTCCCACTCCGGAAAAGCTGGCTTCTTTAACTGAAGACCAGATCAGAGATACCCGCTGTGGTTTTAGGGGCAAATACGTGATTGAGGCGGCCAGGATGGTAGCCGGTGGCGTTATTGACCTCTACCATCTGGAGAAGCTTTCCACCGATGAAGCCAGAAAACTGCTCATGCAGATCCCCGGTGTAGGGCGAAAAATTGCCGACTGCGTGCTGCTTTTTTCCCTGAGGAAATTCGACGCCTTTCCAGTAGATGTGTGGATAAAAAGGGTTATGGAGCACCTTTATTTTAACGGTAGGGAAATGCCAGTAAAAAAGATCATCGAATTTGCAGAAGATAGGTTTGGACCCCTGGCGGGATTTGCCCAGCAGTACCTTTTCCATTTCACCAGGACTCGTTGGGGTGATATTAAAGATACCCCGGGCTCAAAGAAAGTCTGAATTCTGGATATAATTATTAATAGCATATATAGAAAATTTTGGTAGGATTAATATAAAAAAACTGATATTGGCTTTTCTTCTATCGGTCTGTTAAAATAATTTTTACAATACTTCATTTATGCAGGTATAATAACGCTTAAATAGCTTGTTGTTACAAAGTTCCGAAGAGGGGTAAGCTGTATGCTGATAGAGACAACCATAAACGCTCAAACTAAAAATTACTTAAAAGAACATAAGCTTGCAGAGCTTATCAAAAAAATAGAATTTGACCGAGAATATATTGTTCAAATATTTAATTTCTTTACAGATGTAGCCCCTCAGGATATATACAGGTTTATGATCACCTATGGCATTATTGAGGAGAATTTAGAAGCATTCTATAAAAAGTACGTGAAGCCCTATTATCCCAACAAACACCTGGAGGAGATGTTTGAAAATGCCTGATCGTTGGATGAAGCTGTTTCAAACAGGCGGTTGATGTTTTAGAGAAAGCCGGTATAGCTGCCGAGAATAAAAAAGAAATGGAGCATATGCTTGGAAAAATTAGGTTGTCATGTCTTGTTCTTTACACCAAGTTAGTACAACATAGCTTCCATATACGCCAATTTTAATCGACGCTCATAAGAGGGTGGCTCAACCCTTTATTACACTATATTATACGGACTTAACTAGCTGATATTTCTACGTGAAAATATATATGTTCGATGATTATTTTTTTGATATAATATATTTAGATACTTAGCTAAATATCTTAATCTTAGTCTGCTGCCGAAATAAGGCCCCAAATTAGGTGCGTACCGTGATGCAGAAAAAGCAAATTGCAAAAAATTGTGAAAGGGGGAAAATCATTGACAAAAAAATCAAAACTTTTTATCACATTAACACTTATCATAAGCTGGCTTTATGCGGGAATAATTTATCTTGCTGGAGTAAAATGGAATACTGTTCCGGCAGTAATTGCAGCAGTAGGTTATATGTATATACCTGCAATAATTACAATAATTGTGCAGAAGGTTATTTTTAAAGAACCGGTCATGGAAACTCTGGGAGTTTCCTTCAAGCTTAATAGGTGGTTTCTTGTAGCATGGTTGCTTCCTCCGCTGTTGGCTTTTGCAACGATAGGTATTAGCGTTTTATTACCAGGTGTAGAATTCTCTCCCGAAATGACAGGCTTAATAGAAAGGTTCAAGCAGGTTCTGCCTCCAGAGCAAGTTAGCCTAATGGAAGAATCCCTGAAAGAAAATCCGTCTCGAATCTTGCTGATGGCACTGGTTCAGGGCTTGATAGCCGGGATAAGCGTAAATGCTCTAGCGGCCTTTGGGGAGGAGCTAGGGTGGCGAGGTCTGCTCTTCAAAGAGACCAGAGCCATGGGTTTCTGGAAATCTTCAGCAATTATAGGAGCTGTCTGGGGTATATGGCATTGGCCTTTAATAATTCAAGGCCACAATTATCCGGAACACCCAGTTGCTGGGGTATTAATGATGGTGATCTTTTGTATATTATTATCACCGATCTTTAATATGGTCAGGGAAAAATCTGGTTCGGTTGTTGCAGCTGCGGTGGTTCACGGTTCTCTTAATGGAACGGCTGGAATTGCGCTCATGCTGGTGAGGGGAGGTAGTGATCTTCTCGTCGGACTGACTGGTCTTGCAGGTTTTATCGTTCTGGGTGTTGTGAATGCAATAATTTATCTGGGCAGTAGACATGTCAGGAAACTACCAGCTAATAGTCTTTCGGAGGAGTAAGCGAGCTATAAATAAATGAAGGATTTTTTATACAATTGTAGCATCCCAGTCATTTTTTTGATAAACTATATTTAGATACTTATCTAAATATCTTGGAGGTGTTTCAATGAGTAAAAATAAAAAATCAATCCTGCCGGTAAACTGGCTGCTTTTAGGATTGATACTATCGCTGTATGTCATAGGTTTCATTTTATACCCCGTATTACCGGACATGGTACCATCCCACTGGAATATCCACGGGCAGGTTGACGGATATATGCCTAAAACCTACCATATTATATTCTTTCCGTCCCTCATACTCGGCCTATACCTGTTGATGTCGGTGGCTCCAATGATCGACCCAAAACCTGAGAGCTACGAAAAGTTCAGATACGTCTTTGAAGCCTTTCGTACTATAATGGTCCTCATATTCACCGCTATATATTTAGCTGTCACTTTATATGCTCTGGGAATCCAGGTTTCGGTAGCGAAAGTTATTATGCCTGCTATAGGATTAATGCTGATCTTCTTGGGCAATTACATGGGTAAGATAAGGCATAATTACACCTTCGGCATAAAAACCCCATGGACGCTTGCCAGCGAGGAAGTATGGAATAAAACCCACAGGATTTCTGGGCCTTTATGGGTAGCCGCCGGAGCGGTATGGATTTTAAGCATATTCTTTAACGAAAAGCTGGGGTTCATCCTTAGCATGGGATCGATGTTTGCCGTCACCATTTTTGGGTTTATATATTCGTATGTGCTATTTAAGAAGCTTCAAAACGGGGTATAACAATGGAATACGGGGAGGTGGCTAATACGAGTCTCAGTATAATTTTTAAAGCCCTTTCAGATCCCGTGAGAAGAAAGATTCTTTCCCTGCTGAAGGATAAGGATATGACCGCCGGGGATATTGCAGCCCAGTTTGATATATCATGGCCAAGCATATCCCATCACCTTAATATTTTAAAACAGGCAGGCATGGTGGTGGATGAGAGAAAAGGCCAGAATATATACTATTCCCTGAACACTTCGGTCTTTGAGGAAGTTGTGGCCTTCGCTTTTGAATTGTTGGGCAGGAAAGATGAGGAAACGGTGGAAAAGTAAGGCGGCGTCTTTGAAAGCTCCACATCCTGCCATGCCGACTTTGAGACGGAAAAACAATGCGGTGCCAAAGAACAGAACCTGTCAATATCTTTTAAAAATGTCACCTAAAAATGGACCAAAACATAGTTAATTATCGCATGAAAATGTCACTTTAAAAATTAAAAAATAT
>JAKKUQ010000154.1 GCA_021890755.1 Thermosediminibacteraceae bacterium | reverse complement strand
TTAAAGTTGCAAAACTTTATTACAACGACATACCCAATCTTATAAAAGCTAATGCTAAAACCGTGCAGATATACCAGCTAACCGGATTAATGCTAATTATAGGGGCGCTATTTAGCAAGTTTCTGTAAAAAAAAATTTCTCAAAATTCCTTTAGAAGGATTTTTACTTTTTGTGTATAATATATATTTAGTGAGACAAAAATAAATAAACTAAATTATCAGGGGGGAAGTATATGAAGAAGCTATTAGTCGTATCGCTAGTACTTCTGATGGTAGTTGCTCTTGTAGCAGGATGCAGCTCCAAAAATCAGCAGCAGGGGCAGCAGCAAGAACAGCAAGAGCAACAGAATCAGCAAAATGAGCAGCAGGGAGCTCTGACGGATGGCACCTATTACGCTGAGGATAAGGAATTCGATGACCATGGCTGGAAGGGTCTTGTGACCGTGATTGTGAAAGATGGAAAAATAACAAACGTGTTCTACGATGAAATCAACCAGGAAGGCAAACTAAAGACCTTCGATACAGAATACGGTCCCAGGATGAAGGAAAAATCCGGAACCACGCCGGTAGAAGCCGTTGCAAAACTGGAGCAAGCCCTGGTTGAAAAGCAGAAACCCGAAGATGTGGACACTGTAACTGGTGCCACTCACACTTCTGACAGGTTTAAGAAACTGGCAGCCGAAGCGCTGAAAGGTTCACCGGTTGAAGCCAAAGACGGTCTGAAGGATGGCCTTTACAAAGCCGCGGAAGCTGACTTTGACGATCACGGCTGGAAAGCTATGGCCGCGGTAGTCGTCAAGGACGGCAAGGTTCAATCAGCTTTCTTTGATGAAATCAATAAAGAAGATGGCCATTACAAGTCTACCGACCAAGAATATGCGAAGAATATGGAAGCAAAATCTGGCACAACGCCTGCTAAAGCTGTCGAAGCCCTTTCGAAATCTTTAATAGAAAAGCAAGATGCTGCTCAGGTAGACACAGTATCGGGTGCCACCGGAACTACCAACAAGTTCAAGAACTTAATGTCTGAAGCCCTTT
>JAKKUQ010000104.1 GCA_021890755.1 Thermosediminibacteraceae bacterium | reverse complement strand
CTTTATTTTTTGTTAAATTTTACGGGTTTTTAGCCTACCTATGAGGGATTGAAACGCCAATTCTGCATTTCAAGAGAAGTGTGCTACTGCTATTGTAAGTTTTTAGCCTACCTATGAGGGATTGAAACAAACTCGGAAGAAATTAACTAAACCGCTATCTATATCGTGTTTTTAGCCTACCTATGAGGGATTGAAACGTTTTCTTTCCTACCCGCTCAATGAGTTAAGCTTTGAACAGGTTTTTAGCCTACCTATGAGGGATTGAAACAATATGCGCCGCCCGCCATAACAGGGGCGCAATAGGTTTTTAGCCTACCTATGAGGGATTGAAACGCCACGGAGGCGTCACCGAAATAATGCTCGAAAACGTTAGTTTTTAGCCTACCTATGAGGGATTGAAACCATAATGCCCGTTTACTTCGTCCCCGCTCACCTCCGCTGTTTTTAGCCTACCTATGAGGGATTGAAACCTTCGCATTCGAGCACCATCATAAAGCGATAGGCCCCCGGTTTTTAGCCTACCTATGAGGGATTGAAACGCGATCTAACCAAGAAAAGCCAAGCTTTGCAAAAAGTAGTTTTTAGCCTACCTATGAGGGATTGAAACTACAACGGAACTCGTTATCACCTATATAGCCCCTTCTGCGTTTTTAGCCTACCTATGAGGGATTGAAACGGGAAACATTTGCCGGAAAAGTTGCTATCACCATAGCAGTAGGTTTTTAGCCTACCTATGAGGGATTGAAACCCTGTCGGGAGAGACTTCAGGCATTCGCTGAGATAAAGTTTTTAGCCTACCTATGAGGGATTGAAACAAGATAGGGGAGCCGCTATAGGCCGCGGACGAATTGAGTTTTTAGCCTACCTATGAGGGATTGAAACAACCATAGGCTAAATATGGAATTTCAACCACCCCCATGGAGAGTTTTTAGCCTACCTATGAGGGATTGAAACTGATTGAAATAATTCAAGATTATATCCCCAAAGGCAAGCGAAAGTTTTTAGCCTACCTATGAGGGATTGAAACTATCTCTTTGGACACCACGTGGGATGAGAATATTCTTCGTTTTTAGCCTACCTATGAGGGATTGAAACTAATTTCACCTTCTTCATCGCTTTTCTCCCTGTATCTTGTTTTTAGCCTACCTATGAGGGATTGAAACTCTCTTTTTTCGCAAACATGGTATCTCTTTTTGTTGTATAGTGACATAGTAAACATTTTCCTTTAGTATATCCCCCCCTTCCTCGCTCTATTTCCGCTAAAGGTACTTCGTATTCGCCCACAATATGATAAGTATAGGTTAAGTTTTTAGCCTACCTATGAGGGATTGAAACTACTGAATACCTTGCCCTGAAGCGAAGCGCACTTTTCGCAAGTGTTTTTAGCCTACCTATGAGGGATTGAAACGACGATATCGCAGCTTTTGTCTTCTATCGGTGAAAGGTTTTTAGCCTACCTATGAGGGATTGAAACTATTTTATGCTTGAAGCAGACAATTCTAATATTCTTGTTTTTAGCCTACCTATGAGGGATTGAAACTCATGGTGGGCCGGGGTAATGCAAAATCCACCATCATGTCTGGGTTTTTAGCCTACCTATGAGGGATTGAAACTGTCAAAACTGGTAGAAATCCGAATGACGAAAACAACTCTAGTTTTTAGCCTACCTATGAGGGATTGAAACACTTTTTTCTGACTTCTTCAATTTCAACTGCCATATTTTACCGTTTTTAGCCTACCTATGAGGGATTGAAACCGGACGCGCTTGATGGAAAGCACGCCGCAGATTTCAGTTTTTAGCCTACCTATGAGGGATTGAAACCCCCTTCAGCCTTGCCAAATGCTCGTATATCACTCTTACGTTTTTAGCCTACCTATGAGGGATTGAAACCGCTTTGCCTTCTACCTCCTTGGCGTTAAAGGAGACGTTTTTAGCCTACCTATGAGGGATTGAAACCCGCAGAAGCTACTGCGGAAATTTCCGTTGATATTCAGAGTTTTTAGCCTACCTATGAGGGATTGAAACTCTCGTGAGCGCATATACGCTGGACATTGAGCCGGGGCGGGGTTTTTAGCCTACCTATGAGGGATTGAAACTCACTACGGCACCCCCTTAAGCCTTTTTCCTTTTCCTTTTAGTTTTTAGCCTACCTATGAGGGATTGAAACAAGGTCAAAATGATTTGCTTGTAGTGCTTGGTTGGGCCTCTCAAGTTTTTAGCCTACCTATGAGGGATTGAAACTTTTGTCAATCCCCCGAGGATCTACATCTTCCCCAAGTATGTTTTTAGCCTACCTATGAGGGATTGAAACTCTTATAGGTGAAATTATAGAAAGCAGTGATTTTTTGGGGTGTTTTTAGCCTACCTATGAGGGATTGAAACCTGTAACGGTAGCGCTTTCTTCGTCATCTTTCCCCTCGTTTTTAGCCTACCTATGAGGGATTGAAACATGGATAATGCTCAATTTAAAAATGCTGAAGGATTTTATAGTTTTTAGCCTACCTATGAGGGATTGAAACTGGTTTGGACGGTACTATCCAGGAGCGGTTCCTTGGCCGTTTTTAGCCTACCTATGAGGGATTGAAACTAGATAACGTCATCAATAATCTCAAGTACTCTTTTAGTTTTTAGCCTACCTATGAGGGATTGAAACTGGACAACATGGAAGAAGCTAAATTAATGCTGAATGAGTTTTTAGCCTACCTATGAGGGATTGAAACTGCTCCGGGAAGCAAGGTTATTGGCGACCCAGATTTGATGGTTTTTAGCCTACCTATGAGGGATTGAAACAAATCGGTGTGCTTACGCCGAACGAAGCAAGATTGCTGCGTTTTTAGCCTACCTATGAGGGATTGAAACTCTTTTTTCGCAAGAGTTACAGCCGCACTTTCCGCAGTTTTTAGCCTACCTATGAGGGATTGAAACCTGGTATGACGGCACTGAATACATCCTCTTTGCGCGTTTTTAGCCTACCTATGAGGGATTGAAACCTGGAGATAATCACCAACGGTTTATTTCCATGAAGAAGTTTTTAGCCTACCTATGAGGGATTGAAACCAGAAGGTATTGGATATGCTCAGCGATATACCCGGTGTTTTTAGCCTACCTATGAGGGATTGAAACATTGTATCAGTCACATTGGACGGAAAAGAAGTAGAGTTTTTAGCCTACCTATGAGGGATTGAAACTCTCCGTGCCTTGCGAGGAGGTTC
>JAKKUQ010000153.1 GCA_021890755.1 Thermosediminibacteraceae bacterium | reverse complement strand
ACAAAATCCTCGTATGCCGTGAGGAAAATGATGTCTATGTCCGGGTTATATTCCCTTATACGCCTTGCCGCCTGTATACCCGAGATCCCGGGCATTTTTATGTCGGTAATTACCACTTCAGGATTCATTTCCATAGCAAGCTGTACCAAACGCTTTCCGTTTTGGACGGTGGCCACAACCCGAATATCCTGAACCTTTTCGCAATCTCTTGAAAGGGAATTGGCAAGGTTCTCGTCATCTTCGGCAATTATAATATTCAGAGGCATATGCCATCCCCCCTCTGACTATTACATGCCGTTGACAAAATACATTTAGAATATTCTATCTAATAATTTAAACTCCTGCTATAAACTAAAATTATAAAAAACAAAAACCCCGCTTTTACTCAACGGGGTTATTCATAAATTTTCCTTGAAGTAGCCTATCAAGAATTAAAATTAGTTTTCTACCGGGTGATGTCAAGTTAAAAAGCTGAATGGAAATACCTGCAACAACGCAGGCAAGTATTTTATACGAATATTCTTGAGGCAAAAAGGTAGTCAATTCCTTCACTACCACCGAAACCGGTAAATAAAATAGCAAAGTCAGGATAAGACACCTGTCATACGAACTACAATGGCTACCTCCGGTGAAAATTCTCACTAAGAGCGAAGAAAGCATTATGAAAAAGGCGTAAAAGAAAGTTTTAAAAATTATGGATAAAATCATCACAACAAAAAATTCTATAACGACACCGCATACCAGTCTCATGCCGTATTTGAACTTAGCTTTTTCAAGTTCGTCTAATTCGGAACGGTCAACTTTATTTATTATAAAATCCGAAATTTTATCGGCTATTTTCTCGAGATTGATGATCAAAAAACCACCTCACTTCAATCTTGCTTAAATAAAAAAAAAAGGAGACGCTAATTAATTTTAAAATTAGGTCTCGTTCTTTTTTGACTTATAATAACCTATTTTCTATCTTACTTTCTCAGCTCTTCAGGAATTTCCGGCTGATAGAACCATCCCATGCAGAGAGGCTTTACTATTGCGACAGCTCCGACAAA
>JAKKUQ010000047.1 GCA_021890755.1 Thermosediminibacteraceae bacterium | reverse complement strand
ACCGGCAAAGTTGCTGCGGAAGAACACGTGGTGAAGGCTACGACCAAGGCCGGGTAGATGTTTTTAAAATACTGAAGTGGATTCAACCTGAGATAGAACACCAGTATCAGAGGGTATATTACAAACATGATCGTAGCATACGCAACCCACTGGGTAAGCACCATCTTAGCTAGTGACCCAAGCACTGTCGTACCCATCGTTCCCGTAATTAATGCCATAAGTGCCAAAACGCCATAAGGGGTAAATTCCATGATCATGCTTGTAAGCTTCATGCTAAGCTCGGCACCGGCTTTGAAGAAGTTCCTCATAAATTTGGCCGTGTCGGTGTCTCCCAAAAATGCTGCTGCTATCCCAACTAAGATAGCGATTACCACTACCTGAACCATATTATACTCGGCAAAAGCTCCTACTATGTTGTCGGGAATCCATTTGGTGAATGCTTCCACTAAATTAGCTTTTGTAAGTTCCGCCGATTTTTCTGCAAGTTTCACACCTTCGCCGGGTTTGATTATTGAAGCCCAAGTGAGGCCGACTGCAGCTGAAACTAATGTGGAAAAGGCCCAATAAAAGAGAAATAAAGCACCAATTTTCTTGAATCTAGCAAGGTCGACCACTCCAGATGCTCCCGTTGTAATGGCAAAAAATATCACCGGCAGTGCTACCATTTTCAAAAGCCTGATGAAGATGGTCCCTATTGGCTCCAGGACCGCAACCCCGGGCCCTACAATAAAACCTATAATTGCGCCAAGTATCATGGCTATAGTGATTTTGTTAGTGAGGCTTATCCTGCCGTACCAGGACATAAAACCCATTGACCATCCCCCTTTCTACTTTATTATTTGCAAATAATACCACAATTATTATTGTGGTATTTATTAATATGCTATATTTTTCTATATATAACGTGCATTATGTAGGATTCATAGAGTTTCTATTTCCGGATCTATGACGCTTATAGGGTCAATGGGCCGCTTGAGGAATCTTTCCCCTACCTTTATAAACTTGTCCGGATTGTCGCTAACAAAAAAGCGGTAAGTCGGATCTCCCTCTTTTGTCCTTTTCAAAGACTTTTCGCAAAGTATCTTTTCCACTTCCCTTGCCGTCTCAAGTGCTGAATCCACCAGAAAAACTTTATCGCCCATAACCTTTTTTAGTGTCGGCTTTAAAAGGGGATAATGGGTACAGCCCAGCACCAGAGTATCTATGCCTTCTTTCTTTAGAGGCTCCAGGTAAATGCGAGCAGCAAAATATGCCACTTCGTTGTCCAGCCATCCTTCTTCCACCAGCGGTACGAAAAGAGGACAGGCTTTAGAAAAAACCTTCACCCCGCCGTTTAGACTCTCAATTGCCCTTATATATGCTCCGCTATTTACGGTGCGCTCAGTACCTATAACTCCTATAAGGCCGTTTTCTGTAGCCTTTACTGCTGCCCTGGCACCAGGCTCTATAACACCAATTACCGGCACCGGAATTTCCCGTTGGAGCTCCTCCAGGCAAGTGGCACTCACTGTGTTGCAGGCGATGACTATCATCTTTACATCTTGCTTCATCAGGAACCTGACACCTTCAAAAGCAAACCGGGTTATGGTCTCCTTAGATTTTGAACCATACGGAACCCTTGCCGTATCGCCGAAATAAACAATGTTTTCATCAGGCAAAAGCCTCATAATTTCCTTAGCTACGGTAAGCCCCCCTACACCCGAATCAAAAATTCCTATAGGCTTTTCTCGGACCTCCATCGTTCTTTTTACCTCCTGTCGGATATATGGAAGTAAATATATAATTAGTTTACATCAACTTCCAACACCATTACAATGGCGAAAGTTCCCACAAAAAGCTGCCTGCGATAGCAAAAAGACCTAGTTTTGCCTGGATAGCGTAGTTTATCTTTTCTCCTTCAAGGTAAATCCTTTCTTTTTGTGCACCTTGCTCGAGTCTTAGAAGGCCCGAGTCTGTGCCTATAAATACCGAATCGGCGCAGGCAAAGGGCAATGTGCTGGGAACGGCCCCGGTTTGCTTTTCCCACATTAGCTTACCGCTTGCAGTATTGAATGCAAGGACTTTGCCATGATGGGTAACGATAACGACGCTTTCTTTCCAAAAACAAGGCGCAAGGATTTCCTCCCCAAAACTTTTCTTCCAGAGAATTTGGCCCGTTTCCGCATCCAGGGCGCACAGGCTTCCCTCTCGGGTAACAGCGAATACTTTATTTTCGAAAATCGCAATCGGCTCTTTCACAAGCTCCGTGATCCGCGTTTTCCAACAAAGCGTACCCCTTTCATCGAGGCAGTATACGTGCGAAAGGGAGCCAAAAAAGACAAATCCACCGGCAACAGCAGGAGGAGTAACAAAATCGCTTCCCGTCCTGTAATACCAGCGTATTTCACCCTCTTTACTCAGGGCATAAACGGTGCCAGCTGTGGAAACTGCATATATAACGCCCTCATATACTGCCACAGGCGATACAAAGGTGTCCTTATCTATTTTCACTCGTACTTTGCCGGAAATTGCATCGACCACTGCAAGGTCGTGGGCGGAAGCCAAAATACTCTCTGAGGTAAGCGTAATTGAAATGGGCTTTATCTCTTCGTTTTTCCAGATAACTTTTCTTTTTGAAAGGTCGAAGGCCTCAATACGTTCTTTGTTCGCAATAAAAATTAGATTTCTTTTCGCCACCAATCCCACCGGCTCCTGAACCTTTATTAATTTTGATGCCTTAAGGTCGTCGGGGAGGCGAAAAGGAGCATAGCCGGTATGGCAAAAATCTCTTCGGTACGTAATCCATTCCCCCGCTCCACCTCTTTTTAGCTCGTTTAAAATATTGAAAAAATTTTTGTCCGCAATACCGGTGGGCTTACCTTTATATACTCGCTGAAATAACCGTACAGCCATTTCTGTCTCCGGCCCAAAAATGCCATCTACTTTGCCCCGGTAAAGTCCAAACCATTTTAAGGCTTGTTGGAGATGCCTGACATCCGTGCCTTTTATATGAGGTTTTGTGTTTGACAATTCCCTGCTGCCTGGGTCAAACGCTGGAAGCCTCACTTCACATCACCTCGATACCGGATTCTCCATAATCTTAGCTTATTCATAAGGCAATTATTTGGTGAAAAAATAGAAAACCAGGGTTTTATGAACTAAAACCCTGGTTATGCGCTTTGCGGGAGCCTTAACGGAAATTCTTCCTGGCGTTGTCTTCCATGAGCATTTTCTCTGCCTTCTCAATGGCAAGTCTTACCAGGTTGCCACAGTCTCTGGAAGACACGCCACCCCACCCTTCTCTCGCGACGATATCTGCCACCCCCAGTTCCTTGGCAAGTTCATACTTGAGGGCTTCAGACATTACGCCGCGACGACGGGCCATTAAGCTCCCTCCTTAAATTTTTTTACGCTCATTATTATATTGCTTTAAAACATAAAAAAATATGTTGAAAAAAATCATAAATTTTTACATAATTTTCTAAAAACAAAGCCCCTCCACTACATTACGGAGAGGCTACATAAAGCTTCCTTCCGACTTCCCTTTGGTGGTAATATTCCATTTCCACACTTTCCCGATCAGCCAGAACTTTTATAAAAGCGGCTTCCGGGTCTTCAGTGCCCTGCAGGTGACAGCCTTCAGCCTTTAAAGCGATGGCGTATTCTATCACTTCCCGGGTGATTCGCTCGCCCGGACAAATTATGGGAATTCCGGGCGGATAAGCCATCAGCATTTCGGCGCTTATTTCGCCTTCAGATTTCTCTAAAGGCACCACTTTCTTTTCGCTGTAGAAGGCAAACCTGGGGGAAACTACAAGTTCCTGATTTTCAGGCAGATCTGCGGCTATTTTGATAACGTTCTTTCTGCCGTACTTTTGCGCTATACTTTTAATCGCATCGACCAATGCCTGTATGCTTTCTTCGTTGTCGCCAATAGCACCCACCGCCAGGACGTTATAAAGGTCTGATAGCTCCACCTGAATTCGGTATTCGTACCTTAATATCTTTTCTACTTCAAAACCGGAAAGCCCAAGTTCTCTCACATTGATGGCAAGTTTCGTTGGGTCATAGGCGAAGCACCCTTCGGTACCTTCCACTTCCTTGCCCATTACGTATATTCCCTCAATCCGGTTGAGTTCCCGCCTTGCCTCTTCGCAGAGCTTAATGGTCTTTTCCAGCATCTCCCTTCCCCGAAGGGCTATCTGTTTTCGGGCCACATCTAGGGAAGCCATAAGCGGGTAGGAAGGACTGGTAGTCTGGGTTAGATTCATGGCCGCCTTAACCCTTTTGTCGTCCACCAGCTTGCTCTTTACCAGCAGAATGGAGCTCTGGGTCATGGACCCTACGAGTTTATGGACACTGGCGGCGCTCATGTCGGCTCCTGCTTCCATCGCCGAAAGTGGTAAATCCGGATGAAAAGCAAAGTGAGCGCCGTGGGCTTCGTCCACTATTACGGGTTTTCCGAAAGAGTGAGCGATTTCCACAATCTCCTTGAGATTCGAAGCAACCCCATAATAGGTGGGGTTGATTACAAAAACAGCTTTGGCGTCAGGGTGTTCCAGGAGGGCTCGTCTCACGCTTTCTGGCGTTATGCCCATAGCTATACCCATGTAGTCGTCAATAACCGGTTTTATATAAACTGGCCTCGCACCGCTTAGTATCAAGCCTCCCACTACCGACCGGTGAGCGTTGCGCGGAATTATTATTTCGTCGCCTGGTCCGGCCACCGACAATATCATGGCCTGGATGCCCGATGTGGTACCGTTTACCAGAAAATGGGCATAGTCGGCCCCGAAGGCATCGGCAGCCAGTTCTTCCGCTCTTTTGATGACACCTAACGGATTGCACACGTTGTCAAGTCCCAAGATACCAGCGGTGACGTCAATGGCCAGGATGTTGTCTCCTACAAATTCCCTAAACTCGGGTATTCCTCTGCCGCCCTTGTGTCCAGGTACATGGAAGGATATGGTTCTATCCTGCACGTACTTTTTCAGCGCTGTAAAAAGCGGTGTTTCCTGCTGCTCTTCTTTTCTCATCGCAGTCACCCTCCTTTCAATAATAGAACATACTAAATTAAAGCATATAATTTTAAGAAATTCAATAACAAAAACAAAAAAATATGTTAAATTTTTGTTAAGAAATAGAGAAAAAATGAACAATCCTTTTTAAAAACGAACTATAACTATCGTATTAGGTATAACAGGTGATATCGAGATTATACGCCGGATAAATGGCTTTAATGAGCAGTGGTGACTACCGGCATCAGAAAAGCCCGCGGCTTCTAGCCGGGGCCTCGTTTTGTCGCTAATTTTTAAAAGCGAGTTTGAAGTTTTGCTGGAGCCTGTTCCAGGCAACCTGTAGCCACTCCACCATTTTGAATTTCACAACTACCTGATGGTGCTCGGCATCCTGTATGTTATCTTCTATAGATATAGACATCTTGTATTTCTCATTTGGGATGTTTTCTATGACCGGCTCGTCTTTCGGACCTAGGGTATACTCTTTTGTCGGCTTTCGTTCCTCATTTTTATTGTTGCTATTAGTTTTCTTCTCCCTTTGACTTTGGATGTAATAAATAGGCTTTTCATCTTCTCTATTTTGTGTATCTTTTATTGCCGGCCTGTATTCCAGGACATGGATGTTATCTTTTACCGGCTCGTATTCCTCATCCTTAAAATTTTTGCTGCTGTCTATGGCAACCATTTCTTCTGGTGTTAAAACAGTGCTCAACCTAATTTTGGCCTCTTCTCTTGCAACCCCATGGGTAATATCCACAAAGCAAAGCGGCGGGAACAAAATGCACCACCAGTTTTTGCCTTCACCTTTTCCTATAATAATTCTCAATGCCTCATATTCCCCTGCTGGAAGCGTAATGAACCCATACGTCTTCACGGGAAATGGGAATCTGCCAAAAAGCGCTTTAACCCCGTAATCTTTTCCGCTTTTTTCAACCTCTTTTCTCGCTATCTCCTCTATATCCTTCAGGTGAGTTTTTATATACTCCCTGGTAGCTTCGATGCTATTAACTTTTGAAAGGTCCTTCTCGAGGGTTTTTATCACTGCATCCCTTACCCGAAGCTTCAGTTCTTGCTCTTCCGGTGAATCTCCATTGGCCACTATGTGCAGCCTGATTACCTTCGACGAGAGGTCTTCCACATCTATTCCGGAAACTCTTTTTTCTCCGTCAAATCTACCTCCGGCGAGCCCCGAACCGCCTATAACAGCAGCAATCAGTGCAAGAAGAAGTATAACAGTGAGCGCTATAACCGTTTTCTTGAAGAACCCCATGCGTCTTCCCCCTTAATTGATAATTTTGTCGTTCATCTAAATTATTTCCCTAATAGGAAGCACCTATTCCTCTTATCGTAACTTTTGTTTCAACATTTATTTCAGCGTCGGGGAAAATGTTTTCCCAGTCCTTTTCATACCTTTCCCATACTTCCGGCTTGTGTTTGGAAAGGTACACGCCGAATTCCAGCAAATCCACCTGGTATTCCTGCTGTAGCTTTTTTATGCTTGAGGTAACTATCTGGTTTATCCTGTCCTCCAGTAATTTTTCTATTTTCTTCAACATTTCCTGGTCGAGCCGTATTTGCTCCGGCGTCTCCACAATCTCCCCCTTCACGTCCAGTTTCACCCTGAATTTAGGATAATCGCCCGCCTCCAGCAGTTCCTTGGCAGCTTTATTGTGGGTAACCGTAAATACAACCGGATATTTGTAGCCCGGGATGTAAACCACAATATCGGCTCCCCTGATTTCTTCCAAGATAAAGTTGGCGCCCATTGTCTCGTTTTCCTCAAGCCATCCCATCAGCTTGTATTTTTTCATAACCGCAGCCCCGCTTATTTTAACATCCGTTTTCCCCAGCGTCATCCGCGGAAGGAGGACGTTGCCGTTCGTGGTATGGATCTCCCTCATGAATTTGTCGACATCTACCTCGACGAACCTGGCACATATGTCCCGGTTTTTGAAAATATTTGCGATATACAGCGCCGGCAACACCTCGATCTCGTTTTGGAAGTTCAAGAGATCTTTGGCCTTCCCTTGGACGATGATGACAAAGCTTCGGCGGTTGATCTCGCTGTTTCTCTCCAGGAAGTTTACGACTTCTTCAATACCGTCCCTTGCCAGTTCTTCGCCTATAAGTATGACTCTGGTGTGCTCGAAAAACAACCGCCGGCTGAGGCGCATTGCCATCTGGCGGGCGGCGGCGTGGATGGAATCGGCCGCGGTGCTGACGGCGATTACCGTGGAACCTCCTCCGCCGCCTCCCTCACCACCTCCCTGGCCGCCTGCAATCTTCCTTACAATCGGAAAAACGAAGGAGACCAGCATCTGTTCCCCATCTTCTGCCTTGTCGACCCCTATTTGGCCCACGAAAAACCGCCTGTCGATATCGACCATGTCCCAGCAGCCGGTGGTATAAAAGATGGATAATGCGGCGACGGTTATCAAAAAAATTTTCTTTAATTTCATTGCGACTTCCCCCACCTTGCCTTCAAGGAACCTGCTATAAGCATGATGAAGGGTATTACGAAACCGAAACCAATGGAAAGATTACCGACGAATTTGAGCCAGCTTTCCAGCTCCAGCACGTTCTGCGGCGTCATGGAAAGAAAGTATATCCACGGAAAAAGCAGCGGCACAAAGATTTTAAACTCTTTCGCGTTGAAGATGTTTGCAATAGTTATCGCGGCGGAAAAGTAATAGGGACTCAACGTGGTAAATACCATTATAACCCATACGGTAATGAGGGGTGCTTCTATCCTCTCCAGAATACCTCCCGGAACGGTTATGCTTCTTAAAACATCCACGGTGGGCCAAAGCAGCATCTTGGTCTCTTCCACTCCCAATACGGATACTACAAAAACCACCAAATAGAGATAGGAAGCCGTAACCGTTGCGATGGATACTAATGCAATTTTGTAAACGTGCTTGGTGGTATTCAGCCCCTGGCCGGCGACCATTAACACCTCGAAACCGGCCATACTGAGGGCTGCACTTAAAGACCCGAAAAGCAATTTGTCGGGAGGTGTCCTGAAAAAGGGAAGGAGTTCCGAAAAATCAGCCTTGTTAAAGGTAAAGAGAAAAGCAGCTACCGCCGTTATTAACCAGATAGGAGTATTTATGACCATGAACCTTGCCATCGGTTCCAGGCCGTGGCGGATCAAATAAAACGAAAGCACTAGCAGAGTTATTATGATGAACTCCCGCGGCGTCGACTCTAGTACGAAGTTTTTTATTACGCTCGAGAAGATCCTCAGCACTACGGCGCAGGATAGGACGAAATAAAAGGCGTATAAAACTCCTACCAGAAAACCTACGGGCCTCCCCAGAATGCTTGAGGTATATTCGATGAAGGTTTTGCCGTTGAACCGGGTTATAACTGTAGCTATTATCAACGCTGATATTAGGGCAAAAATGCCTCCCAGTATAACCACAATCCAGCAGTCAGGGCCTGCGGCTTTTGTTAGCTCCCTCGGCAGAGTCGTGAGGCCGACACCCAAGATGGTGTTTATGGCAAGGGCTATGGCCTGTGCCGTCGATATCCTATCATCGTCCATCAGCATCTTCATCACCGCCTTCGCTTTCCTGGTCCTGCCTCAGATCCCTCATCCTCTTCCGGTCAAGGGGTTTTGTGTAATCGGGCCTTTCTTTGATGAAGGGTAACGGGGGTCTTACGAGGATATCTATGACCCTTTTCATTTTAAATGAGACCAGTGGCGAGAGATAATTTACGCCGAAGCTCTTGAGAGTCACCAGGTGGATAACTAAGCCCAGATACACCAGAATTATGCCGTACAGGCCTGCCACCGAAGCAAATAATAGAAAAACGAACGCCAGCAAACGGAACGCCACCGCCAAGTTGAAATTCGGTATTGCAAAGGATGATATGGCGTTAATGGCTATCAATATTACCATTATGGGGCTCACTATGCCCGCCCTGACGGCAGCTTCTCCGACGACGAGACCGCCCACGATACCTATCGTCTGGCCAATGGGGCCTGGAAGCCTGATCCCTGCCTCCCTCAGCACTTCCAGGGCAAGCATCATGATGAGGGCTTCTACGGTAGTAGAAAAGGGCACGCCTTCCCTGGTGGCGCCTATCGACAGGGCCAGGTCGGTGGGCAACATCCCCGGGTGATAGGAGACCATCGCCACGTAAAGGGCCGGTGCGGTAACGGCAAGAAAAGCCGCGCTCATGCGAAGTATCCTGATAAGAGAAGCTATATACCAATTCTCGTAGTAATCTTCGGCTGACTGGAAGAGGCTGAAAAAGGTGGTGGGGGCTATTAATGCAAAGGGGGTGTTGTCGCATAAGATCACTACGTTGCCTTCCAGCAGGCACGCCGCCGCCACGTCGGGCCTTTCCGTCCTCCTGAGGAGGGGAAAAAACGAAAGGTAGTTATCCTCTATCATCTGTTCGATATAACCGCTCTCCAGCACTCCTGAAATATCTATCGTGTTGAGCCTCTTCAAGACTTCCTCGACGATGGAGGGGTTTGCAATCCCTTTGATGTAAAGAACACCGACGTCGGTCCTAGTGTGCCTCCCCAGCCTTACGGTCTGGACCTTGAGATTCGGATCCTTTATCCTGCGGCGCACCAGAGCCACGTTTACGCGGTAGGTCTCGGTGAACCCATCCCGCGATCCCCTTATCACGGCTTCAGTAGAGGGCTCCTGCACCGCCCTTTTTTCCCAGCCCCTGGTGTTCAAAATAAGGCCCCGGTCCAGTTTATCGATAAAAAGGGCGGTATCGCCCGACAGCACCGCCAGCACCGCTTCCCCGAAATTATCCGTTTCCCTGACTTCGGCCACCGTTATCAGGCCGTCCTTGACAAGCTGAAAAAACTTGTCTCCAACGCTGTATTCTAAAGGGACCTGCCTGGCAAAGAGCATGAGCGACTTCATGATTTCCTCGTGCACGACCTTTTTGTCGGCGAGCCCGTCGATGTTGAATAAAACCATCCTGTGCTTGGGCCCATTGGGATTACCAACAACAAACTCCCTAGATATAAGATCATCGCAGTCTGCGAGGTACTCGTTAAAAACCTTTATATTTTCATCTATATCTTTATATAGCTTCCTGCTTTTGTCGGGAGTCATGTCCCTTTCGTAGAAAATCTCGGTTTTTTTCCTGTTAAAAAGCGTCTTAAAGATGTTGCCCATACACCAATCCTCCGTAAATATTTAAAAGCTAAAGCAAGTGAAGGTATATAAAAAGAATAAGACTCCCTATTATGTAAAGGATTCCCGCCACTTTAACCAGGACAGCTTCTCTCTTTAGGTTTTTCCGTACCATAGCATTGGAATCTATAAATACCAGAAAAAGACCACTTATAATAAATACCACGGCTGTAGTTAAGGTGAAAGCATCCAAGACGTGCTCGTAAATGATATTTGCCATTTTAAATCCTAATACCCCTCTTTTTTGAAATTCATTTTTTCATGTTTTTATTTTCCTCAGAATGTGGGTTTTTATTCCCAAAGTAAATGCGCCTTTTTATCCACATCCCATGGGCCTTTTTATCCACTTTATCCACAAACTTATCCACAGGTGTTAATAAGTGAATTCCCCTCTTCTCTGTGAAGGACATTGATTTGAGGCATTTATCCCCATTGGGGATAACTTATCCACACTAGCCACATCTTTTTTTATGTTGAAAATAAAAAAACCGCCGAAGATTTCGGCGGTTTTTAAAAGCGGTCATCTACCATCCGCGCTCGGCATAACGGCTCTCCAACTGCTCTAACTCCAGGCCAGGCATCGATTCGCCCAGGTCTTCGGAAACTTCTGCCAGCACTTCGGGGTCGTCATAATGGGCCACCGCTTTTACGATAGCTTTGGCTCTTTTCTCAGGATTTTCTGATTTGAATATCCCTGACCCCACGAATACGCCATCACACCCGAGCTGCATTAAAAGTGCCGCATCTGCTGGTGTTGCCACTCCTCCCGCTGCGAAGTTGACAACTGGAAGGCGGCCGTGTTCTGCCACATACAGTACCAGTTCGTAAGGGGCGCCCATCTCCTTTGCGGCGGCGATCAGCTCTTCCCGCGGCATGTTCTGCAGTTTTCTTATCTCAGCTTTGATTGTCCGGATATGGCGCACCGCCTCCACAATGTTGCCGGTGCCAGCCTCGCCCTTTGTCCTTATCATGGCGGCACCCTCTGCTATGCGGCGCAGGGCTTCACCCAGGTTTCGAGCTCCGCAAACGAAAGGCACTTTGAATTTTTTCTTGTCTATATGGCAAAATTCGTCGGCGGGCGTTAAAACCTCACTTTCATCTATGAAATCAACTCCAATGGCCTCTAAAATTTGAGCTTCAACGAAGTGACCTATACGGCACTTCGCCATTACAGGTATGCTTACCGCCTGCTTTATGGCCTTTATTACCTTGGGATCGGCCATACGTGCAACTCCGCCTTGCTTTCTAATATCCGCCGGTACCCTTTCCAATGCCATTACCGCCACAGCCCCTGCTTCTTCTGCGATTTTTGCCTGTTCGGGCGTCGTAACATCCATTATTACCCCGCCTTTAAGCTTTTCCGCAAGTCTTCTTTTTCTTTCTTCCAGCATAACCGCTCCCCCTCATTGTTAATAATCACTTTGGAATCCATCAATCTTTATGGTATAATTATTGTATCGATACAATATTTTTGTTATGTAAGAAATTGTACGCATATATTATGCCATTTCCGCAAATTGTCTGTCAATACAATTTTTATATTTCCCGGAGGAGATACGTAAATGGAGCATTTTGTTTCGATACATTTGGATAGAAGTTCCGATAAACCACTGTATATTCAGGTATATGATGGAATCGTCCAATTAATCAAGGAAAGAAAACTAAGCCCCGGCGAAAAGCTGCCTCCCATACGTAAACTGGCGTCGATGCTTAATGTAAATTCTGTAACCATAGTGAACGCTTATCGTTTGCTGGAACGAGATGGGTTCGCCATTTCCCGCGTGGGAAGCGGTACTTACGTGCGTCCAGTCGGAGATATCATTGAAGAAACCAGTGAAATAGCGAACCGCATGTCCCAGGGGAATGAGGCATTGCTTAAGGTGCCTTTTAACTTTTCCGGCACTTCGATTTCTCCTGAATACTTTCCGGTGAAGACATTTAAAGATGCCCTTAATCGTGTGCTGGATCGGGACGGAGGATATGCATTCGCATACAGCGAAAGCCAGGGGTATCTCCCCCTTAGGGAATCCCTTAGGAAGTTCCTTTTTAGGGAATATGCCATCGAAGCACCGGTTGACTACATCCACGTCGTATCCGGAGCTCAGCAGGGGATAGATATAATATCCAAAGCCCTCCTTGATTTCGGAGACGTTGTGTACGTGGAAAGCCCAACTTACCCGGGCGCAATTGACGCTTTTAAATCAAGAGGCGCAAGGATCGTAGAAATCCCGTTTTTGCAGGATGGCCCTGACATGGAGGATCTTCTTGCTAAACTTCGCTCCAGACCACCCAAACTTTTCTACACCATGCCAAATTTTCAAAACCCCACAGGCCGTTCCTATTCCGAACAAAAAAAGAAAGAGCTTCTTGCTCTTTCCCAAAAGTACGATTTTTTGATCATAGAAGACGACCACATGAACGATCTTTACTACACTGAAAGGCCTGTGCCCTTAAAAACTCTGGATACGGCCGATCGCGTATTTTACATCAAAAGCTTTTCAAAGTTCTTTATGCCCGGTCTGCGCCTGGGCTTTATCCTTGCACCTGAGCATTTCTCTAAAAAGATAGCCGAGGTCAAGTATTTCTCTGATATAACCTCTTCGGGTCTGACCCAGCGGGCTTTGGATGTGATGCTACAAGACGGCTCTTTCAATGAGCACGCGGAAAGAATGCGGGGCCTTTTCCGAGAAAGGTGGAACCTCATGATAAGGGCCCTGAATAAGCACATGCCTCAGGAAGTGTCCTGGACAGAGCCTCAGGGAGGGCTGTTTTTCTGGGTCACACTCCCCAGCGGCTGTTATTCTACTAACCTTTACAGCAAAGCCATTAAAAAAGGTATCTTGTTAACGCCGGGCGACTTTTTCTACCCTGATCGCCGACCATCACCAGGATTTCGGCTCAGCATAGCTCAGATTCCGCCGGAAAAGCTTGAGGAAGGGTTAAAACTGCTTTCTCAAGCCATCGATGAACTTTTAGATGAATTCCGCATGGATCCCCTAAGGGGTGATATATATAGGCCCTTGTTTTAAAATCCAACCACATTTTAACTTCTGTAAGGTTCTATGCCGAAATACTTGAAAAATTCTATTCCTCTTTTTATATCTTCTTTGAAATCTTTGAACACACTAGCTTCTATCGATATTATTTCTTTATAGCATATCTTCTTCAAAACATTAATAAGCGGCGTGTAGTCGTACCCATCATCTAAACTCGGCACGAATCTCTCTGGAAAGTTCGACAATGGATTATCCACATGGATGTGCTTTACGTATTTTTCATAAGTAGCAATATCCTCCACATCTCTGTTCATCGCAGGAAGGTACCTAAAATCGCACATAGTTTTCAAATTATATCTTCCAAATTTCTCTATGAAATCAACAGCCTCGGGAATGGTATTTATAAAATTTGATATGCTCTTTGCTAATGGCTCTAAAAGCACCGTAATATTGTATTCCGCCGCCACATCGCACAGTATATTCAAAAATGTCATCAGCTTTTCATAGGCTCCCTTTACGTCACCTTCCGTCGGCAGGCTCCTTGCTTTGCCATTGCCAAACACATAGTAACGGGCTCCCATCTGCGCGGTTCTATATGCGCCCTTTTTCAAGTATTCAGTCCAGTATTTTAAATCGAAATCCGGCGAAGTTATGGATACTGTCAATGGAACGGGATTATCGAAAACTTCCAACGTTATTCCCGAATCTCGGGCCTTTTTTAAGGCTGCTTTATACTCGTCATCACTTAATTCCATAATTTCTTTAATTTGCAATTCCGCGCAATCATAACCGGCTCTAGCTATATCGTCGATGTCTTTTATCTGCCCAAAGCAGGACAATTTCATTTTCATATAAATCACCCCTCGTATAATATGTCTTAGAAATTATCAAGAAGTTTTTATAGCTTCTTGATA
>JAKKUQ010000011.1 GCA_021890755.1 Thermosediminibacteraceae bacterium | reverse complement strand
GGAGATAACGTCAATAATTTGTTGCAATATAAAATTGTTTCAATCCCTTATAGGTGGGCTAAAAACTAATTTGATTTACAAAGTTCTGCCATTCGGTATCGGAAATTTCAATCCCTTATAGGTAGGCTAAAAACCTAAAACTCAGGCTCTACTTGAAGTTCAAGCAGAAGCAAATTTTGTTTCAATCCCTCATAGGTAGGCTAAAAACTAGATGAAGCGGTTAACAGGATGATACAAATTGTGGAGTTTCAATCCCTCATAGGTAGGCTAAAAACTAATGTCATCAGTTTCGCCTCCTTCAATATTTAAGCACGTTTCAATCCCTCATAGGTAGGCTAAAAACTGTGGGCAATAATTGGTGCTTTGCGTAGCACTTGTTGGTTTCAATCCCTCATAGGTAGGCTAAAAACCTGAGATTTCTTCTTTCCAAACCCAATTCCCCGAACATGTTTCAATCCCTCATAGGTAGGCTAAAAACATTTTCGGCGAGGCGGCGGTAGACATTGCAAGAGCGTTTCAATCCCTCATAGGTAGGCTAAAAACGGTGCTTTTTCGATTTGTATTATCCCTATTCTTTCTGCTTTGTTTCAATCCCTCATAGGTAGGCTAAAAACTCGCTGAGACTTTAGCAATTGGATTATATAGAAGTTGTTTCAATCCCTCATAGGTAGGCTAAAAACAAAGAAAAATGGGAGATTTGTCCTAGTGCTAACAAGTCAACAATGGTTTCAATCCCTCATAGGTAGGCTAAAAACAAGAAAACCGGCTCGCTTGTCTGAATTCTGCACCGACTTAGTTTCAATCCCTCATAGGTAGGCTAAAAACTTTGTCCACCGTATTCGGCACCCGATCCAACATACGTTGGTTTCAATCCCTCATAGGTAGGCTAAAAACAATTTATTTGTTGGTCCTTTCCACGATATGGGAAGCGGTTTCAATCCCTCATAGGTAGGCTAAAAACTGGCAGCAATATTGAAGATTCCACCACGCACGGTGTATGGTCGTTTCAATCCCTCATAGGTAGGCTAAAAACAAGGAGAAGGAGGGAGAGCTATGGCAATAGATTATTTGTTTCAATCCCTCATAGGTAGGCTAAAAACGATTTCAGCTTTTCTACATCGTCCAGGCCAGCGAATAGTTTCAATCCCTCATAGGTAGGCTAAAAACTATATGCAGTTTTTCGAGCAAAAGTCTGCATTCGGAGTGCTGTTTCAATCCCTCATAGGTAGGCTAAAAACTCAAGAAGGATTCTCGTGAGCTTTTCACATGGCAATTGTTTCAATCCCTCATAGGTAGGCTAAAAACACGCTTGCATACCATAAACAAAAGCGTTGGCAAGAGGCCTGTTTCAATCCCTCATAGGTAGGCTAAAAACATTCGCCTATTTTAAGGTAGCCGTAAGCGTTAAGCATGTTTCAATCCCTCATAGGTAGGCTAAAAACTGAGGAAGGATTCCAAGAAAAGAGAAAGCCAAAGGTCTTTTGGGTTTCAATCCCTCATAGGTAGGCTAAAAACTTCTTTGAAGTTTCAGTTTCTAGGTCAGAGAAGTTTCAATCCCTCATAGGTAGGCTAAAAACTCCCTTCCTCCACCATCACCGGCAACCCATCCTGCACCTGTTTCAATCCCTCATAGGTAGGCTAAAAACCTGCCTTTAGCCGGGAGGCGGTAATTTCATTTTCTGATTAAAATAGTTTCAATCCCTCATAGGTAGGCTAAAAACTTCAAAAAAGAGTTTCCTTTCTTATCGGACATTTTGGGAGAGTTTCAATCCCTCATAGGTAGGCTAAAAACCAAGATTTACAATTATGTGATCAGCCATTTTCCATTTCCTCCTTGTTTCAATCCCTCATAGGTAGGCTAAAAACAGATGTTGAGTGAATAATTGACCACCCTGGGCATACCGGTTTCAATCCCTCATAGGTAGGCTAAAAACTGTCACTTCTCGTTCCTCCCAGGTGGCAGACAGTATCTGTCCGTCCCTGGTTTCAATCCCTCATAGGTAGGCTAAAAACAGGCTAGTGCCATTTTGGCGTATTTTATTCGCTCCTTTGACCTTCCGTTTCAATCCCTCATAGGTAGGCTAAAAACGTAGCAAGATATGTAGGTAACAGGGGTAACGATTTTGCAAGTTTCAATCCCTCATAGGTAGGCTAAAAACTGCGATGGTCATACTGCTTGGGTTCAATGGTGTATCAAAACAGGTTTCAATCCCTCATAGGTAGGCTAAAAACGTTTTATCTGCTTTCTTTGAAAGCTCCGAATCAACAGTTTCAATCCCTCATAGGTAGGCTAAAAACCGGTAGACGCTCACCTTTCTCGTATCAGACAGACCGGTTTCAATCCCTCATAGGTAGGCTAAAAACATATTCATCTTTGCAATAGTCCATTCAAACTGACCGAGTTTCAATCCCTCATAGGTAGGCTAAAAACCGAAGTCATATCGGAAATCACTGTAGAAGTTGCCTAGTTTCAATCCCTCATAGGTAGGCTAAAAACTGTGGGAAGACTATTTCGGTGTCGTTTAAGGGAAACAGTTTCAATCCCTCATAGGTAGGCTAAAAACAAGGAATTGGAGAATCAAAAGGAAACTTGGTTATGGTAAGTTTCAATCCCTCATAGGTAGGCTAAAAACTCAAAGACCGGAAAAACGCTGAGAATTTACTTCAAAAACGTTTCAATCCCTCATAGGTAGGCTAAAAACTTGAAAAATATCTGACCGACCGGGATTGGGAGGTCATCAAGGTTTCAATCCCTCATAGGTAGGCTAAAAACTTGGCCTTTCAATATATTTTCTGGGAATGTTTCTCAAGTTTCAATCCCTCATAGGTAGGCTAAAAACAATCAAGATAGATTTGTAGTGCAGGCAGTTAGCTTTCCATGTTTCAATCCCTCATAGGTAGGCTAAAAACCAATTTTCACCTACTGAAACCTCTTGAATATCATATTGTTTCAATCCCTCATAGGTAGGCTAAAAACCAAGCATCCTCCGATGTATCGTTTCCTCATCTTCATTCAAAGTTTCAATCCCTCATAGGTAGGCTAAAAACTATTTTTCACCCTCGGGCTCTTACCTTCATCGGGTTATTGACTGTTTCAATCCCTCATAGGTAGGCTAAAAACGAAGGAAGTTTATCCTTGCTTCCGAAAGCCACAAATATGTTTCAATCCCTCATAGGTAGGCTAAAAACTTCCCGGCTTGGATAAATTTTCAAGTCCCGAGTGTCCAAGTTTCAATCCCTCATAGGTAGGCTAAAAACTTTTTTGCAATGGATTTTTGGAGTATATACATGCTATGATTAGTTTCAATCCCTCATAGGTAGGCTAAAAACCTAAATTTTACCAAAAAGAAAGGGATTAAGATTCATCTGCAATATTCTCGTTTCAATCCCTCATAGGTAGGCTAAAAACACTGCTTCCTGATTTCCCTGATGGTATCTATACCTCGTTTCAATCCCTCATAGGTAGGCTAAAAACTGACGGGATGGGATACACTGATTTCATCGTTGTATGGTTTCAATCCCTCATAGGTAGGCTAAAAACCAAGAAACATTACAGACAAGGAAGAATCAATTGGACTTTTCCAGAGTTTCAATCCCTCATAGGTAGGCTAAAAACTAAGCGAGGAGTATAAGGCGAGCCTGAAGCTGCTGAGGTTTCAATCCCTCATAGGTAGGCTAAAAACAATAAACAATGACCCAAATTTTGCTACTACCATCAAGTTTCAATCCCTCATAGGTAGGCTAAAAACCTGATCGACATATTCAAATCTTGATTTACCGAGTTTAGTTTCAATCCCTCATAGGTAGGCTAAAAACTTAGTGAATGCGGCGAATGTTTTGATTCATGGCAAAGGTTTCAATCCCTCATAGGTAGGCTAAAAACATGGATGTGGAAAATTGGGTGCGTGAACATTTTGAGGGTTTCAATCCCTCATAGGTAGGCTAAAAACCTTCACTAATGCAGCAATCTCCTCGCTTTCTACCAACCAAGTTTCAATCCCTCATAGGTAGGCTAAAAACGAACTGCAGGTTGTTACATCTATATCGGAACTAGGAGGGGCGTTTCAATCCCTCATAGGTAGGCTAAAAACGGATTATAGTTGAGGGCGCGAACGATGCGGTGAATACACTGTTTCAATCCCTCATAGGTAGGCTAAAAACGTCCTAAACACCACGTCATCGAACACAATGTCCAGATTGTTTCAATCCCTCATAGGTAGGCTAAAAACTGCGTATGCTGTCACATGTGCCGCAATTGCCGGAAAGCTGTGTTTCAATCCCTCATAGGTAGGCTAAAAACCCTTCCATTGCTCCTTCCTACGTTTAAAACATGCCACAAGTTTCAATCCCTCATAGGTAGGCTAAAAACCCACGAGCAGAATTTCGACATCAATCAAACCGGCGATTGTTTCAATCCCTCATAGGTAGGCTAAAAACTGTAATGTGCACGATTTTTTCTCTGTCTTTTGCAAGGTTGTTTCAATCCCTCATAGGTAGGCTAAAAACTTGGGTAAACCTATCTGCCATATCTCATTTATCACAAGTTTCAATCCCTCATAGGTAGGCTAAAAACTCAACACGAAAAACAGGTGGTTATAGACACGAATTATCTGAGTTTCAATCCCTCATAGGTAGGCTAAAAACCCGTAAAATTTAACAAAAAATAAAGATTTACGGCGAAAAATTAAATATTGAATTATTATAATTTTTTCGCCATAAATTTCAATAATCCTTCTGAAGCGGGGTAAATTTTGGTTTTGGGTATGATTTGCGTTTGTCGTCGATCCCCGGAGGTTTTTGCACTACCGGAGGTCGACGACACTTCGATTTTGTGATCATGGTAAAATCTAACTCACCAGCTCCAAAAATCTTTCCACCGGTAAAAGCGGGGCTTCGTGGTTGTCCCTTCCGACTATTCTTTCCGCCGTAAACATAGAGTCCCATACGGCCTCTTCAACGGCTTCTACTGCAGCTTGAAATATTTTGTTTATCTCCTCCGAATGGGGAGAAATCGTGTTAACTTCGATTACCGGCCTGCCGTAATGGTGAATCCTGTTGGCCGTTGAAAAGGCAATGGCAATATCCCCGCTTCCGTTTCCCATAAACGACCCGGTCCTGGCAAGGCCGAGGATTCCCCTTTTCGCCACCCTCGCAAGACCGAGGGCGTCGAGTGGAGCATCGGTGGCAATTACAACTATGCAGGAGCCTTCGTCTTTTTCTCTGACCTTTTCCCTTACACTTATTTCATCCTTCAATATCCTGCCTACATTTTTCCCGTTGAAGATAAGGTCTTCCATTCTCCCGTAGTTTGTAAGCAAAAGGGCTCCTACTGTATAGGTTTTCCCATCTATTTCAATCCGCCTCGACGAAGTGCCTATTCCTCCTTTAAACCCGTGACAGATCATACCGGTCCCCGCACCCACACTTCCAGTTTCGAATGTTTTCTCTGCACCGTTTATGGCAGCAAAGACATGTTCCTTTTTCACATGCCTTCCCCTTATATCATTGAGATAACCGTCGTTACATTCCAGTACCACTGGGTTTACAGTACCTGTGGTAACTCCGATATCATCGTTAAAGGAAAGCATGTATTCCACCAGAGCATCGGCCACGGTCCCCACGGATAATGTATTAGTGAGAATAATGGGCGTCTCCAGCGTCCCCAGTTCTTTTATCTGCACCAATCCCACCGATTTCCCGAAGCCATTGCCGACAAAGCAAGAAGCAATCAGCTTTTCTTTAAAAATGTTTCCGCTGTGGGGGACTATTGCAGTTACCCCGGTCCTCACAGGCCCCTTTCCAGGGAAAAGCTTTCCTTCGCCGGAAATTAAAGTCACATGCCCCACCTTTACTCCTTTTACATCGGTAATAGCATTTAAAGGGCCGGGAGGAAATAGGCCCAATGTAATTCCGTATTCCCTCATCCTCTTTCGCATATTTCTCCCCTCCCAAAACAGCTTCACAAATAAATATACCTCAAAAAATATGCACGGGAAACCAAAAACTCCCTTAGCAACTGTAAGGTCCGTGCTAAGAGAGCTTGATTTCTATGACGAAATGTAGGCTAGTAAACCGCCAAATGCCATAAGAACAGTTAAGACAACCCCGATTATAATTAAAATGCCTTGAATCTTAAAATATGTTGTCATTTCCTGCATGAGCAATACCATTTGCTGCTCATCATAGCCCTGGGACAGGACTATGTTTCTAGCACGATCCCGGGCTCCCAGCAGTTTAATCCCCATAATTAGCGATATCACACCTGGCAATGCACCTATTATAAATACAAATAATCCAAAAATAGCCTCGATAGCTCCCGAGATTACCGTAACCCAACCTACGATTCCAGCCCATGTGCTGAATTCCTCCAACTTCCTTATTAAATCCATAAATATCCTCCTCTAAAACAGTAAAATTGTTGAATAATTCGCTTCTGGTTTGAAAAAATCCTTCTCCTTTATCGCACGTGCATGCAAAAAAATAAGGCCTTCAGCCTTATGGACCAAGCCTTGCTGGCAAAATCCCTCAATTTGCTATCTCTCTGACGGGTAAACCCATACAGTTTCATTTTGTATATTCTTATAAAATCGTAAGTTCCCGGCCTTTATTCTTTCGTATTCCTCCATGGTGTAAACCAATAAATCCACGGGAACGGGTATTTGCCCTGTGTCCCATTCAGCAGAGCGTTCGTGGAAGGGAAGGTTACTTTTTTTGACAATTATTATTACATCAAGGTCGCTCCCTACTCCCCAATCTCCCCGGGCATAGGAGCCAAAATATCCTATTTTTACAATATCATCTCTAAGCCGTACGATTCCTTTAACCCATTCCACAAGCGACAAAATAACACTTTCTTTATCCGGCCATTTTAGAACGGACGAATTCAATGATCTCACTGGCATATTTTATAGCCTCCTCGCTTTGTAACGGACCATAATGCTCAAAAGGAGCTCCCTCTGGATGACTGTCAGGATATCTTGCAGGTATATAGAAATTGTCGAGAACTTTTGCTTTTTCTACTAGATCTTCTTCAACGCATATTCCTGTGGGCAGGTCTTTTAGAAGTCTCGATATCACATGCCCCCATGCTTCCTGACCTAGATAAAGGTGCAGGGCTTTCACCGCTTTTTCTCCAGCCTGATGGGCGGCAAAACAAGCCCATTCATGATCTCCACTTTTTCTTGATATCTCAGCATGATTCAGGTCTTTCTCTGCTTGTTTCATCCAATCGAAAGCTCTGTTGGGCATTTTGCCTCACTCCTATATCTATAGTTCGATAATCATGATACCAAATTTTTATATATTCTGTAAACTATATAACCCGTTTTAAAAAATCTGCAATTTTTATAGCAGCAGTGATATAATCAAAATGGGCCAAACTGACTCTACCTTATTTTGGGAAGGACGAAATGAACATAAAAAGGGTTGAAAGTTTAGAGTTAGACCGAACACCTTTTAATAGAAGGAGTTGAAATACAAATATGGCAAAGCTTGCAGAACTTTTTTCACCAAAAGATATGACTGTGGGAACACCATGGAAACGAATCGTTGAATTTTCCATTCCGATGCTTTTAGGCAACATTGCTCAACAACTTTATAATACCGTTGACGCAATCGTCATCGGCAGGTACGTGGGCGATAATGCCCTGGCTGCTGTTGGCAGCGCCTTCCCGGTGTTTAACTTTTTACTTATACTTTTCGTAGCTGTTGCTAGCGGAGCTGGGATTATGGTCGCCCAATATTTCGGCGCAAAGGACCGGGAAAGGCTTTCCCGATCTATAGGGGTATGCATAACGCTTACAGCCATAGTATCGACGATAATAATGGTAATATCACCGTTTGTCGTCCGCCCGATGCTGGTTTTTATCAATACGCCGGAATCGATTTTGGATTGGTGTGCAGACTATCTTTTGATATTATTGGTAGGTAACTGGGGTTTTTCATATTTTAATATACTCTCGGGAATCTTACGCGGGCTTGGGGATTCATTTTCAGCGCTGGTGTTTTTACTCATTTCAACCGTTCTTAATGTGGTTTTAGACATTTGGTTTGTCGTGGGTTTAAATATGGGGGTGCCCGGGGTAGCAGTGGCAACCGTAATTGCCCAGACAGTTTCCGCAGTTCTTTGTGTAATTAAACTTAAAAGGATGGACGATGTATTTGACTTTAACTTAAATATGATGAAACTCAAAAAAGAATATGCACTACAACTTCTAAGACTGGGACTCCCAACAGGTTTGACTCAGGCCATATTCTCGCTTGCTATGATAACCGTCCAATCCCTTACAAATACCTTCGGGGAAATGATTATCGCATGTAATGTTATAGTAATGCGGGTAGACGCGTTTGCTGTATTGCCCAATTTCACTTTTGGTATCACCATGACCACATTTGCAGGGCAAAATGTAGGGGCAAAAAAGATGGATAGAGTAGAACAGGGAACGCGTCAAGGTTTAGCAATAGCGGTGGGAGTTTCAACGGTCATAACAATAATCATCTTGCTTTTTGGCAAATACCTTATGAATATTTTTACTGATACAGCGGAACTTGTTGATTTAAGCATGCGAATGATGCGCATACTCGCGGTGGGATACATTGCGATGGCGGTAACCCAGGTCCTTTCTGGGGTCATGCGCGGTGCCGGAGATACAGTAACTCCCATGTGGATTTCATTGATAACTACAATTTTCTTGCGGGTACCTGTCGCATACGGTCTTGCCTATCTCACGCGGAGTGCGGCATATCCCAACGGTAGGCCGGAGTCAATATTCGTTTCCCTTTTAATTGCCTGGGTATCTGGTGCTATTATAACCACATTTTTCTACAAAAAAGGCAATTGGAGGGAAAAAGCACTTCTCAAGGATGTGCGATAATACTGGAGAGCGGGCTTTCTTCAGAACCTTTTCTTTTGTTAGATGGAATTGATAATTGCTTCAGCCGTTTGAGTCTGAGAGCATCCTTCGATTTGGGTAACTGACCTTCGGTCCTTTAATTAACTATTAATTTGTTCAGTTCAAATAGGCGAGCTAACATGTATTTAAGGCAAGCCCTTAAATGGTCATCCACTTCCATGAATGTTGTAAGCGGTTTATAAGCATAAACGGCAAGCTCAACTCCATCTTTCTTCATATGCCATTCCGGAGGAACAAGTTTAAAATACATTCCTTTCCAATAAGGCGAGACCAGGAAGGCGAACCTTTCTTACATCTCCATTCAATAGTATGGCATCCAGTTTGGCAATCAGCTGAGGGTAGAAGTCGGCCAAGTCTATTTCCGCATGGGTGAACTTATTATCTATTGTACTTCATCTAAAACTGTTACACTGGTCCCGGGAAGAACTTTCTTTTGACCACTTTTCTCGAACATCCATTCTCCGAGAGAACGTGCGAGCTCCTCGTCACGCTCTAAAACGGAAGCAAGCATTTGAGTAAATTTTGGCTCATCAATAAATCTTGGGTCCCCCGCCAATCGATGGAACAAATTTTTCATTGTCAATTCCCCTCTTCTTTAGGTCTTGAGATCTTTACTTCAGTCGATGATTTTTAAAATCTATACTATAATCAGCATTATTTTCAATTTTCTCATTTAATTCAACATTAAGGCTAATTTTTCCTCCTTTTACTGCGGGCTTGGGTATTTTTATTTTGAAAATCGTAACCGGCTGAAGGATATTATTATATTGCATAGTATTACTTACATTGGGAGGTGATAAAAAACTAGAGATAAGTCTAATTTAAAAAAAAATTTAAGGGGGTTATATTTATGACGGATCTTGACTTGAGTGACCGCCAGTGGCTCTCTAAGTTTATAGAAATCGGGAAGGAAATGCTGTATTTAACCCAGGAAGAGTGCAAAAGCGTGGGCCTCACAATTGAGGAAATAATCGATATAACCAGAGAGGCCCTCATTGCTCACGGGAAAAAAGAGTATGAGATGCCGGCAAAGATAGGTATTCACCCGTTGCCGGAGGCCTTTTTTCATGCCATGCCGGCGTATGTGCCATCAAAGCATGCGGCCGGTATAAAATGGATTGAGTGTTTCCCCAAAAACCAAGAGAGGTTCAATTTGCTCCAGACATCAGGCTTGCTGATATTAAATGATGAGTATTCCGGCTGGCCTCTCGCGATAATGGATGCCATGTGGATCACCGCAATGAGGACTCCGGCGGTTACCGCCCTGGCTGCTCAGGCCCTTCACCCGGACGCCGAAACTTTCGGGATGTTCGGATGCGGCGTGCAGGGACGAGGTCACGTGGAATTTATAACATATACCCTTAAGAAATTGAAGAAAATTTACATTTACGATATTCGCGAAAAAGCCATGGATGAACTCATCGCTGAAGTTCAGCCAAGAATAGATGTTGAAATTGTAAAAGGAAAAAGTCCAGAAGAGGTCGCAAAAAGCTGTGAAGTCCTCAGCTCCGCTACAGTAATCTTGAAAACGCCTTTAAAAGTAGTGAAGGACGAATGGATATCCAAAGGCCAAACCATACTTCCCTGCGATTTGAATACCTTCTGGGATCCCTTAATTGCCAAAAGAGCGGACAAATACATTGTGGACAGCATAGAGCAACACAAGCTGTACGAGCAAATAGGGTATTTCCCCGACGGATTGCCGGAAATCTACTGCGAAATTGGAGAAGTGATAGCCGGCTTAAAGAAAGGAAGAGAAAGCAAAGAGGAATTGATAGTCAACAGCAACATTGGTATGGCTGTGGAAGATGTGGTGCTCGGCAGGGAAATCCTGAACAGGGCATTGACTATGGGCATAGGAAGAAAGCTTCCTTTATAATTGTGTAAAATTAAGCATTGCTTTGGCACGGCTTTATAATGAGATGAGGGGGATGCTACCCCCTCGTGTTTTTTTAGGCAATTTTAAATCAAAGCACTCAAGTTTAAACAATTATTTTCCATACACTAGCCAAAAAACCTTTTGCGCTCTCCATACCCAAATTTACTGCCTATCTTTGCCTCGAATTTTAATCCCACGATGGTTCGATTAAAACTATTTGGGAGATGAAAGTACACTTTGTTCTTCGCAAGTTTCAACCCTACTATGGGTCGATTAAAACCAACCTGGTCATGAGCGATGGTTCCGCTGCTGACTACGTTTTAATCCCACTATGTTTCGATTAAAGCTCAGAGAATATGCTTTTCCAACCACACTGTATAACGCCATTATTTCAATCCCACTATAGTTCGATTAAAACTGTTGGTAACTTCATGCGGGGATACAGAGAGTTTTTAAATTTTCAATCCCTCTATGGTTCGATTAAAACATATATTTCCGAAACTAGTTGGCGGTCCAGACGCAAAATTTTCAATCCCACTATGGTTCGATCAAGACTTATAGATGGCGATACTTTTTATGTCAAATTTGAGGAGTTTCAATCCCATTATGGTTCGATTAAAACTAGAAATGAGACTCGTTGCTTTCTGTGTGTTAGATGAGTTTCAATCCCAATATGGTTCGATTATAACGTGATGGAGTTGACCTTTATCTCAATAGCGACAGAAGTTTCAATCCCACTATGGTTCGATTAAAACCAAGGAAAAGATGCAGTAAGAATAAAGGTTTGAGAGATTCTATTTGCAGTCGACCTCCGGTACTTGAATTTGACCTTGAGATCGACTGCAGTTTTATTGTCTCTAAATTTTAGCATTTTTTACATCCAAGATCAAATTAAATCCATTGATTCTGTTTCTCCAATCTCAATAATATCTCCGGGTTTGAAGGATGGAATGTGCGACTCAACCACAACCGCTCCTCCAAACCTCGGATCATATGTTGCAACAAACTTCGTCATATGATAATAATGCACAAGATAGCAGTAAAGCCATATTGGTCCGCGGCCGCTAATGATAATTCCTTTTGTACAGTTTACTTTAGGAGGGTTCAATTTAGCTAAGTCCTCAGGATTTATAGGCTCATCTAACTTAAAATGTACCACTGTATATTCTTTGCATTCTATCGTGCTGAATTCGACCATTATTTACTACCTCACAGTCTATACTTCATCTTTAAGCCATCTTTTTATAATGTCCTTAACTTGAACAATTTTTTCTTGGTCACAAGATACAATTTTAAATTCATTTTTATAACGAGCGAAAATTTGACCCTTACTTTTTCTTACTTCAGTAATATTGCGTTCCAAGCCGGCGTGAGCTAAGAAATTCCTCTTTTTCAGTTCTCCTCTAGAAGCTACCCTTTCTTCACGTTCCTCAGGGTCCCTATACTCCCTTTGGAGGAAGCGTGCAAGCGGATACCACTTTGAATCATCAACAACCTCTTCCATTGCTTTTTCCGTTGATGATATTTCATTTCCAAGAAATTCATTGTTCGGCTTTAGTTTAAATAATTCGTACATACCGCTAAAATTATTTTTTATCTCCTCAAGGCTAACTCCTTCCTCTTCATTGTAACCACACACTCCGTAGTGCTTTAAAACCTTTACTATTCCGTAATATAAACCTAGAGATAAAATAGCCTTAGTGTACGTGTTTTTATCCAAATTCGGTGACTTTTTATACGAAGTGTAAAGGTTTCTTTTCATATCCTCAATTATCATTTTTATCGTTTCCTCAATCCCTTCATCTTTATCGTACCCTAAATAATAAACAGCGAGGGGGGCATTATTTTTAATTGCTGAAAATATTGTGGCGAAATTTTCTAGTAAACGGGAAAGTTTTCTCTTTTTTTCCCTGTCATTTTCATAAATCCTTTTTGCAACAATGTTTTCGTCCAAATCTTTTTTATTTATCGGAGACGAGAAAAAGCTCTTAAACTCAAGCTTTTCCATATGAATATCGTAAACAGAAACCTCATTACCCAAAATAGGATCGGAGAAAGTTAGCCAAATTTCGGTCTTTCTTGATTCCGGAAGCCAATTTTTTAAATTTACCCATGTGCTGAAAAACCTTACCGCTTCCAACAAAGCTGAAACGTAGATATTATGCCCACTTGAAATATCTATATAAACTTTAGTAATTTCTCCTTTCAAATATCTTTCCATCATGTCTAAGGCAAGTTCAAATACTATATCATTAAATGCCACTTCAAATTTAGTTCTGCAATATTCTCCTATGGAATGTATGACAAAAAACTCATCTATTTCCTCTGCGTAAGGCATAAATGTAAAAAAGCTTTTCGGATCAGAAAGGTAATCCTCGGGATTCTCCAGTATTTTATTTATTTTCTCCGAAAGAATCCCTAAATTAAATTTTTTCAATTTTTCATTAAAAGGAAGACTTACCGGATATACAACAATTGCCTTTACATCCTCTGCATTTTCTTTCAAGTATTCTTTCAATGCAAAGCATGAAAGCTTTTTACGATATACCCTTCCCTCAATCCTGAAATCTAGCTCTTCCATTATATTACTGTCCAATCTCCCTATCTGATATATTACACTGCCCACCGGAGCCACCCCTTTCCGTTTTCTTTTTCCACAAATACAAGTCCGGTGATGCCATACCGTATCCCTTCTCATTTAAGCTTCCCAATCCGCAAAGGTAAGAAAGCTTTAAAAGCTCGTTCGACCCGAATATCTCAAACCTTCCCCTGTAGGAGACGATTCCCGGCTGCAGTTCTTCTTTCTCGGGATTTCCCTTGAAGCAGAATAGAAAACGGTCGTCAGAAGGATCTTCCCCATAGATCATACGATATTTTTCTATCAAAATCCTGCGCAAATTTTCGCTGAAATACCAGGGTTCCTTTTCCCAAAGTAAATTTTCACTGCCTGATAACACTACTGGTGATAGTAAATACCCCTCTTTTTCAATGGGTAACTTTAGGAAAATTGCCCTTGAAAAATTAAGGCGGCCGTAATAGAAATCCACCGGCGTTTTCACTATTTTCAATGCAATTTTGGGCAAAAGTTCTTGAAAAGGAGTGCAAAAAATCAAGGCCGCACGCTTTAAGGCCCAGAATCCGTCGGTTACGGTTTTCTTTTTCAGCGGTATTAAATCAGAAAACACAAAAAAGCGGTTTTTCATTATATCCTCAAAATATCGGGAAAGTGCCGTTTTGTATTCCCTTTCGAAAAAGAATGCACCTTTTTCAAACTCTATTTCCAGCCTTAACCTGAATGCATTCATGAAATCTCACCGAATTTAATCTTTACCCATCCCGGGACCATAGCTGGAACTCCGTCTTCGAAAATTATCCTTCTTGTTTTTGGGAATAAATTCAAATCGGAGACCTTCATCCCCTTTTGCGAAATCGCTTTTAAACACTCAGTAGAGAGAAAACGTCCTATGGTTTTTGCAAGATAACCCGTTCCAAAGCCTACCTGAAGTAATATCTCACTTTTTTCTAGTCTTTCGTGCAGCTTTTGGAGCTCCCGGTAAAAATCCGCTACCCTGTCCAATCCATACTTTTCATAAAAGGCTCTTTCATTTTCTATATATTTTAGCGCATCGCTTTTGATTTTCTCAAAAGCATCTTGCAGAATCCATGAATTTTTTACTTCATTTAACGCCCAACTATTTTTATCATTCTTTAGCTCAAAAAAGCCTTCCGCCTTACTTTTTGGCATTAATGCCTCCACAAAAATTGACTTCGCTCCTTCACTATCATCAACATTTTCATTTCCTCGAAACCACTTGGCCCTTCCGTTACAGATATTTAAAATCTTCATTTCGTAAATACCAAGTGTCTCTACGGAAAGCGGAATCGAATCAGAAAAACAAACGAACCGAAAGGGCGAATAATGGGGTTTTCCGAAAATATCCTCTTCTGCTTTATTGTCTAGGTCTTTCAATTTTACATCCTTTTTATTTAATTTATCTTCAATCCCTTTTTTGTACTCCTTTTCTATTAAGGACCAAACGCCCCTCGTAAGTCCGCTTCTAAATGCGCCTTTTAAACTCGAACCAGGTATATAAGGTTTTCCACCGGTCTTAATAAAGGATATTACATCACCCTTAACTTTAGATGTTCCGCATACATTTACTCGATAGCTTATATACTTTTCCAAATCTACTTTCGGGGCATATTTAAGTGCATCTTGCCAGTTAAAGTTTCTATCACCTATAGTCTTATAAAAATAATCCATAAAAGCCGTGTTTCTTTCATTTGATTTTAAAAGTTTTAATACATCTATAAAACCTACCGTCCCATTTTTTGTAATGTATTCGAATTTCCTATAGCTATTTCCGTCTCCGATATTCAAAGGAGATAATACTTCCAACTCGTATTTTAATGAGAAAGGCAAAATTCCCACCCCTCTTTCACCTAACAAAAGGCAACATATACGCAAGGCCGTATTTTAAAACCTTATGTTCTGTATCACTACCAAGTGAAACGTCCAATATCGCTCCCTCTACCCTCTTCCTAAAAACGCTTCCCTCCGCCAACATCCTCACTCTTTTCTTTCTCATCTGGACTCCAAACGGCGAATAAGAATATCCTCCCCTTTCCACAAAGGAAAAGGCCTTGACAGATTCCCCCACATCTTCTCCCTCTGCGGGAAAGTAAAGCGAAAGCAAAAGCCAATCTCCTAAGGTTTTGTTAGATTCTACACTATTTAAGGGCACTTCATCAAAATACGCATTAAAACTTCCAAAACCGTAAGTTCTCTCTCCTCCCAAGCCCTCATCTCCTAAAAGCCTTATAGCCGCTTTTACTTTTTCTTCTTCAGCATTGTCGCAAATATCAAGGAAGAACCATAGTCCAGCGTTTTTTGCAAAATAACAACCGCTTACGTAATATATCTCCGTACTGCTACTTTTGCGGTCTATTACAACCCGGGGGCGTTCCAAAATAAAGTACGGTTTTTTCATAGTTTGTTTCGTGAGGATTCCACTTTCTAATTTGTATTCCCCTTGTGGTTGTCCTTTTGGATGTTCTCCAAGGATGAACTCCAGTGGTACGTACCTGATCTTTTTTGCTTTCTTATAATCCCCCGTGATATGCGTCAGGTCCATATCAAGGGGTTTTGGCACGAAAAATTCACCGCCCGCATACAAAAACGCCGACGATATTTTAAAAGGGGGACTCTTGAAAAACTTTTCCGCAAGGGCATCCGCACTAGTTTTCCCGTAAAGCAGGGAATAGCAGTTTAATATGCCGCTGAATATAGTATCGGAATGGGCAAATACATCTGTAATATTATAGGTTTTTTCTTTGTACCCAAAATGAACGGGGCCTTTAAATTCTAACCTCACTCTGTACCTTTTTTTAACCTTTTGCATGCGTCTATCCCTACCTTATATTTTTAAGGGCATCCCTTACGCTATCGCAATTTTCAACTATTACCACTTCTTCAGCATTGCCGGGATCTTCATAATATTTTTTGCTCCTAAATACAATTTTTATATTTTTAAAAGCTACCTTCCCGTACCCACGCGTGCCCTGTCCTCCGAGATAATCATCCTCTAAAAGAAGCATCGCTTCTAGGACCTTTTTAAGGTACTTATTCCCCTCACCGTTGAAAACGGAAAGCACCATCTCTGACTTAAATCTCGCACCTGCAGGAACCCTTTCTGTCTGGCGGGGATTTGCAGCAGAGGTTACCCTATCGAGGTTATTCTCAAACTTCACTTCAGTCCAATCAAAATCCATATGTTCCTTCATCTGATCTGTTATGCTATCTTTTATCAAAGTCGCATCACGAACTATGAGTCTCGTGGGAGTAACTGCATCTGTAAAATCCACCATCCTATAACCGCGTGGATCATTTTCATCAACAACTTTGTGTTCACCATGATTTCTGCCAAATATATTGCAGACGGCACAGTCTTTATCTTTGCACATATGCATCTTTGTATTGGATGATTTCTTCTCTTCATTGTATACCACATATATCATCATGGATTTTGGAGAAACAAGCCCCTCTGCATATTCCAACAGAGCCCTCATTTTTCCCTTTAGAGAACTTCCCGGAATATAGGGTTTTCCTTCGGCATCCTTTACTACCGCATTGTCAATGCCTCCTATTTTAAAGGTATTTGAGGAAGTTCCTATATGAAGCCCCGTAATTGCCAGTATCTCGGAAGTTATAATGTATTTGCCTTCAAGTCTTAAATCCTTCACGAAAACCACCTCCAATTATTCTTTTCCACCATAAGCTCTGTGATAGGCTATTACCGCCTCGAAGAAATCCTTAAATCTTTCAAGGTTTTCCTCACCGTCTTCAGCTATATCAATAGCTTTCGAAAAAATCTCTTTAAACTCTTTCATTTGTTTTTCAAATCTCTTTGCCGTATAAGCAATTATGGCTTTCAGCATCCTCAAGCGGTAAATTCCTTCATTTCCGTATTTTATTTTCTTAGTCTCATTGAAAATTTTTCTTATTTGAGTTACACTTACCTCATTATCTGCTAAAAGCTTACCTGTTTCTTCCGCACAGTAAAAGAAGTCATCCCCTTTTGGGTCCTTATTTTTATTGAGGGCCGAAGGTAACCTTTTTTTTATTTCTTCCACGCGAATGTATGTATTAGATTGCCCTTTATTTTTGTTCTTTCCGGCCATAATAATCCGACCTCCTTATGTTCTTGTTTCAAATTCCGCCCATCGAGCCGAAAGATAGGCATACATATAAAGAGTGTTGCCTTTCCCTATCAACATATCAAAAATTTCATCAAGCAGGTCTTTTGCTTCTTTTTCTTTTTGCCTTTCCTTCATGCGAGCTATATTATAAAAGAGCCTCCAAGACTTAAAAAGTTCACCATTCTTGGCAGAAGTTTCATATTCGCTGCAAGCCATGTATATGGCACCAAGAAGCGTCCGTGATACCCTATATTTTTCCAATGCCTCGCATATTTTTTCTTTGACCTTTTTGAAATTGTTATACTCCTCCCACCCCACCGGTACGCCCGAGAAGGCAAAGCAATCTTTTTCTTTTTTTCTTTCAGGATTTTTGAAGTGTTTTGCGTTTTCCAGATTTTCGCCCGCTGTTTGCGCAACCCTATATAGTGGAAATTTCTTGTCCGGTGCGATCTCAAATGCCATGGATACGGTCAGTGCAGGGTTTTGCCCGGTATATCTGCTAAATTCTTCTTTTATCCTTTCCGCAACGTATGGCATAGCATCCCACGGCCCTACGAGGAAAAAGTCATCACCGCCAGCATAGATTACTGCACAGTTCTCGTAATTATGGGATTTGTCTGTTGCGCTTAATCGCTTTAATATATTTTCCAGGTTCGGCCCGAAAAATTGGGCAATTTCCTGGGACAAAGTCATTATCCTCGAAAAAGAGTTATGCTCGCCTAGCCCCTTTCTAAAAATCATTCCAAGATTATCTACGTCTCCTCTAAGCACTCCCCACACTTTAATTCCCTTTGCAGAATCGGCAATTTCATCGAAGGTTATAATGTCTCCCTTATCGTTCAGTTTCATTTCTACAGGAACTTTTAAACTGCCGCAACATATCTTAAAGTCGGGCTTTTCCTGCCTTATCGAAAAGGAATATCCCCTTTCAGTCGGCTTTTCAGAAAATTGGATGAAAATCCCAAGCCTCTTAAATACGTCTTCTACCCTTTCTATGGGTTTTTTGTCTTCCTCATTTTCCACCCACTTTTCTATCAGGAACTTTTTCTTTATTAAGTTCTCGCCGAGTGCCTCGAAGCTGCTGCAAAACACACATTCATCGTCTTTCGTAGGATTTCCGCAGTGAGGGCAGGGGCTTTCCACTTCTTCAAAGGGCCCGAAAACCCTATTTTTGTCTTCCTTCAATATGCTGTAGAATTTCCTGTTTTTCTCTTCCTGAAGGAGTCTTCCCAGTTCGTCGAATTTCTCGGGGAGCTTTCCTTCCTTTATTTTAAAATCTGAAGGCTTAAGCGGAATGCCCTTAAGTAGCAAGGCTAACTTTGCGCGATGAGCAACCAAAAATAGATCATCTAGTTCCCTTTGATAGTCCTCCAATTTTCTCAAAAAGCTCCCGGGCATTAGAAGGTAAAAGTGACCCCCACCGCTATAAAGGAGATTGCAAAGAGGAAGTCTTTCTCTTTTCAAAATATACTTTGGAATTGCTGTCATGAGGTATGATAGATAAAACGATTTACCCCTCAAGGCCTTAGTTGCCCCGTCCATTCTGGTATCGTAAACGAAGTCCTGTATCCCGGATATATCTCCCTTAACCAGACAAAATAGGTCTTCATCTACCGAAGAGGGGTTTTTTATTATTCCTTCAAGCCTATTTATTACGTAATTATCTGGCTTATTCTCCAGCTCTCTGTAAAGCGAAAAGGCTATGGCGGAGGTTGTTTTGAGGTGCGCCCAAAGAGAAATATCCGGAGTTGAATGATAGTAAGCGGAAGGTATGTTAAAGGTATATTCCTCCAAAATGCTGTAAAACTTCAAAAGCTCGACAGAGTCATCTAAATTTTTTAAGTCTTTAACAGCATCTTCGAAAGATTTCCATAGATTTCTGTAGCTCTCTTCTATGTCTGATGGGGGTTTGCTTTCCGGAACAGAATACTCGCTGAGCGGAAGGATTTTTTTATAAGAAACCCCTTTTGATTTTTGACCATTTAGTTCTATCAGCGAGAGGACTGAAACCAACTGCTTTACTTCTTTGCCTTTTTCTTCTCTGTCATCCACCCTTTCACCGGCGGATAGGCAATCACCCGCACTCACATAATAATGCAGCTTGTCTGAAGGGTCGTGATGATACAATACTGCAGCGGTAACTTCAGGAATTTTAATGAAAGTTTCGCAAAAATAAGCTCCATAATCCTGATGCCCAGGTGCTTTTTGGTTTCTTCCCTCATAAAAAACCTTGTAGCTTTCACCTACAAAGTTTCGTACCCTTTCATCCCGGCCTCTCTGTAAAAACTTTCCTATATCGTGCAACAAAGCGGCGAGCAATAAATTTCTTTCTTCAGGGGTAAAATTCTCAAATAAAAACGCCAATACTACTTCCCCCTTTGGCATAATTTACCGTCACTAAGATATTTTATATTTCTACAAAAAATCGTAAAATTCCTTCCTTTTGATAATTATATTTCGAACAGATTTTCGTCAACAATCCAATCTACAATTTTTTCTAAAGTCCATGGTATAATCTAAATGAAACGTAACCGACTCTACCTTATTTAGGAGGGACGAAATTAATATGATAAGAGTTGAAAGCTTTGAGCTAGACCATACGAAAGTTAAAGCTCCCTACGTAAGATTGGCAGCTACAGAAGAAGGTCCAAAAGGAGATGTAGTGGCAAAATACGACCTAAGGTTTGTTACCCCCAATAAAGGCGCAATATCTACAGGCGGGATACATACCTTAGAGCACCTTTTGGCGGGGTTCATTCGCGAAGAGCTTGAAGGAGTAATAGACATTTCTCCCATGGGCTGTAGGACCGGCTTTTACCTTATAAAATTCGGCAAAACGCCTTTAAATGAAATTAAAAAGGCTCTGGAAAATTCCCTAGAAAAAGTTCTTGAAGCAAAGGAAGTCCCGGCTGCAAATGAAATACAATGTGGTAATTTCGCAGATCATTCCCTAAACGATGCAAAGGAGATTGCTAAAAAGGTTATAGATGAGGGAATATCCATTTTGGAATAATAAGCCTCCCACGGTAATGAACGTTTTCTTATCTAGAAAAATTTAGTAAAGGTGGAGAAGGTCTATGAAAAAAAACATCCTTGGTAAAACGGGAATAGAAGTAACGGAGCTTTGCTTTGGCGCCCTTCCCATGGGGCCCCTTCAAAAGAATATGGATCTTGAATCTTCCACAAAAGTGGTGGCTCACGCCCTGCAAAAGGGTATAAACTTCGTGGACACCGCTCAGATGTATAAAACCTATGATCCCATAAGGGAAGCGATAAAGCTAACCGAAATTAATCCTGTAATTTCCACAAAATCGACGGCATCTTCTTACGACGAAATGGAAAGGGCTATCGATGAAGCTTTAAGCGCCCTCGACAGAAACTACATAGATATTTTTTTCATGCATGCAGCAAGGGTAAACGAAGATGTCTTCGAGGTCAGGAAGGAAGCCTTGAAGTGCCTGCTGGATTATAAAAGCAAGGGATATATAAAAGCGGTCGGAATATCCACCCACAACGTCAAAGTAGTGGAGCTAGCATCCCAAAGGGATGATATGGATGTCATTTTCCCCATCTTGAACTATAAGGGCATTGGGATCCTGGGCGGCAGCGTGGAGGACATGAAAAAAGCCATCGAGAAAGCAAGCGAAGCCGGAAAAGGCATCCTCATAATGAAGGCTTTAGGCGGGGGTTTGCTGCTTAATGATTATAAAAAAGCCATGGATTTTGTAAGAAACATCAAAGGCTACCATTCCATCGCTGTGGGAATGGTGAGCATAGAGGAAGTAGACTTTAACGTAAATTACTTCAACGGCATTTATGAAGAAAACAAGATGCCATCATTGGAAGGAAACCAAAAGAGATTTATAGTTGTGGAATCCCTGTGCAAGGGCTGTAGGACCTGCCTTGACGCCTGCCCCAACTTAGCCATGGAATACAATGAAGCAATAAAAAAAGCCCGGATAAACGTGGAAAAGTGCCTGACCTGCGGTTACTGCACCGCATCCTGCCCCGAGTTTGCCATAAGAGCAATATAATATAAAAAAGGCAAAGCATCAAGCTTTGCCTTTACTTTTTTTACATTAGCTTTTTCAAGGCTTTCCCTAAGGCATCCGCCCCCATTATGGCGTTATATACATCTTCCGGCGTCACTTTAAACGGCATGTTGTGGATGGTTTCACCCTCAGCGCAGGATGCTTCCGCCACCTTCCTTATATCCTCTTCCTTGACTTCCTTAATACCCAGGTCCTCTAAAGTTACGGGGAGCCCCACATCCAGGCAAAAGCCAACCACTTCCTCCAGTTCTTCCATCGGGCTGTTCTCCAGCACCAGCTGCGCAATGGTTCCGAAGGCCACTTTCTCACCGTGATACATGTGGTGGCATTCCTTCAACACCGTAAAGCCATTATGGATTGAGTGGGCGGCGGCCAGTCCGCCACTTTCGAATCCTATACCGCTCAAATAGATATTGGCCTCCACCACATTTTCCACCGCCATAGTGCAGGCTTTTTTCTCCACCGCCAGCTTTGCCTTGAGGCCGTCTTCCAGCAGTGTTCTGTAGCAAAGCTCGGCAAGAGCCATAGCGGCTTTGGTGCTTCTTCCTCCTGCCAAGGTCATAGCGTTGGACCTCAAGCTTGCCCGCGCCTCAAAGTATGTAGCTAGGGCATCGCCCATCCCGGAGACCAGAAGTCTTGCCGGTGCCTTGGCGATAATTCCAGTATCCACCAGAACCACATCTGGATTTCTCGGGAAGGTTAAAACCTTGCTATAGACACCTTCTTCAGTATATATAACCGAAAGCGCACTGCAAGGCGCGTCCGTTGACGCTACAGTAGGAACTATTACAACCGGAAGTCCAAGAAAATAGGCAACAGCTTTAGCAGTATCAAGAATCTTTCCGCCTCCAACTCCCACTATTACTTTTGAGTTATTTTTTTCAGCAAGACTTCTTAACCTTTCTATTTCACTTTCCGTGCATTCACCCCTGAAGGGTTCAAATACCAAATCCACCTTTTCCCCGGCAAAACTTTCTTCTATCACGGACTTGGTTCTTTTAATTCCATTCTCGCTAGCGATTATGAAAAATGAACGCCCAAGTTTTATTGTATGTTCTTTAATATGTTTTAAAACCCCGTTTCCCTGAACGTATTTACCAGGACCTATAACCGCCCTTATCACGGTTTACCCCTCCCCCTCCCAAAATACTTTTTTTACAATCTTATCATATAATGGAAAAATTTACAAGCTAGCATTGCAAGTAAATTACTGCTTTATTGTTTTGCCTCTCAATCCCACTATGGTTCGATTGGAACATAGACGTAGCGGACGCTGTAGTGAATCTAGACGTAATCCCGTTTCAATCCCACTATGGTTCGATTGTAACAATTCTCGCAAATATACGCCCCAAAATAATAGTTATAAGTTTCAATCCCACTATGGTTCGATTGTAACTCGGCTATGTCTATGGTCGCCGCTTTTTTTAGTTCAGTTTCAATCCCACTATGGTTCGATTGTAACAAGCACCGAGAAAAAGCGCAGGGGCCGCAAGAAGAAAGAAGGTTTCAATCCCACTATGGTTCGATTGTAACTTTCTCATCGGGTCTGCTTCAGTGTCGGCTATCACTGTTTCAATCCCACTATGGTTCGATTGTAACTGACAAAAAAGGTTTTCGGAGGAAACTTCGAGAACTGTTTCAATCCCACTATGGTTCGATTGTAACTGATATTTGCATCCGAATTTCCAAGCTCGCCTTTCCCCAGTTTCAATCCCACTATGGTTCGATTGTAACCAAGAAAAAAATATAGAAATAATAATGGTTTGAGTGTTTCTGAGTGCAGTCGACCGCCAGTACTTGAATTTTATCTGGAGGTCGACTGCAGTTTATCGTCGTTTAAACCCTTATGTTGAGAAAGACCTAAATTATATACTCTTCGAATGCAATTATACTATCAGTTAGGCCCACATGCAAGGTCTAAACTTTTCGGCAAGCGGCTCATTGCGGTTACGATAAATTACGTCCTCTTGTAATGCGGCATTTCAAATGGGATATCTATCGAAAATTCAACCAATCCACCATAATTGTTGTTTTCATCATACCATGGAGTTTGATATATTAACTTTTTGACCCCATTTTTTTCGATGGTGTAACAGTTTGTTTGGGCTGTTTCCAGCATTTTTTTTCAACTTGCTCCTGGCAGGTTCAGGATGGCAGTCCAACACGTTTTTGCCTATGAGCTTGGGGCTTCCGTCTTTTTCGAAGGTCTTACATGCTTTTTCGTTCATGTAAATTATCTTTCCTTCGGTGTCGCATATGGTAATAGCCACTGAAAGGTTTTTTATCCAATCCGATTTCATATCCCAAATTCTCCTCTCTAGATCCGAGATTAATTTTGATTTCTTTTGTTACTACCATTTTTTATAATTACATAATTGTTTACTCGAACACTCCCAATACTCACCTTTTCTTCCTTTTTTAAGTTCCAATACGTTTCCGCAAACTGGACACAGTTTAGGTGGAGAGCTAAATAAGGCAGTGAAGAAATTCTGTTTTCTTACATATTCTTCACGTGTTTCTTTCCCTACTTGTGCTGCCACGCCAGCAGGTACAAGATTTTTGCACTGCGGATAATTAGAACAACCCCAGAATAAACCATTTCTGTTTTTTTGCAGTACCATCTGATTATTACAAAAGACACAAATGTATACTCTTTTTGTTATGTCAAATTTTATACGTTCTTTCATGGGCATCGTTTCTTTGGGATCAATATTATATCTTTTGTATATATCAATAGCTGCCGGCTTATGATATTTAACTATTTCATGAATTATTGAAGTTGGAGATGGCAAATTTTTTTGACAAGAAAAAGATTTAGACTTATCTATAAATGCACGCAATTGGTCTGTTCTCACTATGTAGTAATAATCCTTTGATTTCGGTTTTTCTATAACAGTAAGAGGATTGGTCAATACAACGATATTAGTAAATCGAGGTATAGGATTATTTAACCCGATACCAATTGCCCTCCTCTGATATAACAATTTTTTGCGGCAATGACTTACTTTCCATTACCAAAAACCCCGATGGCACAGCTACTAAATGGTCAATTTGAGCGATACGATCATTATATTCCAACCGCAAATTATTGACAACAACGACATCCTGGTCATCCTTGTACCAAAAACGCAAGTGATAAGCCACATCTTTCTCTCCAGAATTTCCGCTTAACATTTTATGAAGATCGGCTTCTATAAATTTGCGTTTTGGATGCGATACAGGTAAAGTATCCAAAAGTTCTTGCATTTTTTCTACAAGTCCATGTTCAATCCGAGGCACATCAATAATCATTCTTTTTTTCACCTCCTTCTACTCGATTTGGTCCCATTTGTCCCCAATTTTTACGTATGTTTCTTCCATTTAGGGCTTCATTCTCATACTTTTCACATCTTTCTTTAACTTCAACGTATAAGTCAATTTTTCCTTCTTTTACCGAGAGAAAATAAGTTTAAGATATAAAAAAGCCGTGCTTTTTCTGCACAGCCCAGATGGTAGAAGCACCGTTTTTAGAATAAAAAGCCAAAATTTAAAGCCCGCTCAAAGAGCGGGCTCCCATTTTATCTCATTCGTTTTACTTCCTCCACCAGGTGCCTGACCCTTTCCGGATCCACCGGATTTTTCACTATACCGTCTTTTTTAATATAAGAACCAACAATTATACCATCCGCATATTCTAACAAACTACTTACATTTTCGGCGGTTACTCCACTTCCGACAAGTAATGGAACATCAGGGGCACATCGCTTTACAAACTTAACTTCGTCCACAGAAGGGTTCTGTCCCGTTTGCAAACCCGTCACTATTATTGCGTCTGCACCCGCCGAGACGGTTTCTTTCAGGTCCAATGAAAGGTCCTGGCTGGTCATAGGATAGGTGTGCTTTACATTTATATCCGCAAAAATCAAAGTCTTTGCTCCCAACTTGGCACGGTAGCGCATAAGCTCTGGCGCCTTAGCAAGGGTTAACCCAAAAGGTCCCATCCTGTTTTCTACAAAGGCCTCGACCCTTATAAATTCCGCACCGCAAACATAAGCTATCGCAATTTCCTCCTTTGCGCAGTTGAACTGAAAATTGACACCGATGGGTATAGTAGCTTCGCGCTTTAATCCAGCTACTATTGCGGTCATGGAAAGCACTGTCTCTAGAGAATTTTCGGTGGTATAGGGCACATCGGAAAAATTCTCCACTATGGCCCCGTGGGCCCCGCCTGCTTCTATAGCCTTTAAATCCTGGAGGGCGCTTTCGTAAACCTGCTCTAAGTCGCCTTCAAAGTTCGGGGAACCCGGTAGCGGCTTTAGGTGTACCATGCCGATAACTATTTTTTTCCTCGGGAAAATATCGTAAAAATTTTTCAAACTAATTCATCTCCCAATCTCCAGAGTTTTTTTGCGTTCTGATAAAAGATGGCTTTCCTCATCTCATCGGTTAACGTCAATGCTTTAAATTTTTCCATTTCGCTTCCTATGTATTTATACGGCCAGTCGGAACCGAAGATAATCCTTTCAGGACCTAAATCCTGCAAGGCCTTTTCCAGCACCGGCAATTCGTGCTGGCCGGAGGTCTCGACGTATATATTAGGCAGTCTCTTCGCACATTCGATGCACCCGTATCCGAAATCGTAGTAACCTATGTGCGCAAAGACAAACGTCACATCCGGGTGCTTTTCGGCCACCGTTGCCCATTGCTGCGGAAGGCTAAGCGTCGCAGTGCCCGTATGGGTCAGGATAGGGACTTTATAAGGCTCGATGGCTTTTATAACTTCATCCAGCTGCGGGCAGTTGTCCGGGTAGTAGCCGTGCTTCCACGAATGAAATTTTATTCCTTTCATGTTCAAGTCCTTCAGGCACCGGTGAACCTCCTCTACGGCTTTTGGATCCCGTGGATTTATATACCCGTAGCCGACTATTCGGTCAGGGTATTTTGCCACAGCTTCCGCCACCGTATCGTTTTGCTCTCTCATATCTACGCCTGCCAATACCGAAAGTCCCGCTTTTTCAATGCCGAAATAGTCCATCGCCGAAATTAGGTCATCGACAGTGAACTTTTTCCCCTGGCTGGTGGTACCAAAATGTACGTGAAAATCATATATCATTTTTTTCCACCTCTTTAATCAACCAAGTATATTAAGGTAAACCCCTATAACTCCGAGCACCATGAGCAAGAACATCAGAGTTACCGCAGATACCTTCTTCCGAGTCATCAGGTAATACATGATCAACGTAATGCCGAGGGGAAGAACGCCGGGCATTAAGCCATCCAGCGTCTCCTGAAGTTTTATCACCGTATCGCCGGCTTTGTAGGCGACAACGGTTTTCACATTTACCACCTGGGGGATAAAACCGCCGATCACTACGAGCGCCGCCACACCGGCAAGCTCCGTTAACTTGGCTATAAGCCCCGATTTTTGAAGATCCGCTACCATCCGCACTCCCTGCTCGTAACCCTTGAACACTCCGTAATACCTAATCCCAAGAGTAATTATTGTCATACCGATCAAAAATATTATAGGTCCGATAATACTTCCTTGCATTGCCAAAGCCGCAGCAAAACCGGCCAGTATTGGCCTAGCGGTGCCGTTTATCAGGCTGTCCCCCAAGGCAGCTAGAGGACCCATCAGCGCTGTCTTTACGGCATTAATGCTTTCGGGATCTATATCTTTTTTTGTAGCGTATCGTTCTTCCATTGCCGCAGCAATGCCTATGGGTATTGCCGATACCATGGGCTGCGTCAGAAAAAGCTCCATATGGCGTTTTAAAACCTCCGCCCGCTCCTTTGGAGTTTTATAATACTTTCGTATAACGGGAATCATGGCGTTTGCAAAGCCCATTGCTTGATGGCGCTCGAAGTTAAGAGCACTTCGGATAAAAATTTGCCTGAAAAAAATGCTCCACAAATCTTTCCTTGTCAACCTTTCAGCAGACCGCTCATCAGTCATACTAACCTCTCCCCTCACATCCGTGGGCTCTCCACGTACTTTTGACTTCCCATAAAATGAGAATGGAGTGCCGCAGCGGTTATGGCCAAAAGACCTATGCCCAAAATATTTATTTTCAAATACGCCGACGCTATAAAACCTATTGCAAAATACGGCCAAAGATATAGCGCTTTTATCGACTTTAGCAAGAGGGCAAATCCAACTGCACCGATCATTCCGCCACCCGCAGCAAGGCCCTGGATTATTTTTGCCGGAATCATATCGATATAAGGCTTAACGAAGGTTGGGCCGTAGTACACCGCAAGAAATGCTGGAAGCCCGTAAAAAATGAAATTCATCAAAAGAGGCAGTGTATTCATCAGCGTCAAACCTCTAAGATTCCCTTCTGCGGCATATTTGTCCCCGCGATGCAGGAAAAATACATTGACGACGGTATACTGGAGAGTTGTCACAACCTGACCAATCAACGCCACCGGAAGGGCCGTAGCAACGGCTATATCGGCTCCCTTGCCCGTCAATATTGCAAAAGCTGTGGCAATAGCCGAACTCAGCGTCGGGTCCGGCGGTACCGCCGTTCCAACAAAAACCACTGCAAGGAACATAAGTTCCACCGTAGCCCCCACCAGCAGGCCTGTTTTTACGTCTCCAAGAATAAGTCCCACCACAGGCCCAGTTATAATAGGGCGCGTCGTCTGAAATTGAAAGGTCTGTTCGTCAATAAGACCCCAGGTCACCCAAAGGGCTACCAGTAATGCCTTCAGAAACATCGCGCAATCTATCCCCTTTCATTTAATTAATGAAAAAAGCGGAATCGGCCTATCGCTAGGTACAACTCTCACCTCCAGTTCTATACCAAAGGAATCCAATTCTTTAAAATTCGATATATCGTCATCCCCCACCCATATGGATTTGAAAACCTTCCTTTTCGCTGGATGCATGCTGAGATTACCGATATTTATTGATTTTACAAAAATTCCCTTTTTCACCAGCGCTAAGGCCTGGGCTGGGCCTTTTACCAGCACCAGCGCCCTTCCCGAATTTTCTGGATTTTGCAAAAATGCTGCAGCATCCTCAACACCGAATATTTTTAAAATTATATTTGGCGGCGTTGCCATCTCCAGCATCATCCTTTGCAGGTCGTCCTTTACCGTTCCATCGTCAGCCACCACGATGGTATCGACTCCAAGGTCAGAAATCCACGCGGAAGTAATCTGTCCGTGAATTAGCCGGTCGTCAATCCTCACTAACCGGATATCAACCAAAAATTTTCCCTCCCATCAAATCGGAATAAAACTTTATACCGGATACAGCTACGGATTTTACAGCTTCGACCAATTCTTTTAAACTTTTTTTCCTTTTATGTGTACACGCTTCTATAACCATTGGCAAATTCATGCCGGTCACTATATCCAGAGGGATTGTAATTTCCCTGGTTGCGATAAGCCCTGCGCACGAATTAAAAGGAGTGCCGCCGAACAAGTCGGCAAAAATAAGCACGCCCTCTCCGTCATATACTTTCAATACAGCCTCCCTGACCCTTTCTCGAAAGGACTCCATTCCTTCACCAGCGTGCAACCCCACAGCCTCTATTCCATCATGCTGGCCCATTATCATTTCAACAGTTTTCAAAAGCGCCACCGCTAAATTTCCGTGCGATACAAGCACTATTCCAGGCAAAAAATTTCACCTCCTCTAAACCTAAATAAGCTCAAAAATAATAATACGCTATAGCATATAATTAATCAAATATTATTAGATGCTATAGCGTATTATTATATCTATATTCCTTTCATTTTCTCTCGATTTCTTTAAATTTCTTGATATTTTAATTTTCATGTAGTATTATAGTTATGCTATGGCATATAAAGGAGAGAGTTTTGATGGATATAGGTGCTAAAATAAAAGAAATGCGTCAAAAAATGAAAATGTCTAGAAAAGAATTTGCTCAAGCTGCAGGCATATCGGCTTCATATCTTTCGGAAATTGAAAGAGGTCTCAAACGACCTACCGTTGATATTATACTCAAAATTTCAAAGGCTTTTAATTTAAAAATATCCGAATTGCTGGATGAAATCCCTTCCACCCCTATGAGCCCTGAACTAAAAGAATTAGTTGAGACACTAAGAAATTTTAAACCGGAACAAGTGAAGCTTTTAAGCGAATTTCTTAAATCACTAAAATAAGATAAAAGCCAACCGGAAATAAAAAGCCGCGCTTTTTTTGCGCGGCTCGTTTTTCTTGGCTTTTTAGATAATCTATGTATCTAAATAACCGTGACTTTTTTCTCCTCTCGAGTTAAAAATTGCTCTTCAAACCTTTCAATCAGCTTTTGCAGCTCTTTATTTGAAGCCAAAAAAATATTTTTCAAATTCTCCAGTTCTTTTTTGAACTCCGAATAGCTGCTGCTGGTTTTTGCAAGGTAAATCTTTTCGCACTGCGTTTTTATCACATCTTCCTTATCGTAGAAAAGTTCTTCGTGGAGCTTTTCTCCTGGCCTTAGGCCTATGAACTCTATTTTTATATCCTTCCCAGGTTCTAAACCGCTCAGCTTTATCATTTCCGTTGCAAGGTCCAAGATTTTCACGGGTTCTCCCATGTCAAGAACGAATATCTCGCCCCCTTCGGCCATGGCACCCGCCTGAATTACAAGCTGTACGGCTTCGGGAATCGTCATAAAATAGCGAGTCACTTCCGGGTGGGTAACCGTAACAGGCCCCCCTGCTTCTATTTGCTTTTTGAAAAGCGGAATTACACTACCTGCGCTTCCCAGCACATTTCCAAACCTCACCGCGGCAAACCGAGTGTCACCGCTTTTTGCCATCATCTGGATTATAATTTCAGCAACCCTTTTGGAAGCCCCCATTACATTTTTGGGATTTACGGCTTTGTCTGTGGATATCAATATAAACCGTTCCGCTTTATATTTTTTAGCTGCCTCTGCTACATAAAGAGTACCGAATACGTTGTTTTTTATGGCCTCCATAGGATTTAGCTCCATAAGCGGCACGTGCTTATGCGCAGCTGCGTGGAACACCACATCAGGCCTGTATTTTGCCATGACAGCCTCCACTTTCGCCACGTCCCTGATGCTTCCTATAATTGGTATGTACTTTTGTTTAGGGAAATATGTTTTAAGCTGATGTTCAAGGTCGAAAATATTGTTTTCGCTTATATCAAAAAGCAATAGCAGCTCTGGCTCAAACCGGGCCACCTGCCTTACAAGCTCCGAACCTATAGAACCGCCGGCGCCGGTTACCAAAACTTTCTTGCCTTTGAGATATTTCTTAGCCTCCTCCATATTTATACGTACCGGTTCTCTACCTAAGAGGTCTTCTATCCGGATGTCTCTTATCTTTCTTACGTCGACCTTTCCGTTCAACAGCTCATATATACCCGGCACAATTTTTACCTTACATTTAGTGGCCGAACAAATATCGGCTATTTTTTTCACTTCTCTTCTGTCTACCGAGGGCATTGCTATGATTATTTCTTCTACTTTTTTGGTTTCTACAATATAAGGAATCTTTTCCCTTCCACCCAGCACTCTTACACCGTATATGCTTAATCCATGCTTTGACTTATCATCATCTATAATTCCAACGGGAATCATTTCAAGTTCCGGGTTCTGCTTGAATTCCTTTATTACCAAAGAGCCGGCATGCCCAGCACCGACAATGAGCACTCTTTTCTTGCCATTTTTCATTTTTTTAAATGTTTCAGTAAAATCGTTCGATGCCCTCAAGACGAGCCTGGAAAATCCTATAAAACCTGTCAATAAAAGCCAAAAAATAATATATATACTGCGCGGGTAAGCATTATTGATCATAAAAGTGTAAACAAGCACCGCCATTGTGGCTACCGATGTTGCTGAAATAATTGAAATGAGTTCTCCTACGCTTGCAAATTTCCAAAGCCTACCATAAAGATTGAAAATAACGAAAGTTACAAGGCAAATACCCGTAACTTCAGGCCACGAATTTGCGTATTTTGTAAAATACTGGCCGGGTATAAACCCGTCGAACCTCAAGTAAAAAGACAAATAAAGCGATAAATTAATTATTGCGGCATCAAGAGTAGCCATTAAAAATAAGGTTTTCTTAAACTTATAAAAATTCCCCAAGCGCTCCCCCATCTTTTCTTCCCCTTATTTTACTTTTTGATGCATATATTACATATTTCTCCAATATTTTCTCTTTTCCTGCTTGTTTCCTTTTATTTACATAAATCTAAGCCATGGAGAGCGCTTCTTTTAATTTTTCTACCACGTAATCTATCTCTTCCTCGGTCAGGTTATTGTAAAAAGGCAGCGCTATAGTCGTTTTTGCCACCGCCTCTGTCACCGGGAAGTCCCCTTCCTTATACCCCATTTCCCTGTAAAAGGGCTGAAGATGTATCGGCGTAAAGTACGGCCGGCATCCTATGCCATTGCTCAATAGATATTCCATAACTTTATTTCTATCGATGCCCCGTTCAAGCCTTATAACGTACACAAACCAGCTCATTTTTACCTTAGGATGTATATACGGGACTTTCACCCCTGCCACATTTTTGAGGCGTTCATTGTACATATCGGCTACTTTCTGCCTTTTATCCAAAATTTCTTCTATCCGCTCCATCTGAGCAACTCCGAGCGCCGCATGAAGTTCGCTCATCCTGTAATTGTAACCTAGCCTTTCATGTTCGAGCCATAAACCCGTTATCGGCCGGCCCTGGCTCCTCATGCTGCGGCACAGCTTGGCCACTTCGTCGTCGTTAGTAACAATCACTCCACCTTCTGCGGTGGTAATCTGTTTATTCGGATAAAAGGCAAACACAGCAGCATGGGCGAGAGAACCGGCTTTTTGGCCATCGTACTCGGCGCCCAAAGCTTCGCAGGCATCTTCAATGACTTTTAAACCGTACCTTTCCGCTATATCCATAATCGACTTCATATCTATGGCTTGTCCAAAAACATCCACCGGAAGAATGGCCTTTGTTTTGGAATTTATTTTCCCTTCAATTTGAGATATATCCATATTTAAAGTATCAGGATCTATATCTACAAAAACCGGCTTTGCCCGTTCGAAAAGGATGCAATTGCTGGAAGCCACGAAGCTGAAAGGAGTTGTTATAACTTCATCCCCGTCCTTGATGCCCAAAGCTCTTACCGCAAGATGAAGCCCGCTGGTGCCGCTATTTACGGCTATGGCGTGTTTGACTCCAACAAATTCCGCTATACGCTTTTCAAATTCTTCAACCATAGGTCCGATACTGAGTATATTTGATGAAAGAACTTTGAGCACCAGATCTACTTCTCTTTTTGTAATATCAGGTTGAGACAATGGTATCTTCAATACTCTCACTCCTTAACCTAATTTTTTTATTACTCTTGCGGGAACACCCACCGCGGTAACACCAGCTTCAATATCATTTATAACCACGCTACCAGCCCCTACTATAGACCAGCTTCCTATCTTTACCCCAGGTATTACCTTGGTACCTATGCCTAAAAAAGACCCTTTTTGCACAGTAACACCACCTGCTAAATTAACACCGGGTGCTATATGTACAAAATCATATACTTTACAATCATGATCTATAGTAGCACCTGTGTTGATTATTACATGATCACCTATAATTGTCTCTGGTTGAATAACCGCTCCCGCAAATATAACCGAACCTTTTCCTATTTTTACGCTGGAATGAACATAAGCGTTAGGGTGAATAACGCTTATCCAATCAAAATAATCACTATAATTATGTACCATTTTTTCTCTCAGCGAATTGTCTCCTATCGCTACTATAGCCTTATATTTCTTTTCTTCCTTTTTTATAGCATCAATTGGCCCTGTTACTGGTATATCAAAAATTGTTCTGCCCCACTTCTTCTCATCATCATCCAGGAAAAAAGCCACTCTGAAACCCGCTTCAATGAGGGTTGCTGCCACAACTTTTGAATGCCCTCCTGCGCCAATAACAACAACAGTTTCAGAAACTATCATTTAAAGTACCACTCCCGGTGAATTTAGGCATCGTAACATGATTTTTGGCACTTATACCTTCTCTTTGTAGCACTTTTAATAATGTTATAAAAAGTATTTTCAAATCAAGCCATATACTCCAATTGTCCACGTACCATACATCTAGCTTAAATTTTTCTTCCCACGAAATTGCATTTCTGCCATTTATTTGAGCCCAGCCTGTAATACCTGGCTTTACTTCATGCCGCCTTGCCTGTTCTGGAGTATACCTATCAAGGTATTCCATCAAAAGCGGCCTTGGCCCTACTAAACTCATATCACCTTTTAGCACATTTATCAATTCAGGGAGTTCATCCAAACTCGTTGAACGCAAAAATGCTCCGAATCGCGTCAATCTCTGTTCATCGGGCAATAAATTTCCATTCTCGTCTCTCAAATCCTTCATTGTCCTGAATTTATAAATATAAAACGGTTTGCCGTGTAAACCTGGCCTCAACTGCTTAAAAATAACGGGAGAACCTAAGTTTATGTAAACTAGAAAAGCTATAAGGATCATAAGAGGAGATAAAACTAATAAAAAGGCCGCCGATAATACAACATCCATAGCCCTTTTTATAAAATGCTTCATAGAGACCCCCCTTCAAAAAATGCATTTTAAAATGAAGTGTCTAGTGTTTTTAAAAGCTTTACTTAAGAGCCCATCCCTAAGCAGGAAATCCATTTTATCCGCATCATAGGCGCCTCTGCGCTTCTTGTTATTTAGTGTAAAGGTTTCCGGATAGAACTTAAATAGCTCTCTCGTTCTTCTTATTTAAATTGCAGATAATATCAACATTCAACTTTTCTTCAAATACCCATTAGCGCTTATCTTTATTCTTTCAATATAATCTCTCAACTTTTGCTTAATAATAATATAGATCCCTATGTCCTCATCATGGGTTATATATAATAATTAGGTTTTTAAAAACTTTTCGTCCAACAAATACGTAAACGATCCGTGTCCTACATCATGAAAAAGACCAGCTATTCTAAAAGTCTCAACACATAATTTATTTCCGGTAGCGATTCGTCGTCTATTTTCTTTTCCTTTAGACAGTTAATCTATCTTTTACCGTTCCAAATCTTCAATGAACTCTCAAAACTTGTTTCAAATTTTTCATTTCTATAGATTTTTTAATGGTACGAGAACCAGATTTTCGTGTACAACTATTAATACTTATAATAATTCCATAGTTCTTATAATAACATCATTTACCTTATTTACATCGTACTTTTCTTCTGCAATTTCCCGGCTCTTTTTCCCCATCGGAATTATTATCTCGGGATTGATTATAAATCTCTCCATCGCAGCCGCGAGAGAAACCGGATCTTTTACTGGAACTAAATAGCCGTTCACTCCATCTTTGACTGTTTCCTTACACCCTGGAGCATATGTAGTAATAATCGGACGACCCATAGCCATTGCTTCGAGAATAGAACGCGGTGTCCCTTCTCTATAAAACGATGGTAAAACAAAAACACTTGAATCAGCAATAAAAGGTCTGACGTCTTCCGTTGCTCCTAAATACTCTATAACACCTTCAGAAACCCATTTTTCAACATCGCTTTTCTTAATAGCAGCTGGATTACTATCAAAAGGACCGAGTAATTTAAAGGAAACGTCTGGATAACGAGATTTTAAAATTCGAGCAGCTTCTACATAGACACCAATTCCTTTATCCCATATCAATCTAGCAATTAGTAAAAAAGATAAAGGTTTAATTGGAGGGCATATGTAATAAAATCTATCTAAGTTCACTCCTGAACCATTTATCAATACAGACTTTGTTTGATTACCTAATATTTTCTCACCTTTAAAAAATTCCATGTCATCAGGATTTTGGAAAAATACGGCTTTATTATTTTTCAAAGCTTCTTTATATAGGATCTTTACGAGTTTCTTAAAGATACCCTCTTTTTTCTCGTCTCCTGTGAACACATAACCTAATCCAGTAATCATTGAGTAGATTGCTTTAACCTTTGCAACTCTGGCAGCAAGGGAACCGTAAATTACAGGTTTATTTGCATATGATAAAACAACATCGGGCTCAATCTTTTTCATTACATTTATCAAACTCAATAATGTTTTTAAATCCTTAGCGGGATTAACTCCAGTTCGGTCTAAAGGAATTTGGATAAATTCCGCTCCTAGCTTTTTTATTTCTTTTTCATATCCTTTTTCCGGCCCTAAAGCAATCACTTCATGCCCCAGATTTGATATGGCTCTAATTAAATCTCCTCTAAAATTTATTAATGACTTTGTATAGGGGGAGACTATCACAATTTTTGCCAAATAAAAACCTCCCTACCTGCAAGGTATATTTAAATTATTACGTGAAAAATAAAGATCAATAGAGATTTAGTAACTATTCCTTTGAAAATAACTATTATTAAGATTCTTCCTTCTTAATAAATTGCCGTATTATTTCTGAAAACTTTTGAACAATTCGAGGCCATGCATATGGCGAGTCATATCCCATGCTTTTTAATTGGGGGATCACTCTATACCTGGATAATACACTACGCAAGGCTTTTAAAATCTGCTCTTCATCATTCAGAACTATTATAGAATTTCTTGTACTTAAAGCAATTCTCTCAGTAGGATCTGTTTCAAATAGCTTTATCATAAAAATAGGGCGTCCTGATCCTAAATATTGATATATTTTACCAGGTATTTGCACGCCGCCTCGATTACCGAAAAGCAACAAAAAATCTGCTGCTTTCATCCATGAGATGCTCTCCTGGACTGGTACCCAAGGAATAAACTCAATTACATCTTTAGCTGGTGACGCTAACATATAAGCTTTAATTGCCTCTTCCACCTCACCTACAAAATAGACCTTTATTTTCTCACGGATATAAGGATCATCTTGCAAGAGAATTGAAAGAGCATTTACAAAGGCTTTAGGATCTCGAGCCTCTGAATAAAGTCTTCCTGTATGGACAAACCAAACTTTCCCTTCTTCTTCTGCTGTGCGTGGCTTCGGTAAAATATTTTCAAAATCTTCAGGATCAAAACCCATAGGTAAGACTTCTATTTTTGAGGATAAAAAAGGAAATAAAGTTAAGTAAAGTTCTTTTGTGACATCCGTAGTAACTGTTACTAGGTCACACCAACGGAGGAGCATGCGTTCTAGTCGATAGTCTATCCATTTTCGCCATGCTGGTCGTGGAAGCTCACTTATAGGACTCCCAGACCAAGGATCACCATAATCAGCAACCCAGCATATTTTAGGATAGCATCGTTTTAGTAACGCCCCCACTAAATGAATTGAAAACGGGTATCCAAATGTTAGGACCACATCTGGCGCAAAGATTTTAATTTGACGAACCCCTTCACGGAAAAAATTTGGGACACTATCTATATGAGGATCTGGGATTAATAGAGTCAAAAAGGGATTCTTTTTTGCTTGTCCTTTAATTTTTAATTTTTCCCCATATCTTCCAGCTTTTTTCCTTAGTATCCATTTTCGAAGAGGTCCAGGCAAAACACGTTTAATTTCAACTTCAAAAGGAATTTTTTCATTCAATGAATCATCGGGGGGAGAAAAAAGAGTTAGAGTCTTTATATCATAAGTTATAACATTAACTTTATGTCCTAGCCTCGTAAGATATTTAACGAAATTAACTGTTCTTATAGCTGGAGAAGCCCCTCTAGGTGCGAAATTAGCAGTGATAATAAGAATTCTCATGCTCTGCCCCCTTTAAATAAAATAGTTTAACAACAAGACCCCAAATATAACCTAAAAATCTTGATACTTGAATGCTAAAAGCAATTGCATAAGCTAATGGCAGGTTAATTATCTCTGTAACTTTACGGCGAATTATCCATACAAAGGGATATAGAAATATTGGTAATAATGCCCAATGACCCCAAATAAGGGTTGAAAAGATCGCAGTCCAATATATTCCCTGGAGCACAAGGTGAGAGCTAGAGAAACGCGCTGCTAACCCATCCCCAAAAGCATAGCGAAAATATTGCTTCATTGCATCTCGAAAACTAGAACGTACCTCCCAATATACTACTGCATCAGCTACCACTACATATCGTGCACCTGCTTTAAGACAGAGGCGATCAAACAGAGTATCTTCTCCCCACGGAAGCCATTCTGGATAACCACCGACTCGCTGCCAAAGTGTTTTAGTAAAAGCTACCGAGCGGCTAGACGGCAAAAAATTAGGTGTCGGGTGAGTAGCTGTAGTTAGTTTAGCTAATACTTCCTGAAAGCGAGAATGAGCCACTGGTCGAAAGAAGCCACCTACAAAATCCGCTCGGCCCATTTCTAACGGCTCTACTAGCCGTTCAATCCATTTAGAATCCAAACGGCATCCAGCATCAGTAACAATTATGTAAGGTCCTTTAGCTATAGAAATGGCTTCGTTACGACCGCGAGCAATGTTTGCTCCTTGCAGTACTTTTACCACTAAACGAATTCCAGCCTGCATTAATAACTCTGAATACTTGCGAATTAATTCTATTGTTCTATCAGTAGAACCCCCATCTACAATCACTATCTCATCCGGTTTTCTTGTTTGAATAAGAATATCCTCCAGTAAAAAACCAATTGTCCGCTCTTCATTTAAAGTAGTTAAAATTAAGCTAACCATAAATCCTCCGCAATGTCCTCCTCAATTTAAAATTGTTATAAAGCCATCTAAATATTTTAGTAAAAAAGCTAAATATCCAAATAATTAATGCAGTTTGTTGTATTGCCACTAATGGAACTGCTGCATTCTGTTCAAGACCCAGCAGTAATCGTACATAAACAGATGCTAAAAAGAAGAAACCCCAATTGCCCAAGCTGAATCCTAAACGATAAATAGAAAATACTAGTATTATCCAAACAATTTGAATCATAAGGACTCCCAAAATCCCAAAATTCATCATGGCATCACCCCACAACGTAATAGCTCCTTCTGACCGGGTATCGTACGTCCATCCTAGTACTGTGCGACCATACCAGTTCCCAACTGATACCGGTGGTTTTTCAGACCACACTGCTCTCGGAATCCACCAGAAAAAAATAGGTAGGTAGCTTTTACCATACCACTTCTCTTGTAAAACAATAGGTTGCTCTAGTAAAGCTCCGTAATAATAAGCCCAGTTCAAGCGTTCAAGAACATTATCAATAATTTCTCTCAAATTAATAGCTAAGTTGGTAATTTTATTTTCTTCTAGAGTTGATTTAAGTGCTATCATTATTAATTGAAACGAAAGTCCATCACCGAAACTATATTTTTGTATTGCAATACGATAATCTTGTCCTATCTTAAAAAATATAAGCATCAAAAACAATAAGCTGATTATTATTACTGAAGATTTCCAGCTAACACGAAATTTACTTTTATAAAAATAAATAAATATCATTGGTAATAACACATAAAGTATGGCAGCTTTAGACCCATATATTAACATCCATACAATTTCTCCTATTACCATTAAAAATACTATTAAATTAGGTTTTCGGTTACCATTAAATACAGCATATCCAATTAATGCTAATAATCCAATGTTATTTAGTTGTCCTATAATATTGCTAAAAGTCGTAATTGTCAGCTGAGTAGCAAGAAGAGTACCATGAAATAAACCTTTTGCCAATGAAAAAGCCCGCCATAGCCAACTCATAAAATAAATAACTACAAAAAAGCAAGAAAGTACTGAACTGCAATTTCGAGTGAAATCAATTGATGGAATACTAATAATTTTGGGGAAAAGGTATATCACAATATCCATTGCAACAAAGAATGATAGGACAGTGAGTAAAATAGTAATATAAGTTTCTTCTGAAAAGTTTATTCCCTTTAAAATTGATCTAGGTACCTGTAATACCATAGTTACCATTAATATCAAACGATAAGCTATATAGGGATGAAATAGGTTATAAAACATATAATAACGACCAAAAAAAGAAGTAAATATTAAATACATCGATACAAAGAGAAAAAGAAAACGGATAATTAAGCTACTAGGAGTAACTAAAGTAATTATCACGCTCGCGTTTAAACAAATAAGAAAAAATATAAATCTAGCATAAACATTCATGTTTTATAGTCCCCTTACTATAAGGAATTGCGTTTTTATCTTATCACTCTCTCTATAATCAAGATTGGCCCCAAACATTCAATCATTTTAAAATGTAAAATTTTCTATAGAACTAATTATGATTATTAAGCCATTTTATGAACCTTCTAATACCTTCATTATAGGGTATAGATGGAATATAATCTAAATATTTTTTGGCCTTCTCCACATCCGCCCATGTCTGCGGCACATCACCGGGCTGAGGAGGGAGAAACTCAAGTTTTGCCTTTATTCCAAGTGCATCTTCTAAAGTTTTTACCATTTCAAGCAAGCTGACAGTCTGGTTATTCCCTAGATTTATAACTTCATACATACTGCCTTTATACTCCATTGCAGCTCTTATGCCCTGGACTATATCATCTATATATGTATAATCCCTTCTGCTCGACCCATCACCGTATATAGGAATCGGTTCACCTTTCATGATTTTCCTTGCAAATTTATGTATAGCCAAATCTGGACGCTGGCGAGGCCCATAGACGGTAAAAAATCTAAGTGCTATGAATCGTATCTCGTAAAGATGGCTGTAGACATGCCCCATAAGTTCTCCGCTTACTTTTGTGCTGGCATAAGGGCTTATAGGCATCAATACGCAGTCATCTTCTTTCCAGGGAACGTTCGGATTTATGCCGTATACGCTGCTGGAAGAGCCGAAAATGAACTGTCTTACACCCCAATATTTCGCAAGTTCCAGCATGTTCTGGGTGCCTTTTACATTTACTTCTTGATAAGTTACAGGGTCTTTGATTGACGGCCTGACCCCTGCTTTAGCAGCAAGGTGTACGATTACATCATAATCGCCAGTTAATTTTTCCTTTAAATTATCTAAATCTCTTATATCGGCTTCTACTAGAACATAGTTATCATAATCGAAATGAGCTTTTATGTTTTTTTCTTTTATGGCCCTGTCGTAAAAATTATCGAAGTTGTCCACATTAGTTACTTTCCAACCCTCGGCAAGAAGCCTATCGATGAGATGGCTTCCTATAAACCCAGCACCTCCAGTAATAAGCGCATGTTTCATCTGCCTACCCCCATGTATGTAAATCCGGCCTTTTCAATTTCTTCCGGCTCATAGTAGTTTCGTCCATCAATGAACACCCGATTTTCCATCCTGCTTGCCAGCCTTTCAAAATCTATATTTGCCCACTGAGGCCATTCTGTCGCAAGGATTACAGCATCCGCACCTTCTACGGATTCATAAGGGTCTTCGAAAAAGCTGACATTTTCTTTTTCTAAGGCCTTTTTAGCGTTTTCTATAGCTACAGGATCACAGGCTTTTACCCTTGCTCCTTCAGCTAGAATAGCTTTTATTATATCTATCGCCGGGGATTCTCTTATGTCATCGGTATTGGGCTTGAAGGCGAGACCTAACACCGCTATAGTCCTTCCATTTAAACTTCCAAAATGGTTTTTTAATTTTTCAACGGGCGTTTTTCTCATTTTATAATTTACTTTTCTTGCCGCTGAAACAATGGGCATATCGTATCCTATCTTCTTTGCAAATTCCACAAGTGCAGAAGTATCTTTGGGAAAGCAGCTTCCTCCCCAGCCTATGCCTGCATTTAAAAAGCTCATCCCTATTCTCCTGTCGGTGCCGATACCCCTTGCTACATCTACCACATCGGCTCCTACTTTTTCGCAAAGGCCAGCTATTTCGTTTATGAAACTTATTTTTAAGGCCAAGAAAGCATTGGCAGCATATTTTATCATCTCGGCACTGGTGGTATCGGTTACTATAAAATGCGGAAGTTTCATCCCATTTGGCCGCTGAAGGAAATGAGGAGGAGTGAATGTTTGCTGCAGTATGGGGCTGTAAAGTTGCTGCAGGTCAGCGATTGCCTTCTCTGACTTTGCACCTACAACTATCCTATCGGGATACAAAGCATCATATAAGGCCATGCCTTCCCTTAAAAATTCGGGATTAGATGCCATATTCACTTCACAGGATATGTTATTTTCTTTTAGTCTGCGTTTTATTTGCATTGATACTTTCTCATTAGTTCCTATCGGCACCGTGGATTTTATAACTACCGTATAGCTTTTTCCGGACTGCAGGCAATCAGCTACTTCTTCTGATGCTTTTTCAACATAAGAAAGATCTGCTTCGCCGTTTTCCAGCGGTGGCGTGCCTACAGCAATGATGATTACATCAGAATCCGGAACCTTTTCTTCAGGAGTTTCAGTAAAGGTTACGTTTTTTTTAACAAGAGCGAGGAGTTCTTCTAAGCCCTTTTCGTATATGGGGCTTTTGCCTTTTTTTAAAAGCTCAATTTTGCGATTATCTTTTTCCACTATACACACATCGTGTCCTATATAGGCCAGTGCAAGGCCGGTGGTAAGTCCAACATACCCGGCTCCGATTATCGTTACGTTCAATTCCAGGCCCCCCTGCTTCTATTTTGTGATTATCAGACGCTATTTTTTATACACTAAAATTTTTTTCAATATCATTTCCCTATTCGGATTTAATCCAACTCTAATTCCCGCTTCCTTGCCGTCCGCTCCTTCAGGCGCAATAAATTCCAATCTATTATCATCGGAGCTTGATATGACTTTATTATCCGCTATCACTTCTACTTTATAGCTTTCAGGCGACATCTTGCCTTCTATGGATATTTCATAGGATTCACTTTCTTCTAATTGCAGGGCAGCTGATGCGTAAAGTCTAAATTGAGAGGTGCCTGCAGGTTTTATCTTCACATATTCCCCCTGTTTTATCTCTACCTTTCCGTCGCCTGAAATGTTGAAAAGGTCAGGCATACTGTTTTCATCTATGTCAAGCCCAAAGTTTGCCGCAAAGACCAAGTCTTTTAATGTTTTAATTGTCTCTTTATCCGGGCTTTCCAGCAGTTTTTCAGCTTTTGTAAGGTAAAGCATCAAATTTTTCGTCGCCGTAAGCTTTTCTACGCCAGGGTCATTCTTAGGCGACTTCCGGTTGAGCTTCACTATCCTTTCCGGTATGGCAAGGCATTTTTGCAATAGTTCCTTTGCCCGGGCTGTTTCATTTTTCGCTATATATATCTCTGCCACTTTTTCGTATCCTTCGGCCAGGGTTTCCCATACATTGATGTTATAAGGATTCAACCTTGCCGTCTCTTCCAGCAATGAAAGACCCTCTTCCAGTCTTCCTTTACTTAAATAGGTTGCAGCAAGTAAAGTCTTCATCTTGGCGTTATATGGATCAAGTGCGACGGCTTCTTCTCTTAGCTTTAGTGCCTTTTCTTTATACTCTTCGTTTCCTTTTTGTCCCCCTATTATATCGTATATCTGGGAAAGGTCTGCTTTGAAGGAAGCGGTAAGCGGGTCGTATTTGGATGCTTTCTCGAAGGCTTTTTTTGCTTCCGCAATGTCGCCGTTACGCAGTGCTCCAACGGCCTTTTGTCCGTAAGCATAGCCGGCGTAGAGTGTTCCTGACCCGAGGATAAAAATGAGAACAAGGATTCCTGCAACCCATATCGCATAAGATCCGGTATCTATCGGCTTTTTCCTCTCTGCCGTAGCGGATGACGCACCCTCCGCAGCCGCAAAGCCGAATAGCGCCCAAAGATAGATTGCCACAGCCGAAAGGGATAAGTTAAAATCCACGGCGCTGTGCCCCAAAACCGCAAAAGCGGAAGAAAGTACAGACCAGTTTACGGTACCGCGCACCGGATTATCGACTTTATTTGAGGCAAGATTCCTTATAATCAGCACCAGCACGGAAAGAAAGGCTATAAGGCCTAATATCCCCGCCTCCACCGCAAGCTGCAGGAAGAAGCTGTGAACTTCCGTGGTGAAGTACCGGTATGACTGGTATGCAAAATAAGCCGCCTTCCAGCCTCCGCCGCCCCAACCTATAATTGGGCGATCCTTTATCATTTTTAAGGCGTCCCGGTAAAAGCTTAGCCTTCCCTGAACGCTGCGCTCGCCAAAGCTTATACTTGCGATCCTCTTGGCTATGGCTTCGGGTATATATTTATACGCCAGGATAATCCGCTGCCTTGCCGCTTTGTCGCTTGACTCGAATATTTCGGCATTGCTAAAAGTGACGGATGTACCGGGATAGCGGTTGCTGAAGCCTATCTGGAGCTTTCTTGTATCTTCCAGGGTTTTGAAACGGATTTCCACCGGCTGATTTTCTAAAAGCTCATTGAAGTACTCATTTTTGATCCTCTGCGATTTGTTGTTTTCGCCCACGCTGTTTATTAGGACAGCGCCGCCCCAATGGTTTTCCTTGCTCCCTGGTCTCGCCGTCACCGTCACTTTTAAGACGTATTCGGTATCCGGCTCTACATTGCTTATGGTGTACCAGGAGGTCTTCCAACTTTCGGATTCGCTAGCTTCGTGGGAAAGGGTTAGCGGTTTTTCGGTGGTAAAAGCTATATAAGCGCCGCCTCCCGCCAATATTGCAACGATAACGAGAGCCGAAAGCAACGTTACGGGCCTTATGCGGACAGAAAAGCGCTCGCTGAGCTTTTCAAAGATGAAAAACATTGCCGGGGTAAGTACGAGTCCTGCAAGATACCAAAGCCAAACCTTCACTCCCTGCCCGCCGGAAATGCTAGAGCCGAAGACCGGCGAGATCAGGATGCCCGCCGCAAAGCACTGCATGGAATAACCCAGTGCCTTCATCTTATAAGCCCCTGGGATGCCCGCAATGAGGATAAGGTAAAACACAGGAAACATAAGCCATGCAGCCCTGGAAAGGGTAAAGAGAAAGGCTAAGAATAATGTATAGTTTATAGCCGAAAGGGCGAACCTTTGCCAGCGCTTTTCAGCTACCGCCTGAAGCCCCAATCCCAGTATTAGTGCAGCTGTAAGATATGCCGCAAGCGTATTCGGGTACTGGAGGGTAGAGTTTATCCTTCCGCCCACAAAAGCTCCCGGGTATTTTACCGTGCCCGCTGCTGCGCCAATGCCTAAAAGAGCAACACCTGCAGCCGAAAGCACCAGGGTCCAAAGGATTATCCTTTTTTCCCGTTCGCCCCGGGCCATGTCCGAGACGAGGTAATAAACTATGAAGTAATTTATGTACTTCAAAAATTCACCTACGGCATATCGCAGATTTACCGCCGAAAATAATGAGATTAGATAAGCTGCGACGACGGCTAATGCAGCATAGTCTACCGAACACCGGAAAAACCGGGTTCCCTGAAGGGCGAAGGCCCTATAAATCAGCCACGCCAGAAATAAGATGCCGCTAAATATATGGGTTGGCAGGAGCTCCTTGTCGAAAAATAGTCCCCTGAAATAGGGAGGGTAAAAAAGGAGCACCAAGAGGGCAGCAAACAATATGTAATATATGTCTCTTTTTTCTTTCTTCAAATTCTTCACCGCCTATTTTTACATTTTTTGCTGTTTTTTAACTTCATCACTAATATTCTACAAAAACATACTATTTCCCTGCTACCCTCTCAGCGGAATAAATCAAATAATCTTTTTCTTTTTCCTCTTTTTACCCTCCTCGCCGTAGTAGTAATAGTAATAATAATACCCACCGCTCTTTTCCTGTTTAACTTTATTTAGCACCACTCCAAGAATCCTGGCGTTCACTTTTTCCAGCTGCTGCTTTGCCACAATAGCAGCTTCCCTCTCAGTAGAACCCGCTTCCACCACCAGAATCACACCGTCCACCAGCGATGAAAGGATCGATGCGTCGGCCACGCTGTTCACCGGGGGAGCGTCTATAAGAACCATGTCATATTCCGAGGATACTTGATCCAGAAAATTCTTCATCCTGGCAGAACCGAGTATTTCGGCGGGGTTTGGCGGCACCGGCCCGCTGGTGATGACATGGAGGTTTTCCACTTTCGTCTTATTTACCACCGCATCTTTCGGCAGATTTTCAGCAAGAAGGTTAGAAAGTCCTTTATAATTTTCCAGCAAGAACAGCTTATATATATTCGGCCTTCTGAGGTCAGCATCCACAAGAAGCACTTTACTTCCGGCGCTCGCAATGCAGATTGCCAAATTCGCAATAACGGTGCTTTTTCCTTCTTGTGGAACGCTGCTCGTTACCATTATCTTTTTTAGGGGCCTGTCCACGCTTGCAAACTGGAGATTGGTCCTGAGCATCCGAAAAGCTTCCGAAACGACGGATTTCGGGTCATCCATCAGAAACAATTCTGGATATCTTTCATCCATTATGCTACCTCTCCCTTTTCAATGTACGGTATCGTCCCTATCACCGGGAGTCCCAGGTATTTTGCTACATCTTCCGGTGACTTTATTGAGGTATCCATGAATTCCAGGACAAAAGCAATGAAAATCCCTACCATCAGGCCCAGAACCAATGCAAGCGCTAAATTCAATGCCGGTCTTGGCTCCACCTTCCGGTATATGGGTATTGCTTCGTCGATTACCTGGACATTTTCAACGTTCATTATTCTCATAACCTGCTTTGAAAAGCTCCTTGCCGTCTCGTTGGCTATGGTGGCAGCCATTTCCGGGTCATGGTCCGACACCCGGATCTCTATTATCTCAGTATCCTTCACGAGATTTACCTGGATGCGGGACCTTAGGTCCTCGAAGGAAGTGCTAAGCTTAAGGTTTTTTATAACTTCTTCAAGAACCGAACGGCTTTTGGCGATCTCGCCGTAAGTGGAAACCAAAAGGCGGTTGGTCTGAATCTCCTGATAGGTTATCTGGGCATTCGGGTCCTGGATTTTATGTGCGGGTTTTACCACCATTAAGGTGGTGTAGGATTGATATACGGGTTTTTTAAAATAGAATGTGTATACGGCCGTTACGGCAAGAGAAATAATAACGATAATGCCGATTATTATTGCCCGTCTTTTTAATATGTCTATAATTTCTTTTAGCGATATTTCCTCTTCAAAAGCCTCCCTTTCTTCCAATTAAAAAGCCCCCCTCATTTTGCAATATGCTTATATTTTTTGTATAGCGCTCTGATCTCCTCTATCTCTTCCGGAGTAAATCTTTTTAAGGCAAGTTTTACCGCTTGTTGCTTTTCACTTTCCGTAAGCCCTCCTTTTAAAAGCCCAAGGAGGTACTTTATGTCATCCGCGGTAAGCCTTTTGGCTACAAGCCTGAGTATCCGCCTCTTATCGGAAAAACTAATATTTTTTGCAATTTCCTCGACCGTGGTCTCCTCAGAGTATTTTTCTTTGCTGCCAGCAGAACTTTGGGATGATAGCCTTTCATACTCGGGGAGTTGTCCCCCTTTTGGGGTGCTTGCATTAAGCCCTTTTTCCGAAGTATCAGGCGCATCCGGGATTTTCTCATTTTCTAAATTTTCTCCCTTAGGCTGACTTTCTCTTTCGCCTTCAGTTACCTCCCAGATGTAGTTCGGAAAGACTACGTCGAAAGATTTATTTACTACGATGAATAAAAATGATAATATCAAACCCAGTAAGATTATAAGACCAACTAAAATCCTTTTTTTCATTTCTTTTCTCCCAATATTTTTTTATCCGGGGGTACTCTTTCGAGTACCCCTTATTTATCAGTTGTTATAGAGGCCGTAGATGAGTTTTACCGCCTCGGCCCTGGTGGTGTTGGCCTCCGGCCTCAAGGTCCCATCAGGATAACCGTTTACTATGCCCAATTCAACGAGCAGCGCCGCGTGGTCTTTGGCGTAAGGTTCAACCTTTGCCGCATCGATGAACGGGGCAAGCAGCGCGTCGGCATCTTTTGATGGTTTACGGGAAAGAGCTCTTCCAACGATAGCCATTATTTCCTGCCTTGTTATCTTGGCGCTGGGGTCGAAGACTTTGCCTTCAATCCTACCGGTAATGAGACCGTTCTGGTAAGCGGTCTCGATGTAGTCGGCGTACCAGGCATCGGTTGCGACGTCTTCGAAGGAACCTTTATATGGCACGATATCAAGCTCGAGGGCATTTACCATAAGCTTTGCAAATTCGGCGCGGGTTATGCCATCGTCAGGTACAAACTTTTGTGGAGTCCTTCCGTGGACCACGTGCTTTGCCGCCATGGATTCGACGTAATCTTTGGCCCAGTGCTTTGCTATGTCATCGAAGGTCTTATCGTATTCAAGAAGCGCGTAGGTGCTGAGGTGGGAAAGATTCGCTCTTATTTCGCCGCTGGCCCTGTCGACTTTGCCACCGACGAATTCGGCTCTGCCCTCATTTTCGTTGATGAAGTAGATTCCAAGCTTGTCTATATTTGTGGTAAGGCCTTTTATAGAAAAGCGCAGGGTTAGCTTCTTCTTAAAGGACGCCGGGCTATCTCCAGCAAGGACGCTGACATCCATGGCAGAACCTACCGGCTTCATTTTTTCTACGTCTTCAATGTTCTTGAGCACTTCGTTTGCGTCCTTTGTTTCGACGTTTATCTTCAGACCCTTAATATCCTTTGTTTCCACGGAACCTGCCGGGATATCTATACCCACTTTCTTGAGGTTGACGGTCAGGGCAGCGCCCTTTTCAAAGGCTTTTGCCGCAAGGTCTGCGGGGAGTTCGATGGTTGCCTTATCGGCTATTTCTTCACGGTCCGTAAGGTTTATCACAAGGGCAAGCTTTTTGCCTTTGGCTTTTTCCACCGCTTCATCGAGGAGCTTCAGGAGGTTGCTGACGGTTTTTTCGTCGAAGGTTACAACTGCTTTGCCTTCGTCTACGGTAACTTCAGCCACATCAGAGGGCACTTCAACGGTTACCGGCTTGTCATCGTCTTCAGGGATTTTGATTTCGGGCTTGCCGGGTGCAGTGCCTCCTCCACCGCCGCCGCCACCGATGCCACCGCCGCCACTACCGCCGTCATCTCCCGGCCCAGGCGGGGTTACGGGGTATCCTTCGACGTCAAAGCCGAAGCTTTCCAGGGCTTTTGCCAGCAGGTCCTTTTCGTCAGTGGTAAATCCGCTATCATTAAATGCGGTTATGATACCATTTATTATATTTTTCAATGCTGCTATTTCATCGTCGTTAAGCCGGACTATTTCCTGACCATCTTTGAAATAACCGGAAACTTCATCCGGCTGGCCGCTGAGATATAGGTTAAGGTCATTTCCCAGGCTGTCCTTGAAGCTGGCGGAAAATTTACCTTCCTCATAGGAGATGTCAACATTTTTTGTTATTACTTTTTCGAAAATCTGACGGCTAAATCTTATAAAGTCGAATTTATTGTTGAATTTTGTGTTGATAAGGATCGTTAATTGTGGGAAGCTCTTATCGAAAATATCGTTGTCCAGGTGTTTTATCCAATCAATCTGGTCCTGAGTCAAGGTGTTGATTCTAGGCGTCTTAACCGTTTCGGCGATCTCTTTTGCCCATTCTTTCCAGGATTTATTTTGAAATTTATCTTCTCTAAGGCTTTTGGTAAAAGCCATCGCAGACTCCCGCGTGATTCCGTACCCATTGAGCCTGGAGTCAAGGGCGGTTCCGAATAATTTATCTACGATAATATCCTTCTGGTCGATTTTCTCAATGAGGTCGATTAACTTTTTTATCTCCTCCACACTCAGGCCTTCCAGCTTGTTCCGCAAAAAAACAGAGAAAGCAAGGCTGTTAATCTGGTCATCGGTCAAATCCCCCGATTCGGCCCATGCGGGCAATACCGTAAAAATCATCATCAAAACTAGGGCTACAGATATCGCCTTTCTTATTGATCCTCTCATAAAAAATTTAAGCCCCCTTTCTTCTCAAAGCTGATGAAATATGTACGAATTGATCAACTACCGCCCCATATCCCCCCTTCTCGCTCAAAGTTCTTTATCATTCATATATAAGTCTATAAAGGTTGTATATCACAGTTGCCGCCTGGGCGCGAGTTGCGGTATCACCAGGCGCCAGGATATCAGCGCCTACCCCGCGAATCAATCCAAGTTTCACGGCAACTGCGATTTCCGTCTTGGCCCATTCGGATATCCTATCCCGGTCTTTGTAGGCGGACAGGATTTTCTCTACTTCCACACTGTCTACAAAAGCCGATTTGTTCATAATCGATGCGGCGCGCGTAACGAGAACGGCCATTTCTTGCCTGGTAATAAGGCTATTGGGGTTGAATTCGTCTCCCGTGCCCTTTACAAGACCCGAATTGTACGCTGCTCTTACGCTACTGTAAAACCAGTCGTCAAGAAAAACATCAGTAAATGGCAGATTCCGGCCGATTTCCCTGTCTTCAAGGTTAAGCAGCCTTACCAGCATTGCGGTAAATTCGGCCCGCGTTACGTTTTTATCCGGAGCAAAAACACCCTCTCCTATGCCTTTAATTATGCCTCTTGAAGCCATTTCTTCGATATACTGCCTTGCCCAGT
>JAKKUQ010000152.1 GCA_021890755.1 Thermosediminibacteraceae bacterium | reverse complement strand
AGCAGATAATAGTTCCGTCAGTATTTCTTTTACATCCAAATTTACACCCCTCCCTTAATAGATTATTACTTCTACAACTTTTAAAAGTTTCCTGCATTTGGAGTAAAATTAAATTAATTGTATTGGCCAAAAGGAGTAAAAGATTATTTTGGTAAAAAAATTCCCCAAGAACATATTGACGAAAAGACAATTTTATTGTATACTTAAAATTGCGTTTGGGAAACAAGGGCCCATAGCTCAACCGGTCAGAGCAACCGGCTCATAACCGGTCGGTTCTAGGTTCGAGTCCTAGTGGGCCCACCAATTTTTGCCGACGTAGCTCAATTGGTAGAGCGGCTGATTTGTAATCAGCAGGTTGCGGGTTCGAGTCCCATCGTCGGCTCCATTTAAAATGTGGAGAGATTCCCGAGCTGGCCAAAGGGGGCAGACTGTAAATCTGCTGGCGCTTGCCTTCGGTGGTTCGAATCCACCTCTCTCCACCATACTAAAATGTGGGCCATTAGCTCAGCTGGTAGAGCACCTGACTCTTAATCAGGGTGTCGTGGGTTCGAAGCCTACATGGCCCACCATTTTTTTGCCTTTTTAATGCATTTTTTAGTCAAATTTAAGCGGTTGATATTACCTACCGGTTATTGGTTGGGCCTTGCATTTTTGCAGGGCTTTTATTTTGTCCAGATTGTTAAAAATGGCGTAATTTGTTTAAATATCGCATTTTAGGTGGAAATAATCAAAGCTCTATGTAAAGCACCAATCAAAAATGGTTGGTGCTTTCTTTATGTTTCATACTGGTTTATATACCATCTCTCTCTTTTCGTATGCTTCCCCGATGAGAAAATTCATCTCCAGATTTGCTCTTGCCCCTTTTATCAATTAAGGCATCTAATGTGCCCCCCTTGACGTAAACTGTGTATTCATAAGCATCTTAAAATGCACTTACTAGCTCAGACTTTCATAATAAATTATTAGAATAAAGCATGAGGGGTGAGTAATTTGTCTGATTCTATGGACCAGTTAAATGTTAAAACAAGAGAACATGTTCATTCACATATTGGTATTACAACCTGTAACGCTGGTCATAGTCATATGCAT
>JAKKUQ010000151.1 GCA_021890755.1 Thermosediminibacteraceae bacterium | reverse complement strand
CCGTACTCAACCAAATACTCCAAGCCCAGGCTACCGAACAAATCAAAGCAGAACCTTATGAAAGAACCGAAGAAAGACAGGATTACCGCAACGGTTACTACCAGAGAAATCTTGTTACTAGAGTCGGTACCCTAACACTTAAAGTCCCCAGGCTCCGCAACGGTAAGCTAACTACTGAGATCTTCAGCCGTTACCACAGAAGCGAACAGGCCCTTTTGCTGGCATTAATGGAAATGGTGGTTAACGGCGTATCAACACGGAAAATTGAAGAAATAACCTACGAGCTTTGCGGTACCAAGTTTTCAAAATCTACAATCTCCGAGCTTTGCAAGAACCTTGACCCTATTGTTACAGCCTGGAATTCCAGGCCTCTTAGAGAAAAGAAATTTCCCTTCGTCATAGTAGATGCTATGGTTATAAAAGTTAGGGAAGATGGCCGGGTTCGGCAGCGGGGGCTGTTAATTGCCGTTGGTGTGAATGAGGAAGGTTACCGGGAAATATTAGGCATTATGGTCGGTGACAGTGAATCGGAAGAAAGCTGGAGTGAATTCTTTTCTTGGCTCAAACAAAGGGGTTTGCACGGCGTAGATTTGGTAGTTTCCGACCATCACAATGGGCTTATCCGGGCTATTCACAAATATTTTCAGGGTGCGACCTGGCAGCGCTGCCAAACTCATTTTATGCGTAACATTCTCGATAAAACCCCAAAAGCTTTACAAAAAGAAATACATACTAAGGTAAGGGCTATATTAGAGGCACCGGATGCTAAAACGGCAAGAATGCTGTTAAACCAGGTGTTAGAGGAATATCGAGCAAAGGCACCGAAGGCCATGGACATATTAGAATCTGGATTTGAAGATGCTATAGCGGTATTAGAGTTTCCTGAACGGTATAGGAAAAGGCTTCGAACTACAAATGCTTTAGAGCGGCTAAACGAAGAGATACGCCGACGTGAAAGGGTTATTAGGATATTTCCAAACCGCGAATCAGCTATACGTCTAATTGGGGCATTGCTTATGGAACAGGACGAAAAATGGACTTCTGGCAAAAAATACTTGGATATGACCGAATACTTTGAGTGGCATAAAGAAAACTCCAAAAA
>JAKKUQ010000103.1 GCA_021890755.1 Thermosediminibacteraceae bacterium | reverse complement strand
TCAAGAAGCTATAAAAACTTCTTGATAATTTCTAAGACATATTATACGAGGAGGGATGGAGTTGTTTGCGGGTATGATTAATGCTATTTCAAAGTGGGCGATTCCGGTTTTAATAGCAGGTATAGTGGCGTATGGTTATTTTAAAAGAATAAAAGTTTATGAAGTGTTTACAGAAGGAGCGAAAGAGGGATTTACCACCGCAGTAAGAATTATACCCTATTTGGTAGCCATGTTGGTAGCAATAGGAATATTTCGCGCATCTGGAGCCATGAATCTATTAACAAGCATACTGAGCCCAATTACCCGGTTGATAGGGATGCCGCCGGAGACCGTGCCTATGGCGCTTATGAGACCGCTTTCGGGCGGAGGGGCACAGGGCATTATGACTGATTTGTTTAAGACGTATGGCCCCGACTCCTTTATTGGCAGGGTAGCGGCGACAATGATGGGCTCGACCGATACCACATTTTATATCCTTGCCGTTTATTTCGGTTCTGTTGGCATTAAAAACACTCGCCACGCTCTTCCTGCAGGCCTTGTGGCTGATTTCGTAGGTCTTGTAACGTCCGTCCTGGTATGCCGGTTGGTGTTTGGGGCGTAAAAACTATTTAGTTACATCTAGAAAAGTGCAAGGGAATATAAAATACGGGAGATGAAAAAATGCGGCATACATTAAAAAAAAAGCCTGGAGCCTTAAAAAAGGGCAATACCATTGGGATTGTGGCCCCGGCAAGTCCGGCATCGGCGGAAAAGTTGAACACGGCGATTAAGATTATTGAAGACATGGGATATCGGGTGAAAATAGGCAGGTCATGTTACGAAAATTATGGCTACCTTGCTGGAAGCGATGATGTGAGGGCCTATGATATTAACGACATGTTTGCCAGCCCGGAGATTTCAGCAATCTTCTGCATGCGAGGAGGATACGGTACACTTAGGATACTCGATCTTTTGGACTATGAAAGCATATCGAAAAATCCCAAAATCTTTTTAGGCTATAGCGACATAACGGCAATCCACATAGCACTGATACAGAAATCTGGGCTGGTGACTTTTCACGGGCCGATGCCTGCAGCGGATTTTACATGCAATGACTTCAATAAGTTTACAAAAGATGCCATGTTAAAAGCCCTGACCTCAAACTCCCCGCTTGGTGAAATAAAGTCACCGGAAGGCTACCCGGCTGCGGAAATGCTTGTTCCAGGTTCGGCGGAAGGCGAGATAATAGGAGGTAATCTTTCGGTCATTGTTTCCACCATAGGAACGCCTTATGAGATCGACACCCGCGGCAAGCTGTTGATGATTGAAGAAATAGGAGAGGAACCATACCGCATAGATAGGATGTTGACCCAATTGAGACTTTCTGGAAAATTGAACGACGCGGCGGGGATAATTCTAGGTCAGTTTACCAACTGCGTCCCAAAGCACCCAGAAAAGAGCCTGACCCTAGATCAGGTTTTCAGAGATATCCTGGTCCCTTTGAATAAGCCGGTTATAAAAGGCGTCTGTTTCGGCCATGAGGAACACAAAGCGACGATTCCTATGGGCGTTAAAGCTCGGATTGATGGAGAGAGGGCGGCTCTTTTAATAGAGGAAAGTGCGGTTTTATAGAGGGAATGCAAGCCTTAAATCGGCCATACTTCCAAAAAAAATTTAGCCACCTTTGCGGGTGCCTTTTTTTACCTTAATTTTACGGAAACTTGATAGATTTAATTCCACCGACTGGGATATGAGATATAATAAGAGAATTCATGGGTGTATTAAGAGGTGAGGACAGGGCCAGAGTATGTGCAGGAGGATGTAAAAAGGGCTGGAACTGCGGCGAATCGGTGAATATAAGACGTGCTATGAAAAGTCAATAGACTAAAGCAAAAAGTTCTTAACAATCACATAGAGATTCTGCTTACGCATTGCTGCTGGATGGAGACCATTGATATTCCGGGTCATAAGGCCGATTATCCTTCCAGAGAGAATAAATCAGGTGAACAAGTTTTCTTGCAACGGCTCCTGTAGCAACATTCGAGTGCTTTCCCTGGCTGCGTTTTTGCTCATAATAAGCCCTCAACGCTGGGTTAAAACGGCGGGCTGAAACAGCGGCTAACCACAAGCTGTTTCTTAAAACAGGGGAACCGCGTTTAGACATACGGTTACGAGTACCCTCAAACAATCCTGAAGCCCTGACTGTAGCATCTAAACCGGCATAGGCAACAAGAGCCCGGGGGTTAGGGAAACGAGAAATATCACCTATCTCACCGATAATTGCGGCGGCCAGGACAGGGCCAATACCTGGAATAGTTTCAATTACGTGGCGATAAGGGGTATCCTTACTGGGACGAAGCTCCTCCATAACCTCGTTAATTGCATCTTCGATAACCCTTATCTGTTCTTCAATAAATTCAATTTGCTCAACCAACAAACGAAGCTGTAATGTGAAAGCGTCTAAAGCCATGGTGATACCGAAGGTCCCCTTAGCTAGAGATTGAATCTTTTTAGCTCTTTCTTCACCGAACCGGCCGCGGGAGTGTTCTTTCAGGAAAGCAGATAACTCTGAAAGGTCCATTTCGGCTAATTCTTCCGGCTCCGGGTAAGATTTTAGCAGCTCCCTTGAAGTCCGGATAAACACATCGGAGAAGCAGTCTGGGTATTCAGGGAAAATCCTATCCAAAATACCAAGCACCCTGTTCTTAAGGCCACCGACCTGGCGAACGAACTCAAAGCGGAGTCGGGAGAGCGACTGTAATTTGAGGGTTGTTTCTGAAGGAAGCCTGGTTGCAGGGGCTCTTCCCAATCGCAGCAAGTCGGCAAGGAGCAAAGCATCTTTTTGGTCGGTTTTAGTTTTACGCACGTAGAGATTCCGCAAAGCATCCGACTGAATGGGATTGATGACATGAAGTTCGAATCCCTGGTTAGTGAGGTAGCAGTAGATAGGGAGCCAGTAATGGCCGGTAGCCTCTAAGCAGAACTTTACGTCATCAGGCTTTAAACCGAGTCTTTCCAATGCCTGCAAAAGCTTATTCATCCCTTTATGGTTATTATCTAGATGCATCCTAAGAACTATATCGCCGGAGTCGTTTACGAGGCATACTTCGTGACTGTGTTTAGCCACATCAATACCGCCATAGAACATGATTTACATCCTCGCTTTCACTGAATTAGGCAGGGTTCCCGCAATCCTCTATAAGTCTCAACCTTGCGCGTAACTCGAGGCATGCAGCAAGCTGCATCCACAACGTGCTCATTCGAGATATCTCATAGAGAAGGGGCTTCACTCTTATCTTCGGGACAGCAAAAGAGCTTCCCAAGGAGGAAGATCGAAGTCCCCTGCCACTACGAGAAATATTAGCTAAGTTTTATCAGAATTCCTGCCGTGGTAGTTAAGTCTATATAATTGTGTAAAAAGGGATTGAGCCACCCCCATCCCTCTGG
>JAKKUQ010000046.1 GCA_021890755.1 Thermosediminibacteraceae bacterium | reverse complement strand
CAATGTCTTTTTCACTTTAATAAAGTAGCGTGAACGAAACTGTGGCTCATCTACAGATGACCACCCTAGAAATTATTGACAATAAACCATATTTTCTATATAATTCAATGAAAAACGTCAGTTACTTTGGAGGTTTTATATTATGATGCTGAGCAGCAGCGAAATTAGAGAGAAATTTTTGAGTTTTTTTGAGAGCAAGGGTCACGTTCGAGTCCCCAGTTCCTCTCTAGTACCCCATAACGACCCTACGTTGCTTTTCACCAATGCAGGAATGAATCAGTTCAAAGACGTGTTCTTGGGGCTTAAAAAGTTACCTTTTACCCGGGCTACTTCGGCACAAAAATGCGTGCGAGCAGGGGGCAAGCACAATGACCTTGACAGCGTAGGTAGAACGGCCCGACACCACACTTTTTTCGAAATGCTTGGGAATTTCTCTTTCGGAGATTATTTTAAAAAAGAGGCCATTGCGTATGCCTGGGAATTTTTAGTAGAAGTGTTACAACTTCCACCAGAGCGACTGTGGATCAGCATCTACGAAAAAGATGAAGAGGCTTTTTATTTGTGGCAGGAAGTAGCCAACGTCCCACCGGAGAAAATAATTCGCATGGGGGAAAAAGACAATTTTTGGGCAATGGGCGATACCGGACCATGCGGCCCCTGCAGTGAAATATATATCGACAGGGGAGAAGAATATCGTTGTAATTCCCCTGAATGTAAAATTGGAGTGTGCGACTGCGACAGGTGGCGTGAGCTTTGGAACCTTGTATTTATGCAGTATAACCGCGATGAACATGGAAATCTCACTCCTCTTCCTAAGCCGAGCATAGATACTGGCATGGGCCTTGAGCGCATAGCGACAGTGATGCAAAACGTATACAGCAATTACGATACCGATCTTCTCCGCCCAATAATAGCTTTTATAGAAAACATGACTGGAAAGAAATATTTTGGCGATGATAGAGGGTTCCCGTTTAGAGTAATAGCCGATCACATCAGAGCAATTACATTTTTGATTTCCGATGGGGTTTTACCAGGCAATGAGGGGAGAAGCTATGTACTCAGACGCATTTTAAGAAGGGCAGCAAGGTTTGGCAGAGAACTTGATCTTAATGAGCCATTTTTATATAAAATTGTCCCGGTAGTTGTATCCATAATGGGAGATGCTTATCCAGAAATAAAGAAAAATCAAGATTATGTGCAAAGGGTAATTAATTTTGAAGAGGAGCGGTTTCACGAAACTTTAAGTGACGGTTTAAAAATGTTATACGAAGGCATTGCACAGCTGGAAGAGAAAAATAGCAAAGTTATTCCTGGCGAAATGGCATTTATGCTGTACGACACTTATGGTTTCCCTCTTGATCTCACAGAAGATGTAGCGCGGGAAAAAGGGTTCACTGTGGATAGGGAAGCCTTTAATAAATTGATGGAAAAACAAAGGGAAAGAGCAAGAGCTAAACGAAAGGGAGAATATCCTATTGATGAACTGTATGAAATACTAAAGCCCTTAGACCCAACTGTATTTGTAGGGTATGAAAGTCTTACAAGCGAAGCTCAAGTTGAGATGATTATTTTTGACAATGAGCCTGTAGTTGAAGCGAATGAAAACACTAAAGACCTTATTCTGGTTCTCGATAGAACTCCTTTTTACGGCGAAGCTGGTGGACAGGTTGGTGATACCGGCGTTATAGAAAACGAAAGTTTTACCTTTACAGTAAAGGACACAAAGCGCACACCCGACGGAAAGATATACCATATAGGAAAGTTGGAAAAAGGATATGTCCGTCTAAAAGATAAAGTAACAGCAAAAGTCAATGAAGCGCGTAGAAAGGATATCGCTCGGAACCATAGCGCTACACACCTCTTGCATAGGGCTTTAAAAGACGTGCTTGGAGAGCATGTAAATCAAAGTGGGTCCTTGGTAGCCCAGGACCGTTTGAGGTTTGATTTCAGCCATTTTACTGCTTTATCCGAAGAAGAAATTAAAAAGATAGAGGACCTGGTAAATAAAGCGATACTAGAGGATCTTCCGGTAATTGTGGAAGAAACAACTGTAGAAGAAGCTCAAAAGGCTGGTGCTATTGCGCTTTTTAGCGAAAAGTATGGAGAAAAAGTTCGCATGGTCAGCATGGGAAGCTATTCCAAAGAACTATGCGGCGGTACCCACGTAAGTACGACATCAGAAATAGGTCTTTTTAAAATAATCTCTGAGGGTAGTGTCGGTGCTGGTGTTAGGAGAATAGAAGCCGTGACCGGCTGGAATTTTTTGAATTACACAAGAGAGAATCTGACAATAATAAGCAATCTGGTGGAAGTACTAAAAGTTAAACCTCAGGATCTAATAACAAAAGTGGAAGAGCTTCTTGAAACGATTAAAACGACCGAGCGGCAGATTGAATCTCTAAGGCAACAATTAATAAATAAAAAAGTGGAGGATCTAGCCAATAATAAAATATCATTAGGCGACTTCAGCGTTATTTCTACAGCAGTTGAAGATGCTAGTGCGGAAGACCTGCGAAACATTAGCGATGTACTGCGCCAAAAGATAAAATCAGGTATAGTAGTTTTAGGCTCTTCTACAGGTGGTAAAGTATACCTTGTATGTGCAGTGACAAAAGACTTGGTGGAAAAAGGTTATCATGCCGGGAAAATCGTGAAACAAGTGGCGGAAATTACAGGTGGCAGCGGAGGCGGAAGGCCCGACTTTGCTCAAGCAGGAGGCAAATATCCTGAAAAACTTGGGCAAGCCCTCAGTATCGCCGTAGACATAATAAAAAGCTGGAAAGTATAGAATTTAGCATTTCTGGCATAATAAAGGAGCACGGATTTGTTTTCGCCGTGCTCCCAATAGAAACTTTTTTTAGGAGGGAAAAGTAATGAGTGAAAATATACAGGACACGGTAATGTTCGAAAAAATGGAAAAAGAAGAAATAAAGCCGGCAAAACAAATTTTAACGGAAGTATACAATGCCTTAAAAGAAAAAGGGTATAACCCTATAAGTCAAATTGTAGGATATTTATTGTCAGGGGATCCCGCATACATAACGAGCTTTAAGGGCGCCCGGAATTTGATAAGAAAAATCGAACGGGATGAGTTGCTTGAAGAACTTGTGAAGAGTTACCTTGAGAAAAAATGAGGTAATTAGAATGCAATATACAAGCCTTGGTAAAACAGGAATATTGGTTTCGCGCCTTTGTTTTGGCACGCTTACTTTGGGGCCCCTTCAGGCAAATTTTTCTGCTGAGAAAGGGGCTGATTTAATTTGCAGAGCAGTAGAATTTGGTGTAAACTTTTTGGATACTGCTGAATTTTACCAGAATTACCCTCACATACGACTTGCTATTAAAAAATCAGGAAAAGATTTAGTGATCGCAACTAAATCCTATGCTTTTACATATGAAGGAATGAAAGAGAGTGTAGAAAAAGCCCGAAAGGCTTTAGACAGGGATATAATAGACATTTTCATGCTTCACGAACAGGAATCTCGACTAACGCTTAAGGGACACAGAGAGGCTCTGGAATACTTAATTGAAGCTAAAGAGAAAGGCATAATAAGAGCTACAGGCGTTTCTACCCACACTGTTGAGGTGGTTTTAGCAGCCTCTGAAATGGATGAGATCGATGTAATACATCCTATAGTAAATTATCGAGGGATAGGAATTAAAGATGGAACGGTAGACGATATGATAAATGCAATAAAAAAAGCGTATGATAAAGGAAAAGGAATTTACGGAATGAAGTGTCTTGGAGGAGGAAATTTGATTCGCGAAAAAAAGAAAGCTTTTAAATTTGTTTTGGGATTGCCGTACCTTCATTCGATAGCAGTGGGAATGAAATCAGAGCATGAAGTCATCGCAAATGTCTTAACTTTTGAAGGCAAAGATGTACCAGAAGAAGTGGAAAAGTGCATATCATCTGCTAAAAGAAGGCTGATAATCGAAAATTGGTGTGAAGGTTGTGGTAGGTGTGTAAGAAGGTGCGGGTTTAAAGCCCTTTTTTTAGAAAAAGGAAAGGCGGCTGTGAATTCTGAACGCTGCACATTATGTGGTTACTGCGGCGGGGTATGTCCTGAATTCTGTATAAAAGTTGTGTAAAAGGGGTATCTTTTTAATGCGCATATTAGGATTGGATGTGGGAAGAAAAAGGATAGGAATTGCTGTTTCAGATGAGCTGGAAATAACAGCTCAAGGGATAGGAATTTTAAAACGGGAGAGTATAAAGAAAGATATAGAAAATATATCAGAGATTATCAAAAAGTACAGCGTTAAAAAAGTGGTAATAGGCTTGCCTTTAAATATGAATGGCACCCTTGGTCCGGAGGGGGAGGAGATTAAAAAGTTTGGAGAAAAGTTGAGAAATTACTTGAATGTAGACGTCGAGTACTGGGATGAAAGGTTGTCGACTGTAGCAGCTGAAAAGGTGTTAATTGATGCTGACATTTCTAGAAAAAAGAGAAAAAAAGTGATCGATAAATTGGCTGCAGTTGTTATACTTCAAAACTTCCTTGATTCCAAGTTTAGATGTTGACACAGCGTTTAAATTACTATAGAATGTAACTAATTTTAGGAAGATTGGAGTGTGATTTCTTTATGACAGATGAAAGGGAAACTATAACGCTTTATGATGAGGAAGGAAATGCTACAGAATTTGAAGTTATTGGGGTAGTGAGTGTTGAAGATAATGATTACGCCATTCTCATGCCGTTGGATGAAGAAGATGAGGAGACAGCGTACATTTTTAGAATCGATACTGAAGAAGATGGAGAAGAGGTATTGACAGTGGTAGAGGATGACGAAGAATTTGAAAAGGTTAAAGAGGCATGGGAAGCTTTGTGTGAAGAGGAATTTGAAGAAGAAGAAGATTAAAGTTAGAGCTTTGCCGAAGCAAAACCGCTCCATAAAGGGGCGGTTTTTTACAATTAAAATTATTCTTGCATTAAAGGATAACGCCGGTGTATAATTAACTTTGCGTATCCGTTTAAGCAGGAGGGGAAAATTTTGCCTAAAAGGAAGCAAAGTGTAATTGAAGAAAATAAAATGAAAAGGTTTAAAATACTTGAAGAGAAGTTAAGGAACAGAGAAGTAAAACTTACGCCTCAGAGGATGGCAACATTGGATGTACTTTTAGAAAATCCTTCAAAACATATGAGCACTGAAGAAATATACGCTTTAGTAAAAAAGAAGTTCCCAGATATAGGGCTAGCCACAATATATAGAACTTTGCAACTTTTTGATGAATGCGATATAATAAAAAAGCTAAATTTTGGCGATGGATGCTATAGGTATGAACTAAGTGATGATGAAAAACACCAGCACCATCATCTGGTTTGTTTAAAATGTGGCCAGGTCTATGAGTTTGACGATGATCTTCTTGAAAATCTCGAAAATCAGATTGAAGCAAAAAACGAGTTTAAAATTATAGATCATATAGTAAAGTTTTTAGGATACTGCAAGAAATGCCAGGAAAGCAAAGAATAAAAAGAGCTTGTCTATTAATTAAGACAAGCTCTTTTTATGTGAGCATAACATGATACGAGTCTTCTCACGCTTTACGCCTTGGTTTTTCTTAAAAATATTTTACTTATCTCAGCTGCGGTGAAAGGAATCAAGCCAAATAGTATGACAATATCCATTTCGGTAAAGTTTAAGTATGTCGTATCGAAAATGGTTCTTAAAAATGGTATATAGATTACAGCCAAGAGTAGTCCCAGTGATATTAATGAACCCAAGACCATAAAGCGATTGGTAAACAGCCCAATTTGGAATACTGAATAGGTTTCCGAGCGTGAAGAGTAAGCTCGCAAAAGTTCACTAAAGATTAATGTAGTAAAAGCAAAAGTTCTTGCTTTTTCTAGATTGGCTGTAGTTTTTAGAGCAAAGATAAATACTCCAATTACGGAAAGAGTCATGAAAATGCTCTGTATTACTATTTGCCAACGCATAAGTCTATCTATTATAGGTTCTTCTGGTTTCCTAGGCGGGCGCTGCATAATATCCGGTTCTTTCTTTTCTACCCCAAGTGCTAGAGCCGGAAGCGCGTCGGTAAGTACGTTTATCCACAAAAGTTGAATTGGCTTTAATGGGATAGGCAGCCCTATCAGCATTGATAGGAATATAATAAGTATCTCTGCAATGTTACATGAGAGCAGGAAAAATATGAACTTACGTATATTGGAGTAAATAACCCTACCTTCTTCTACAGCAGCAACTATGCTTGCAAAATTATCATCGACAAGAATCATATCAGCAGTTTCTTTTGCTACATCAGTGCCTGTAATCCCCATAGCTACGCCGATATCGGCCTTCTTCAATGCTGGCGCATCGTTAACACCATCTCCAGTCATAGCTACGATATGGCCGTTATTTCTTATAGCATCTACTATCCTCAGCTTATGGACCGGTGAAACTCTAGCGTAGACCGCTACTTCTTTTGATTTTTGCAAAAGCTCTTCGTCTGTCAAAGAGTCCAATTCTGCTCCTGTCAGCACTTCGGATTCGTTATCAATCAAACCTAGCTCCTTTGCAATGGCTACTGCTGTGTCCCTGTGGTCGCCGGTTATCATTACGGGTCTTATACCCGCCTGTTTACATACCTTAATAGCTTCTATAGCTTCAGGCCGCGGAGGATCTATCATTCCTATTAGACCCACAAAAACTAATTCTTTTTCAATATCGTCAGATTTCGGTTCGTCGGGTAAACTATCAAGAGGTCTATAAGCCAGGGCAAGTACTCTCAAGGCCTGAGAAGCCATCTCTTTGTTAGCAGATGCTATTGTTTCAATGTCCTCCTGGCCTAAAGGCATAACCTTGCCGGCTTTAAAAATATATGCTGAACGACTTAACAGGACGTCAGGCGCACCTTTCACATACGCTACGTATTTTCCGTTAGACGGATGGATTGTAGTCATAAGTTTTCTATCGGAATCGAAGGGGATTTCTTTTAATCGTGGTTCTTTTTTATCAAGCTCTTCGACCAATAATCCCGCTTTAGCAGCAGCAACTACGAGCGCCCCCTCAGTGGGATCACCGATAATTCTCCAGCCTTTCTGATTTTCCTGCTCTTGGCTGATTTCCTCTAGCTTTGAATCGTTACAAAGAGCACCGATTTTTAAAAGCAGTTCCAGAGATTGATTGGATTTTGGATCGATTTTGGTATCATTAATGTAAAATTCTCCAAAAGGTTTATAACCCTCGCCGGTTATGGAGATAAACTGACCATCGGTAAATATTTTTGTAGCAGTCATCTGGTTTTGAGTAAGAGTTCCGGTTTTATCAGAACAAATAACAGTAGTGCTGCCCAGTGTTTCTACCGCATGTAGTTTTTTTATGATTGCATTTCGTTTAACCATTCGCTGAAGGCCTAAGGCAAGGACTATGGTCATAATAGCAGGAAGACCTTCCGGTATTGCTGCAACTGCTAAGCTTATTGCTGTCATGAACATTTCAAGAAAAGGAATGTCTCTTAAAAGCCCCATTGTGAAGACTACACCACATATTACGAGGCTAGCAATTCCTAAGACCTTACCGGTTTGTTCTAACTTTTTCTGAAGGGGTGTCAGTTCTTCCTGGTAAGTTTCAAGCATCTTTGCTATCAAGCCAATTTCGGTCCTCATTCCTGTCGATACTACAAGACCTTTGCCCCTACCGTAAGTAACAACAGTGCCCATAAAAGCGCAATTAGTTCTGTCGCCTAGGGGTACTTCTCCGCTAAAGACCACTTCAGCGTTTTTTTCAACAGGCACCGATTCACCAGTGAGTGCTGATTCATCTATTTTTAAGTTTACACTTTCCACTAAGCGTAAGTCAGCAGGTACGTAATTTCCTGCTTCCAATAAAACTACATCTCCAGGAACCAGTTCGCGAGCAGGTATCACTTGCACTGTAGAATCTCTGATAACTTTCGCTTCTGGAGCTGCCATTTTCTTTAAGGCTTCTAGAGCCTTATTAGCTTTGTATTCTTGAGCTACTCCGAGGATGGCATTTAAAATTACGATAAATATAATAACGACTGAATCAATTACTTCTCCTACGAATATAGAAACTATGCTTGCAGCGATTAGAATTAAGACCAGAAAGTCTTTAAACTGGTTCAAGAACATCTCAAATAATGTTGGCCCTTTTTTGGCTTCAAGTTCGTTGTAGCCGTACTCCTTTAGTCTTTGCTGGGCCACTTCTGATGAAAGTCCCTTTGACAAATGGGTTTTAAGGATTTCGGCTGCTTCTGTTGATTGCAAAGTATACCAATTTTTGTTCTCCAAAAGTGACCCTCCCTCTCATAAGTACCCTGAAACACCTTATTTTTGATATTTATTTTGCAGATGTCTTATAATTTTTTAACTATTTCACCCCCATTTCAAAAACCATTGTCAATAAACGATAAAAATAACCTTTGACTGATTTCTAAAAAGAGAAATCGAGTCAAAGGTCTTGCCCCCACATTTTGGGAGATAAAGCCAGGTAACCTGTAGCGAGCTGATCGCTCAGATTACCGAGGTGATGGCTTTATCTTTCCGGCTACTCCCCTTTAACATAGACCAGTTGATATATTCTATCTGTAATTTTCAATGGCAATTATATTATAAAAATTTTTTTTTGTAAAGACAGCATATCGTTAAAAAACTGAGTTATCAGTTGACGTAAAGAGCTCTAAGCGATAAACTAAAAATGAAATTAATCGGGAGAAAACTTTTAGGTCGCTTCTTTAAAAGGAGGATGTTATTTGAGTGAAATCCGTCAGATATATAATAAGAGCTTCAATAATAGCTGCACTTTATGCTTCTATAACTTATTTGTTAAAACCTATTAGTTACGGACCAGTGCAAGTGAGAGTTTCAGAAGCTTTAACCCTTTTGCCCCTCATTGAAAATTCTGCGATACCTGGCCTTTTTGTTGGATGCTTTTTGGCGAATTTGCTCGGAGAGTATGGTCCCTGGGATCTATATTTTGGGAGTTTCATAACGCTAATAGCTGCATACTTAACCAGCAAGATGCCTAACCCTTTTTTGGGAGCTCTCCCGCCTATAATACTTAACGCCCTAGGAGTGTCATATTACCTCAGCCTGCTATCTAATATGCCTTACATCATTACGGTATTTTATATCGGAGTGGGGGAATTTATTTCTGTGGGGTTAATTGGAATACCTCTGTTCTTTTTTATAAAAAGGACAGGCTTAATTAAATACTTTGATAAAGCTAGATGAAGGCGGGGATTTTTCTTGTGGTATATTAAAATTTACTGGCAAAAGTTTAAGGATAGCTTATTAAACCAACAGCTCGGGCGTTGGAAAAAAATTATTTTGGTAATAATACCTTTGTTTGTAACCTTTTCTGCTATTTTATGGTGGTCAATGTTGCAGCCAGTGAATCCAAAAGCAAAAGATAGTATATCTTTTGAAATAAAAAAGGGAATGACAGCAAAGGTTGTGGGTAGGAGACTCGAAAATCAGGGCCTAATAAAAAATTCTCTTATCTTTTATATTTACACAAAGATAAACCGCCTTGATACTAAGTTTAAAAGCGGCATTTACGAGTTGACTCCAGCCATGACTTTACCCGAGATAGTAGATAAATTAGTAAAAGGAGAAGTACTTTTGAAAAAAGTAACAATTCCTGAAGGAACGACCCTTGAAAAAATAGCTGAAATATTCGAAGCTCAAAACCTTGCTACCAAGGAAGAATTTTTGAAGCTAGCAGTTCCGTCATTTTTTCAGGAGAAATACCCATTTTTAAAAACATTACCACCAGGTGCCACTCTGGAAGGATTTTTGTACCCCGATACATATTACTTGGCCCAAAATAATCCAATAAGCTATTATATCGAGTCTATGCTAGAAAGGTTTTACGACGTATATTATAGTAACGCGGAATTTCTAGAGCGGGAAAAAGATCTAGGACTTAATACATATCAAGTGATTACGCTAGCTTCAATAATAGAAAAAGAGGCGAAATTAAGTAGCGAAAAACCAATTATTGCTGCTGTTTTTCTTAACAGGCTGAAAAAGGGTATGCCGCTTCAATCATGTGCTACTGTAGAATATGTATTAAAAGAACACAAGGAAGTTCTTACACTTGAGGATCTTAAAATAGAATCTCCTTACAATACTTATGTTAATACAGGACTTCCACCCGGACCCATTTCTGCTCCAGGGATAGATTCTATTAAAGCTGTTTTGCATCCCGCTAATGTGGACTACCTGTACTTTGTGGCAAATGGAGATGGGACACACACTTTCAGCAGAACCTACGAGGAACATATTAGGGCAAAAAATGAGATCAGACGAAACAAAACAAAGTAGTCTTTAGCATAATAGTAACTAAAAATGGAAAACCTATACCTGGGTGATATGTGTGAATAGAGGCGAAAGACTGCATTCACTTTTCGCCCTTATATTTTTTTTAATAGGAATTATAGTACTTCGCCTTTTCGATATCCAGATTTTGTCACATAATTATCTATACAGCCGGGCCTTTGCCCAATGGCAGGGAATTTCACAGGATGAAAATCGAGGAGGTATTTTTGACAGGAATGGACGCTCCCTCCTCGATTCTTACAAGGAGAATTACGTTTTCATTTCGCCGCGCTGGCTCAAAGATACTGAAATAGAATATTTGAAAAAGAATAATTTGCTTTCACCCCAAAAGTCCAACAAGCTCCAAAGTATAAGGCTATCCTCGGCAAATATGGAAGTGGTAAAAAAACTCCTAGGCAAGACTCCAGGAATATTCATTTTTCCAAAGGAAATGCGGTACGGCGAAAATGCTCTAGCTACCCATGTGGTAGGTTACAGAGGGAAGACAGGGATTGAAAGAACTTTTGATCATTTTCTGAAGGGAGGTAAAAGTAAAGCCGGAATATTATATGATGGCTTCGGACAACCGATACCCGGAGCATCGAAAAAAGATGTAACTGATGTAAACTGGGGCGTATGGCTGACTATTGACAGTAAAATGCAGTCGGCAGTAGAAAAAATTATGGACGAAGAGATCCAAAAAGGCGCAGTTGTAGTTATGGACGCACGTACTGGAGAAATCTTAGCAATGGCAAGCAGGCCTAATTATAAGCAATACAAGTTAGAAGCTTACCTTAAAAGGGAAGATGCTCCTTTAATTAATCGAGCTGTAGAAGCATATATACCTGGCTCGATCTTTAAAATTATCGTTTTAGCTGCAGCTTTGGAAGAAAATGTTGCTGATCTTGATGATGAGTTTTTTTGTTCTGGAGCTAAACAAGTTGGGGGGAACATAATCCGTTGCAATAGTTACGAAAAAGGGGGACATGGTCGAATATCACTGCGAGATGCTTTTGCCTACTCTTGTAATTGTGCATTTATCGAGCTGGGGTTGAGATTAGGCAAGGTAAAGATTTTAGAATACGCGGAAAAATTTGGTTTAGGAAAAAAGGTTTTAGGTGTTTTAGCCGAAGAAAAACCAGGCAATATTCCATCTCCTCAAAAGATTTACCAAGCAGATCTTGGGAATTTATCAATAGGGCAAGGAAATCTTCAGATTACACCGCTTCAAGCAACTCAGATGTTATTGACCGTAGTACGTGACGGTATCAGGATGACTCCTGTATTGGTTAAAAAAGTAGTAGACTCTAGTGGATTCGAGGTACAAACTGAATTAGTTATCCATGATACGGAAAAAATAATATCCACAAATACTGCTCGGAAATTGCAAAAGGCTCTTAAGGCAGTAGTTGATTATGGGACTGGTACGCTTTCAAAACCGCCAAACGAGCTTTTTGAAGTAGCTGGCAAAACTGGGACTGCTGAACTTGGTGACGGCAACAATCATGCATGGTTTGTGGGGTATTTTCCCGCCGATAATCCACGCTATATTATAACCGTCTTTATAGAAAAAGGACAATCAGGTCCCTTGAAGGCCGCTCCTGTTTTTAGAAAAATAGCCGAAGAAATTTATTTTTTAAAAGGAAAATAGAACATGCACATATTTTAGCCCAAAGTCATATTATATAGATACGCAAAGGAAGGGAGGATTTAAATGCAAAGTGCCTTGTCTTTCCTTATGACTTTGGGCTTTTTATTTTTTAAAGAGCTACTTACATGGATGGGATACATCACTAACAATACTACGTTCCCGCAACCACTTACACCAGAGGAGGAGGAAAAGTATCTAGAACTTTATAGGAAAGGCGATGAAGAAGCGAGGAATATATTGATAGAAAGAAATCTGAGGTTAGTTGCTCATATAGTGAAAAAATTTGCTAACACCGGAGAAGATATAGACGACCTTATATCTATTGGAACAATTGGCTTAATAAAGGCTATTACTACTTTTAATAAGAGCAAAGGTAACCGCCTCGCTACCTATGCAGCTCGCTGCATAGAGAATGAAATATTGATGAATCTTCGTTCGTCAAAAAAAGTTAAAGTTGAAGTTTCATTACATGATCCTATAGGAGTTGATAAAGAAGGCAATGAAATTTCCCTCATGGATGTTTTAGGAACCGATTCTGATGCAATAGTGGATGAAATCACAAGTAAGTTTCAGTTAAAAAAACTTTACGATAAAATTAGCACGGTTTTAAAAGGACGCGAAAAAAAGGTAATAGAATTGAGATATGGACTTGCTGATGGCAAAGAAAGAACACAAAGAGAGATTGCTAAATTATTGGGAATTTCAAGGTCTTATGTGTCTAGAATAGAAAAAAGAGCAATAAAAAAATTATTTGATGAACTATTTTCCGAAGGCTGCAGTTAACAACTATATATGTTATAATTTTGTTATAATTTAGCTATAATTTATTACAGCTTTATCTTATTATTTTTGGAGGCAGTTTATGTGGAATTTATTTTTGCCTGATTTTTATGTAAATGATATCTTTGAAATAGACTTTGATTGTCTAAGAAAAAAGAATATAAAAGCTATATTGATTGACTTGGATAATACGCTCATTCCGTGGAATTCTGACGAAATAGACGATAAATTGATTGAATGGATTCGATGCGGAAAAGAAAAGGGTATTAAATTTTGTATTGTTTCAAATAATTTAGCTAGGCGAATAATGGCTTGTTCCAAAAAATTAGGGATACCTGCTGTCACAGGAGCTTTTAAACCAGGAAAAAAAATTTTCTTAAAAGGAATGGAAATTACGGGTACCTCGATAAAAGAAACTGCGTTCGTGGGGGATCAGCTCTTCACGGATGTTTTAGGGGCAAAACGGATAGGGATGATGGCAATATTAGTAAAACCCATAAGTAAAAATGAATTTTTTTGGACAAAAATAATTAGGAGAATAGAGCGAAGAATAATTGAGTTAATGGATAGAAAGGGCCTTTTGTCGAAATTTTAGTAAAAAACATCTGACCGTGATATGCTCCCTTTGGAGTAGACAGTTAAAATAATAAAACTGTTACTTCAAAGGGGGCATATTTTTATGGGTCGAAAATCGAAAGTTACTTTTGAACAAAAATTATCAGCCGTAAAAGATTATTTAGAAGGCAGGAAAAGCCAAGGGCAGTTAGCAAAAGAATGCAATGTTAGTAAATCTTCAGTGCAACAATGGATTTCTAATTATCAAGCAATGGGAGAATCAGGATTAATTGCTTCCTCAAAAAATACAGGTTATTCCAAAGAATTGAAATATGCTGCTGTAAAGGAATATCTTTCAGGTAATGCTTCACAGCTAGATATATGTAAAAAATATAACATCCGTTCAAAAACCCAACTATCAAATTGGATTTTAAAGTATAATGGTCATGAGAAGCTAAAATCTTCGAGAGCAGGAGGAAAGCAAATCATGACCAAAGGGCGTAATACCACATTTGAGGAACGTATAGAAATTGTAAAATACTGTATTGAGCATGACAGAAACTACAATAAAACCGCTGAAAAATATCAGGTATCCTACCAACAGGTTCGCAATTGGGTAATAAAATACGATAAATCCGGTGTATATGCCCTAATTGATAGAAGAGGCAAACGCAAATCTGAAGATGAGTTTACAGAGATAGATAGGTTAAAAGCCCAGAACAAGCTTCTGGAAGCAAAGAATAGATGGCTTGAAATGGAGAACGAAGTCCTAAAAAAACTCGCCGAAATAGAAAGGGGGCGGTATTAAGCCTGGTTAAGCATGAAGAAATATATCTGGCTATCCAGATGCTTTCAGAACAAAGACACTATCCTGTTTCGTCTCTATGTAAAATCACAGGAATCAGCAGATCTGCCTACTACAAGTGGAAACATAGGGAAAAGAGCCAAAATGAACTTCAAAATGAAAAGCTGCTTGTTCTTATCAGGGAAGCATACGAGGAAAGAGATGGCATACTAGGTTACAGGCAAATGACAATCAAGCTTCGCCGTGAACATAATCTTAAGGTTAATCATAAACGAATTTATCGGCTGATGAAAGTAATGGGTTTAAAATCAGTATGCAGGAAAAAGAAATATAACTACATAAAGTCAACTCCAGAAGTTATCGCAGAGAATGTACTAAATCGGGATTTCAGGGCAGAACATACATGTGAGAAATGGCTTACGGATGTAACAGAACTCAAATACGGTGATGGACAGAAAGCATATCTTAGTGCAATCCTTGATCTTGGGGATAGAAGTATAGTATCTTACGTTATTGGCCATTCGAACAACAATGCGCTTGTGTTTGAAACTTTTGATTTGGCAGTTGCTAGCAATCCTGATGCAAAACCCATCTTCCATAGTGACCGTGGATTCCAATATACAAATAAAGCATTTAAAGCAAAACTAGATAAGGCAGGAATGACACAGAGCATGTCAAGGGTAGGCTGCTGCATAGAT
>JAKKUQ010000045.1 GCA_021890755.1 Thermosediminibacteraceae bacterium | reverse complement strand
CAAAATTTTGTACTTATTGTTTTGACTCAAATTTTTGTAAAACAGTATTAATTACTGCCTTCAGCAGTGCAGCTGACGGTACGGCCAGAATTAATCCCCATATTCCAAAAAAAGTTCCCCCAAATAACAAAGATAGGATAACTGTTATGGGATGCAAACCTAGATGCTCCCCCATAATCTGGGGAGATATTATACCACTTTCTATCTGTTGTATTAAGGCAAAAGCACCAACAACCCATAGCACCTTATGAGGATACTTTAGCAATGTTATTGTGATAGCTGGTACAGCTCCAATAATAGGACCAAAGTACGGTATTATATTTGTTATTCCTGCAAGAATTCCTATTAATAAGGCAAAATCTATACCAAGGATATAAAGTGCCAAGCTAGTCAATATTCCGACAATTAAGCTAACAATTAACTGTCCCCTCACGTAATGCCCTAAAGTAGAATCTATCTTTTTTATCCACTGAAAAAAGCTATCGCGATAGGCTAAAGGAATGTATTTTGCTAAACTGCTTTTTAAGTTATCAAGATCTTTTAATATATAAAATCCAATTATTGGACCAAGGATAAAGCTCCATAATCCCGAAAACCAACTCAGCAACCGTTCCACTAAATTTTGCAAAAGGTTCAATAATATACTCTCCATCAGAGTTATATTTCTGTCTATAACTTCTTGAAGCCCAACCGGTAGGTTATCTTTATACTCCTTCTTTAATGTGTAAAAAAAGTCTTGAACTTGTTTGGCATAAAAAGGTACAGTTTCAATTAACTTATTAAGCTCTGTTATGATTACCGGCACAACGTAAAACATTGCTACCGCTATTGCACATATGAGAATAAAGTATATCAGTGCAACTGCCACATGCCTTTTAAATCCCTTTGTCGTCAAATAAACTACTAGTGGATTAAGGATATATGCAATCAGCACTCCGATGCTGCAGGGAAACACTACATTGTAAACTTTATCCCTCACCTTATATATTAATGCGATTAGAAAGATGAAGGTGATAAATAAAAAAAGCCGGCATAAAAACTTCCGGTCAAAAAAATTCTTTACGTTCATTTTACAATCACTCTTTTTCCTTAATTCGTTTTATTAAACTATCTCTTTTCTTTTTTAAACACCCTGAAATCTTAAAAAGCTTTTTCCCTGCTCGCATTGCCGATGAAGGTCCAAAAATCGCTGTTATTAATGCACCAGCCAAAAAACCGGCAAAGAGCCCTTTCCTAAACCCAGGTCTCATTGTAGACTACCTCCCTTCTGCTGCCTTCTTTTCACCGTATGGCAAAAGATTTCCATCATCACCCAATTCATAGATCACAACTTTATTATTGTTAATTGTAAATTCCACACAACATTCCCAGCAAAAGTACTGATTGCTACCCACCTTGCCGGTAAATTTTCCCCCGCATAAAGGACAATTCAACTTATCCACCTTCTTGATAAGTAATTCTTTTTATATTTTCTCCAGAAAATCAAAAAATTACACTTTTTTATTCCAACAAGTGACCTGTTTCGTTCACCTTCACTATAAATGTGTTGTCACTATTTAATTCGTCGCCCTCTAAATTCAATATGGTAATCGAACCATTACTAATTTTAAATTTCCAAAAATGCATAATATCCAACCCCAAAACAGCCATGAGTATCGCCCTTATGGGGCCGGCGTGAGTAACAATCAAAATATTCTTATTTGAATGATTCCGGGCTGCGAGTTTTGCAAAACCTACTACTCTTTGAATTAGCTCTTCTAAACTCTCACCACCTGGAGGTTTGTTGTCGCCAGGATTGCGAAGCCAATTATGGAATTCCTCGAAGTATTTTTTTTCAAGGTCTTGATAAGAATGACCTTCCCATTTTCCGAAACTCAGTTCCCTCAACTCTTTCGTGCAAATTACAGGAAGCCCGTGGGGTGCTGCAATAATTTCCGCTGTTTCAACAGCTCTTTTAAGGTCGCTAGAATACACAACATCGAAGGTTTCTCGTTTTAAGACCTCTGCAAGCCGTTGAGCTTGCAGTCTTCCCTTTTCGCTAAGAGGAATATCCTTCTGACCTTGATACAAAAAATTTTTATTCCAGAGAGTTTCACCATGCCTGATTAGAAATATTCTAGCCAAACCGCTTTCCCGCCCTTTTTGAATGCCTAATCTCAGCTGGCGATAATTAGGCATCCTTATTTCCAAAAATCAAATATAAGAAAAGAACTGAAATTTCGCAGAATTCGTTGACAGCACCGTACGTATCCCCTGTCATGCCTCCTATTTTACTAAATATGTATAGCGAGAACAAAAGCCCTAAAATAAAAGTTAAAAATATAATTTTTAAGCTTTCAATTCCCTCTATCGCAAAGGCTATTATCACACTGAAAAAAGTAGATAAAACAACTTGTAACGACGATTTATTTTCATTAAAAGCTTTACCAAGTCCTTTTTCTCTAAGGTAAGGAAATAAAATGATAGCCCACGTCATCATCCATCTCGAAAGCGCTGGGAAAATAACTAATAGCCTTGACCTGACCTCAGCAGGGATAGAAAGTAAAGCTGAATATTTCAACAAAAACAGGAGTACCACTCCCATTACTCCGTAAGCACCCAAGCGGCTATCTTTCATCACTTCAAGTTTTTCGCTCTTCGTTTTTCCGCAAAAAAGTCCATCCATAGTATCTGCAAAACCATCTATGTGCAATCCCCCTGTAATTACCGTTTCAGCTACCACAAGTAAACACACCATTGCGGGATCTGGCAAATAACTTCTCAACAGAGCATCTAAAGCAGCCAAAAGAAACCCTATGATGGCTCCAATTACTGGGAAAAAAGGCAGGGAACGAATTATTTGTTTTTGATCACATTCGATATAAGGCAACGGGATTCTAGTTAAAAACAAAAGAGCAATGTATAACCCCATAAAATTCACACCTTTTCCTCATTTTACTTAATTTTCATAGGTATGCCTGAGATTAAAAAATACACTTCATCGGCTGCTGCCGCCAATATCTGATTTACCTCCCCAAGCAAATCTCTATAAACTCTCCCTAATGGATATTCAGGAACCAAGCCCAAGCCCACTTCATTTGATACTATAATTACTTTTTGTCTTAAAGTCTTTGCTTCCTTTATTAAACTTTCGATCTCCTCAATAAGTGATTCTCTTAAAGCCTCCCGCTCTCTTATGTCCCCAATTTTCGCTGAACAAACCCAGTTGGATGTAAGCAAAGCCATGCAATCGATAAGGACAGCACTATATTCGTTAAAATCCGCATCATTCCTCATTTGCTTCAGTACCCTCGAAAGATACTTTTGTTCTTCAATAGTCTTCCAGGTACCGGGTCTTCTTTGTCTGTGTAATGAAATTCGGTGAGCCATTTCCTCATCCAAAGCTTGGGCAGTGGCTATATAGACTACTTTTTCACCAATTTCCCGGGCTTTCTTTTCTGCAAATCGGCTTTTCCCGCTGCGGGCTCCTCCGGTAATAAAAATGATATCCATTATCCGTCATCTCCTAACTTAATTTTAGAGTCTGTAATCTTTTTTACTTTTCCTCAAAAGAAGATATAGGAAAAATGGACCTCCAAAAAGAGCAGTGAGAATTCCGACCGGCAGTTCGGTAGGTGCTATGATAATCCTCGATATGGTATCAGCGATCATAAGATAAAGTCCTCCGGCCATAGCAGACATCGGATAAAGCTTTCGGTGGTCAGGACCTACTATCATTCTCATCACATGAGGGATGATAAGCCCAACAAAACCGATGACACCGCTCACGGACACAGCAGAAGCAGTCAAAAGCGAAGCTGCAGCTAGATTCAACTTCTTGAGCAATTCTATATCGACCCCTGTAAAAAAAGCCGTATCTTCCCCTAATTGAAAAATATTTAATGCACGCAAATTATACATGCCCAGCAAAAAGCCCAAGGCGCCATAGGGAAGGTTTATGTAAACTTCTTTCCAACCCTGTGATGAAAAACTCCCCAGGAGCCAGAAATAAATTTGGTGCAGCTTTTGATCGCTGAAATACATCAGAAAAGACACGAGAGCTGATATAAAGCTACTTACGGCTATCCCAGCGAGCAAAAGGGTATTGGAACTTACTCTTCCGCCAATCCCCGCTATGACATACACTATGATTACAGTCAATAGAGCTCCTAAAAAGGCAAAAAGTGGGATAGGCCCTAATCCTAAAATTTTTATGCCTGGAAATAACAAAATGGCTAGGGCCGCTCCTAAGGAAGCACCGGACGACGCCCCAATTATATAAGGATCAGCCAGTGGATTGCGAAAAATACCTTGGTAAATTACTCCAGCTAGCGAAAGTTCAGCTCCGGTAAGAAAAGCTAGAATTATCCTGGGAAGCCTCAACTTCAAAATTATTACTTCCTGGGAAGCCGACCAGTCAGGAACTAATTTGTCTCCAAGAACTGGGATCCTACTCAGAATAATATTAAAAATTTTAGAGAGGGGCACGCTGACCGCCCCTACTCCAAGCGACACGAAGAATCCAAATAATATTAATATGAGTAAAAGGACATATATTTTAGCACCCTTATCTCTTATATCCATCCCTTAACCCTCGTCAGTCTTTAAAAATTTCAGGATGAATTATTTTTGCAAATTGTTCAAGGCCATCCACTAGCCTTGGTGTGGGCAGCTGGATTAAATCCTCATCAACATAAAACACCTTGCCTTCCTTAATTGCTGTTATACTTTCCCACCCTGGGCGCTTAATTATATCGTCTTTGGTCTGATCACCGCCTCCGTGGTGGGAAAATATAATTATATCTGGATTTTTCTCAATGACCATTTCCTGGCTGTACTCAGGATAGGGTTTTGCTGCGTCGGAAGCGACGTTTATCCCCCCTGCCCTTTCAATAAGGTCGTGTACGAAAGTCCCCGGCCCGGCTGTTGTAATTGGAGACGGCCATAGTTCATAAAAAACCTTGGGCTTTTTATCAGCTGGTATTGAAGATACCTTTTCTTCAATTGCTCTTATTCTAGATTGAAGACTTGCTACCAAATCTTGTGCCTGTTGAACCTTATTTGTAACTTTTCCAATTAGCTCTAGAGATTCAAAGACCTCTTCTAAATTTTGCGGTTCGAGCACAATTACCGGAATTTCTAATTCTTCTAACTTCCTTACCGGTTGCTCGTGCATACTAGTTGCGAGAACCAAGTCGGGCTTTAAAGAAATTATTTTTTCCATGTTTGGATCCGCAAAACCACCGATCTTTTCCTTTTTCTTTGCCTCTTCAGGGTAATCGCAGTAATCGGTAACGCCGACCACTCTATCACCAAGTCCTAGCGCAAAAAGAATTTCCGTATTACTAGGAGCAAGAGACACAATTCGTTCAGGCTCCTTTTCAATTGTTACCTCTCTTCCCATCTGGTCTTTTACCGTAATTGGATATGTATTGTTATAGCCTGCGTTAGTATCCGTTTTGATGTTGGACTTGCAGGATGTCAATGTTGCAGCAATTGCCATTGTAAGGATAATAGCGACTATTTTGTAAAATTTAAATTTACACTTCATACTTTGACCTCCTGTTCTCCTTTATTTAATTTATAAAAACAAACCCGGCCTCAGAGCCGGGCATAATCTCCTAAAAAATAGTACTCCCCCTTTCCTCCGAAGGCTTCGTACTAAAACCAACAGGCAGGTCTCCTGGCTTCCGGATCATCTTCCCTGCGCCTTCCCAGGATGTTTCTCATCCCAGTGGCATAGCAGTTCATCCCCGGTTACAGTGGCGGGACCGCTCAGGATTTTCACCTGATTCCCTTTTAACCCCAAAGGGCACCTGTTGGAAGTTATTAACTTTTCTTTATTAATTATATTTCAAAAACGAGTACTCTACAAGTTATTTATTTTATTTCTTCCAAAACTTTTTGGAGCATTTCCTTTATTTCTTCTGGACTTTCCATTTCTAAAGCTTTTTGTGCAATTTGTCTTGCCTGATCATAAGTTAAGGACCTTATTACCTTTTTAACCTGGGAGATAGAAGTAGCGCTCATAGAAAGTTCATCAAGGCCTAGTCCCAACAATATTGGAGCAGCAAGTGGGTCTCCTGCCATTTCCCCACACATGCCTGTCCATTTTCCTGCTTTGTGGGAAGCATCTATAACGTTTTTAATTAACCTTAGCACCGCCGGATGAAAGGGCTCATATAAATTTGCAATTTTTTCGTTCATCCTATCTACTGCCAGAGTATACTGAATAAGGTCATTGGTACCTATGCTGAAAAAATCAACTTCCTTAGCAAGGATATCAGCAATTACGGCAGCTGAAGGGATCTCCACCATAATACCTACTTCCAAGTTTTCATCAAAAGGTTTGCCTTCCTTCCTTAGTTCGTCTTTTGCCTCTTCCAAAATTGCGTTTGCTCTTCTTAATTCGGATAGACTCGAAATCATCGGATACATAATTTTAATATTTCCGTAGTGGCTAGCTCTCAAAATGGCTCGCAGTTGAACCTTAAATAGATGGGGATTATCCAGGCACATGCGTATTGCCCGCCAACCTAGAAACGGGTTTAGTTCTTGGGGCATTTCAAGAAAAGGTAATTTTTTATCTCCACCGATATCTAGAGTCCTAATTATAACGGGCCTTGGATTCATAGCTTCTGCTACTTGCTTATATGCTTGAAATTGCTCTTCTTCATCGGGGAGGCTTTCCCTATCCATGTAAAGGAACTCAGTCCGGTAAAGACCTATTCCCTCAGCTCCGTTTTCCAGTGCACCTTTTACATCCTTAGGCGTGCCGATATTAGCTGCTAATTCAACTCGTCTTTCTCTATCTTTAGTTTCAGCCGGGAGGTCCCTCAACTTTTTTAACTCTTCCCTATACTTCATGTATTCGAGTTTTAAGTTGTTATATTGCTGGAGAGTTTCTTCATCCGGATTGACAAATACAACACCCTTGTTACCGTCTACTATTACAATATCCCCTTCTATAACTTCCTTAGAAATGGATCCAAGTCCTACTACTGCAGGTATTTCCAACGACCGGGCCATTATCGCCGTATGAGACGTCCTTCCTCCCATATCCGTGGCAAAGGCTTTCACTTTTTCTTTATTCATTTGAGCAGTATCTGAAGGAGTTAAATCCTTTGCAATTACGATTACATCTTCGTCCAAATCAGCCAGGGACTGGATTGGAATACCAAGTACATTTTTTATTATTCTTTCACCTACATCCTTTATATCAGCAGCTCGTTCCTTAAGGTACTCATCTTCCATATTTTGGAACATTTCTACGTACTTTTCCACTACTTGATATACTGCATTTTCGGCAGTCACCCTTTCATTTTTTATTTTTTCCCTTATTTCATCTATAAAAATTGGATCATCCAGCACCATGATGTGGGCATCGAAAATCTTAGCATTGTCTGTTCCAAGCTCTCTTTCTGCTTTTTCCTTAATTTTTATTAGCTGCTCTCTGGACTTTGCAATTCCATCCTCAAATCGTTTTATTTCTGCTGGAATCATATCTTCAGTAATTTTAGTGGTGTTTATGTTGATCTCACTTTCCTTGAGCACAAATGCTTTCCCTATCTCTATGCCCGGTGAAGCTGCAATCCCTTGATACATCTTACCCCTCCATTAATCCTTTCTTAATATACCTTCTACTTCTTTTACAATTCTGTAAGGTTTAGTTATAATCCTAATTGGCAACGAAAGTAGGAATTTTGTTATGTCCTTTTCTAGTTCTTTGGTCATGCGGTATGGTTTTGTGAGAATCCTTTCTATAAATTCAGCTGCATAATTTTCCAGTAATTTTTCCCGGTTTATCTCGATTTCGCTCCCACATTCCTCACACTTTATGCTTTTTAAGATTTTCCCAGCATAAGCCACTACGTGGGGCGTGTCCTTATTACAATGAAGGCAAAAAAGTTCGGCCTTCATTTTTGAATTCATTGAGCAACACCTTCCTTTAATTTAAAAATAAACCTTACTTAAACTATACCTCTAAAATTAAAAAATATCAATAAAATATTAAATTTATGCTCGTTTCCTTAGCCTATCAACTTTTCTTGCATCCTCCGCAGCTGCAAAATGAGCGAACTTTCATCTAGCTTGACTGAGTCATAAGTTATTACCTGTCCTTTCTTCACATCTTTCGTCATTACCACTTTATTATTTACAAGTCCTATAGGTAACGCATTCTCTTTTTTCGCATTTTCATAAGTGTCAATTACTCCATAAACCGTAAAACCACCTATGCCATCAAGATGTTCTCCTGCTTTTAAATCTTTTTTTGCTACTGCTATGGTTTCAGAAACCGGAACACCCTTAGGTGCGATGGTTGGTTCCTTGTAGATGTATGCTCTGGCTACCGAAAGAGGCGTTTCTATGCTGCATAGATGATAAGGGCGGTATAGCACATAGTTGGGACCCTCACCCATAGAAAGATAGGCCATCTCTTCCTTAATAACCTCCAGCTTTGTTGTAACAATTACAAAAACTCCCGGCGCAACACCGTTAACGTATTCTACCACCTGATACCTATCTAATACCCCACCCTCATTTTTTAACCTGAAGATCTTTGGCAGTTCGCTCACGCTAGCACTCGGCCCAATTAACCCTCTCTTGGTGGGCAAAAAACCGGTGGCATTGGAAACAGCAGTAAGTTCAACCATAGTTTTTGTCCCATCTTTGAAAGAGGCCAGCATTTTGGGGCTCATATTCTTCCTTATAGCTTCTTCCATAACGGAATCAGGGTTCGCTTCCAGGTCAAGGGGATTGTTTTTCCCTTTGCCTAATACTAATATTTCGAATCCCATTGCATCGGCAAAATCATATAATTCTTTTATTGCACCGGGTTCATCACCGGCTGAAACAGTATATACCACCCCAGCACTATCTGCCATCTTCTTTAATATAGGTCCCACCGTCACATCAGCTTCAACATTTAACATTACGATATGTTTACCATTATATATTGATTCCAAAGCAATTTGAGCACCAACTTCTGGCACTCCGGTAGCATCTACTATTACATCTATAGGTATAGCTCGCGTAATCGCACTGAAATCTTCTGTAACCACAAATTTCCCTCGGGCTACACCTTCTTCGACCTCTGAAGGAGTTTTTGCCGGAAAAATATCATCTTCAGCTACTCCGGCTAACGTATAGGCTAGCTTTGCTTCTTCTAATTTTCTGTCGCAAACAGCGGCCATTCTAATGCCTCTCATGCAAAATACCTGGCTTACCATCCCACGCCCCATCTGGCCAGCCCCTATTAACCCAACATTGATCTTTTTACCACTCTCCTCTAGTTCTCTAAGTTTAGCATTCAAATTAAGCATAGCCATCTCTCCTTCTCATCAGTATAAATGTTAACACATTTGAGTTATTTTCCATCAATTACGCTTTACAATAATTCTTTCTAGGTCATGTTAAGAATAACAAACCAAAATTTGAATGTCAATAATTGCGTGGTAATTGTTACATTTATAAAACAATGCTGCAGGAGAATGTTCTAAAAGAACATCATGTTATCATTTAAATCCAATTGTCATAACGAGACTTTCAATAATTTTCTCTCCAGAATTTAATACTATTAATGTAAAGACAAAGGAGGTTGATTTTTTGTGCCTGATAAAGATGAAAAAAGAAAAGAAAAAGTCCATGTAAAAGAGGAAGTATCGCGTGATCTTGCAGTTAGGAAAGAAGATCTTAACAGGATCCGCGGAATGGTAAAAGTGGTAGATCCCGAGCGAGGACCCGAGAATAAGAAGAGCCCGCATTCGTAAAGAATACGGGCTCTATTTATTTTCCATTATTATTGTTTCTTAGGCACTTTCTTCCAATCCTCAAGGAAACGTTGAATTCCAATGTCCGTTAAGGGGTGCTTCACCATCTGTTCCAGGACTTTATAAGGTACCGTGGCAATATCCGCTCCGGCTTTTGCAGCATTAATCACATCCATTGGGGTTCTGATACTTGCGGCAATAACTTTAGTTTTTATATCATGGAGAGTAAAAATATCAACTATGTCCGAGATAAGAGCAATTCCATCCTGACTTATATCAGTAAACCTACCGATAAAGGGGCTTACATATGTTGCACCTGCCTGAGCTGCTAAAAGAGCCTGACTTGGGGAAAATATTAGAGTAACGTTCGTTTTAATACCTTTATTGCTTAATTCTTTTACCGCTTTTAAACCTTCCCAGGTCATTGGAATTTTAATTACTATATTTGGGTGCCAGGAAGCTATCTCCGTAGCTTCTTGTATCATCCCATGGGCATCAAGGCTCACAACCTCTGCACTTATCGGCCCGTCTACAATTTTTGTTATCTCCAAAATAGTTTCTTTAAAATCCCTTCCCTCTTTTGCAATTAGGGTTGGGTTGGTTGTAACGCCTGAGATAACTCCCAAAGCCGCAGCTTCTCGTATTTCGGTTACGTTTGCCGTATCCAGAAACAACTTCATCTTTTAATACCTCCGCTAAACTTTTTTGGTTCGGCACTATTATATTTTACCTGTACACAGCATGTCAATACGGTGTTTGAGATTTAAGATTTCAATACAAAATACACCATGTTACTCAACATTGTTGAAAAAGCCTGACCTTACGGTCAGGCTTTGTGAAAGTATTCGTATACCGCCATTGCAGCCTTTTTATTCATACCTGGTACTTTCGAAAGCTCTTCTGGAGTTGCCTTTTTTATTGCCTCTAAGCTCCCAAAGGCTTCTAGTAGAGCTTTTCTTCGGACTTGTCCAATACCAGGTATATCCTCAAGAATAGACTTTAAATTCCTCTTTGAGCGCAGCTTTCTATGATAATTAACCGCAAAGCGATGAGCTTCATCCCTTATCCTTTGAAGAAGGTAAAGAGCTTCAGAATCTCGTGGTAAGATTAATGGGTCGCTCCTTCCCTCTATAAATATATGCTCGAATTCCTTAGCGAGGCCTATAGCTGGAATATAGTCCAGGTTCAATTCATTTAAAGCCTCGCGGGCGTACCTTAACTGTCCTTTTCCTCCGTCTATAACGAGCAGATCAGGAAAATCTTTAAACTTGTCATCACCTTCCAAGCCCCTTTTAAATCTTCTGTAAACAGCTTCTTTTATACTTTCAAAGTCGTTGGGACCTTCCACCGTTTTTATCTTAAACCTCCTGTAGTCCTCCTTTTTCGGCATTCCATTTTCAAAGACAACCATGGCAGCAACTGATTCCATTCCTTGAGTGTTCGAAACATCGAAAGCCTCTATGCGCTTAGGGACATGTTCAAGCCCAAGGTATATTTTTAGCTCCTCTATGGCTTTTTCATTTTTTATCCTGTCCATTTCTTCAGAAGCTTCTTTTTGCTCCAAGTAAGCCATGGCATTTTCTGCTACTAATTCAACTAGCTCTTTCTTTTCACCTCTTTTCGGTATAATTATCTTTACCTTCGAGCCTTTTTTCCCTGATAGCCAACTTTCTATCGCTTCTTTTTCATCTATCTCTTCTTCTACGATAATTTCTTTTGGAATAAATGGAGCGTTATCGTAAAACTGCTTTATAAAGGAGGTCAAGATTTCCTTTCTTTCAGCTCCTTCAGTGTTACTTAATATAAAAGGCTCTCGTTCAATGAGCTTTCCTTCGCGGACAAAAAAAACTGTTACACAAGCTCTATCAAATCCGCGGGCCATTGCAATGACATCCTGATCAACCATATCGGTCGATACGATTTTTTGCTTTTCCAATATTTTTTCCAGAGCCTGAATTTGATTCCTGTAAAGTGCTGCTGTTTCGAAATCGAGGGAATCTGCTGCTTCCTGCATTTTTTCCCGCAAACGATTCAAAAGCTGTTCCTGCTTTCCCTCGAGAAACATCACTACATTTTTTACTAATTCGCCATATTCTTCTTTGGTAACATTTCCCTGGCAGGGAGCAGCACACCGCTTTATATGGTAATTGAGACAGGGACGCTCTTTCATCGGCACCCGGTTCAGTTCCTTTTTACAGCTCCTCAATGGAAATATCTTTCTTAAAACATCTATTGCTTCACGCATAGCACCTGCGTCTACGTAAGGACCAAAATATTTCGATCCATCCTTTTTTATTTTGCGCACTACCTCAATCCTCGGAAAAGTTTCGCTCATGGTAATTTTAATATAAGGATACTGTTTGTCGTCCTTTAAAAGGATATTGTACTTGGGCTTATAAAATTTAATGAGGTTACATTCCAAAATAAGCGCTTCTACTTCAGAATCGGTGACAATATACTCTATGTCGTCGATGTGTGAAACCATCGAAATTACTTTAGCAGGGAGACTCTCTCCCCCTTTAAAATACGAACGAACACGCTGCTTTAGCGAGACGGCTTTACCCACATATATGACCTTTCCATTTTTGTCTTTCATAATGTAAACTCCGGGTTTATCCGGAAAAGACTCTACTCGTTCGGGATTAAACATAAAAATCCCTCCCGCTCATATTATACCATAAACGGGAGGTACAACTTCTAAGTCCATGTATGTTCGACGTGTGCAAACCCTTCTTTGATAATGTGAATCACGTGATCGTCGTCTAGAGAATAATACACTTGCTTACCGTCCCTTCGGAATTTAACTAAATGCGCCACTCGAAGAACCCTTAAGTGGTGCGAGACGTTAGATACTGCCAACCCTAGTATTGCTGCAATATCGCATACACAGAGTTCTTCTTTAGAAAGCAGGTAAACAATTTTGAGCCTGGTTTCATCGGCCAGAACTTTAAATAATTCAGCAAGTCCTACAGTATTAGGAACTGTACCTATCAATTTATTCACTTTTTGTTCATTTATGCAAAAAACATCACACTTTTCCATCTTTTTCACCTCGCAATGTATTTGTGATAATTATAACTTAAATTTTCTATTTTGTCACTAAAATAAAATTTTATTACATTTTTTGTAAAATTTCTCTGCAGTCTTCCTAAATATCGATTAAAGCAAAAATGGGTATTTCTTTATTATCTTCTCGAATAATTTTTATATCTGCCTCTCCATTTCTTTTTATTACACCTTCTCCTAAGTGTTTTTCTATAATCACCTATCTGACTAAGACCCTGGATTACCAATCCTATAATTTCCCTTTCTTGAAGCAAAGTTATATCATATCTTGTTATTTCGTTGTCAAAAACTACTATCCACGGTATGTGGGCGCTCTTAAAACCTTCAACCAATACTATTTCAAATTCCTGAAACTCCTTTAGAATTTCAAACAAAGACCTCTCTTTCTTGCTACGTTCTATTTTCAGCAACTCCTTTCCCGATGAAGCAACCACAAAATCCGCACCTGCTTTATAAAACCTCCCTGTATCATTCTTCCCCACATCAAATCCATGCGGAGTGTGCTTTACAACCCCAACCTTGACACCTCTTTTTTTAATTCATAGATGATCCACGTTATTAAAGTCGTCTTTCCGCTATTAGAAAAGCCCGCGAATCCTACTACTTTCGTAACGTCACCTCTTATGCCTAACTAATTTTATTATAACTTTAAAACATAAATTCTCCAAATAAAAAAAGGCTGTGGAAAACCACAGCCTAAATCTTCTTACTTTATGGTCGGATCTTCTGCTTCCAGATTTCCTTCCCAGACATATTTTCTCGTTTCTGCTATGAGGACGCCACTAAGGGCTATTAAAGAAATCAGGTTGGGGATGGCCATTAGACCGTTGAAAATATCGGCAAAACTCCATACTAAATCAAGTTCAGCTACTGATCCAACGAAAACGGCAATTACCCATAACCACCGATAGGGCATCACAGCTTTGGTACCTAAGAGGTATTCCACTGCCTTTTCGCAGTAATACGACCAGCCGAGAATGGTTGAGTACACAAACGTCAAAAGGCCAATCGTAAGAGTGATAGGCCCTATCACGGGAATTTGCTCAAAAGCTGTCTTGGTAAGCTCCGCTCCTGTTAAGCCGGTTTGCCAGCTGCCGGTTGTAACAAGCATCAAACCCGTCATCAGACATATTACGACGGTATCCCAGAAAGTTCCTGTCATTTGAACCAGCGCCTGGCGCGCGGCGTTGGGAGTCTGGGCTGCCGCCGCAGCTATTGGTGCACTACCCAATCCAGATTCATTGGAAAAAAGGCCGCGGGCTATACCGTAACGCATTGCCTGCATTACTGTAGCACCAGCAAAACCTCCTAGCGCTGCCTGTCCCGTGAAAGCACTCCTTAATATGGTAGCTATGGCATTGGGAATATTTGACGCATTTATCCCAAGTATTATAAGGCAGCCAATAATATAAACTATGGCCATGAAGGGCACCAGCATTTCGCAAACCCGAGCTATGCTCTTTATGCCGCCGATAATAACTATACCCGTTAGCACTGCTATCACTACGCCCGTTATCCAAGTAGGAATATTAAAAGTGCTCAATACCATTTGTGATATTGAGTTGGCCTGAACTGTGGAACCGATACCAAAACCTGCAATGGCAGTAAACAGCGCAAATAAAATGCCAAGCCACTTCATGTTGAGGCCGCGTTCCAAGACGTACATGGGGCCACCGGCCATCTGTCCAAAGGCGTTTTTTGTGCGGTATTTTACCGCCAACAATGATTCAGCGTATTTGGTTGCGATACCGAAAACTCCCGTTATCCAGAGCCAGAAGACCGCACCAGGGCCGCCGAGTCCCACAGCAGTGGCAACACCCACGATGTTTCCCGTTCCGACCGTAGCCGCCAGTGCCGTTGTAAGAGCGCCAAAGTGGCTAACATCTCCCGCACCTTCCGATACTCTAGTCAAAGATAGCTTTATAGCCTTGAATATATACCTTTGAATGAATTTTAGCCTAAAAGTTAAGAAAATATGAGTACCAACCAAAAGCACGAGCAT
>JAKKUQ010000044.1 GCA_021890755.1 Thermosediminibacteraceae bacterium | reverse complement strand
CCCTGATAATTTTATTTTCCAGTTTTAGGGTATTGACATATTACCGTGAGTCTTAAAATTTTTTTTACCGGTATTTTGAAAGGCGTCTTACCACAAAATCCCCCGCGACCTGGATTAGCTGTACCAGTACTACCAGTATTGCGACAGTGTAAAGCATTATATCTAGCATGAAGCGCTGGTAGCCGTATCGCACAGCCAGGTCTCCCAGTCCACCACCTCCTATTACGCCAGCCATGGCGGAATATCCCACCAGGTTTATGGCGGTTATGGTAATTCCAGCGGCGATTGAAGGCAAGGCCTCTGGGATCAGCACTTTTACGATGATCTGAAAGGGCGAAGCTCCCATGGCCTGTGCTGCTTCAATTACGCCGCGGTCTACCTCGCGGAGAGCCGTTTCGGTGAGCCTGCCCATGAAGGGAATGGCTGCCACCGAAAGGGGGACGATGGCTGCCGTGGTGCCAATGGATTTTCCCACAAGCCACCTTGTAAAGGGTATAAGCATTATCAATAGGATTACAAAGGGTATGGAACGGAAGATGTTTACAGTAATGCCCAGTATTTTATTTAATACGTAATTTTGAAGAATCTGATTCCTGTCGGTTGCGTAAAGCAGCACACCAAGTGGTATTCCAAAAACCGTTGCTATGAGCAATGATACAGCTACCATGTAGATGGTCTCCCAGGTGGCAGAAGAAAGCAGTTCCAAAGTTTCAGCCATTTTCCACCACCTCCACGTCAAGGCCTAAGTCTTTTAGATGCTGCAATGCGCGGTCGGCAGTGCCGTTTTTTCCGAGAAACTCGACTACCAGGGTCCCGAAAGGCGTGCCCTGAATGTGATCTATATTTCCATAGAGGATATTGGCGTCTACGCCGAATTTTTTTACGATTCCGGATATAACTGGTCGAGCTGTGATCTCGCCGAAAAAGTCTATTTTGACGACTCTGCCCTCTAAATGTCCGTGATTTAAGGCGTTTATTCTAGTTTTCAACTCTTCGGGAATTTGTGAAAACGCTATGGATTTCAAAAAATTGCGCGCCGTTTCGGTCCTGGGATTTGAAAATACCTCGATGGTAGGGCCATGTTCCACCACCCGGCTCTTTTCTATGACCGCCACTTTGTTGCAGATTTGTTTTATTACGTTCATCTCATGGGTTATGATTACCATGGTAATTCCGAGCTTTTTGTTAATGTCCTTCAAAAGGTTTAAGATAGACATGGTTGTTTCCGGGTCCAGGGCTGAAGTTGCTTCGTCGCACAGCAGCACCTTGGGGTCAGAAGCTAAGGCCCGCGCTATGCCTACCCGCTGCTTTTGACCGCCCGAAAGCTGAGAGGGATAGATTTCTGCTTTTTCGGAAAGCCCCACCAGTTCCAAAAGGTCCTCCACCTTTTTGTTGATGGTTTTTCTGTCAAAACCCGAGATTTCCAGGGGGAAGGCAACATTTTCCCGAACGGTCCTGGAAGACAGGAGGTTAAAGTGCTGGAAGACCATGCCGATTTTTTTCCGCATTTCTTTTAATTCGCGGGGAGAAAGCCTTGTCATTTCTACGCCGTCTACTTCGATGGAGCCAGACGTCGGCTTTTCGAGTAAATTGATGCACCTTAAAAGTGTGCTTTTTCCTGCGCCGCTGAGGCCTATTATTCCAAAGATGTCGCCCTTTTCTATGTCGAGGTTGACGCTATCCAGCGCTTTTATATGGCCCGAAGCGGTGCTATACACCTTTGTCAGGTTTCTGATGCGGATCAATAAAAGTCCCTCCCTTCCCGAAAATAGAAATAAAAAACCCCCTTCTGACAGCGCGAAGAGGGTTTGAAGAACCTCTTATCTGCCAGAACGCTTTACGTTCTGCTGGAATTAGCACCGCTGCAGCTCGCCATGAGCTGCCGGTTGCCGGGTTTCATCGGGCCAGTCCCTCCACCTGCTCTCGATAAGAGTTTATTTATTCAATTTTGTGATTAAAATATTAACACCCTTTTAATGTTCTGTCAATGCCTTTTTAAATCAATCCCTTTTCTTTTAAAAACTCCTTCGACACTTCGGAGGGGTCTTTTCCTTCGCCGTCCACCTTATAGTTTAACTTTTGCATTTCTTCGTTAGAAATTTTATTTGCAAGTTTATTTAGGACATCTTCCAGCTCAGGGTATTTGTCCAGTGTGTCCTGCCGGATGAGCACCGCTGCGTGATATGGAGGGAAGAAGCGCTTATCGTCTTCCAGGATTTTAAGGTTATAGCGAACAAGCAGCCCGTCGGTGGCAAAGGCGCTGATTACCTGAACTTCGCCTTTGTCTATAGCGGTGTACATGAGCCCTGGGTCCATAGATTTTGTATCTTTAAAGTTAAAGCCGTAGACTTTCTTCAAACCCTGATATCCATCGGGCCTTTCCAAGAATTCCATACTGCCGCCCAGGACCAACTGGTCGCTAATTTTGGCAAGGTCCGAAAAGGTTTTTATTCCGTTTTCTTCTGCAAAGGATTCCTTAACCGCAAGTGTATAAGTGTTATTAAAGCCCATGGGTTTTAGCCACACCAGATTCCATCTGTCTTTAAATTCTTTGGACACAATTTCATAAGCCTCGTCCGGGTTGGTGGTGGGTTCCATATCTAGGAGGTTGACAAGGCCGGTGCCAGTGTATTCCACGTAGGCGTCTATCCCGTTGTTGGTACCCCCGCGCTTTAATGCTTCAAAGCAAACGCTGGTGCCGCCGAGGTTTGTTTTCAGTTCGGCTTTCAGGTCGGTATGGACTTCAATTAAGTCGGCCACAATGTTGGCTACTATTACTTGCTCCGTGAAATTTTTAGAGCCGATCACGATAGTGCCTTCAGCTTTTCTACCCCTCAAACTGCAGCCCGTAACCAGGGTCGCAACTAAAAGCACCGATAGAAAAATCGCCAGTTTTTTGTTCAAAAAACTCCCTCCTTTATAAAATTATTTTATTCCTTTCGGGGTGACCAGCCTTTCTAAAAAGGAAAATATTCTATCTATCAGCAGGGCCAGAATCATGGCAGGCACTGCCCCCGCCATAATCATCTTGCTGTTGACCATGGAAATTCCTCGGTATATCAATTGACCAAGCCCGCCGGCACCTATGAGAGCTACCAGGGTCGTGTAACCCACCGCCATGACCGCTGCTATTCGGATACCTGCCATGATTACGGGCAGCGCCAAGGGTATTCTTACCATGGTCATCAGTTGAAATTTGGTCATGCCCATACCAGTGCCAGCTTCGATTATGGCCTTATCTATGCCGGTAAGGCCCGTATAAGTGTTTTTTATAATAGGGAGCAGGGCGTACACGGTGACCATCATGATAGAGGGGGTGGTTCCTATTCCTAAGATCGGCACCAAAAAACCCATCAGCGCCAGGCTCGGCATGGCCTGAACGGCGTTGGCAATTCCCAGGATCAGCGACGAAACCCTAGGGAACATCATCATGGTTATGCCGAGAGGTACTCCTATGGCTATGGCGATGGATATGGCCATAAAGGAAAGCTGTAGGTGCTGGGTGGAAAAAAGCAGTATGTCATCCATCCTTTGGACGATAAAATCAAGATATTCGCTTATCATCTAGATCCCCCTTTTATTTTTCTAAACTTTCGCCCAATAAATTCACCAAAGTGCTCCGGGTCACCAGCCCCTTCAACACATTGTTTTCATCCACTACGGGGACGTAGCCGATCTTTTTCTGGGACATGAGCCTTAAGACATCTAAAACCGAATCATCGGGTTTAACTGTAAAAAGGTTGCGGGTATAAATTTCCTCCAGCTTTTTGGCTTTGTCCTTGTTTTGCCTTATATTTTCTGCTGTAACGATGCCCAAAAGGCGGTTTTCCTTGTCCACCACGAGGACGCTGTCCACGCCGCTTTCGGTCATGATTTCCACCGCCTGGGCCAGAGTCCTGGAGGGCAGAGCCTTAACGGGATTGGTTATCATTATATCCTTAACCGATACAAGCTCAGGTTTTTTCCATATGCGCTTTTTACCGATGAGATTTTCCACGAATTCGCTGGCGGGGTTTTTCAATATTACTTCAGGAGTGTCGAACTGCACCACTGTGCCTTCCTTCATGATGCATATTCTGTCGGCGAGTTTCAGAGCTTCATCGATATCGTGGGTTACGAACACTATGGTTTTTTTGAGCTTTTCCTGTAATTCGTAAAGCTCATCCTGCAGCTGGGTGCGGGCGATGGGGTCGATGGCGCTGAATGGTTCGTCCATTAAAATAATATCCGGGTCAGCTGCTAAAGCCCGGGCAACACCCACTCTTTGCCTTTGGCCGCCAGAAAGTTCCGAGGGGTATCTATTCATGAACTGTTCCGGTGCCATACCGACAAGCCTTAAGAGTTCCTCAACTCTCTTTAGCCTTTTCTCCTTGGGCCATTTCTTGAGAAATGGTACCAGCTCTATGTTTTGCCTTACCGTCATATGAGGAAAAAGGCCTATCTGCTGGATGACGTAACCGATATTTCGGCGAAGGTCTATGGCATCCAGCGTGGATATGTCCTGCCCGTCAATATAAATCTTACCGGAAGTGGGTTCGATTAGCCGGTTTATCATTTTCAGGCAAGTGGTCTTCCCGCATCCGCTGGGGCCTATTAATGCTACAAATTCGCCGCTTTTTATCTCCAGGTTTACTCCCTTTATAACTTCGGTATCACCGTACTTTTTTGTGATGTTTTCGAACTTTATCAAGCCTGTTACCCCCCTTTCTAAAGTGACAACTTATATTATAACATTAGAGTTGTCATATGGTCAAACTTATGTAAACTTATCGCGCGTTTAAAAAAGCATCGACCTTTGCAAGGATGTCCTCCTTCCCCACCAGCACCAGGAAATCGCCCCCCGCTATTTTGAAATGGGGTCCTGGTGAGAGGAAAAGTTCCTCGCCTCTTCTTACTGCTATAATAGTGGCACCGGTGTTTTCCCAGAATTTTAACTCAGATATAGTTTTTCCCACCGCTATGCTGTCTTCATTCACTCTGATTTCTGCAGGGTTGAAAGCGTTTATATTTCTCAGCCGGTTGGCGTATTCGATGATTTTAAGCAAAATGGATTCCAGTCTTTCATCCAGCATCCTTCGGGCTTTTAAAAGTTCTGCCAGTTCGTTCCTTAAAGACTCAAGGGTGTGTTTTTCGTTGAAGCGGGCAACGTACCTGTAGGCGGCCTGCCTCGATTTTACTATGATGCCCCTTCCCTGCTCAGCCTGCACCACTCCCATGTCTTCCAACAGGGAAACTGCCCTTCGAATCGTTTCAGGGGAGACATTGTAAAGGCTGGCCAGGTTGGACCTGCCGTACAATTTTTCGCCTTCCTGAAATTCTCCCTGAACAATCCTCCTTGCTATATCAAGAGCTATATATTCGTATTTCGGTCTTGCAAGTTCGCTCATTTTTAAAATACCTCCAGCTTTTTTACTAAATTATTAAAACTCATACTATTATAGAACGTAAAAATGTGGTGTGATAGGGACTACAAAAAAAAAAACCCGGATTTTTACCGGTCGTTGCTTTTAACTCAGAAAGCTAAGTGTTTTCAGTTCGGATATGAGTCCTGCCATCAATTCAAAATGCTTATCTTTGTGAACAAGAACGCAGCCGTGACTTATGGCCCATGAAGCTATCAGCGTATCAATTAAGGGTATGTTTATTCCTTTTTTTACACCTCGAATATTATTATAACATATTATAGACTGCATTAAAGACATATCAATTAGGATGGAAAATAAAGACCCACCAAATACCAGGATATACTCACGGTGCTGAGATTTAAAGTGGCCGGTCAGAAGTCGGCAAGCGCAATTACCAAATTATCCTTGCTGCATAATATGAAATAGTGAGGGGGGCTTATATATAACTTTTTCTTTTGGGCTCTCCATCGGGCCCGTCCACTTTTTGTTGCATAAAATTCCGCAAAAATATATAATAGTAGTATGCAGCGGCACATATAACTATTCTGACAATTTTGGGAGGTTTTCTATGAAGGACGTCAAAGCAAAGATGCGGGAAAACCTGAAGGAAATTACGGTGTCCGCCCTCAAAAAGGCTATTGATGAAGGAGCTGTTAACCTTGCCGGAATTCCGGATTTCACCATAGAAGTGCCCCAGGCTGAAGCCCACGGCGACTTTGCGGCCAATGTGGCGATGCTGGCGGCAAGGGAGGCTAAAATGCCTCCGAGGAAGATAGCGGAGATAATAAAGGACAGGATGGAAATCGCCGGTACTGGCATCGAAAAAGTGGAAGTTGCCGGGCCGGGTTTTATAAATTTTCACCTTTCCCCCACCTGGGCCCACGGCGTCATTCCGATAATCCTGAGTGAAAAAGAAAATTACGGCCGCCAGGATATCGGAAAGGGCAAAAAAGTGCAGGTAGAATTCGTAAGCGCCAACCCTACGGGCCCGATGCACATGGGGAATGCCCGGGGCGCGGCCCTGGGTGATGCTCTGGCGTCGGTGCTGGAAATGGCAGGATACGACGTCACGAGAGAATTTTACATAAACGATGCTGGAAACCAGATAGAAAACTTTGGGCTTTCGCTGGAAGCAAGATACCTGGAACTTTTGGGCTACGAAAGCCAGATCCCCGAGGGAGGGTACCACGGGGAGGACATAAAAGACCACATGCGGGAGCTGATTGAAAAGGAAGGCGACCGGTTCCTTTCCGTGGACCCTGCCGAGCGGAGAGCCTATTTTATAGAGTACGCCTTAAAGAAAAACATTGAGCGCATGAAAAAGGACCTTGCTGATTTCGGCGTCCATTTTGACGTGTGGTTTTCCGAAAGGAGCCTGCACGAAAGCGGAAAGGTTGAAGAGGTCATAAGGATTCTGACGGAGCGCGGATACACGTACGAAAAGGACGGAGCTCTTTGGTTTAAGGCAACTGAATTCGGCGTCCCCAAGGACGAGGTGCTCGTAAGGCAAAACGGCATGCCCACCTACTTTGCCGCCGATATAGCCTACCACAAGGATAAATTCGACCGGGGTTTTGATTGGGTCATAGACATCTGGGGAGCAGACCATCACGGTCACGTGCCCCGTATGAAAGGGGCTCTTGCAGCTCTCGGCTACGATCCGGAAAAGCTCACCATAATAATAATGCAGCTCGTTCGCCTTTACAGAAACGGCCAGATCGCGCGCATGTCCAAGCGCACCGGCCGGGCGGTAACGCTGGCGGACCTGGTGGATGAGGTGGGCAAGGACGCCGCACGCTTTTTCTTCAACCTGCGGGGGGCCGACACGCACTTGGATTTCGACCTGGACTTAGCAGTGAAGCAGTCGGAGGAAAATCCGGTGTATTACGTCCAGTACGCCCACGCGCGCATAGCCAGCATTTTAAGGCAAGCCGCCGAGCAGAAAGTTGCCGTGCCGGAGGTAGAAGATGTGCCCCCTGCTGAAATGGAAAGGCTCCTTTCGAAGCTGACTTGCGAGGCCGAGATAGACCTTATCAAAAAACTTGCAGACTTTCCGGATGTAATAAGGGTCGCGGCATCTACCCTTTCGCCGTACCGAATAGCAAATTACACTCTGGAGCTGGCCTCAGCCTTCCATTCCTTTTACAACGTATGCCGTGTCCTAACAAGCGATAAAGATTTGACCACTGCCCGGTTGTTGCTGGTAAAAGCAGTACAGCAGGTTTTGCAAAACTGCTTTAGGATACTTGGCATTTCTGCACCCGAGCGGATGTAAAATTGCCAAGAATTAACTTTAAAGGAAATGGTTAAAATAAAAAGAGTTAAGAAGGAATTTGAAGATTTTCCAAGAATATATTTATAAGTATGGATTAGGGTTTTTTAGTGACAGAGAAAATAATAGAAAAAAATAGATAGGCCCGTTTTTTTGCTCAAGGTTTATCCAACGCCTTGAAAGAAAGGGAGGTTTTACTGTGAAGATCCGGTGGTTCGGCCATGCGTGCTTCCTTCTCGAATCCCAGATCGGGACCAAAGTAGTGACAGATCCCTTCGACGGAAGTGTAGGATACAAGATACCCAAGGTGGAGGCTGATGTAGTTACTGTAAGCCACGATCACTACGACCACAATTATGTGGAGGCCGTGCAGGGAGACCCGACCATAATCAAAGCTCCAGGAGAATACAGTACCGGAGGCGTGACCATCAAGGGCGTGTCCGCTTACCACGACGAGGCCAAAGGCGCGAAAAGGGGCCATGTGGTAATATTCGTGTATGAAATGGACGACATAAGAGTTTGCCACGTGGGAGACCTGGGCCATCTCCTCACCAAGCATCAGGTGGAAGAAATTGGAAGAGTCGACGTGCTGCTTTTGCCGGTGGGAGGTACGTTCACGCTGGACGCCGAAGGCGCTGCGGCCGTTATGGAGCAGCTTTCCCCCAGGATAACCATACCAATGCATTTTAAGACCCCGGCAGTAAGCATGCCCATAGATCCCGTGGATAAATTCCTGGAAAAAGTCGGTGGTGGAGAGTTCCTCGATTCCAACACACTAGAAATTACCGCTGAAGACCTGAAGCCGGAAACAAGAAGGGTTATTGTCCTCAAATACGAATAGTATGATTGAAAAAGAAGCAGTGGCGAGATTATCACCGCTGCTTTTTATTTAAATAAAAGGCCTATTGACAATTATCCTTGCAAATGCCTAGAATAAAGTGTATGGCCTTTTTTATGTACGGAATCTTCTCAAGGAGGACTCGTGATGAGGACCAAGTTCATATTTATAACAGGCGGAGTTGTTTCCTCGCTGGGGAAGGGTATTACCGCAGCATCGCTGGGGCGGCTTTTGAAGAGCCGGGGCCTTTCGGTGTTCATGCAAAAGTTTGACCCGTATATCAACGTGGATCCGGGGACCATGAGCCCTTACCAGCACGGCGAAGTTTTCGTCACCGAGGATGGCGCAGAGACGGATCTGGATCTGGGGCATTACGAGCGCTTTATAGACGTTAACCTCACCCGGGACAGCAACGTCACAACCGGGCAGATCTACTGGTCGGTCTTAAATAAAGAAAGGCGAGGGGAATATCTGGGCGCGACAGTACAGGTGATCCCGCATATCACCAACGAGATTAAGGAACGGATTACCAGAATTGCCCGTCAATCGTCTCCTGATGTTGTCATTACCGAGATCGGCGGTACGGTCGGCGACATAGAAAGCCTTCCATTTTTAGAGGCCATAAGGCAGCTCAAGGCCGACCTCGGGAAAGATAACGTCCTCTACATCCATGTTACTCTTGTGCCGTACCTTGCCAGTGCCGGAGAACTGAAGACAAAACCCACCCAGCACAGCGTGAAGGAACTCCGCAGCATAGGCATACAACCCGACATAATCGTTTGCCGCACCGAAAAGCGCTTATCCCGCGAACTTAAGGAAAAAATAGCCCTCTTTTGCAACGTGGAACCCGAGGCGGTAATCCCAAATTACGATGCAAAGAGTATATATGAAGTGCCGCTGATTTTGAAAAAAGAAGGCCTCGACGAGGTAGTGGCAAGGAAGCTCGGCTTTGACGGCAAAAAGGCAGACCTTTCAGAATGGGAAGCTATGGTGGAGAGGGCCAAAAATCCTTCGAAAAAGGTCAGCATAGCACTGGTAGGCAAGTATGTGGAGCTCCGCGATGCGTACTTGAGCGTCGCAGAAGCCCTCTACCACGGGGGGATAGCTAACGATGCCCAAGTTGACATAAAGTGGGTGCATTCAGAGGAACTGGAATCAGAAAGCATAGACCTCGAACAAATCCTATCTGATGTAGATGGCGTGCTCGTACCAGGGGGGTTTGGCGACCGGGGAATAGAAGGCAAGATCAAAGCCATAAAATACGCACGAGAGAAAAATATACCCCTTTTTGGAATCTGTCTTGGCATGCAGTGCGCGGTGATCGAGTTTGCCCGCAATGTCTGCGGCCTTGAAGGTGCCCACAGCACCGAATTTGACCCCTCAACGCCCCATCCGGTGATAGACCTCTTGCCGGAACAAAAGAAAATAGAAGAGAAAGGCGGAACCATGCGCCTTGGCCGTTATCCGTGCCGTCTTGTGCCCGGCACCAAGGCCATGGAGGCCTACGGTGAGGAATTGATAGGCGAACGCCACCGCCACCGTTACGAATTCAACAATGAATACAGGGACATCCTTGAAAAGGCTGGCATGGTAATTTCCGGACTTTCGCCCGACGGAAGGCTTGTTGAAATAATCGAGCTAAAAAATCACCCCTGGTTTGTGGGGACCCAGTTCCATCCCGAATTCAAATCACGACCCAATAGACCCCATCCCCTATTCAGGGAATTCATAAAAGCCGCATTAAAGCACAAAGAAAAAAGTAAAATGTAAAAAGGCCGGAAGCTTTGTTCGGCCTTTTTTCTTTATTATAATATGATATTGAAATATAAATTGAACAATATTCGCTTCCAACGCCGAAAATTTCAGGGAAGGAGGGAAAGCACATGCTGAGGAAGCTCACAGCCGGAGAACTTTGCGAAACCTGCGACCCGGCTATTTTCAATTTTCGTTCCACAGAAGAAGTCGAGCCCCTTTCAGGCATCATAGGTCAGGAACGGGCGGTAAGGTCCATGGAGTTTGGACTTCGCATAGACAGAAAGGGCTACAATATATTTGTGGTCGGGCCAAAAGGTACCGGCAAGACTACATACACCAGGAGTGCGGTATCCCGGGTGGCCGCGGAAAAGCCCGTCCCTGAAGACATCCTTTACGTTTATAACTTCGCAAAGCCCGAAAAACCCATAGCAATATTCCTTCCCGCAGGCAAAGGTTCGGAGTTTGCAAAAGATATGGAAAAGCTCATAGAAGAGATAAGGCGGGAGATCTCCCGCGTCTTTGACGATGAAAAGTTCGAAAACCAGCGGCAGGAGCTGGTGGAAAAGTACCAGAAGATGTCGATGGAGCTCTTTGAAAAGCTGGAACAAACGGCGAAAGAAGAGGGCCTCACCATACAGCGCACCCCACAAGGTTTTGTTACAATTCCGCTCAAAGATGGAAGGCCCATGAATCAGGAAGAGTTCGACGCCCTGCCCGAGGAAGAGAAAAAACAGCTGGAAGAAAAAGGACGCGTCCTTCAAAGTAAAATAGACGAAAGCCTCCGGAAGATGAAAGCTTTAGATAGAAAGCTCCGGGAAGAGATTTCAGAGCTTGAAAAAAAGACGGCCCTCGCCGCTATTGATTCTTATTTTGAAGAAATCACTTCTAAATACTCGGAGTTTGAAAATATAATAGCTTATGTGAGGGCCGTAAAGGAGGATATCATAAAAAACCTTTCGGTACTAAGACAAAGCGACGCCCGCGAAAAAGGAGAAGCTCAGGAAACCGCGGCACTGGCAAGCCAGGCAATGCCTCGGGAGGACTTTTTTGTCCGCTATAAGGTGAACCTGTTCGTCGACAACAAGTCTACAAAAGGCGCTCCCGTGATCTTCGAGACAAATCCCACCTATTATAACCTCTTCGGTAAGATTGAAGGCAGGGCCTTTTTCGGCACCGTCATCACCGATTTTACCCTGATAAAAAGCGGAGCCATCCACCGCGCCAGAGGCGGGTATCTCGTGCTCCAGGCCGAAGACCTCTTTAAAGACCCCTTCGCCTGGGATGCTTTGAAGCGCACCATCAAAAACGGCGAAGCCCGGGTGGAAAACATAGGGGAACAGTACCGCGTAGTGCCCACGGTCACGTTAAAACCGGAGCCTATACCAATAGACGTAAAGGTGATAATTATAGGAACCCCCTTTATCTATTATCTGCTCAACGAATTCGACGAGGACTTCAGAAAGCTTTTCAAAGTAAAGGTCGACTTCGATGTGGAGATGGAAAGAAACGAGGAAAACATGAAAAATTACGCCTCTTTCATCTGCAATATATGCAAGGAAGAAAACCTCCTGCCCTTTGAGACTTCTGCAGTGGCAAGGGTGATAGATTATAGTTCGCGCCTTGCTGGCGACAGAAAAAAACTTTCAACAAGGTTTAACGAAATAGCGGAAATAATATACGAAGCCAGCGCCTGGGCAGCCATGGAAGGAGCACAAAAGGTTACAGCAGAACACGTGGATAAGGCCGTCGAAGAAAAGGTTTACCGCTCCAACATGATAGAGGAAAAGCTGCTTTCAATGATCGAACGGGGGGAAATCATAATAGATACAAAAGGACAGGCTGTAGGCCAGGTAAACGGCCTTTCGGTGATAGACATAGGAGATTACGTGTTCGGCCAGCCCACCCGAATTACCGCGAGGACATTCCTTGGGGATGCTGGAGTTATAAACATCGAGCGGGAAGCGAAGCTTTCCGGCAAAATCCACGACAAGGCCGTGATGATCCTCGCAGGGTATCTCGGTGAAAAATATTCGAGGGAAATCCCCCTTTCGGTCACTGCCAGCATAACCTTTGAACAAAACTACGGAGGGATAGAAGGAGACAGCGCAACCTGCGCCGAGCTTCTGGCCCTACTTTCCAGCATATCCCGCATACCGGTGCGCCAGGACCTTGCCGTGACAGGCTCCCTGGACCAGCACGGCAACGTGCAGCCGGTAGGGGCAGTTACGGAAAAGGTCGAAGGCTTTTATCATGCCTGCAAAATAAAAGGCCTTACCGGCAGCCAGGGCGTGGTGATACCTTTAAGGAACCTGGATAACCTTATGCTAAAAAAGGAAGTGGTGGAGGCGGTAAAGGAAGGGAAATTCCACGTCTACGCCGCCGAAACCATAGATGACGTGATAGAAGTAATGACGGGGGTAGACCCAGAGGAATTCCACCGCAAAGTCATGGAATCCTTGAAGGAAATGGCCGAAAAGGCCAAGGAATTTTTCGATGGGGAAGATAAAGATAGGAGAGAATAATTATGAAAAAACAGCGTATTATTGCTTCGATACTCATAGTGCTCGTGATAGCCTCCGTAGTCGCGGCCTTCACCCTGGGCTCCGGACGAGAAAAGAGCGCTTCCGCTGAAAGAAGAAATATGATAGGAGTCATAAACCTGGAAGGCGTGATAGCGGCGGGAAGCGGAAACCCATTGCTATCTACAGGCGCCGATCAGGTAGTCCGCCTGCTGCACGAAGCTGCCAGCGACCCCTCCATCAAAGCCCTGGTGATAAGGATAAACAGCCCCGGTGGCTCGGCAGCAGCTTCCCAGGAGATATATGAGGAAGTCTTGAAGGTAAAAGAAGCAGGTAAAAAAGTCGTGGCCTCCATGGGAGACGTGGCCGCCTCCGGCGGCTACTGGGTAGCCAGCGCTGCTGATAAGATAGTGGCAAGCCCCGCAACAATCACTGGTAGCATAGGAGTAATAATGGAGATTCAAAACGTGGAGGGCCTTTACGAGAAGCTGGGGCTTAAGGTTGATGTCATAAAGAGTGCCGAGCATAAGGACATAGGTTCTCCCACGCGCGCCATAACGGAAGAGGAAAGGGCCATCCTCCAGGGCATGGTTGACGACATCTACAACCAGTTCATCGACGTGGTGGCAAAAGGCCGCGGCATGGATAGAGAAAAAGTAAAACAGCTTGCCGACGGTAGGATCTTCACAGGAAGGCAGGCAAAAGACTTGGGCCTTGTGGATGAACTTGGAAACTTTTACAGGGCCGTTGAAATTGCCGCAGAACTTGCCGAGATAGATGGTGAGCCTGTGGTGAAGGAATACGGCAGAAAATCACCTTTTGAGGTACTGCTTTCTGCCGGAGCCTTTTTAAGGAGTTTAAATATAGTGCCCCCATGGGGGATTGACCCGGCGGGGATTTTGCGGCTTCGCGAAATAAGGTAACAGGAAGGTGTAACGTGTGGGAGAAGAAAGAATAAAAAATGAAAATGAAGAAAGACAAAATCAAGAAAGGCAAGATGAGGAACAAAGGGGAAATTGGGAGGAAAAAGGTATCGTCGCGGATTTCATAGATAACATCGCAGGCGTTCTATTTTCCCCTGTTCAGACTTTACGAAAAATAGCCTTCGAAGGCAAAATAGCCCAGGGTATTGCAGTGCTTATCCTCTCCGAGCTTCTTCCGGCACTTGCGAAAAGTGCAAGTTCGGTCGGAAATGGAGGCATGGACTTTTTAAGTTTAAGTGGAACAGCACTCGAAGACATTTTTCCCGAATTTCAGAACATGCCATCTCTTATAGCTTTTGGCGCGATATTGGGTGCGCTCTTTGCCCCTTTCGTGCACTTTGTTTTTACAGCGGTCCTTGAACTTGCATCGCAGTTTGCAAGCCCTGGTGTAAAAACATTGGGCCCCTTGAAGACCGGACCAGCACTCTTTGCGGCGCTGGCCTTTGCGACACTGCCACGGGTCTTCATGGCACCCGTTAGTTTATTGGTTCGGCTTACGGGAGTAAATGTAGGTCCCCTTTTCAGCCTAATCTTCTGGGGATGGGCGGTGACGCTGCAGGTCATCGCATTGAGGGAAACCCACGGTTTTTCCACCGGCCGTGCAGTTTTGGTTTATTTTGCTCCGCTATTTGCACTTGCAGTTCTTGTTGCGGTTATAATAGCTTTAGCAATTTCACTTTTTTTTCCTGTGACACGAAACATTTGGTAAAAATTTTTTGCTTGAAGAAGGAATTTGTCAGGATTTATAGAATATATATATCTACCGGTAAAGCTTGTTTATACTAGAAATGTTACGTAATGTTACAGTTATATTACAATTTTTCCAATTATATTGACGCTCTACCAGGTGGATGCTATAATTACGGTAGAATTTGAACGTTGGTAACCAAATAATGAGCTTTGAGTTCATACTCAAATCCGATGACCGAAAGCGAAAAGGCTCATTATTTGAGGATAGAGTTTTTAGATGTTTCTAAAATGTGAAAATTGCGCGCAATATCGTCGATGTGATGATATTGCGTGTGATTATATTTACATAAGAATAAAGCCTTTTTAAACATTCGAGAGGGGGGATTTAAAGAAGTTTATA
>JAKKUQ010000010.1 GCA_021890755.1 Thermosediminibacteraceae bacterium | reverse complement strand
GACCTGATATTGAAAAACCATCGGAGTAGGCAAGGCCCCCTATGCGAAGTGTCCTGCCGTACCTTTCTTCCAATACATTAATGGTAGCGTGTTCCAGGCTGTGATTTTTCCTTACCCTTTTGTCTGTCGCGATTTTCAATAGCTGCCCCGGAATTGTAACTATGTTGAATAAAGATTGAAAAACGAACATGTAAGGGAGTAAGAATATAAAACCTATGAGAAAGAAAGGCAAATACAGTAAAAAAAGTTGAGGGAATAATAATAAAAGTAAAAACAAAAAAATTAAAAATGGCATCGCGTACAAACATTCTCCTTTCAATATTTTTTGGTCTATGGCAAGAGGTATGATGGTGTCTTTTGCCATTATTGCCATTGCTAAAAACTCACTGTATTCCTATCAAATCCTGCCCTAAGATAGTATACCGTTTCTAAGTTGCTTTTGGCAAGAATCTGAGCCTCCCTGTCGTTCGTCAAACATTGAATTTTGCCGATGTCAAAGCATGGCATGCGCTATACAAATCTACGAGGTTTGAGGAAAGTTGGACATTAACTCACGCTTCTTTTTGCATGCATGAATTTAAAGACGAGGAACGTTTCCGCCAACAGTCCCCGCCTTACATTCGTTTTTCTTAAAAATCTTCTTCGCCTTCAACAAAAAGCCGCTTTTAGGTTAAGCATCCTAAAAGCGGCTTTGTCTACAAGCTGCCCTAACGATAAAGTTAGGGAATAATTTGCATCTATAGCTAAAAGGCTTAGTCCCTGAGCCTGCCTAGGCCGCCAACAAAGGCATCGTCGGCACCTACGCGCTCCACTATGTTGACTTCATACCTCCTCGAGCGGTAAAAGTCTTTGCCGTCATAATACAGGCACGACCAACCGTTGTCCGATGCAGAAAATCTTTCCCTCAAAATTATGGCGACTTCTTTGAGCGAAAAAGTATCGTAAAGTTTCTTCGCAACTTCTTTTTATCCTTCTTCGCTCAAAACTCCTTTGGTTATGTCAGTCGACCCCGCCTTTATCCCGAATACCTTTTCTGCATCTTCCTCGTTTCCTATTGCGATGTCCACGTATTCAATGAGTTTTATCATCACTTCTCTCGCTTTTTCAGCAGTCCAAAGCTTTTTCCTTTAGGTCAAGTCGCAGCTCACAGTGATGCCTAATTTTTTGCTGTCTGTACAGCATCAAGGCAGGCCTAGGCCAAATTGTCGCCGAGGGCGTTATCCCCGTAAAATGGAACCACTTGGCGCCCTCTAGGACTTTCTTCCAGTCAAATTCTTCTGCCTCTACTTGGGAAATCGAGGAATGGTTCCTGTCATACACTACTAAAGAAGCTCTCTGTGAAACGCCTATCTCGTGAAGAAGATGCCCAGTCTCTCGCCACCCTTGAGAACATAGTCGGCTTTCACTCCGTAGCGCCTCAAGTAATTTATCGCTGCCTGTCCCACTGTATTGTCAAGCACTTTTGTCACAAAATAGTCTTCCTCACCGTGATTGGCCAGCGAAACCGCGACGTTTGCCGCGCCGCCGTAAGTGACATCGAGGGATTTCTCTTGTACTATCTTCAAATAATTGGGCAGCGTGAGTCTCGCTATATTCTCTTGATTTTCGTAAGTAGAATAATTTAGTATATATTTCCGTTTTCTCTAAAACCTCTCCAAACATTTTCGAAGAAATCATCTTCCTCCGGAATTTCTCGAACTTTTCTCCAATTAAAAGTGCACTCTCCATCCTTGAATAATACTTCCTGAATTACATCGGCCTTGCTTCCATCATCCAAGGTATACTTAAAGATTTCTGGCAGCCCTTCGTACGGACATGTGCCGTTTTTATCGGTGTAAAGGGCAGACCCCCTGCTTTTCCCTCCGTTTTCTATATAATTTGCCATTGCCGAAAGATAAACGTATTGGCATATAAGGATATCGTATAATCGGAAAGCTTTCGCAAGCTGTCTTGCCGTTGAAATCCTAGCGATACCAATAAAATTATCCAGTTTACATTTGATATCCTTTATCATTTCCTTAATGCCTTCTATATCTCTAATTGCAGCACCCACTCTGCTCATTTTTTGCGTAACATCTTTCCATATTTCGTCGACATTATTCTCTGGTCCTTTCAAAAGCGCCTCTCCCATTGATACAGCAGCTATCATAGTTTCTCCTATAGCTCGGGAAAATTCTTCGACATCCACCGGATCACCATTGCGCTTTGCTGCTATATATTGCGCCGCTCTCATAGAGCCAACTTGGCCTGCGTTCAGGGCAGAACCCCCAGGCCGATAAACTCCGTGAGTTCCGCTTACCTCACCGACCGCAAAAAAGCCCTCTACATTAGTCTGCCACCACATATCGACAGAAAGACCCCCATTGTTGTGCTGCGCACACAGGGCTATCTCAAGGGGCTCCTCTTTTAAATCAACACCGTGCTCCTTGTAAAAGCTGACCGCCAGGGGGTTCATGTGCATTAATCTATCGATCGGTGTTCCGAAAGTAGCTCCAGCTCTTTCCAGATATTCCCTCGCTTCTGGGGCGAGTATGGAAAAGTCAATTTCTCCCCCTCCCGGGTTTCTGCGGAAATCGAGGAATACCCTGCGCCCCTTTATGCACCTTTCGATGTAAACAAGAATGTCTATTATCGACGAACCGTTTTCCACCTTGCGCACATCAAAAGGCCATTGATACCCCTTGAGGAAAATCTTCGTCAGCATATCACCCTTATTAGTGAAAAACTCATTTAGAAACTCTCTTTCATCGTAACCGTTTTGGTCAGTTGATATAAAGGTGGGAAGCACCTGCATGTAAGTCCCCGACACGTTCCACCTAGGTTTTATGGAAGCCAAACCATACTGCCATTCGGTCAGATTCTTCCCTATCACTCCAGCCTCAAATGCTATACCCGTTGCGCCATAATGCCCTTCGGGATAAACAGAATCAGCATAAATCCCTGCAGGACCTCCCGTTGCATAAATTATGTTCTTACAATTAAACGCAACGTACCGTTTATTAGGATCATCTATGTTTTCGAGGTCAAGGCAAAGTAATCCATATGCTTTCCCATCGCGGGCCAAAATTTTAATTACCTGATGCCTATCAAAAATCCTTATATTTTTTTGTTTTACTGCTTTTTCCAAGCATTCTGTCATGAACTTCGACGTGTATGGTCCCGCAGAAGTTGCCCTCCTTTTCGGATCATGGTCTGTTTTATACCCTACGAACTCACCGTACCTGCTCCTAGGAAACGGGACTCCTAATTCCACCAATCTAAAAAAACACTCTGCGGACAAAGCAGCCTCGCACAAAGCCAAATCCCCGTCAACACACTGCCCGGCAAAAAGTGTTTCCGCAAGTTCTTTCACCGAATCGGGTTCATTTCCTGACAAAGTTAACTTATAATAAGTTTGCTTATCCGAACCTGTATTTCTAGATGTTCCACCCCTTATATCTTCAGTTACTATTGCTATATCTTTTTGCCCGTAACTGTAAAGTCTATCGGCAGCATTTAAGCCAGCAGCACCCGAACCTACAATAACCGTATTCAGTGAATAAACCTTTACTCTGTACCCATTTACCTGAATAAATGATTCTATCACAGTCTCCCTCCTTACCATAAAACTCACCGCATGGTTTTGTGACCAGTGAAAACAATAATTTCACCCGTTAAATTTTTATTCCTAATAACCTTGGAAGCCAGAATATCGCATCTGGGAAGAAACACACTATCAGGGTTATAATAATATACAAAATCACAAATGGAATTATTTCTTTGCTTACTCTTTCTATTTTTTCTTCTAACGTATATGTTGAAATAAATAATGACACACCTACTGGGGGCGTTATCAAACCTACAAGATTAGCAATAAGAAAGATAGCATTTATATGATAAGGATTCAAGCCTAAAGGTTGAAGTGCAGTCACAGCTGTGGGAGCTAATAAAATACATAGTACAATCAAATCTATGAAACACCCCATTATCAATAAAAGTACTATAAGAAATAATAATCCCACATATACCCCACTTGAACTTAAATTGACGAGGAATTGTACCAGCCACTGAGTAATTCCTGTAAAACTCATAATATAACTGACCACATAAGAAGCTGCTATTAGAAGCATAACCATCGAAGTTGTCGCTGCCGAGTCAACAATTATTTGATAGAAGCGACGAGCATTTAGTTTTCGGTAAAACAATGCTAATATCAATGAAATTAGTGATCCAATTGCTCCAGCTTCGGTTGGAGTAAAAATCCCTCCATACATTCCTCCCATGACTATCAAAGGTACTGAAGCAATAGGTAATGCTTTCAAAACTCTCCCTATAACTTCACTTCGTGCGTAGTTTTGGGCCACCCCTCCTAAGTTCCTTCTCTTAGCAACCACCAAAATAAATACTGTTAGAATTGCAAGAGTCATAATACCTATTGCTAAATCAACCATGAATAACGTCCCGATTGAAGTGCCAGTTACTACACCTAAAATAACACAAGTCATGCTTGGTGGGATTAGCTGACCTAATTGGGCTGCACTCGCAATCATTGCAGCCGTCCAGGGTCTCGGATAACCTTTATCTACCATTTCCTTGCCCATTAATTTTGAAAACGTTGCACAAGTTGCATTCGAAGACCCAGTAAGTGCCCCAAACAATGCGCTTGCATAAGTTGTTGTTAAAGCAAGTCCTCCGCGAAAACGGCCGACTATCGGCATGAGAGCATCAACTAAAAGAGAGGCCATTCCTGTTTTCTCGAAAATTGCACCCATTAGTGTAAATAAAAAGACTGCCAGAAGCGTATACGACTCAAAAGGAGCAAACATGCTCTTAGTTAATATTGTTAGCTGTTTACCTCCTAGCAATAATGTCACGGTTCCACTTGCACCTAAAGAAAATGTAATGGGGACTCCTAAGAACAAGAAAGCAAAGAATAAAACAAAAAACACAGCTATTAATAAGCCACTATCTATCATTTTCTTCACCCCCACAATCCAGTTATTTTCATTAAACATCTAACTATCATAAGGAATAGACCAAGGATCCCTCCACCATATATGATCGAATATGGCATAGAAAGATAATTAGTAACTTGCTTTGCATATAAAGGCATCAATCTAAGTCCTGTTACAAATGCCGGAACAATAAACAGCAACATAATAAAATATATAATGGAAAAATAGAAAATCTTAAACGTACGATTTGAGCTTGTAGAAACCTTTGAAGAAATAAATTCTACCGCAGGATGCCCATCTTTACTAACCAAATAGCTGGAACCAATAAAGGCAAGCCATATATGAAATGTTCTGGCAAGTTCAGTATCAAAAGGAGTAGGTATCTTCAATAAATATCTGCATGTAACAGTTAAAACTACTAAACCAAACAACATCACCCCTGCTAAAAACATAACAAATAATTCAAATTGTTTTAATAAACCATCTATTTTTTCAAGGGCTTTATTCATTTTCTACCCTCCTTGTTGCTAACAAACTTCTCATAATATACTTGTGTGACTAAAAACATGATAAGTATCAACACATTTCCATCTTAAAGATTCATCTACAAACAAACTTAAAAAAATTTGTCAGTGCCACCCTTAAAGTCGGTACAATCTGCAGTAATGTGATATTTTACATTTTCTAAAATTGACTGGGTGGCACTGCCTAAAAACAAACTATGTCTAATTCTCCACGAAAAATACCACAACTATATTTCTTAGTGTTCCTCAAGCCACTTTAATACATCTTCACCTATTACATCCTTGTACTTTTCCTTAAGTACTTTGGCTTTTTCAAACATAGGGGTAGTATCGGGATAAGTGATATTTACTCCAAGTTCTTTAAGTTTATTTATCCCTTCATTTTTATCGAAATTAACAGTCCATTCGCTTACCTGATTAGCAGCGTCTTCAGCAACTTCCTTTATAATCTGTTGGTATTCCTCAGGAAGTTCGTCCATGATTTTTTTACTTGCCAAGAAGACATGATTTTGATGGAACCATCCTACAATAGCGTAATTTGGAGCAACTTCATAAAGTCGTGCGGATATATATGTGGGTATCTGGTTTTCCATTCCATCAATTGTTTTAGTTTGAAGTGCCTGATAGCACTCTGTATATGCCATAGGAGTTGGCTGTGCTCCGAACAATTTCATTGCCTCAATATGCATAGGCGTTTCCATGACCCTTATCTTTAATCCTTTTAAATCGTCGACTGAATTTATCGGTTTATCTTTCACAGTTAAGAAATTTCTGCTACCTGCTGTACTGAGAGCGAGTCCAACTAATCCGATCTCTTCCAACTTCTTTAACTTTTCCTTAGCTATATCACTCTTGAAAAACTCGTACGCCTCCTCACCATCTTCAAACAAATATGGCATATCTAGAAAACGAAGGGCATCTGTAAATCCACTAAGTACTGAGGCTGCAAGATCTGCAAACGCTAAATCGCCCGACTGTAACATTTCTATATATTCTCTTTCTCCACCTAGCTCTCCAGCGGGATGAAGAACGACTTTGATTTCTCCATTAGTTCTTTTCTCAACTTCTTCTTTAAAAATCTTGAAAAGCCTAGAATGCTGATCATATTCACTATCCGGTGTTGAATACGCAGCATGGAGTTCATACTTTGGTTTACTTTCAGCAGATCCTTTTTCACTTCCACCTCCGCAACCAACAGAGATCCCAATTAACATAATCGCCAATAACACAACAACCGCTTTTTTCATAGTCATCTCTCTCTCATAACCTCCTAATTTTAAATCTCTTTAAGGTTGACATTTCTTTTGACCTTCGGAAACTAAATGCATTCTCTTACAAACCTAAGGCCCCTCACCTCCTTTACAATATAGTTGGCTTAACTCAGGTTATTGCAAAATCCTAAATCTTATTTAAAAGAAACAATTTGAAAAAGTCCGCGCCTGATTCCATAACTTTTGTTATCTCCGTGACGGACATTGCCCCCGGCATGGTTCCCGGATTTTCAAAAAACTCAGACCATGCCAGCATTACTGCCTTCGCCGTCGCAGCATCGAGGACAGTGCCGACTTCGTTACATCTCCCCTCCAGAATAAGCTTTGATAGTTCTTTTATTACGTCTATTGCCTGTTATCTCAATAGCCTAATTCAACTTGCTTTCACGGCCTCAGCGATTTTCTGTGCTTGTTCTGGACTTGCGGCCCTTACCACTGTCAATACGCCACAGTTTATTATCCTCTAGATTACTTTGAGCCTGTCAACAAAGAATCCTTTTTGTTTCATATTATGAAACTTAGTTTCACTTTGTGTTCTAGAAAATATATTCTACTTTTCCCTTCGAAATCCTTCTTATAAATTTAAAAAAATTTTTACCCTGCCTTCCGGCCCATTTTTTCCGATATCTGGCGAGCGCTTTCCTTTATTTTTTCGAAAACTAGGAAATTTTTTCTTAAGTAACGACAACAGTCGAACCCGATATGCTAATTGCAGTTACTACTCTTCCAGTATGAGCGAAGACAGGCGCACCAACTTAGCGGATCCAACCTCGTTTCATTCATCGTCCATCTCCTAGCGAACCGGCGTAACGATTGATCAGATCTTGAGTTTGAATAATATGCCCGATACCAATCGAATTTCCCCAGGCTAGACATTATTGTTGCCGCTTATAGATCCGAATAATTTAAAAGAATTCGGACAACAGATATTAGTCCCCACATCGGGACATACAACGCCTATATTCCTCGGGATTACCGGAAAGAAGATTATTGTTTTACTTTTGACGCAACGTATGGAGATAATCAGACTTCATACCGGCCGCATATAAAAAACATCCCCAACCTAACTTCGGTTGGGGATGAGAGAACCTTTAGTTCTCTCTTTCCTTCAACCGCACGCTTTTCATAAGTAACTTTTTTGCATCGGATGGATATTCTTTTGACAACACGCCCACAGAAGCCATTATATAATCCCAATCTATAAGCACTTCGGCGTTTTCCCCCGGTAGCAGTTTTTTGCTCCCGGGTTTCGTTTTTATTTTCTCTAAAATGTTTCTCCCGGAGGGCAACCGCGTAAAAGCTCCCCCTGTTCCAATTATCCATTTCACCTTAGTAAGGTCCTTCCCTTGAGCTACCGTATACCTGCCAGTGGGACCATAAAGATACTTTATCTCTCCTGCGTGGCGGTTGACAGCAGTAATGGCGGCAATTTCTGCAAGAAATTCAGCAAGTCTTACTTCTTCGGGATTTTCGGGCACAGGAGGCTGATTTTCTAAAGCCTCGCTTAAGTTCTCCCCGTATTTTCTTTTTGCTTCCTCGAAACCTAAAACTTCCACCACATTGTATCTATTTACATAAACTCCCAGATCCCCTTCAACCGTTCTTTTTGCAACGGGTTCGGGAGCTAGTAAAATCCTGTTTATCTCTTCTGAACCCTCGGTTACCGAGTGCACATCCGTTGTAGCACCACCCACATCAATTACCATTAAATCTCCTATATCTTCCTTTAAAAGTACCGCAGCCATCATAACCGCTCCAGGTGTCGGCACTATTGGACCATCCACCATGGTGCGGATTTTTTCCATGCCCGGTGCCATCACGATGTGCTCTTCGAAAACCTGTTGAATAACTCTTCTTGCAGGTTCCACATTTAATTCGTCTATCCTTGGATATACATTGTCCACGAAAAAAACTTTGTTTTTCCCAGAAAAGATTTTCGCCACCTCATCTCTTGCTGCCACGTTACCTGCGTAAATTATGGGGGTATCTAGGTTTAACTCTGCAATCTTTCTCGCATTTTCAAGGACAGTCTTCTTTTCCCCGTAATCAACTCCTCCTGCCAGAAGAATTATATTTGGTCTTATTCTCTTAATCTTTTCCAAGTCAGTTTCGCTTAAGATTCCGGCCGTCGCCAGATGCAAAACAGCCCCAGCGCCCAAAGCAGCTTCTTTGGCCGCCTTTACCGTCATGTCATATACAAGGCCGTGGACGGTCATTTTTAACCCACCGGCGGCACTACTTGATGCCATCATCTTTTTCCATTTGACAGGACTATCTAACTTTTTCTCTAAATCTCGTATAGCCCCTTCAAGGCCAACGGTAACGTCTCCCTGCAGCACCGTAGTAGGTGCAACCCCCTGCCCCAAAAATCGGGGACAGGGGGTGCCTATACCCGTAAAGGCATTTACGACAGTAGTGGTGCTGCCTATTTCCGCTACAAGCACATCCACCTCAACCACTTAATTTAACCTCCATTTTTCGCAATTTTCTCCTTCATTTTTTTCACCAAGAAACTCGCCACATGGATTCCTTTGGTACCCCGTCCGAATCCTGCATCAAGCCCTGATTCCTTCGCTATTTCATCGGTGACCTGAGTGCCACCGCCTACTAGAATTATTTTATCCCTTATGCCCTTTTCTACGCAAAGTTCGTGTAATTTCCTCATATTTATTCTGTGGATATCGGCATGGGTTATGATTGTACTTATAAGTATGGCATCCGCATCTATTTCTATCGCTGCATCCACTACCTTTTCCACTGGCACCGATGTGCCAAGGTAGTGGCATTCTATTCCGAAACCTTCTAGTCCACCGTGCTTTATATCTATAATTTCTCTAAGGCCAACTGAATGTTCGTCTTCGCCCACCGTCGCTGCTACGATTTTTATTGGGTGTTCTTTTACAAAGCTTCTAATCTCTTCTTCTGAAAGCACTTCCGGTTTTTTGGGAATGGAAAGCGTTGCAGGGTCAATAGCAAATGGAACTTTCCCCTTTATTTCAAGGTAAGTGCCTTCAGCGGGGTGCATTATCTCTCGGTGGATTATTTCGGGATCTTGTAATCCCATCCTTCTTGCTATTTCCAGCCCTGCAGCTTCTGCCACCTCTTCTTTAACGGGGAGGAATATATTCACGCACACGATTCCATCCGCAAACCACTCGACTTCTGGTTTAATAAGACCCTTTTCTCTAATTTCTCTTGTCTCTTCCAGCCTCACGTGAACGTTGTCTTTTTCGTCCAGCTCGTCGATGTACGCTATTTTATCCGGATTGCAAAGAGTGCATCCTCCGATCAAATCGCAGGGGTGCTCTAGTCCCTCCGGCAGGTTATTGTAGCCGAAATGGTGGCACACAGGTGCCATATAGTCTTCTTCCCTTTTCACCACGGTCCCTGCTCCAACGCCGCCATCGATTTTCCTTACGATTCCATCTCCGTTTCGCTCGGGGTAAAATCCAGAATCCACGAAAAATCCCATTTCGACGGCCTTGAAATATCCGCCTACTTCCAGAATTTCTTCGAGGAAAAGTACAGCCCTCTCCTTTAATTCTCTCACTTTTTGTCCAAGCGGCCCATCCCTTTTTATCTGGACCATCTCGGTTAGTCCATCCATACCAACCAGAGCTTGTTTTGCTGTGTTTATAGCTTGTATGTTGAAGTAATGCCATGGGACGTTTCTTCCCTCATCGGGGGTTATGGTGCTCTGGATATCAGCTCCAGTTAAGCGCGATATCAGGAGGTTCAGCACATGTGTAACAGTAGCTTCTCTTGTGCTGGACTCGATGTATTTCGTATTCATCTGAGCCCGCATCCTGAATCCTTTAAAAAGTTCCCTAAGTGCCACAGCATAGGGCAGGTCAAGTCTCAAGCAGGGTGCAGGCGGTGCCGTCGGAGGTACCGTTGAAAGGCATATGTTCTCTTTTTTCATTCCAACTTTTAATGAGTACATGGCATTTATGGCATGCTGCACCATAAGCTCGGGCATTACCTTCCACGCTTCTCTGGCTGTGGCGTTTGCGTTATGGGCGCCGTCAATCTGGATCATATCAGCCCAAGCCATTATCTTTTTTGCAACCGCTGCATCGACGAAAGAACGCACCATATTAACGTTTCTATAAAGCACGTTATACTGCGGATCCTGATGTGCACCGTTGACCCCTTCCTCTGCAAACAACACTGCTACCTCGGGACCCGCTACACCACTTACATAGGAGTGAAAGTTTATTGGCCTTCCGACCTCATCTTCTATCATATCCAGAGCCTTTCGGGTGGCCCTCAGCTGTTTGCGGGTGATGGGTACTCCCCCTACACCTTCCGGCGTTCCTTCTATAAGTCCGTCAAAATGGCTCTGCCCTGCAGTCCTTATAACCATAATGTGGTCCGCACCGTGCCAGGCTGCCATGCGCATCCTGCGGATATCGTCCTCGAATCTGCCTGAAGCTATCTCGGTAGTGATGACGTAATCCGGCTGCGGGTCTATGTTTCCGAAATACTTGGCAGCAGGTAGCGGTATGCTGTTCTTCAGACATTTCGATGTTTCCAGGTATTCAAAAGGTCCTATTTTCTGCTTTTCTACCTTTTCCCTCCAATGCCAGCCCCTCCGCCGGGGACGGTAATGTTCCAAATCTTTTAATATTTCCTCAATATTTAGCTTTTCGTCTTTTTTAAGTTCCATTTACATCACCTTCCCCACAACAGATGCGTCTATTTTTAATGCCATCGCTTTATCAATCTCATCCCAGCCCTCGCCCTGAGCCAATTTTTTACCGGCCTCCTTTATGGGAATATTTTTATAAAGGGCGTATTTCAAAACCACGTGGCCTGCACCCTTGCCTAGTAATCCCTTTTCCACACACTTTTCTACTATGGCTTTGGCAGTAAGGCTGTCAAACCCCATCCTGAGCAGCACAGACCTTTCTATAGAAGGAGATGTATGGGTTCTTGCAAGCTCAATCAAAGGATCTACTATTTTCTCCGTAAGCTCCCAGAACCTTTTTTCAAGCTCTTCTTCCGTAAGATGTGCAAGATGCTTTCGCCTTGTTTCAAAATCATCCTTGCGTTGCATCTTCCCACCCCCTAAAATTTAACTCCTAGCTCTTTTAATACATTCTTTACGAATTCCTCATCCGTCTTCGTATCTTCAGCCAGGAATCTTATATCTTCCGCCGTCACCCTTTCGACCTTATAATTTTTGATGCAATTGCTTATGTAAGATACTCTTAGCGCATTAAGGTCGACTTCTTTTACTTTAATCTGAGCCGGATGCTCTGGAATTATTATCCTCTCGCCGGGTTTATCTTCTGCGGGATCTCCTCGGCGAACTTCAATACCCATCTCTTTCGCAAAAGTAAGCTGTGCCGACGGCAGTTTCCCCGCTCCCGTGTATTCCGTTTCCTGCACAACGATAATCTGATCTTCGTCCATCTCCTGGGCTATAGCGAAAGCAGCGGCAAGAGATGTATTGCCTGCCGGACCCCGTTCCAGCCCTTCAAGCTGCGCTAGAGCTTCTGTGATGTAAAAGACCTCACCCTGACTTACGGTTACGTATCTATCCAGATAGCGAAGGGGCCTTGCAGCATTTCTCGGGACATCAGCCCTATCAGGCCAGGTGGCAAAAGGAACGCCGAAACCCGTATGCCCGGTGGTAAAAGATTTCCTATTGAAGTCCCTGTCGCTCGCCATATGAAGTCCCGTAAGATTTACGCTGGCGCCTATAATCTTCGTATTTTGGCAACCGGCTTTCAAAAGGCCTCTTGCAGTACCCGTGACATTCCCGCCACCAGCATGAGTTATAACCACCGCATCCGGATCTCTCCCTGTGGCTGCCCTTACCTGTTCGGCCAATTCATATCCCAAAGTCTCAATCCCTGCTATGGCAAAGGGAGTATAGAGAGAGGCATTGAAATACCCGGTCTCTTCCAGAAGGCATAAGAAGGTATAAAACAACTCCGGCCCCACTGAAAGCTGGATCACTTCGGCGCCAAAAGCCTCACATTTTCGTCCCTTCTCCAGTATTTCGGGCTGGCCCCTGCCCTCGCTATCAAAAACTTCCTGAACTACTATACAATTTAATCCTCTCATAGCCGCCTGGGAGGCCACCGCTGCACCGTAATTGCCACTAGTGGCGGCTATGACTCCTTTATATCCAAGTTTCTGAGCTCTATAGACCGAAACCGATGCTCTCCTATCTTTGAAGCTGCCTGACGGGTTACAGGCTTCGTCCTTAATAAAAATCCTAGCTCCTTTACCCGGTGGTGCCAGTTTTCTTGCAAGCTTTGTTAAATTTTTGAGTTCCAACAAAGGAGTATTGCCAACCCCAGTTTCAGCCTGTATCTTTCTCACTTCATCTATGGTGTAACCCACTTCTTTCATCATCCGCTCGTAGTCGAAGGCAATGCCACCTGATTCAAAGACTTGATAATCGATTCCTACTGCCTTTTTCATTATTTCATTTTTCCTATTCATCACAGCTTCGTAGCTCATGTCCCGAGACATCGACTTCACCTCCCAGAAGTTTTCTTAACTCCATTCCTATCGAAAGAAGCTCGGGTACAGGCTTTCCAAACCCGTGTTCGTATTCGGGATTTATTTTTATCAGCTTCCCCCTGACTTTTCGACCTATTAGAGTCTCGATTTCCACTTCTTCGCCTAAATTAGCATCATGGGTGAGAAACCCTTTGAGCCTAAATTCCAACGGCACTTTTTTCGTATCATCCGGGAGGCGCGGTGACCTTTCTTCGGGTTTCAAAACAACCTTATGAATCTGCACCCAAGTCCCTTTAACTGCATCAGGCATTATTCTCACCGCCCTTTATCAGCTTTCTTATATCTCCCATAATAGCCGCCGGTACCGGCAGGTCCTTCATAGTAACTAAACCGGGCCTTGCCTCAATAACCTTGGGAATCATATTTACCGCAATGGCAATGGTACCTATTCCCCCAGGAATCTCGGGTTTTATTGCCAGGTTAATATTGGGAGTGCCTTCAATCTCGATATAATCGCCTGTTTCCACGTTTTCCAGCTCCGGCCTAATCTGCTGGGGGTGTTCCAGTACTATAACTGGCTCGCCCTTTCTCAATCCTATACCGATATGCTTGCAGCCTGCTACCATTCCTGGCTCGACTTTGGCATAGGGAGTTTCCCTATAAACCCTAGAAACGATGGGTTCCCTTATTTGCTGTACTTCATCGACCTCTAGCCCCAAAGCTTCGGAAATAAGGCTTATGGACTCGGGAAAACCGATGTGCCCTACTATGGTACCTTCCTCAAGGCCTTTATGGAATTCTTCTACTGTGGTTCCCACACCCTGAGTCCTCATTACTGTGGTCCCAAAGGGAGAAAGGTCGTTTATTCTCCTCGCCTTGATTTTCTTAATATCCATGCATACACCACTCAGGGAAATTATGAGGGTATCCAGTACAAATCCCGGATTGATTCCTGTCCCCAGCACCGTTACATTGTGTTCCTTTGCCAATTTGTCTATTTCTTTTGCTATTTCAGGTTCGCGATATGCCGGGTAAGCCATCTCTTCGGCAATGGTGATCACATTTTTACCGCTTTCTATAATCCTTTTTAACTGGGGATAAACTTCTCTCGTAAAAGACGAGGTAGCGAGCAGAACTATATCAGCAGGCTCTTTCAATGCTTTCTCCGGTTCGTTAGTTACAGTCACCCCTACTTTAGTGCCAAGATTCAAAACTTCTCCTAGATCCTTTCCAGCCTTTTCTGCTCGCGAAGCTATAGCTCCTACTATCTCCATACCTTTTTTTTGCAAAATCATCCTGGCCATGCCTCCGCCCATGGCGCCTAGGCCCCAGACGATAACCTTTACGTTTTCCATAATGTGACACTCCTTTGGTTTAGATTTTATTTGAGTTATATTTAGTCATCTAATAGTATTAAAAGCAAACTTTATGCCAGCATATTTACGGCTTAATTAAGGTATAGCTTCTTACTTTAACTGCAATAATTTTTGCAGTAAAAAAATTACCCTCAGGACTGAGGGTAACTTAAAACACACCATTACTCGTCCTCTTTTAGCCTTTCAATTGTAAAGCCCGTAAAGCCGTATATTATAGAAACGATGGGGTTAATATAGTTCAGGAATGCCCAGGGGCCGTACGCGAAAGCAGAAATTCCCAGGACCCCCTTTATAAAAGCACCGCACGTGTTCCACGGGATTAATGCTGATGTAAGTGTCCCCGCATCCTCCAGAGCTCTTGAAAGATTCTTCGGATGAAGGCCTTTTTCTCTGTAAGCTCTGGCGTACAATCTTCCGGGCACTATTATCGATATATACTGCTCTGGCAACAGCATGTTACTGGCTACGCATGTCAAAACGGTCGTACTTATCAGTGCTCCGACGCTCCTTACTTTTCTGAGCAGAGCCTCAAGCAGAACTTCCAGCTGGCCGGTTTTTTCCATAATGCCACCGAACATCATCGAGGCTATAACCAATGAAATGGAGTACATCATTGCTGTCAAACCACCGGCAGTCAGCAGATCATCTATCATCTGGTTGCCGGTCTCGCTCACAAAACCTGAATACCCAGCGTTGATGATTTGACCTAGATCCGCTTGCTGAAATACGATAGCTTCCAGTGCACCAAGAATTATGCCTATAGTTATACCGGGTATGGCGGGAACCTTAAGGGCTACGCAAAGAATAACCGCCAGTGGCGGTATGAGGAGCAGTGGGTTTATTGTAAATTGAGAAGCTAAAGCGCTTTTTATGGCGTTTATTTGGTTTACATCTATGGAACCGCCGCTAAATCTGAAACCTATTATCGTATATAAAGCTGCGGCAATGACATAACTTACACCGGTCGTGTAAATCATGTGCTTTACGTGGGTAAATACATCAGTTCCTGCTACCGCAGGTGCTAAATTGGTAGTATCAGAAAGCGGTGACATCTTGTCACCGAAATAGGCTCCGGAAATTATCGCACCAGCTATCAAAGCTGGGGGTATACCTAAGCCCTGCCCGACACCCATGAGGGCTATACCAATTGTGCCGACGGTTCCCCAGGAGGTACCGGTAGCCAAAGAAACTATCGAACAGATAAGCAGCGTAGCCAGTAAAAATATTTTGGGAGTTAAAAGTCCAAGGCCATAGTAAATCATCGCTGGTACCACACCGGCTAAGATCCAAACGCCTATCAACACACCAATTATGGTTAATATTATGACTGACTGCAGGGCTTGATATATTCCGTCCAGCATTCCCCTTTCGATTTCTTCCCAGCGGTACCCCGCACGGAAGGCAACAATGCTAGCGAAAATAGACCCTATTAACATAGGAATATGTGGGTCTGTACGGAATTTAACAAGGGATACAGCCATGACAACAATAAGTCCTAATACTGAAAATAAGGCCTCGTAAAGATATGGTTTTCTCGGAGTTTTCATTCCAATTTATCCCCCCATAATTTTGTTTGATTTTATTTATTGCAATTTACATACCAAAAATCGTTAACCAACCTGTCTTATAAAGAAATATCAGAAATGACAATTTTTTTGCATCCAATTACAAATTTTTTGCAATCTCAGACCGGAACCTTATCTACATAAGGTGAAGTCATAAGACTGAGCATGGCACCGTAAGTCATCCGGAATTCCACAATTGAACCCACTTTTATATCTCTTTTTGCCTGCGTAACATTGAGCAAAAGGTGGTCGCTGCTTGCACCCAGGATTTCTATATTATCATCTACAGGTATAAGCCCTTCTATCCTGCAGTCCTGCTTACCCAGAGCGGCTATAGCTCTTTTCATCGGGCCCCGATCTTCAAAAACCGGTATATTCCCGAAGGCGTCCCGGCCTAACTCACCGATGGGCTTGGAAGGTTTCACTTTAACTTCTATTATTTCGGTTTTCAATAACATCGTCGCCTGGGAGGTACCAGGTACGTTCCTACAGTTGGTGGCGTCTGTTCCAAGTAAAATGCCTTCACCTACTCTCAATTGGGTCACACCTGGAGCTATCCGCCCCTCTTCCACCAACTTCAGCGTAGCTGTATTACCTCCTGAAATTGTCTTCACTTTTATTCCGTATCTTTTTTCAATATCCCCCGCTAAGTCCACCAGAATCTTGGTGTTTTCATAACTTGGCAATACACCACCATAGCATCCTACATTTGTGCCCAGTCCTTCAAATTCCACGCCGGGCATTTCTAAAATCCTTCCCACAATCTGGATTACATCCTCAGGCATTACACCTTCCCTGAGGTCACCTACATCAACCATTAAGATAACCTTATGGATTTTATCCATAGCCCTGGCTTTTTCTGAAAGCAGCCTTATCACTTCCGGTTCAGAATTGAAACTTCCCTCTGCCCACCGCACTACTTCTTCAGCTTCTGAAGGCATGGGTATCCTTATGAGGTAAATTGGCATATTCAGCCCTGAGCATTTCATGTTCTTAATATTTTTTATCCGGGAATCCCCAAGCTTTTTTACACCCCCGTCCACCATTGCCCTGACAACGGATGGCATTGCACAGACGCCTTTGGTGATTCCCATAACCTCAATTCCGGACCTTCCACACAAATCTACAATGTACCTTGTGTTTTCACGGATCAGCGAAAGATTAATTTCAACCCTAGGATAAATCAATGAAAACCACCTCCTGTGGTTTATATAGCAATTTTTATTCCAGATTAAGCTTCTTCATCCTGTACTGGAGGGTTTGTCGCTTAATTTTCAATTTGCTAGCGGCTTTCGACACATTGCCATTGCATTCTTTTATCGCTTTTTTAATGATCTCTCTTTCAAATCTATTAATTATTTCGTCCAGAGAATAATTTTCGATTTCTATAAGGTCGTAAAGATCAAATCTGGTTTTTTCAGGACCTCTATTCATCTGATCGGTAATGTAAAATGGGAGGTGTTCTATCTCTATAAAAGATTCGTCACCAATTAAATTCATAGAACACTCGATAGCGTTTTCCAGTTCCCTCACATTGCCCGGCCAGTCGTATTCTTTAAATATACGTCTTACATCTGGGGAAATGTCAACTACATTTTTATTAAATTTTTTGTTGAATTTATTTATAAAATGGCGGGTGAGGAGAAATATGTCTTCTTTCCTTTCTCTAAGGGGCGGAATTTTCACACATACAACTCCCAGCCGGAAAAATAGATCTTTCCTTATCACTCCCTTTTCTACAGCCTGCAGCGGATCCTCATTGGTCGTTGCGATCACCCTGACGTCCACTGGTATTGTCCTTGTATCTCCAACTCTCCTCACACAACCTTCCTGCAGCACCCTCAAGAGTTTTGCCTGAAGATTTATACCCATTGAATTTATTTCATCTAAAAGCAGGGTACCTCCATCGGCCTGCTCAAAAAGCCCGGGTCTGTCAACCGCCCCTGTAAATCCCCCTTTTACAGTGCCAAATAATATACCTTCCAAAAGGCTTTCGGGGAGCGCTGCGCAGTTCTGTGCAATGAAGGGTCTTTTTCTTCTAGGACTGGCATTGTGTATGCTCTGTGCGAACAGCTCTTTGCCAGTACCCGTTTCCCCAAATATGAGCACAGAAGAAGAGGTCATGGCGGCTTTCCTCGCTATATCAATGGCTTTCTTAATCGCCGGACTTTCGCCGATAATATCTTCAAAGGTATATTTAGCAAATAGATAGGGCATTTCCCGTGAAACTTTTATTTTTGTAGAATCCTGTAAAAATATTACCTTTTCTGACATTTCTCTGACTATTGTGATATCTTTGGCAATTTCTACCGCACCCATTACTTTATTGCCTTTTTTCAGCGGCAAAGTGGTATTGACAGTAGTTATCCGCTGCCCTCTGTAATTAAAATAGGTTTGCACGCGATCCACGATGGCTTGTCCAGTCTTTAGAACCTGGAGCAGGGTACTGGTCTCATAGTTCAGTGAGGGGAAAACTTCCAGAAGGTTCTTTCCAACGACGGCGGCGGGGTCAAGACTCTCTAGTCTACCCATAGCTGCATTATAAAAAACCGTATTTCCCTTGTGGTCTACTATATGGATGCCTACATCCAGACTGTCCAGTATCTCACTGTAAAATTCTTTCAGAAATTCGGCGGACATCGTTTTCCACCTCTTGATAAATTCTACCTCACCCTGTCGCAGACACTTTTCCAGTCACATCCCTTACAGAAAGACGAAAACCATTCCTCCGGCGCAGATTTTATTTTCTCTTTTAGTTCCAACCACCTTACTTTTTGTCCCGAGCTAACTTTCAGGAAATTCAAAGCGTCACGGTCGAGTTGCCTGATTTCCTCGTCTGCGCCCTCTTTATGGGCGCAACGGTTTCCCGAAAGGTACGGGCATACCCTGCACACATCGTCGGGACCGTCTACCACTTCGATTTCTTCCCCGCTGCTTGCTCTATCAACCAATTTCTTCAGGTTATTGACAAATTCCCTGCTATAACCTTCACCCTGGAAAAAATGTAGGCACACTAAATGATGTCCCCTGAATTTTATCATTTTTCACCACCCATTGTTTTACTTTGACCTTCAATTATTTCAATAAACTCGCTGGCTATAACCTCCGAGTATTTGCCCTGTCTGTAATCTCTGCGGGCTACTATTATGTCCGGCTGATATCCTCTAGCGTAGATATCCTTTAACATTTGGGGAATCTCCACAAAGGCGCCAAGTTCTTTGAAATCTTCGTCTAGGAAAATAAAAGTTGGTATCCTAGGCTTCCCATCATACTTATATTTCTCCAGGAAATCCTCATAACCTTCTCTCGGCAGTATAGCAAAATCTATCAAATTATTGATTTCGGCCATTTTTGCAAGAACCGGGAGACTAGCTATACAATCGGGGCACCAGGCTTCAGCAAAAACCAGCACAAAGACTTTTTTAGCTATTTTCTCAATTCGCTCCTGTGTCTCTTGAGAAAGCTTTAAATCCTCATAGTGCTTTTCAAATTCCTGCCTGTATTTTGTTTCAGTCTTTTTCAAAAATTCAGTGTATTTTATTCCCTTTTCATACAATTCCTTTATTGACATAAATTGGTACCTCCCGTATAATTTGTGAAGACCTTGTATTCCATTATAACATATTTCATAGCATATTTCATTGTATTATTAAAAGCTGTATGTTAAGATATAAATAAAAAGTCCAGGGGAAAATTGCCATGGAGCTGAATCTAAATATCCCCGATATCGTAAAGCAAATATGCCACAAATTTAACGCCCAGGGCCATCAGGCTTTTGTCGTGGGAGGGGCTATAAGGGATATATTGCTTGGGCGGGAAAGTCCTGATTATGATATAGCCACCGACGCTTTGCCGGAAAAGATTGCATCAATATTCCCCGATGCAATCCCTTACGGCAATTTCGGCACGATGCTTTTAGTGCGCGGCGATACCAAAATCGAAATAACCCCATTCCGAAACGACGCTCCAGGTAGGAAGCCAAATTATACTTTTGGAGGCACTATTGAGACAGACTTGGCCCGCAGGGATTTCACCATAAATTCAATGGCCTATGACCCCCTATCCGGCAAACTTATTGACCCCTTTAGTGGCCTCGATGACCTTAAAGCCCGTACGATAAGGTGTACAGGCAGCACAAGGAGAATCTGGGAAGACCCGCTTAGAGCCTTAAGGGCGGCCCGATTTCAAGCGCAGCTGGGGTTTACCATAGAGCCTTCTACCCTTTACTCGCTTAAAGCCCATGCTTCAATGCTAAGGACTATCTCCCGCGAAAGGATAAGGGATGAACTGGTAAAATTGATTACATCAGATCATCCTTTCGATGGCCTGGTGACCCTGGTAGTCACAGGACTTTTGAAATATATGATACCCGAACTCATGGAAGGCATGGGAATGCAGCACCATAATAAACCATACGATGTACTCGAACATAACCTCCTCGCCTGCAAGTACGTTAAAAACTCCCTTCACCTTCGCCTCGCAGCTTTGCTCCATGATGTTGGAAAACCCCGGTGTGCAGCAGAAGGCAGCAATGGCCTTGAATTTCCCGACCACCACCTCAAATCTGCGGAAATGGCAAAAAGTATACTGAAAAATTTGAGGTTTGACAACAAGACCATCAATAAAGTCGTGCTATTGATAAAACATCATATGTTCAAATATTTGGCAGATTCACCCATTTCTGAAGCAAGAAGGTTAATTTCCAAGGTGGGATGGGAAAATATATATGACCTTATTGAGCTAAGAAAAGCTGACCGGCTAGCCAGCGGCTTTGATGAGGCCGTCGGGCCCGGCTTAAAAAAATTAATTTATGATCTAGAAGAATTGAAAAATGAAAAATCTGACTACACAATAAAAGACTTGGACCTTTCTGGAAAAGACCTCATAGAGTTTTTAGGAATCCAACCAGGTCCTTTGGTGGGAAAGCTCCTTAACATACTTTTAGAGGACGTCATTGAAAATCCGAAGCTAAACCGCAGGGAAATCCTGCTGGAAATTGCAAGAAAGCATTTAAGAGGAGGATCTTTATGCGAATAGGCATTATTAGCGATACACACGGGAGTTCAACAGCATTTCGGAAAGCCCTAGAAATCCTAGGCCGGTGCGACGTTATTCTCCATGCCGGCGATGTGCTCTACCACGGACCCAGGAACCCTTTGCCGGAGGGTTATAACCCAAAAGAATTGGCGGAAGTTATAAACGGCATAGAGACTCCGATGCTTATATCAGCCGGCAACTGCGACGCTGCTGTTGACCAGATGGTAATTTCAATTCCAGTACAGTCACCCTATGCGCTGTTTTGCTTTGACGGACGGCGACTACTATTATCTCATGGCCATGAGATGGACGAAGAAACTTTGGAAAAACTCGCTGCCAAATGGAAAGTGGATATATTAGTTACCGGCCATACTCATGTGAAAGGTATAAAAAAATTGCCCGGGCTTCTTCACATAAACCCCGGGTCATGTTCACTTCCAAAAGATGGCGTACCTTCGGCGGCTTTGATAGAGGATAATCTGGTCGTTTTGTTGGACCTAAATACAGGAAATGTTGTACAGAGGGAAAAATTGTGCGAAAATCCTTGAGGCTGCCCGTATTTATATTTCTTTCAAAAATTCGCCGATCCTCTCTACCGCCTTTTCCAGGTTTGCCATTGAGGTAGCATAGGCTAACCTTACAAATCCCTGCCCACTTTCCCCAAAAGCACTTCCGGGAACCACTGCCACTTTTTTCTCCATGAGGAGCCTTTCTGCAAATTCCTCGGATGAAAGTCCGGTATTTTTTATGGACGGAAAAATGTAAAAGGCTCCTTTTGGCTCAAAACATTCAAGCCCCATACTTTTCAAGCTGGTATAAAGGTAAATTCTCCTTTTGTTATATTCTTCTCGCATGCGTTCAATATCGGCATCGCCGTTTCTCAAAGCTTCTACTGCGGCATATTGTGCCATAGTCGGTGCACAGGTTACGCTATATTGGTGGACTTTCAGCATTTCTTCCGCTAGCTCCGCCGGGGCTGCTAAATACCCAAGTCGCCACCCGGTCATGGAATAGGCCTTTGAAAAACCGCTTATCGTGACAGTTCTCTCCCACATTCCCGGGATCGTAGCAAATGCGGTGTGTTCGACTCCATAGGTGAGTTCGGCGTAGATTTCATCTGTAATTACAATTAGGTCATGCTTTTCGACAATTTTTCCAATTTCTTCTAACTGTTTGCGGTTCATTACCGCTCCCGTAGGATTATTGGGATACGACAGTAAAAGAACCTTGGATTTGGGAGTTACAAACCTTTCCAGAATATCTGGCCTTAAAACGAAGCCGTCTTCAAAGTAAGTAGGTACGGGGACTGGTTTTCCTCCCGCAAGTGTTACGCAGGGTCTATACGCTACAAAAGAGGGCTCAGGAATAAGCACTTCATCCCCTGGATTTACCAGAGTCCTCAGCGCTATATCTATAGCTTCGCTTGCGCCTATCGTTACAATTATTTCCTTTTCCGGCACGTATGAAAGCCCAAACCGGCGTTTCAGATAATGAGCTATCTCATAGCGAAGTTCCAGAATTCCCGGATTGGGTGTATAGGAGGTTTTGCCGTCATCAAGAGCTTTTTTTGCTGCTTCGCATATATGTATAGGGGTGACAAAATCAGGTTCTCCTATGCAAAGAGAGATCGCTTCAGGCATCTGATTCACAAGATTAAAGAAATACCTTATAGTGGAAAACTTAACATCTTTTACTCTATCAGCCACATATTTTTTGTAATCCAATAAAGCTCCTCTCCCTTCTTTAAATTTAAATTTAAATTATATAAAAAAGGCTCTTACCTTTAACTTCGTGACTCATAAAAACGGCAAAAATCTTTAAGAAAACAGTTTTCGCAATTGGGTTTCCTTGCAGTACAAATCCGGCGTCCATGGTTGATGAGCCAATGATGGGCTTTTATCCAATACTCTTTGGGAACTTTTGACGTCAGGTCTTCTTCAACCTTCAAAGGGTCTTTTCCATCTGAAATGCCCAAACGCCTAGCTACCCTGAACACATGGGTATCTACCGCAAAAGCCGGTTTGCCAAAGGCATTTGCAAGTATCACATTGGCTGTTTTACGGCCTACCCCGGGCAGTTTAATGAGTTCTTCAAACTCATCCGGCACCCTGCCTCCGTATTTTTCCAATATTATGCGTGAAGCTTCGATTATATTCTTGCTCTTATTTCTGAACAGACCGCATTCTTTTATTTCCTCTTCTAATCCCCTTGGTTCGGCAGTAGCAAAATCCTCAGGGCCTTTATATTTCTTAAAAAGCCTTTCTGTGACCTGATTCACTCTCTTATCTGTACATTGGGCAGAAAGGATAGTTGCTACCATGAGCTGGAAGGGATTTTCATACCGGAGGGCGGTGGTGGCATTCGGATAATGTTTTTCAAGTAGTGCTAATATTTTTAGGATGCGCTCTTTTTCTCCATCGCAGATTTCTTTCATAACCATCCCTTTTCAACCATTATCCTTCATTCTTTTTAATATTTCTATTTCCTTCTTGTAGTTTTCCATCCCTCCGGGAGTTTCAAGCAAAAAGGGCCTGTCTTTAATTGCAGGGTGGTTTATAACTCGTTCTATTGCTTCTAGACCAAGTAACCCCTCTCCCAGGTTTGCATGTCTATCCTTACGGCTTGCCAAGCCAAATTTACTGTCATTCAAGTGGACGGCTTTTAATTTATCAAGCCCAAGAATTCGATCAAACTCTTCCAGCACCTCGTTCAAACGATCTTGAATATCATATCCAGCACAGTAAAGGTGGCATGTATCAATGCATACGCCGAAAGCATGGGGAATACCGGTTTTTTCCATTATGTCGTAAAGCTGCTCAAAAGTATACCCCACCTCGCTTCCCATTCCGGCCATAGTTTCTAAAAGCACCATTACTTTTTCATCCCCGGTCACAACTTCTTTTAACAATGCTGCGATTCTTTCTATGCCTGCTTCGACTCCGTCCCCCATATGACTTCCCGGATGTATTACTAGGTATTCTGCACCGATTTTTTCTAACCTTTCGAGGTCTTCCCTGATGACCCTTTTTGTAAAATCCGCTGTTTCCTTTTTATTTGTCGCCATATTCATTGTATATGGTGCATGGGCTACCAGGGGACCAAAGTTTTCCCTTTGCCTCAGTTCCGAGCACTTTCTGATATCATTTTCATCCAGTGCTTTAACAGCTCCACCTCTCGGGTTGCGTGTAAAAAACTGCATTGTATTAGCCCCTATCGAAAGGGCATCTTTAACGGCCTTTTCAAAACCCTTTGAAATCGATATATGTGCCCCTAATAGCAAAGAGCATTCTCCTTTCCCTTCAGCTTTGAACCTTTTCGAACACTCTAAGAAAGTTCTTGCCCAAAATTTTTCGTATATCCTCATCGGTATAGCCTCGATATACCAATCCGCGGGTAATGTTTATAAATTCCTCGCAAGACTCCAATCCCTCTACCGTCCCCTTAAAACCATCGAAGTCTGAACCGATTCCTACACAATCTACTCCTCCTATATTTACTATGTAATCAATGGCATCGAGCACCTTCTCTATATTCCCTGGTACGCCACCATAGCCTGTAAAATAAAAGCTTACTCCGATGACTCCACCTTTTTCAGCCACCGCTTTTATCTGATCATCGTCGAGGTTTCTGGGTATATCCATGAACTTTCTGGGCATAGAGTGGGATACAATAATAGGTTTTGAAACAATTTCTAATGCGTCCCAGAAACCTTGGGGAGAGATATGTGCCAGGTCTACCACCATTCCCAGTCTTTCCATTTCCTTTATTACCTCGACTCCAAAACTCGAAAGGCCTCCTCCGCTCCTGGTATCGCCCGCTCCGTCGGCAATTGCGTTTCTATTGTTCCATGTCAGGACAAGTGAGGAAACCCCCAGTTCCCGGTAAATTCTAAGCATATCCAGGTCTCCCTGAAGGGCTTCTCCTCCTTCTACACTTATCAGTGCTGCGATTTTGCCTTCCGCCGTAGCTTTTTCAATGTCGACGGCGGACCTTGTCAGTACCACGTCTTCAGCGTTTTTCTCGAACTCGCGCTTTAAAGCGGCAATCCCTTTTAGCGTGGCGTGGACAGCATCGCTGTACCATTCTGGCTTTACAAACACCGAAAATACCTGGGCTTTAATTCCTCCGTTTTTGAGCCTAGGTATATCTAAATGCCCTTCCTTTGACCTTTCTCCGAGAGTTCGCTTACCCTCTAACACCTGAAGGATGGTGTCGCAGTGGGCGTCGAAAACGATGCTCTCCCTGTGGAGCCTCAAGGCCCTCTGTTCTTGTTCTTCGCTCAGTTGAAACACGGAAGTTACTCCCCTCTCTTTCCGGGTTATTAACTTCACTAAAAGGAGTAAGATTTACGCTTTCCCCTAATATATTTTAACCCCAGCCAGCCTTAACTGTGATAAGCGTATATCGGGAACCCCCAAACATCTTCCCGAGAGAAACTCCCCATGACAATCCGAACCACCGGTCACCAACAGGTTATTAGATTTGCATATTTCAAGGCAATACCGCGTTATTTCGGGGCTATTCTCAGGATGATAGCATTCTATACCCCTAATCCCCTCACTTATCATGAAGGCAATTACAGCTTTAAAATCCTTATCGTAAAACGACGCACCCGGGTGTGCCAATACAGGAACCCCTCCGGCCATGCAAATCGCTCTAATCGCCTCGCCGGGCGATACGAATTCGAGTTTTTCAAAAGGGTTCCCCCAGTCGCCGAATAAGTTGAAAAAGTCTTTATAATTTCTGCACAACTTTTTATCGATCAAATAATTTAGAGCTTTCCATCCTCCCCTTTCCGGATTATTTTTATATTCTTTATATTCCTCGAAGCTAACAACTGGATATTTCCTCTCGAGATATTTTATGCTTTCATCATCCTTTTCCTCCATTAATTGCCGGTTTCTTTCCAGCAGCCTCTGCAGCTCCTCGTTTTCAGGTTGGATTCCCAAGCCAAGAATATGATAATTGTGGTTCTTATAAGTGGTATTTACCTCCACTCCGTTTATAAATTTGAGACCGTATTCCTCAGCAAGCGCAGCGGCCTCAGCAAGATTTTCCGTGGTATCATGGTCGGTTACGGCAAAAAGTTTAATCCCTGCACTTACCAGTTTTTCCAGCAGGGTTTTCGGCCGCCAGGTGCCATCGGAAGCTGTCGTATGGATGTGCAGATCCACTTTTATATCGTCGGATTTCCGTTCCCCATAGAAAGTACCGTTCATTTATGCTCCCCCGATTTCCCAATATTTTACATTTGGATTAAACGAGATATAAATAGTTTCAAAATCAATGAGAGAAGAAGAAAAATAAAGGTTTAAGTGCGAATCAATTATATTCACAATCATCATACACAAATTTAAAAGAACGAGCAATACTAATTTGTCAGCTCAAAAATAAGTGCTAACCAGCCATATGGTGTTATTTATGATATATTTATTTTAGTGAGTAAATGGAAGTCTATCTTAAAGAGGAGGGAAATACTTTGAACGAAGTCATCAATGCCATTAAAACCAGAAGGAGCATCCGCCGGTTCCTGCCAGAACAGATAAAGGACGAGGAAATACAAGCGATAATAGAAGCAGCAATTCATGCCCCCAGCGGTCACAATGAGCAGCCGTGGCATTTTACTGTAATCCAGAACAAGGAGCTAATTGACCATTTCAGCCTTGTTACGAAAAAAGCCATGGCTGAATCAGAAGTGGAATGGATAGCAGCCATGGGCCGCAACGAGAAGCTTCATTTATTTTACAATGCGCCAACTATAATCGTTGTATCTGGCAGAAAAAACTCCTATTCTGCTCTCATCGACTGCAGCGCCGCTACGCAAAATATGCTTTTAGCCGCCCACAGTCTTGGGCTAGGGGCATGCTGGATTGGCCTGACCAGTTTTCTATTCAAGATTGAGGAAGAGGTGAAAAAACTTTCGCTGCCCGATGGATATGAACCATTCTTCACAGTTGCCCTGGGCTACCCCGACCCAGCCAAGCAGCCTCGTCCAATAGAAAGGAGGAGGAACGTTGTAAACTACATAAGGTAATGCCATGCTGTAAACCTAGCATTCAGCCAACTCATAGCAATTTTGAAAACCCCGGAGGTGTCAATATATGTTAAGAACTAATATTGAAAAAACGGTTATTCAATCGGTTCAGGGAAAAATCCATCATCCCGTTGCCGCATCACCTTTTAGAATAGGACATGACGGAAGTGTAAATATACTGCCGGCCACTGGAGGCATTACATACAACGTAAGCCTTGGCGACCCCGCTTTCGGATGGTCTGGTGACCATATAGAACCCGGCGTTTCAATAAGAAACGAAGATAAAAACGAAAACAACGCCCTTATGATGCTGTCATGCATAGGAAATGAGGCAAGGGTAGTGACCGGCGATGCAAAAGGCGCTAAAGGTGTCGTTATAGGAAAACACGGAGGCATCGAGCACGTCATCGTCCAGTTTAAAAAAGAAGACATGGAAAAAATGGCGATAGACGATAAAATACTCATCAAAGCCTGGGGACAGGGTTTAAAACTTCTCGACTACCCTGATATCGTGGTGATGAATATTGATCCCCGCTTGTTTTTAAAAATACCTATAATTGAAGAAAACGGCATACTTAAAGTCCCCGTAGTCGCCGAAGCCCCGGCACACCTTATGGGTTCCGGACTTGGTGCGGCGACAGCTTTCAGCGGAGATTACGATATAATGACCAGTGACAAAGACGAAATCCAAAAGCTCGGCCTTGACCGGTTAAGGTTCGGAGATTTGGTTTTACTCAAAGACTGCGATAATACTTACGGAAGAGGTTATCTAAAAGGAGCCGTAACCATAGGCGTAGTAATACACAGCGACTGCATCAAGATGGGACACGGACCAGGTATCACCACCATTATGACCTGCAAAACAACTAAAATTAAAGGAATTATAGATAAAGACGCTAATATAATGAATTATATGGATTATTTGAATTCGGAATAGGTTTTCTCCTTTTAAGAAACTCTAATATTGTAGAAAAACACCGCTTTTTGGATACACATTCCGAAAGCGGTGTTTTTTACTTAATACTTTTAAAAGACTTTCAAACCCGCCGAGAGCATCGCTGCATAAACCAGGAATTTACCTTGGAAAATATAGCTGCGGTTATTAATCTACCCTTGATTAGAGCTTTTTCCTTTCAGAAACCGTAGCAGGCATTATTTCACAACAATATAACCTGTAAATCAACTGTATAAAAAAACAAGGTCGGTACAAAAATATCCTTAAACAACGATAATAAAAGATTGGAGCGGAACTATGATTTCGGTTGCGAATCCCAACATAGAAGACATCCCCCAGATATCCAAAGAAATGAAGCTCATTGAAAGGGAATTAATGCGGGCCATAGAGGAAAGCGAAGAACCGGTGCGCGGGATACTTAAAGACTTCTTTGCCGGTGGAAAGCGGCTCAGACCCAAGCTGGTACTGCTGACAGGGCTTTGTTTTTCTCCTGTAAATATGGAAATGATCTATTCGGCCGTAGCCGCAGAACTCATACACACCGCTTCCCTGATACATGACGACGTTATAGACCGGTCGGATTACAGGCGGAACCGCCCTACGATAAATTATATTTACGGCAACCATACAGCGGTCATTGCCGGTGATTTCGTATTTGCCAAAGCTTTCGAATTGCTTTGCAGGTACAACCTGAATCGGTGTATGGGGCACCTGATTGACGCCATCCAGGAAATGTGTCATGGTGAAATCATGCAGGCTGTGGAAAATACTAACAAAAAAGTTGATGAAGATTACTATTTCAAGATAATAGAAAAAAAGACAGCTTCGCTCATTTCAGCCTGCTGCAAAGCAGGGGCCGAATGCGGTAAAGCTAAAGAGGAAGATATTAAAAAAATTGGACTTTATGGACTTTATCTTGGTTATGTCTTCCAGATAGTCGACGACCTTCTGGATGTAATAGGTGACGCAACAGAAATCGGAAAACCAATAGGTCAAGATATAGAAGAGGGAAAAATAACCCTGCCATATATATACTTTTTGCAGGACAGCACATTCGGCGCAAAATATCGCAAGGTATTGGCAAATAAAAGTCTCATTGCGGCCGTGAAATCGGAGCTCCTCCGAGATATAAAAAAATCGGATGCTATATCGAAAACCTACGCTAAGGCTGAAGAATTCGCAAAAAAGGCAAGGGAAATCTTGAAGGAATTCCCCGATTCAATCTATAGAAATATATTGGTTGAGCTTTCCTTCAAGGTTTTAAAGAGGAAAAGGTAGTCTAAAGCCTTTTTGTTTTTCTAAGCCAGCAGCAAAAGCTGTGCATCAACTTGGTATAATTCCCGCAATGGTCCAGCAGCTGCTCCGTGATTAAGCTACGGCCGTTAGAAAGGGCTTTTGGATCAGAAAGGTACATGGCCATAAGGCCGTTTACAACCGTGGAGTGGAAAAGAGGATATTTTAATTTTGTCGCCTCTTCTAGCGAATTTTTGTAAAATAATTTTAACCGTTCCAAACACTGTATTTCACTAGCGTAATAACTTACAAAATTAAGGTCCCCGTTTACCTTATCCTCATTTAAATCTATGTAGTAGTCCAGCAATATATGTAAACCGCATATCCATGGGAAATACGAATGGAATACCTTCCAGGCTTCAAGACCATCCAGATCGGGATCTGTCGCTGCTGCCACCAGCATAAAAATTCCAAGTGTAGAACCGGCAGCAGCTGCAAATTCCCACCCGTTTATCTCCGGAAAGTAATCCAAATAATTTTTATACCATCCAGCCATTCTGCACTCCCTGACTTCCGGTGCTAGGTGTTTGTAGACTTGTAGGTCTGAGTAAAGCCTCGCGAGGAATAGCACCTTTTCTCTTATGATGGCGTAAGAAGGCAAAGTCGATATGAAATTTTTACACTCATCAACGAGGAATAACAGATAACCGCCGTCGTCTTTGTAAGGATAATACATATAATAATCGTTATAACTTGTACCCGGAAGGAGGGCATCGGTCATAGCCAAATGAAGCTGCCTAAAAGCCTCTTCATTCATTACTCCTGCTCTGTCGCATAAATTGTCCAAATAATCGCTGATGGTCTGGTAAGATACTATGAAATGAACCATATCCCTCAGCGGAACACCTGGATAAAGCGCGTATACGCTCCCACCCTGGCAGTGAAATTTCTTTTTCCTTATACTCTCAAGGGCCTGGTTTTTCAACATCGGATCGGGAATTCTTTCCGCAAGGCGGATAAGTTTTTTCAATTCAGTTTCTACTAACGGAAATATTGCGTTGACAAATTTATTCAAAAGGAAAAACCTGTAAAGGCTTTCTTTCAGCACCATATTTCCTCCGAAAATTTTATTTTTCTCCTTTTCCTATTATTTGCAGATATGGATTTTTATATTAATCGGTTTCTTTATTATAAAAAGGCGGGTTAAATTTAATAATATTTATTGTAAGTTTCAAAAATTAGGAGTGGGTTTATGCTAAAAAGGGTAGCATTTCTTTTTATTCTAGTTTTCTCCTTAACCCAGCTTGTACCTTTTGCCCTAGCTGATGCCGGGACTTCTTCGAAACTCGCTGTTATGATCGTGATGGACCGCATAAATCTCGAGGACCTTGCCGGCGATTATCCAAACCTCCGAAACCTTATGAACCGGGCTACCTTAGCCCTTATGAACACCAGACCTGCTGGTAATTACGACCCTGCCAGCTGTTATCTAACCATCGGTGCTGGCACGAGAGCTAGTGCTTCCGGGAAAGGCAAAAAAGCCTTGATGGCTTTCGAAGAATATGAATTCATAGACGCAGGCAGTGCCTTCAAAATGTTCACCGGTTTTTCTGTGCCAGATAATGCCATAGTTGAGCTGGATATTCCCGAAATAATTGAGGAAAGCAAAAAGCAAAACCACGAAGTCAAACCGGGACTTTTGGGGGAAGTCTTGAAGAATCACGGTATCCCTGTATCTATTTTGGGAAACGCTGACACAATTTTAGAAAAAAATAGACTTGCTGCTCTGATAGCTATGGATGCAAATGGAGTAATATATTCCGGCCACGTAGGCAAAGATTTAAACATTCAAGATAATAATACTCCTTTTTTAGTAAAAACCGACTATAAAAAACTCTATACAAAATTTCTTGAGCTTAAAGAAAAAGGCGGCTTTATTGTGATATATCTTGGCGATACCGTGAGGGTGAACGATATTGTTGATTTAGTTACTCCCGAAATGTACGAAATTTATCGAAAAAAAGTTCTAAAGGATGCGGATGAATTTATCGGAAGAATAGTTGAAACCTTAGACCCAAAAAAGGATCTATTGATGATAGTAACACCATTCCCGTCTTATCGAGGATACAAAGAAAAAAACCTGCTTACTCCGTTTATAGCTTTCGGCCCTAATATGAAACCAGGCCTTGCACAATCAGCAACCACACGGCGAGCCGGCATAATCTCTAACATAGATATAGCCCCTACGGTACTTTCCTTTTTCCAAATCCCGGCGCCGGTGGAAATGCTAGGTCATCCTATAGAAAGCAAGTATTTCACAGGGGCCTACGACTACCTTTTAAAAGTAAACAGGCAAGTAATTTTTACATATATCCAAAGGCCATATCTTATAAAATCATACGTATTCATGCAAATAGTGGTTCTCCTGGTGTTCCTGTTTTTCATTTACTTTAAAAAACGCTGGCTGGTTTTTACAAAGCCTTTCATCCTTGCAAGCATGACAGTGCCGCTGGTATTCCTCATACTGCCGCTGCTACCAGGTGAAAATTTGCTTTCCAGGTTTTTATGGACCTTCATTATCACAGTAGCGGTTGTACCAATTGCAATGAGGGCAAAAAACACTCTCGGTTCCATCGCCTTCATCTGCCTTATGACCGCTGCTGCAATAACCGCCGATCTCTTATGGGGCGGGAAGCTTTTGGGAAGCTCAGTTCTTGGTCATGACCCTATAGCGGGGGCTCGTTACTACGGCATAGGCAACGAATATATGGGGGTACTGGTTGGATCCACAACCATAGGGATTACGGCCTTGTTGGATGAAATAAAGCCAATGAGATACCGTAGATCGCTCGCATTGTGCTTTGTTGCTTTTGTCTTTTGCTTTTACCTCATATCGTCCCCATCTTTTGGAAGTAACGTAGGAGGGGCTATCACAGCTTTCGGAGCTTATTTAACCACTTTGATTTTGCTCTCAGGCTCAAAGCTCACTTTGAAAACACTCAGCAGTATATGTATAGGGATAGTGCTTATGCTCGTACTTTTGTTCTTATTTGCTACTGTTGCAGGACCTCCCAGCCATATCAGCCAGATGATAGAACTTGTGAAAACTGATGGAATGGAACCTGTCATTTCTACAATAACTCGAAAACTTGCCATGAACTATAAACTATTCAGATACACTCCATGGACAAGGGCACTTATTACAACTATAGCTGCTATGATTTCCCTTTCTTTTAGACCTCCCAACACAATGAAAAAAATTTTTAAAAAGTACAATCATTTTTACGCTGGTTTTTCAGGTGCAAGCCTAGGTTCAGTTCTTGCTCTTATTTTTAACGACTCGGGAATAGTAGCAGCGGGCACCATGGCGATTTTCTTAGGACTTCCAGTGATACTTCTCATAAGCGATGAAAATTTGGAATCAGTTGAGGGTGAGCTCGAATGCCAAAGATAAAATTGCTGGAACTGGTCCGGGATGCCGAAGGCGGAATGAAGCGCCACGTGGAGTATTTGATCCAGGACCTGGATAAAAACAAGTTTGATGTGATTCTTGCCCTATCCGCCGATAACCTAGATACCTGGAATTTTGAAAAGTCTATAAAAGTTTTTAATGTAAAATTGGGAGACCGTTACAATCCCCTCGTTATTTCCAAATCCTTTGTCAAATTAGTTCAGATCTTAAAAAACGAGCACGTAGAAATAATTCACGCCCATGGATTAGCTGGAGCTATAATCGGAACTGCCGCTTCTCTTGTTGCCGGCACTCCCATAATTCTGACCACAGTTCACAATTTCCCAAAAAAGGATTTAATAAGCCGCGTTGCGGGATATTTTTTACGCTACAATCATAAGATTATCACTGTATCGCAAAGGATGGCAGAAGTAGTCATCAAAAGTTGGGGAATTCCGCCGGAAAAAATTGAAGTCATCCATAACGGCATCGACCCCAATCCTATTGCAAAATATAAAAGAGATATTGATAAGTACCAGAAAAAAACTTTTTCATTTTTAAACATAGCACGCCTCATACCGGATAAGGGAGTCGACATATTCCTCAAAGCCTGCGCTCTCCTGCTTGATAAGCTTTCTTCCGACGGTTTTGAAGTAGTTTTTCGCATAGCTGGAAGCGGCCCAATGGAAAAAGAGCTCAAGGCTTTTGCAAGAGAACTTGGACTTAGAGATAAAGTCTTTTTCCTTGGGTTTTGTCCAGATATATACCGGATAATGAGCAACTCGGATGTGCTGGTACTCTCATCGCGAAGCGAGGGATTGAGCCTTTCTCTTCTGGAAGCGATGGCTATGGGAAAGCCTGTCATAGCTACTGACGTGGGTGGAAATCCAGAAATAGTAAAGCATGGAATAACAGGGATTCTTGTCCCGCCAGCTGACCCCAATGCCCTTGCCGATGCTATGGAATACCTCATAAAAAACCCCGGTGCTGCACAGAAAATGGCAATGACAGCCCGACAAATGGTGATGGAACGCTTTACTCACGTTCAAATGGTGAACGCCGTTCAGAATCTCCTAATTGATTTAGCGAGCAAAAGACATTAAATTTATTAATTTTTTTATTGATATATCCTCCGTTCTTTGCTATTATTATAGTAGCACGAAAACCAAAAAAAGTAACATAAACTGGGGGTCATCATGGCAGATACCATAAGATTCGGAATATCCATGAGCCAGGATTTACTTGACAAATTCGACAGGATGATACATAAAAAAGGTTATACCAATCGTTCGGAAGCCATTAGAGACCTGGTAAGAAACGCCCTCATAGAAGACATGTGGGAAAACGAGGCTGGAACTCTTGCTGGTGCCATAACAATCGTTTATGACCACGAAAGTCCCGGAATTACAGATACCCTAATCCACATGCAGCATCGCTTTCATCATCTTATAATATCAACAGTTCACGTGCATTTCGACGAAAAAAACTGCATGGAAATACTAATAGTAAAGGGAACGGCACAGGAGATCAAAGAGCTTCATGACAAGCTTTTTTCTCTTAAGGGCGTAAAGCATTCAAGGATATCCGTAACGGCCATAATATGATTTGCATTAAACAAAATTTTATTTTTAACATAGCGTGTTACTTTTTATATTTTTTGTGTTACTATAGGGGGTTAAATAATGCAAAACAAAATCAAAAACCTGGTGGCTGCAGGCCTTTTGGTCGCCGCAGGAATACTGATGCCAATGGCCTTCCATACTTACAAGTTGGGAGGACCGGTGTTTCTACCCATGCATATCCCGGTATTGCTAGGTGGATTTATGCTATCAAAAAATCTGGCAGCTTTAGTAGGGCTTTTGACTCCATTTTTGAATTTCGTCATAACATCAATGCCTTCCCCACCCTTCGTCTTTGCCATGATGGCTGAACTTGCTACATATGGACTTGTAAGCTCAATTCTTTTCCATGAGCGAAAATGGGGAATTTACCCGGCTCTTTTTGGAGCAATGCTTTCCGGAAGGCTTGCTTCTATAGTAGCCAACTGGTTGATAATTACAGGCATTTTAGGCATGCCCTTTAACTTCGCAAAAGTAATGACATCGCTTTTTATAACCGGTCTTCCTGGTATTATTATCCAGGTCATCCTCATTCCTTTAATAGTAAAACTGATCCAATCCCGAACTGCATTACAGTGGCAGTCTAACCCTGCGGACGGGGAAAGGAGGTAAAAAAAAATGCTGGAATCTTTACGGCGTTTTTTCAACGACCTGGCCCCCGAATGGGACGATAAAGTATATCATTCTCCAGAAAAGATAAGGTTTATATTAGACATCACGGGAGTAGCTCCGGGTTTTAAAATCCTGGATGTGGGTTGCGGTACTGGGGTTCTTATCCCGTTTTTAATCGAGAAGATAGGATCTTCCGGAGAGATTATCGGTTTAGATATTGCTGAAAAAATGCTGGAAAGGGCCAGAGAAAAATTCCCTGAATCCCTTTTTCCCACCGTAAAATTTGTTCACGAAGATATAATGAATTTTGAGTCTCTGGACAAATTCGACTTGATAATCTTTTATTCGGTATTCCCCCACATTCAAGAAAAACAAAAATGCATAGAAAAAGCAGCTTCCATGTTAACTACGGGAGGCAAACTGGCTATATGTCACTCGGAGAGCAGGGAAAAAATAAACGCCATCCACCGGGAGGCAGGCTCCCCAGTTTGCCATCACCTGCTCCCACCTGCTTTCGAAGTAGCCAGTTATATGAAGCAAGCCGGTCTTCAAATATTGCATTCGATTGACACTAATGAAATGTACGCAGTTATCGGTTCGCTAGCTAATTAAGAAAGGGAGTTTACCGCTGATATAATTTTGGGGACAACCTGCTTTTTCCTGGAAACGACGCGCGCAAGTAGGAAGCTATTTCCTTCGACATCCACACCGAAAGCCCTTCTAATTAATTCCCTTTGATCGCCTGCAAATAAAAACTCTGAAACCTCATTTATTATATCCGTCAGCATAAGTAGCAGCAGGTCATATTCTCTATCACTCCTTAGTTTTTCCATAAATTGGACCAGACGGTTTTTAAGATGTTCCGGACTGCTGTTAAATATATTCACCTGGCTTACTCCTATTTTGTAATCTCCGATTTTAAATTCCTTAAAATCTGTAAAAAATATCTCTTTTTCGGTTTTCCCTTCAAGAGACGTTCCGGCTTCAAACATCGCCCTCCCGAATTTTTCAATTTCTATTCCAGCTATGCTAGCAAGCTTCTTTGCCGCTCTTATATCCTCCATAGTGCATGTTGGCGATTTAAACATTAGGGTGTCCGACAATATAGCAGCGCACATGATGCCTGCTATTTTTTTTGAAGGCATGATATTTTTTTCTTCATACTTCCCAAAAATTATAGTTGCAGTGCAGCCTACAGGCTGGTTTATGAAAACGATGGGCTGGTCAGTTTCTATACATCCTATCCTGTGGTGGTCTATGATTTCCAGGATATTCGCCTGTTCTATTCCCTCGGCAGACTGAGACTTTTCATTGTGGTCTACAAGAATCACATTTTTCCTTTTGTAATCTAATATGTGGTGCCTTGCAAGCATACCCACAGGCTTTTTTTGTCCGTCCAAATCAATTTTACGGCATCAAAGGTATCGTATGGCACTTGTATTACCGTCACGCCGTTTACCTCAGCCGCTTCCAATACATCATTTGCCACCTCAGGTCCTCCTGTAACTATTAGCACTTTTATTCCGCTTTTAACAGCCATAAGTTGAACATCTACTCTGTTACCTACAATCAATAAATCGCCTTCTTTTATGCGGCTTCGTATATCATCCATCTGCATGGCAGCCACTATAATATTCCCTCTGAAGACTTCTTCCTTTAAGACTAGGGCTTTCCCTTTCAGGGTTTTTACAATATTTTTCACTGGAACTGCATATTTCGAAAAACCTGATGAAGATTCCAGGTAGACTTTTGCAATATCTCCCAGTGTTGCAAGACCAAGAAACTTACCTTCTTCATCCACAATATTTATTGTCCTGACGTTATACTTGAGAATCATATTCCAAGCCTCAAACATTGAGGCATCTTTATTCACATTAACGGGCTTATCAAAATGAATGTCAGATACTTGGGTATAAACATTTTCTATTAGCTCGGGCAAAGGGACACCAAAATAGTCAAGAACAAATTGCGTTTCCCTGTTAACCGGGCCAAGTCTTGCAGGAATGTAATTATTGTCATTTTCCGTAAGATTTTTAAAATCGCTGTATGCAATAGCAGAGCATATAGAATCGGTATCAGGATTTCTATGTCCTAACACGTATACAACGCTCATACTTCCCCTCTTTCTTTTTAAATATTTTGATTGCATCAAAATTCACATAACAAAAAAAGCGTTCATTGCGAACGCTTTATTGGTTTTCCTCCGGAAAAACGCGTATCATAAGCTTTATTATAATATAAAAAAGCGATATTGCCAAGAAAATTCCCGCCATACCTTGGACCATTATTTTTAATGTCTCAAAAAATACTTCCAACAGAATCACTCCTCTATCTATTTTACCAGAGTAAGGATTAATCCGCCAGCTATAATCGATCCTATCTGACCTGCAACATTAGCACCAACGGCCTGCATCAGCACAAAATTTGCTGGATCTTCCTTCTGCGCCAGTTTTTGAATGACTCTCGCGGACATGGGAAATGCCGAGATTCCCGCTGCCCCTATCATGGGATTTATCTTATTCTTAAGGAAAAGGTTAAGGATTTTAGCAAATATTACACCGCCTGCAGTATCAAAAACAAATGCCACAAGGCCCATTGCTATTATCAGCAATGTTGAGGGATTTAAAAACTGTTCTGCGGTCATTGTTGAACCAATGGTAATACCGAGAAGAAGCGTAACCAGGTTCGCCAGTTCGTTCTGCGCCGCTTTGGAGAGCCTATCCAAAACTCCTGAAACTCTAATTAAATTGCCAAACATCAAAGAACCAACGAGAGCCACGCTTATGGGAGCAATTATCCCCGCTATGATAGTAGTGACTATGGGAAAGAGAATCTGAACCGTTTTTGAAATTTTTACGTTAAATTCAGGCTTCATACGAATTCTTCTTTCAGCAGGGGTTGTCAGCAATTTGATAACCGGTGGTTGAATAATGGGAACCAGGGACATATAGGAATAAGCTGCCACTGAAATAGGGGCAAGTAAATGCCGTGCGAATTTTGTAGCCACGTAAATTGAAGTTGGTCCGTCAGCAGCACCTATTATTCCTATAGATGCCGCCTCTTTAAGGTCAAATCCGAATAAAGCTGCCATAGCCATAGTAAAGAATATGCCAAATTGAGCCGCAGCTCCAAAGAAAAGCATGAAGGGTTGCTGCAGAAGAGGGGTAAAGTCAATCATAGCACCTACCGCAATAAATATTAAAATAGGAAACAGTTCTGTTAGAATTCCAGCCTTAAAAAGCAGAGTCAAAAATCCCTCATCACCTATGGCTGAAGAAAAAGGTATGTTTGCCAGTATTGCTCCGAAACCGATGGGCAAAAGCAGCATAGGTTCGTACTCTTTTTTTATAGCAAGGTAAATCAGTAACCCGCCGATTAAAAACATTATTACCTGGGAAATGCTTAAAGCTTTTATCCCATAGAATAGTTGATCCATTCTCTGTCCTCCTTATTTTAAATGCATTCGGTGTACATTGTACATCCTGAATTTTCACAAAGCAACTTCAGATTAAATTGGTTAGACAAAAAAATTGATGTTTTTCTTGAGATTTCATTTATTAACAGAGCGAAGGGAAGATCTAAAGTTGACATAAAATATGAATAGTGGTTCTCCCGGTTCTTAATTTTTTTATTGATATGCCATCTTATTGGTATGTTCTCCGGTCTTTGCTAATATTATTATAGTAGCGCGAAAATTGAAAAAAATAACATTTAACCGGGAGTTATCATGGAGATACCACAAGATTTGCAACATCCATCATTTACGACCACGAAAGCGAGATCAAAGAGCTTCATGACAAGCTTTTTTCTCTTAAGGGCGTAAAGCATTTAAGGCAATCCGTAACAGCCATAATATGATTTGCTGCAATATTTTTGCAGCGCATTAAAAAAATTTTATTTGCAGGCTGTAATTAAAAATTATTAAACAATAAAATCAGGGGGTGCATACTTTGAGTCGAGAGGTAACCGCGATTGCCAATTCTCTAGGAGCCTGGATAACTGCTGCCTTTATTGTAATACTTGTAATTGTTCAAGCTATACTGTATGTAAAACATGCTTATAAAACAGCTGAAAAAGTCAATATGAAAAAGGAAGTATGCAATAAAGCCTTAAAGGTAGGTATGATAACATCTATAGGTCCAGTAATAGCCATATTTATAGTAATGGTTGGTTTGATGGCTGTAATTGGAGGACCTATGGCTTGGATGAGATTATCCATCATTGGTGCAGCACCTACTGAACTTACAGCAGCAAAAGTTGGGGCTGAGGCAGCAGGGGTTGAATTTGGAGGCCCAGATTATGATCTATATGCCCTATCAGTTTCCTGGTGGACTATGGCTATTAATGGCGTAGGATGGTTGTTGTTAGTTGGTTTGTTTGCATCTAAACTGGAAACCTTGCGTGAAAAGGTAAGTGGTAATGATGTAAAATGGTTAGGAGTATTAACAGGAGCAGCAACCCTTGGAATATTTGGATATTTGACTTCTGGCGATATAGTTAAGGGAGGGGGAAACTTTATATCGGTAGTAGTAGGTGGCATTGTTATGGTTATTTTAGGATTTGCTATGAACAAATATGAAAAATTAAAGGTTTTAAAAGAGTATTCATTAGGAATAGCTATGATTTTTGGAGTAATTGTAGCTATGATTTATAATTTACGATTTTAAGGAGGCAATTATATGGATAGAAGAGAGTTTGATGCCCTTTGGAAAGGTCCTGTTAATAGAATAGGTATGTCTACTCTTTTATTAGCAGTGATACTAAGTTTTATTCCTGTAGCGTATCTATATTTTACCCATGGAGTTTTCCCAGATTCAAATACTGCTCTTAAGGCATGGGGCATGATTGCCAGCATGTTCGGGGCTTTCTACTTTGTGGAACCAATATCCTACTTTTCTACATTAGGTCTTTCTGGTACGTATATGTCATTTCTTTCAGGAAACATCGGAAATTGTAGATTACCCGCAGCTGCTATGGCTCTTGAGGTAACAGAAACAGAGCCTGGAACTATTGAAGCTGAAATCATATCAACTATTGGTATAGCAGGTTCTATAATTATAAACATAATAGGGACTACCTTGTGTGCTTTTGTAGGCGTTGGAATCATTAATCTCCTTCCAACAATTGTAGTTGAAGGATTGAAAAACTATACTGCTCCAGCCATTTTCGGGGCAATGTTTGGACAGTTTGCTATAAAATATCCTAAACTGGCCGTATTTGGAATAGGCATACCTGTACTAATCCGATTAATTTTTCCAACTACACCAGCTTACTTTATCATTATCCCATCTGTATTTGGCACCATAATAATAGCGAGGCTATTTTATAACAAAGAAAAGACAAAATAAAGGGATAGGAAGGGTTAAATATGGATGTTAAGAGGGTTTTAGAAAACATAAGTAAGGAACAAACTATATCCCTATTGCAGGATATGATAAGAGTAAACACAGTAAATCCTCCGGGAAATGAAAAAGATCTAGCTGAGATGCTGAAGCTAAAACTAGAGGAATTTGGGATAGAAACGGAATTAGTTGATCTAGGTCATAATAGAGCTAATGTTGTTGGGGTAATAAAAGGAACAGGCCAAAAGGATAGCTTGTTGTTAAATGGCCACTTGGATACAGTACCTCCCGGAGATGTAGAGTGGGAATATGGACCCTTTTCAGCAGCTATTGTAGACAATAAGATATATGGTAGAGGTTCTGCAGATATGAAGGGTGGTTTGGCTGCTATGATTATGGCAGCAGGAGCAATAAAAAAAGCTAGGATACCTCTTAAAGGAGATTTAGTAATAGCTGCTACTGCTGGAGAGGAAATAGACAGCATTGGGGCTTTTCACTATTTAAACACCACAGGATTAAAAGGGATAGGGGCTATTATAGTTGGAGAACCAACTTCCTGTAGAATAAAGATTGCAGAAAAGGGAGCCCTGTGGTTAGAAATAACCACCTATGGAAAAACCTCCCATGGAGCTTATCCTCAAAAGGGAATAAATGCAATAGTCCACATGAACATGCTTCTAAAACAAATTTTAGATTATAAATTTGAATTTGAAGAGAATAAACTTTTAGGCGAGCCCACACTAAATATATCAACTATCCATGGTGGGGTTAAGACTAATGTAGTTCCAGATAAATGTACTATAACAATAGATATAAGAACTGTACCATCTATTGATCACGACAGCATCATCAATGACTTTCAAAACATAATTGAGAAGTTAAAGAGCCAGGTAGAAGGCTTTAACGCAGAGATTAAAGTGCTCAATAACAGGCCTGCAGTAGAAACAAAAGCAGACCATCCATTTATAAAGCTAGGGCAGAAAGTAGCTAAAGAGCTATTTAATAAAGAATTAGTACCAGAAGGGGTCAGCTTCTACACAGATGCAGCAGTATTTCTGCCAACTACTAACTTGCCAGCTATAATATATGGACCAGGGGATTCGGATATGGCTCATCAGCCTAATGAACACATCAATTTAGATGAACTATGGGAGGCTGTTCAGTTTTATATAGGTATGATCCTTGAGTATTTGGGATAAACCAAAAGTGGGGGATATACATGTTAAGTATTGATGTACTTGAGGAAGTTAAGAAGGTTGAGAATGATATCATAAACTGGAGGAGAGAGCTTCATAAGATACCAGAGGTAGGATTTGATCTGCCTAAAACTGTGGATTTTGTTAAGATGAGACTGGAAGAGATGGGAATAGAGTATAAAGTGTTGGTAAATGGTTCAGCTGTTGTTGGTCTTATAAGAGGAGCACATCCAGGAAGGACAATAGCTTTAAGGGCTGATATGGACGCACTTCCTATTAAGGAAGAAACAGGGCTTCCCTTTGCTTCCATTAATGAAAATATGCATGCTTGCGGTCATGATGCTCATACAGCTATCTTGTTAGGTGTTGCAAAGGTGTTAAATAAATATAAGGACTTCTTAAAAGGAAATGTAAAACTCTTATTCCAACCAGCAGAAGAAGGCCCCGGAGGAGCAAAGCCCATGATTGAGGAAGGAGCCTTAGAAGATCCCAAAGTTGATGGGGTATTAGGCCTTCATGTAGGGAATATATCAGACGAATTAAAACCAGGTTCCATCGGTTACAGCTATAGCAATTTAATGGCATGCCTTGATAGGTTTAAGATCAAGGTAGTAGGAAAAGGTGCCCATGGGGCATATCCTGAATTATCTGTAGATCCAGTAGTTATTGCAAGTCAGCTAGTAGTGAATCTTCAGCAGATAGTTAGCAGAGAAATATCTCCATCTACGCCAGCAGTAGTAACCATAGGGAAAATTCATGGGGGAACTGCATATAATATAATTCCTGATGCTGTAGAGCTTGAAGGAACAGTTAGAGCCATAGACCAAAATGTAAGGGAATATATAGCAATGCGAATAGAAGAAATAGCAAGAGGTATAACAAGTGGAATGAGAGCAAAATGCGAATATGAATACGTATTTGGATATCCGCCACTAGTCAATAATGAAGAATTTACTAGGGAATTTGTTAAGTCAGCTAAGAAAATATTAAAAGAAGATCAAATCATAGAAATCAAGAAGCCCCTTATGGGGGGAGAGGATATGGCATACTTTTTACAAAAAGTGCCTGGAACCTTTTTCTTCTTATGTAACCCAATGGAGATAGATGGAGAAGTGCATCCTCATCATAATTCAAAATTTGCTATAGATGAGAAGCACTTAAAAACAGGAGCTGCTGTGTTGCTTCAAGCTACAGTAGATTTGTTAGAAAACAATTAGTTAGACAAAATAAGCCAGGATTTGCCTGGCTTTCTTATTCACTAAATTATAATATCCTCTTATTTCCTCATCCGTAACCCCTATGCTCCAAATTGTCTTGCTATGTTCACTACTCCTTGGGTAGCACTATGCGCGACGTCCAAAAACAGAGCAACCAAAAGTTTCGTTTTTTGATCTAGTTCTCCAAGTCCCATGGCTGAAGAATATACTCCTTCTATAGCTTTTCCAAAATCAGGGTCGTTTTTTCCCCCATTGCTAAAAAAGGCGGTAGCGGCATAAAAACCCCTCCGACTTAATTGCATGTTAAGATATCTTTTGGGATTCTCCTGTAGGAGCAAAAAAGGGCTTACCTTACTATGAATTGGAAATGACAGAATTTTACCAGAATCTCCACATTGAGATACCAGACACAAAAGTCTGGGGATATGAAAAGAGCTACCCCGGCCTAACAATCGAAGCTTATAAGAATCAACCAATTTATGTAAAATGGATTACACTATCTCAGAAGCGCTTGCCGATCCATCATTCACCAGCACCACTAATTTAAAGGGCAAAGGATCTGAATCGGAATAGTAAACTGGAGTTTTTTCATCCTTTGAAACAACCTTAACTATTGGCCCTTTCGGGACAAATCGCCTCGCCACTTCCACCGCCGGATCAAACAGTCCACCCGGGTTATTTCTACCGTACTCTATAGGATTTACCTAGATTATTTCACGGGTTATATCAAACTTTAAAAAGCCTTCTTTACGCCTTCTCTCAAAACTCCAAACACTGGCGCTGGTAATCATTTGAAATTCTTTTAATTCATCTGGCATAAAATAGTCGGAATATTGATCATCCAGAGGATCCACCATCCCCCGAATGGCCCCTCGAATTGATTGTGTCTTATCCACTTCTCCAGCAAAATTATTATAGATGAAATCGAAAAGTTCATTAGAAGATCTGCTTCCGGTGGTATATCAAGCCCAACAACGGCTTCAGGATCAGGTATCGAATGCCTGGTTCTGGTAAAACCAAAGCCGCACTTGACGATTACGTTGAGGTGGTATTGTGCCGACCGAATCATAAGAAGTAAACTTCTTTACTCACAATCGAAAATAAAAAGCACCCGAGCCCAAAAGCATATTCTGGATTGTTTTACAGCGTTTTATTTTCTATAGCCCGAAGCTTCTTTGTAAAGGTCGTAACCTATGATGACGGGGCCTTCTTTGCTTTCCCAAACTGTTTCGAAAGAAATCACTCCCCATTTTTCCTGGATCCGCCTTTTTTCATAAAAATTACTATCCTTATCTTTATAAATCACTGTATAAATCTTTCCTTCAGGATCGTCTTCCACTTCCTGGATTGTGCAGGTCAGCTGGTATTCCCTGCCGTTTTTGTGCCGTGCCTTTTGTTCCCACTGCGTGCCCTTTTCCAGTGGCAGGCGGATAAGTTCCAGTTCCGAAAAGTTATCCATCATCTTCTCTGAATCTTTTCTCATTATTAAAGATCTGTCTTTTACCTCATACTCCACGCGGAGGCTGAAATCCCCTTCGGCTTCACCGCCAGACATATCAGCAACCTCCCCTTCTATCTCATAGCGAACGGCACTTTCGTCCCGGACTATTGACTTGAGTTCCATGGTATGGCCGTACTCGGCAAAACCATTGTATATCCAGCGGAATCCCTCTTTTTCGGGAAGGAGCCCTGTCAATTCCTGGGAAGGAGCCTGAGAAGGAGGTTTTACCTGCTGCGGTGGTTTGTTACCGGAATTATCGGAATCTCCGCTTCTTGTACATCCGCTTATAAATATTAGAATCAAACACATTAATACGGCTATTGACACTACCGTCTTTTTCCTAGCGGTGCGATTCATGTAAGCTCACCCCTCACTGTGAAATGTCCCTTTTTTATATTCCCCCAAAAAGTAGATTTTAATTTAAAGCATTCGATCATCCGGTTTCAAAATGAAAATGGTGTATCTTATCAATACATAAATGACCATTACAATTGCCCAAAGCTCTGAAAATTTGGTTAAAAACATAAACAACAGCGGAAAATTCATTCCCTTTTTTATTGCGAATGCATATGTATTATTCATTGCAATAGCAGTAATGACAAATGGAAATGTTAAGGCTGAAAAGCTGGGATAGAATTTTAACCTCATTATTTTAGGAATATATACCATCACTGAAATATACATAACTAGTGCTAGTATGCTTAAAAACGCAACCATAGTCACATTTTTTTCCTGGAAGGAAATCAAATAACCATTCAGACACAGACTCGCCGGAGCTGAAAAAATAGCAATGGTTGGTATAGCCGGTTCTGGTATTCCTTTTATTACCACAACTCTGTATATTATCAGCGGCAGCAAAATTAAATAAGATGTAAAGCCGATCCAGAATAGGAACTGGCCAAGACCTATTAGTCCGAATTTCGGAGCAGTCAAGCTGCCGCAGACGATACCCACGTAGACAATAAAATGGGTCGGAAAAACTTTTTTAATATTAAAGTTGAAAATATACTTTTTAGTAAAGTAAAACATTAATAGAAAGTGTATAATTAAACCAACAAACCATAAGTAGTAAGCTACTGTATAAAAATAGTGCGCTATATACGTCGATAAAATCATCAACCCCATGGAAAACGTAGGCATGACGCCGGCAACCACAGGATTTTCGAAGCCCTCTAACAAAGATTTAGGCATGGTACATACTTTTATGATGAGTAAAAACAGGATAACAGCCGATAAAACACCAAAAATATTTCTATATACCTCTCCGTAAGACAATACCAGGTTGCCCGTTGCTGCTAAAGCCAGCATTAACCCTGCTATCGGAATAGGTATTTTATTGATTATTTTCATAATCTATCACCTTGTTTTATTTGATTCATGCCTTGATTTTCTGTGCAATTTCCGGATCTTCCAACAACTTTTCAGCAACCCATGCGGCCACTTCTCCTGTTATTTTAACACAGTGGGCTTTTCTTTCGGGGCTAGTAAATTCATAATTTCTTATAAGAACACGACAGCATGTGCTTTTATATATCTCTTTGATGTGGTCGTGCAAAGCAGCAGACATTTTTAACATTTTCTCATTCACGGGTTCGCCGTGTTTCCTGCCGTAAGCCATCCCCAGTGCCATTGTACCTCCGCTGACAGCACCGCAAAGGCAACCCGATCGACCAAGCCCTATGGGAAATCCGGAGGCCATTTTTACCACCTCTTCAGGAAAGGGCCAACCTAACAGCTCATTTATTGTATGCACCACTGCTTCTGAACAAAAAAACTCTCCGCGTTCAAAATAACCTTCAGCTTTTTTACGGATTGATTCAATTAATGCGCTTTTCTCCATAACTGATTCCTCCTACCACAAAAAGTTATTTGTTACGGCATTATTATACGGTATTGCCTTCAATATGAAAAATAAATTATATCTATTCTTTTGAATTAAATCATTTTTATTGTCAATAATAAAAAAAGTTTCGGGGTTTTCCCCGAAACTTTTATTTCTTGCCTTCTATTGAAGCATAGATAAAATCCGGATCCGAACCGCTAGAAAAAGTTCTGATCAGGTCTTTTACATAATCTTTTTTAACCCATAGCCTTTCCCTGAAGTAAAGCGGCACAACCGCGCCTTTTTCAAGAAGGTATTTTTCGGCTTCAAACATTATTTCATTTCTCTTTGCAAAATCGGTCTCATTCTTTGCCTTCTCGCATAACTCGTTATATTTTTCGTCGGTCCACCCGCTGTTGATCATGCCTTCGCTTATCATCCAGTAATCAAGATAAGTCATCGGATCGTCATAATCTGGTCCCCATCGGGTTATCATTACTTCATAATCCCCGCTTCTCATTCTCTGTAGTCTCTCTTTAAAGGTAACAATCTTTATATCCACCTTTATCCCTAAATTTCTTACAAGCATATCCTGTATTGCTTCTACACCGTCTCTGGTCCCGGAGCTGTCGTCCACCATAATTTCAATGCTTATCTTCGAGGGATCGGTTATTCCCACTTCCTTCATAGCCTTATTCAGAAGTTCTTTAGCCTTAGCTACGTCTGCATTTTTTGGATAAAATTCGTATGGAAATTCCTCAGCAAATTTTTTCTCAAGACCGGATATAGTCGGTGGAATGTACCTTGTGGCAGGTTTTGAGATGCCTTTAAATGCCATGTTTATATAATTTTCCCTATCGATAGCAAAACCGATGGCTTTTCTAAAATTCTCATTGGCAAGATAAGGCTTGTCTTGTCTTTTCATGTTAAATCTTATGAAATATTCGAAGCTGTCCATGTACGTCAGGCCTTTGCCTTCTTTTTTCACCTGTTCTACAAGGGGAGTCGGAACATCAGCAAAATCCAATTCCCCGTTTTCAAACATCTGGTAGGCGGTATTGGGATCGTTTGTTATTAATATTCTCACCTTATCAAGTTTTATTTTATCCTTTGCCCAGTAATTCGGGTTCTTTTCGAGAACTATTTCTTGCTCGTGCTTCCACTCTTTTATGATAAAAGGACCGTTGTAGACCATTTTATCCGCATCAGCTGCATATTTTTCTCCATACTTTTCAACGTATTCCTTCTTCGATGGCAAAAAGGAAATGAATCCTAAAAGGCTTTCAAAATATTTTGTTGGAGATTTCAATGTTATTTGCAGGGTCTTTTCATCAAGAGCTTTTACTCCCACCAGATTCGGATCGTTTATTTTGCCATTATTGTATTCTTCGCCGTTCAGTATATAGTACCCTTGATATGCATACCCTGAAGCCAATTTAGGATCCAAGAGTCTTTTAATGGAATATTCAAAGTCATAAGCTGTTACCTTAGAACCATCACTCCATTTGGCATCTCTCAAATGGAAGGTATAAACTTTTTTGTCCTCAGATACCTCCCATTTTTCTGCCATTCCCGGATACACTTTTCCATCGTAATACCTCACCAACCCTTCAAATACAGCGTTGCCCACGACAATGGAATATTGGTCGGTCGCTAACTGTGGATCAAGGGTAGGTTCCGATGAAATCGAAAAAACCAATTCATTTGATGATTTTGTGGCAGTATCGGAGCACCCTGTCAAAATACTCGCTACGAACAACATTGAAAGTAAAATCGCTGTAAGTTTTTTAAGCATAAAACCCCCCTCTTCATAAATATAAATAAATGTTTATAAATATGTTGAGTGAAATTCTATCATACTTTTTCTATCTGTGTCAATACTGAATTTTAGTGAATTTTGTATTCAATATTAAATAAAAAAAATTGAACAGGCTGATGAAGAGGGGACTGTGTGGATAAATACATGGGGAAAATGAAAAAGAAAAAAGAATGCTTTTATTTTAGCATTCCAGCTATAATAGTCAAAATATAAACAGAATTTATTAAAACAAAGTTTTTAATCGAAAGCACAAAAGTATGCTCTTTAGTTTGCTTTTCGGCAAATTTTTTTACGTTTTTAGCAACGGGTAAGCCGGTCAGAATCGCTGCAATAGAAAATACAGGAATAATTCTCAGCGCTATCAAAATAATAATGTCAATATAAATTACACAGTATAGAAATTTAAAAAGCTTAATGGCATTATTTTTACCGATGTAAACCGGAAGTGTATATCGTCTATTTTTCACATCATCTTCAATATCGCAAATATTGTTTGCAAGCATTATATTGGCAATTCCATTCATCGTGGGTATAGAAACTAAAAAAATATTTATAATCTCTTTTATATTGATTTCAACGTTTAAGATACCCTGATTCAATATAATTTCCACCATTTTTTTATTAAACACGTGGATGTAAACAGAAAGAAAGACAATGATAAACCCCATAAAAAAACCTGAGAAGATTTCACCCAATGGCATTCTCGATATAGGTACAGGCCCAAAGGTATAAAGGATACCAACCATGAAAGATACAACACCAATAATTAGGACTACTTCATCGGTATTTAGATATAACAACAAGCCGAAAAGCGTAGCTATTAGCAACAATAAGATTATCGTTAATTTAACGGTATTTTCTTTAATCCCGTACCTCACTATTGCATTATGCTCCTCATAATTATACCCACGAGTCTCATTAGCTTTTTTATAATCGAAATAGTTATTGATTGCAGTCGTGGCCATATCGATTGAAAGCAGCGATATCAGCATTAAAAGAGAATTTTTTAGGTTAAAACTGTTGTAGCGATAAACGCTGTAAATCACTCCCAAAAAAAATGGTATAATACTTGCTGCCTTTGTCCTTATTTCAACTAGCTCTAAAAAACTTTTAAAAGACATGTTAAATCCTTCTAAATAAAAACAACCATTTGCTTCAAATTTTTGTTTTGGATGAAAAAAACTTCACGGAATGAGGCAATAAAGCGATAAATACAAAAATAGCAACAGCAATTATTGAATATAAATCCACATAAGAAGCAAATGTTTCCCAGGCCTCTCCTGCAAATCTTCCCAAATAGACCAATACCACATTCCAAATAAATGTACCGCTGGCCGTTAAAAGCAAAAATGTACTTAATTTCATCTTCGAAATTCCCGCCGGTATAGATATTAAACTCCGCAATACGGGGATGAATCTGCAAAAGAATACTGCTTTCTTGCCGTGCCTGTTAAACCATTTTTGGGCTCTTTTCACATCTTCTTTTTTTAGACGCAGCATTTTCCCGATCCTGCCGCCAAATAAGCGCTCAAGTCGCTCAGTGTTCAATTTTCTACCAAGAGTATACAATACAATTGCGCCTAATACCGATCCAATTGTTGCAGATACAATGGTCCCCCATACGTTCATGTTGCTGATTGTGGTCAAAAAACCTCCAAAAATCAAAATGATCTCAGAAGGTATCGGGGGAAAAATATTCTCAATCGCAATTAGTAAGCAAATACCAATGTAACCATATTGATTAATAATTTCTATAACAATTTCCTGCATACCAACACTCCTGAGAAAGAATCTGTACCGTCTTCATTATATTATTTTTTAATTATCTTCAGCAACAATTTCCCCTACGACTAAAAGCATTGATGGCGAAACTGGCTACGTTAAAAAGCTCTGTGCGACTTTCTATCGCACAGAGCTTTTTTTTCTGCAGTTTTCATGTTACTTATCTTCCGGAAAAGCCGCCGAATAAGAAGCCAAAATTGAATTTCCAAAAGCAAAATAGGCTATCCTGATCGCTTCTCTTATTTCCTCATCCGTAACCCCCATGCTCCTTAATTGTCTTGCTATGTTCATTACTCCTTGGGTAGCACCATGGGCGGCGTCTAAAGCCAGGGCAATCAAAAGTTTCGTTTTTTGATCCAGCGCTCCCGGTCCCATAGCTGAAGAATATACCCCTTCTATAGCTTTTCCAAAATCAGGGTCGTTTTTTTCCACCATTGCCAAAAAAGGCGGTAGCGGCATAAAAACCCCTCCCGACTTAATTGCATGTCTATATTTTCCTCTATTATACCACAACGTCAGGGACTTTTTCATTTAATAGAATTTGGAATTCCGTAAGAAACAAATATTAAATTTTATGCATACAATGAAGTGAAAAGTAAATCAAAATTTTAAAGAAATATCTAAGGTGTACCAAGAATTATATAACTTAACACGTATGACCTTATACCTATATGAAGGGAGGGTTTATATTTGGCTCCAATACTTAAAAAATTTAAAGATGCGCTGCCGATTCCAAAAGTTCTTCGTCCTGTAGGAACAAAAAAAGGACTACCTTACTATGAATCGGAAATGACAGAATTTTCCCAAAATCTCCACAGTGATATGCCAGACACAAAAGTCTGGGGATATGAAAAGAGCTACCCTGGCCCGACGATCGAAGCTTATAAGGATCAGC
>JAKKUQ010000150.1 GCA_021890755.1 Thermosediminibacteraceae bacterium | reverse complement strand
ATAATTAACTATGTTTTGGTTCATTTTTAGGTGACATATTTAAAAGATATTGACAGGTTTGTTCTAAAATGCCGCGAGCAGAATGCCCGCGGCATCTTTTGTTTCAAGTATCCTTACTTTATCTCGACAGTAGCTCCAACTTCGGTAAGTTTCGCCTTGATTTGCTCTGCTTCTTCTTTGCTGACCTTTTCTTTGATGGGTTTCGGAGCATTGTCTACCAGGTCCTTAGCTTCCTTCAGTCCGAGACCTGTAATCTCTCTTACTACCTTGATTACCTTGATCTTTTCAGCGCCGGGATTGGCCAGAATCACGTCAAATTCTGTCTGCTCGGGAGCTGCAGCCTCAGCAGCGCCAGGAGCAGCAGGCCCAGCAGCCACAGCCACCGGCGCAGCAGCAGTCACTCCGAATTTCTCCTGAAGGGCTTTTACCAGTTCCGAAAGTTCAATAACCGTCATATTTTCTATAGCAGCAATGATTTCGTCTTTTGTCATTTTTTTCATCCTCCTTGATTTTTTTAATTTTATTTGGCATTTTTTGATTTCGTTACCCAGCGGTTACGCCGCAGTAACTCTTCTTGTAAACTTCATCGGTACTTTTAAGAAGCCTTTTTTTCCTGAATGGCCTGCAGGGTGTAAACCAGGTCGCGTAAAGGTCCCTGGAGCACCCATACAATGCCGAAAAGGGGCGATTGAATGGATCCCACAGCTTTGGCAATAAGCTCCTCTTTCCTGGGGAGCTTTGCCAATTGCTCCACCGTGGCTTTGTCGAATACCCGGCCCTCCACTATACCGCCTTTTATTTCCAAATTTTTGTGTTCTTTGGCAAAATCCATTAGAATTTTGGCTGGAGTCACCGGGTCGTCGTATCCAAAGGCAACCGCCGTTGGCCCTTCTAAGTACTCATCAAGGTTGTAATTCAAATCCTTGAGCGCGAGTCTTGTGAGGGTATTTTTAACCACCTTGTATTCGATGCTCTGCTCCCTCAGCTTGCTGCGAAGCTCAGTCATCTCAGCCACATTTAAACCCTTGTAATCGGTTAATATGGCTGCTCTGGCCCTGCTGAACTTGTCTTTCAGTTCAGCGACCACTTTTTGCTTCTCTTCTCTTGCGCCCACCTTCTCACCTCCTT
>JAKKUQ010000102.1 GCA_021890755.1 Thermosediminibacteraceae bacterium | reverse complement strand
ACCGTGATAAATAAGGTTTTGGAGATTATAAACCAAAAATTAGCCGGATAATATACTTTCTTCTCATTCCCCTTTGCAATTCCTTTTTACTTTAGGAAGTAAAAAGACAAAACTCTATTGACATAATAAGATTAAAGATGTACTATATGAGTGTAATTGAATATAATCATATAAATTATATAGGCGGGTGGTATATTGGTATTAGTCGAGATTTTAAAGGCATTGGCCGATGAAAACAGGTTAAGAATACTAAATCTTTTGAGAAAGGGAGAGCTGTGTGTATGTGAAATTGAAGCAATATTGGAAATTACCCAGTCGAATGCTTCGAGGCATTTGAATAAATTAAAAAATGCCGGCATTATCACGTATGAAAAAAAGTCCCAATGGGTTTATTACAAAATTAATGAGACATTGGTCAAGGATAATGCCCTGCTCTTTGATTACCTCAATAATTACATGGATAATAACAGCAAGTTTCAAAAGGATCTACAAAGGTTAAAAGAATATAAAAATAACCGCATCACCTGTGCATAACTGTAAAAATATGATGCTGCTTTGTAAGCAAGAGGCCTCGATGCGGCGCTGGTATGTTATAAATGAGGATAAGAAAATAGTATAAGCTGAATATAACAAAGAGGAGGATTGCCATGAAGATAGAATTTTATGAACCACCCATGTGCTGTCCTACAGGGCTTTGCGGGCCAACTGTTGATGAAAAGCTGGTTAAGCTAAATGAAAACATTGAATTCTTGAAAAAGAAATACCCGGGTATTGAAATCCAAAGGTACATGATTACACAGCAGCCATTGAAATTTAAGGAAAATCAGAGCGTCTACAAGCTTATACAGGATAAAGGTAAAGAAGCATTACCCATAACAACTTTCAATGGCGAAGTTATAAAAGTAGGCGAATATCCCTCTTTAGAAGAAATGGAAAAGAAAATAGAGGAAAGCGGGAGGCAAGTTTAATGAGAACTAAATTTATTTTCTTTTCGGGAAAAGGTGGTGTAGGTAAAACATCAATGGCCTGCGCCACCGCCGTATATTATGCCGATCAGGGGAAAAAAACGTTAGTCGTAACTACCGATCCTGCTGCGAACTTATCAGATGTATTTGAACAAGAAATCGGACATAAGGTAACAAAAATTAATGGAATAGAAAACCTTTATGCTATGGAAATCGATCCCGACAAAGCTACGGAAGAATACAAAGAAAGGTGCCTTGCCCCTATGCGGGAGCTTTTTGACGAGGAAATGTTAAAAATTGCAGAAGAACAATTGAGCGGCCCCTGTACGGAAGAAATGGCAGCCTTCGATAAATTTATTGACTTTATGGAAGAAGATTCTTACGACGTGATAATATTTGATACAGCCCCAACCGGACATACACTCAGACTCCTGGAACTACCTGTAGATTGGAGCAGGCACATTGAAGAAAGCTCCAAAGGCAGCGGTCAGACCTGTATGGGGCCTGTAGCTTTGATACAGGAGAGTAAGAAGAAGTACGATGATGCCGTCTCAAAATTAAGGGACCCGGAGCAGACGGATTTTATATTTGTCATGCAGCCGGAGGAAACTTCGCTGAAAGAAACGATAAGGTCTATAAATGAACTAAAAGAAATCGGAATAACTACAACCAAAATTATAGTCAATGGGCTAATACCAAAAGAAGAGGCAATCAATCCCTTCTTTAAATCCAGGTACGATATGCAGCAGACTTATCTTAGTAAAGCAAAGGATATTTTTAATAACATCCCCATTCAGACAATGGAGCTTTTTGATTCCGAACTAAAAGGAATAGAGATGTTCAGAAAAGTTGCCAAAAGGTTATTTGAAGGAAGTGATGTGCATGAGTAATATTGAAAAACTCATCTACCCTCAAAACGGCAAGAGAAAAAATATCTTTTTTTCAGGAAAGGGCGGCGTAGGTAAAACTTCGATTGCTTGTATTACTGCAGTGCAAACCTCTAAAAAAGGCTTTAAAACCTTATTGATAACTACAGATCCTGCTGCTCATATAGGAAATGTTCTGGATAAACCGGTTATGGATGAAATTACAAAGATAGATGGGGTAGAAAATCTATATGCTGTAAAAATCGATCAAAGAAAAGCAACCGAAGAATATAAAAACGCGATATTAGAAGATGCAAGGAACAAATTTGACATAAACACGGTAAAAGCCATGGAAGAAGAACTCAACTCACCCTGCACCGAGGAAATGGCAGCCTTTCAAAAGTTTATCGATTATGCCTGTGAAGAAAATTTTGATGTGATTGTATTTGATACCGCACCCACCGGACATACATTAAGACTCCTGGAACTTCCTTTAGATTGGAGCAAACAGATACAGTTGAAGGCTGGGTTAACTGCAGAAATAAGTGAAGCCGACAAGGCCCAAAAGGAAAGATTCGATAAAGTCATAGAGATGATGAAAGATAAAGAAACAACTACTTTTAGTTTCGTCATGTATCCTGAAAAAACACCCATCATTGAAGCCTATAGAGCTTCAAAAGAGCTGGAGACAATAGGGATAAAGACCCAGCTTGTTGTAGTCAATATGATAATACCAGCTGAACAGGCTATTACGCCTTTCTTTAAAAATAGAAGAAATATGCAGATGAAGTATATCGAAGAAATAAAAGAAAGGTTTAAAGAAGCGGAAATTTTACAGGTACCGCTTTTTGAAAAGGAAATTAAGGGTTTAAAAATGTTAACGGAAATATCCAAAATTTTATTTAGCTAGGAGGATACAAAATGAATGAAAAAGTAAAAGTGGAAATATTCGGGATAAGAGATATGACTGCAGCAAGCGGCTGAGGGTGCAGCAGCGGGGGCTGTAGCCCTGCAAAAACAATGGGAGAAATGTATGATGAGTTTGTAGAATTCATTCAAAATAGTGATGTAAAAGACAAGGTTGATATTAAGTTTATAGATGTTATGGAAGATAGCTTGGATGGATACGATGCGGTTAAAACCATGCTGGAAAAAGGCTATGGTATGCCGCTAACAGCAGTCAATGGGAGATTAAGGTTTTACGGTGGGATTTCCAACGAAATGTTTTATGAAGAGATAAAAAAACACCTTTGATGCATTTATTTAGTACGCGAAAGGGCGTAACTGCTGAGCTTATTGACGGCCAGGTCATCGGGGCAGGACTTTATACCACGCAGGGGATACCGGCCTTTTCGGGGACATGAAGCTCATAGGGGAAAAGGTTTCGCTGGAAAAAGGTGGAGGAAAATCACCCTTTAAATACAATATCGTCTGAAAGATAGAAAAAGCTGTAGAGGCTCTGTCTGTGCTCGAACGAGGAAGGCTAACTTGGAGGCAGATAGGAGAGATTGTGCATTATCACACTGGTGGCTTTGTTTGGAAAAGAAGCCTTGAAATACCCCATTTATACCCCGATATAGAGGAAAGAAATGTGATATAATGTAAACTGAACCACTAAAGGTGCGAATGCATCGTGGGTGGTGGCAGTATTGGTGGTACCGCAATTCGGGGAAGCCGCCAAAGAGGGCGGC
>JAKKUQ010000101.1 GCA_021890755.1 Thermosediminibacteraceae bacterium | reverse complement strand
AGGAAATGGCTCACCGAATTTCATTACACAGACAAAGAAGACCCGGTACCTGGAGGACTATTGAAGAACAAAAGTATCTTTCAAGGGTACTAAAGCAAATGAGAAATGATGCAGATTTTAACGAATATAGTGCTGTCCTTATCGATTGTATGGCTTTGCTTACATCCAACTGGGTTTGTTCAGCGGAAATTGGGGATATAAAAGAAAGGGAGGCTTTAAGAGAATCACTTATTGAGGAGATCGAAAGCTTAATAAAGGAAGCAAAGGCTTTACGACAAAAAGTAATAATAGTATCAAATGAAGTGGGCTTGGGCTTGGTTCCCGAATACCCATTAGGAAGAGTTTATAGAGATTTGCTTGGGGCGGTAAATCAGATATTGGCGGCAGCAGCCGATGAGGTATATTTTTTAATTTCAGGCATCCCGATGAAAATTAAGTAAATTGATTGAACTTGGGAGGGAACAAATTGATTGGAAAAGCCCGGTGCCCCGGAAGCTGTGGTGAGATTGTACAAGGATCAATTTGCGGTCGAAATTTCCTTATTACATGTCCGATATCGCTGTACTCGACAGTGCAGGTAGAGTTAATCAAGAAACGAGAATATGAAAGGTTTACTACAGATCCTACAAGGGTGATTGAAGAATGGAAAAAGACCAGACGAGCCGTAAGAAAACTTCTGGACTATTTTGGCTTTTATGAAATGGATTTCAATATACGCATCTCATCGCAAATTCCGGTGGGCAAAGGACTATCTTCCAGCACAGCTGATATCACCGCAGCATGCCTTGCTGTTGCAAAGGCTCTGGGTAAACATGTATCGTCAGACCTAATTGCGGACATAGCTTTGTCTATAGAGCCGAGTGATGGCGTGATGTACAAGGGGTGTGTAATTTTCGATCACCTTCGAGGGACGTGGAGGGAAGTTATTGGCGAACTACCTCTTATGAATGTTTATATAATTGATCCAGGGGATGAGATAGATACGATAGCATTTAACAGTCGAGCGGATTTAGAAGAAATGAACAGAAAAAAAGAACACCTCGTGGAGGAAGCCTTACATATGACCCGGGAGGCACTTAAAAAAAAGGATTTCGACCTGTTGGGGAAGGCTATGATAAAGAGTGCTTTGGCTCATCAGGAGATTCTGTATAAGCCTTATTTGGAAGATATCATAAATTTAAGTAAGAAGTCTCGTGCCATCGGTGTAAATATAGCCCACAGTGGGTCGGCTATTGGCGTATTTTTTGAAAAAAGCAGTATCCCGGATATTAGCTTTTTTGAAGGATTAAAACGCATAATGGAAGATTATGGAAGAGAGTATAGAATTATTAAAACTAGAATTGATAATTCAGGGCCGCAGATTTTGTGAAACAGGCGGTGAGGTATAAATGAAAACTCGGTCCCATGGTGGTAATATTTATGAGATAAGTAAAAAGTGTGGATTAAATTATAAAGAGATACTGGATTTTAGTGCAAATATTAATCCTCTTGGTTTTCCCAATTCAGTTAGGGAAATTATAAAGAGAAAAATTGACGATATAATTTATTACCCGGATTCCGGGCAAAAAGAGATTAAAGAAGCCGCAGCTTTTTATTACGGCGTAAAAGAAGAGAACGTCCTTCCAGGTAACGGATCCGTAGAGTTGATAAATCTTATAATTGAAGCTCTCAGACCAACAAAGGTTATCATCCCATCACCAACTTTTACAGAATATGCTCTGGCGTCTCAAAGCAGGAGAATTAGAGTTGAGCTTTTGGATATGACGAAAAATGACTTTAATTGGGACGATGCTCTTATCGAGGCTATAAAGAAAAGAATATGCCCGGGAGCACTAGTGGTGATTTGTAATCCCAACAACCCTACCGGCCATCTTATAAAAAAGGATATCATAAAAGTGCTTATTGCTGAAACCGAGAAGAAAAAAGCTTTCCTGCTCTTAGACGAAGCTTTTATGGATTTTGTGGGAGAAGACGAAAGTTCATGTACGGAAGTTGTTCACCGATCGAATTTCATAGTGTTAAGGTCCCTGACAAAATTTTTTGCATTGCCTGGTTTAAGAATAGGTTTTGCACTGACAAATAAGGAATTAATCAATGAAATCGAAAAATTAAAAGACCCGTGGAATGTAAATACCTTCGCCGCTGCTGTTGGGAAAGCGGTATTAAAGGATAGGGCTTATATAGAAAAAACGAGAGAATATATATTTCGGGAAAAGGAATTTCTGTGGAATGGTTTAAAACAGTTTTATTGCTTTCAACCCTTTAGACCTGCGGCCAATTTTATCTTTGTAAAAATAACTGCTGAATTCAAAACTAGTTTTTTGGCAGGAGAGTTGCTTAAAAGGGGGATAGTGATTAGAGAATGTACAGATTTTGCTTTCCTAGATGATACTTACTTCAGAGTAGCTGTTAAGAACCGGAGAGCTAACGAAACTTTGCTAGAAACATTAAGAGAAATAACTGCTTCTAATTTGTTGGGCGAAGAAGGTAGATGATAATGGATAGATACCATCAGGCAATAATCATTTTATGTGCCTTTGTTCTGGATATGCTATTGGGAGACCCTCGCCGGCCTTCCCACCCTGTTGTTCTTATAGGGAAACTAATATCGTTTTTAGAAAAAATTCTTTACGGCATGCTTAAAACTCCTCGGGGTCTTAAAGTTTCAGGGGTTGTCCTTTGGTTTTTAACTGTTCCGACGGTTTATTTTTTTACTTGGGCGTTAATCGAGATTTGTTACAAAGTCAATTATTGGCTGGGTTTTTTCGGTTCTATATGGCTAATATACACATCGATAGCGACAAGAAATTTGGCGGACGAAGCTCTTGCAATACTGGCTGAGTTAGAATCAGGAAACTTACAAGGGGCTAGAATGCGACTCGGAGGAATTGTCGGCAGAGAAACTAGCGAACTTCCCGTGGAAGAGATATGCAGGGCCACAGTAGAGACGGTGGCAGAAAATACCGTTGATGGTATCATATCACCTCTGTTTTATGCTTTTATGGGTGGTGCACCTTTAGCTTTGGCATTTAAAGCGGCGAGTACTCTCGATTCAATGGTAGGGTATAAAAACCAAAGATACATACACTTCGGTTGGTTTTCGGCTAAGATGGACGATTTTTTAAATTACGTTCCTGCAAGGCTCGGAGGGTTTTTAATTTTAGTGGCATCATTACTTATGAGGCTTGATACCAGAAGTTCTTTGAAGACAGTACTCAAAGATGCCAAAAAACACGAAAGCCCCAACGCCGGGATTCCCGAAGCAGCTGTCGCGGGCGCTCTAGGTATCCGTTTGGGTGGATGGAATTCTTATTTCGGCAATTTACACTTCAGCCCATACATGGGACAAAAGAAGAAGAATATAACACCCGAAGATATAAGGATTGTGGTAAAATTAAGTATAATCTCAGCCGTTTTAGGGCTGGTTATGGGCGAAACTATTGTTTTGATCTTGGTTTGGAATTAAATTAAGATTAAAGGTGTGAAATTTATGGGGTTATACATTGCTCTTTTGTTTTTAACGAGAATCCCGTTGCCTTATATTGAATGTGATCAAAAACAAATAATTCGTTCCCTACCTTTTTTCCCAGTAATTGGAGCCATCATAGGGTTTCTTTTGGCTGCTTTAGAT
>JAKKUQ010000043.1 GCA_021890755.1 Thermosediminibacteraceae bacterium | reverse complement strand
GCTTTGATGTTCATGGCCATCGCTGGTATAAGCTCCTGTTTCAGCCGTAGCCCTGTTGTAAGAGGCATTCGCCTCTTTTTGCTCGGAACAGCCTTAACAGCGATAACATACATCTTAGACAAAAACAATTACATTAAATTCGGCATCCTTCACTTCTTGGGAGCATCTTATGTTCTATCCTTGCCCTTTAAAAAGATGAAGCCGTCCATTTTAATCATTTTTGCTGCTGCTACCATTGTAATCGGAACCTTCTTTAATACATTTACTGTCCAGAACCCGTACCTTTTTCCTTTAGGGCTTACGACTCCTTCTTTCGTGTCCATGGACTATTACCCACTCTTCCCCTATTTCGGCATCTTTCTCTTAGGTAAGGCTTTCGGGAAAATGTTCTATGTTAAGGGTTTTAGGATTTTTAAAGACCTTAACGAAAATTTCCTTTCGCGTCTTGGGAAGCACTCGCTCTTTATATATTTGGTTCACCAGCCTATCCTACTCTTATTGCTTTTTATTGCCAAAAAAGCAGGTTTTATATAATATTACAAGTTGGTTACAAAAAAGGAAAATATTCGCTGAACATAGAAATAGGTTTTTAAAAAATAGTAGCGTTACAAATTGAAAAGGAGTTGAATCCAAAATGCACCAATTAATGCAAAGCACTCGGGTTATTCCTACAAAAAAGGTCGTGTCTATTATTGTAATATTCCTACTTTTTTTCACTTATGCTCTTCAGGGATTTGCTCAGGAAATGATTTTGCACGAGGAGGCAGAGGGATTTCCAGTAGCACAGGGAGTCACTTATGAAGGCAGAACTTTATTTACATCATCAGGGTGGCTAAAAATCCACATCCTCAAATTGGATCTGTCATCAGAAAACGTAGATATAGATGCCATAATGAATAAAAACGGGGTCTCCAAGCGGCAACCTCTGAGCAAAATGGTGGTGGAAAACGGGGCCATCGCAGGCATAAACGGCGATTTTTTCCCGCCGGCCACTTTCTCGTCGCCAGTAGGAATACAAATAACTAATGGAAAGCTTATTTCTTCCCCTGATATTATTGAGGGTGGCATGGCCGCCTTTGCCCTTACATATGAAAAGATACCGCAGCTTTTGAGATTCCAATTCACTGGAAAAATACAAGCACCCGACGGCACATCCTATCATATCAGCGGCATAAATAAAGCCAGCGATTGCTATAACATAATAATGATATATACTCCGGACTACGGAAAATCAACACCTGTGCTGCAGCCTTCTGCTCCTGAAATAACTTACGCTGTAGTAAAAAACGACAAGATCGTAAATATCTTCGACGGAAGGTCAGCTGAAATTCCTGAGGATTCAATAGTATTAGCTGGTGGCAACAAAGCTTCCTTGTTTCTAAAAAAATTTACCATAGGTGATGAGGTAAAAATAGACTTTGAGATTACCCCCGACATTTCAAACCTGAAAATGGCCTTGGGGGGCGGCGCCATCCTGGTGGAAAATGGAGTAATACCCTCTACCTTTTCCCATGATATACCAGGCCGGCACCCGAGAACCGCAATAGGTTTTACAAAAGACGGCAAAACTCTAATACTCGTTGTCGTGGACGGAAGGCAGGCGCAAAGTAGAGGAATGACGCAAGAGGAGCTGGCCCGGCTTATGTTAAGCCTCGGGGCTTATAACGCCCTGAATCTCGACGGGGGCGGATCTTCCACCATGGTCGTAAGAGCACCGGGCGAAAAGGCTCCTACTGTTATCAACAGCGTTTCCGATAAAACCGAAAGGTCCATAGTAAACGGGCTCGGCATTTTCTCCCGGCTTTCCTCGTCTGGAAAAGTGTACGGCTTTAAAATCGTAGCCAGTTCTTTCAACATCCCAAAGAACGGCCGAAGGGTTTTTGAAATAAAGGCCTACGACGAAAACTACAATCCCGTAGATGTAGACCCGAATTTGGTCCAGTGGAGTATTAGCGGCGGCTTGGGCACCTTTAAAGGCAACGTGCTTTACGCCGAAAAAAGCGGCGTTGGCACCGTTACTGCTTCTTTAGGGAATCTTAAAGCTTCAGCCAACGTAAGGATTTTAGGCGACGCTGTGGAAATCATCGTGGAGCCCGGCAAGATTCAGCTTTCACCCGGCGGAAAACAATCCTTTTCAGTTTACGCTGTGGACGCCTTGGGATACAAAGCTCCCCTGGAGCCAGAAGATATAACCTGGGAAATAAAAGGAAGTGCGGGTAGCTTTGAAAGCGGAGTATTTACAGCACCACAAAGCCCTGGGGCGGCCGCCGTAATCGCTAATTTTCTAAACCTAAAAGCCGGCGCTCTTATTAAAGTAGGAGAATCCGGCTATTTCGACGAATCGCTTTTACCTACTAATTCTTTCCGCACTGATAGCGCAAACGTTCCTTTCAAAAATGGCGGTGTGACCTTCGGTGTTATCGGCGACCTTTTGATGGGCGCCAATTACGGCCCGGCCTATCAAAAGACCTTCGACCTTGCATCTTCCGTTTTCGAGCATTTCAAGACAGCTTTTAACGTCATCGCCGGTCGTTCAAGTTTAATCCAGAAAAATTACCTTAAGGCGGGGGCGGGTTATTTCACCCATGGAGCGGGTGATACATTCTTTATATTCTTAGATGCCTCAAAGGGCAGCCTGAGGCTGACAAACCCCAACCAGTGGGTGAAGCTCAAAGAAGATATGAAGTCTGCAGCTTCCAAATACAAAAACCTAGTGATTGTCCTGGATAGGGCCCCTGAGGCTTTTCAAGATCCGCTAGAGGGCGATCTTCTGAAAAAAATTCTTTCACACCATAGAGATTATTACCAGAACGTTTTGGTACTGGGCGGAGGAGCAGAGAAGTTTTCCTCACAGATGGTAGAGGGAATAAAATACATACATGTCCCCGGCGTAAATGCAAAAGAACCTGCAGCGCTGGTATTTAATATTCAAGGAGACAGCATAAATTATCGGGTATTACCACTAATCGAAAAGGTCATTTCAAATACTCCGGCGGTCAAAAAAGGCATGCCCACTAAATTGAAACTTTGGGGGATTTCTCCGACCGGTTATAAAATACCTCTCGAATATCCATATTCCGTAAGTTATACCCTGTCCCCGGCCGGAATAGCAAGTTTTGACGCCAAAAACCTTTCCATCGACGCCAAAAAGGCTGGAGAAATGGATATTATCGTTAAAACCGAAGTTTTCACCGGAAAAGTAAAGCTGCAGGTAGTTGACATCACTATTAAGGTAAACGGAAAGGAAGTAAACTTCCCGGACCAGCAGCCTTATATTAACAGTGAAAATCGGACAATGGTGCCCGTGAGATTCGTAGCTGAGGACCTGGGCGCTAAGGTCTACTGGGACGATAAGAATAAGCAAGTCACCATCGAGAAAGATAATGACAAAATAACTCTGAAGATCGGCGAGAAAAAAGCAATAGTGAACGGAAAAACTGAAATTTTAGACACTAGAACAGAACTTAAAAACTCAAGGACGATGGTGCCCTTGCGGTTCATATGTGAAGCTCTCGGAGCGAAGGTTTTGTGGGACCCAACCACAAGAACGGTGGAAATTAATAAATAATTAAGAGCCGTGCCATTTATGGCACGGCTTTTATTTTAATTTAACTGCTTCAGGATATGCGACGGCAATGTAAAAGGTCTCCTTAAAGTAACCCCTAATACCGACTTAACATATATTATAACTAGAAAATTTGAAAGGAGGTGCCGGAATGTCCGGCGGCTTTTTCGACGATCGCAGGGGATTTTTTGACGATCGCAAGGCGTTTATCGTATTCCTGATACTGATTCTTCTCCTATTAGGCGATATAAGAGACAAAGGGTGCCATGATAAATGCTAAATTAAGGGCCGTGCCATATGCACGGCTTTTAGTTTAGCTCCACCAATTCGTATTCTCTTGTGCCCATGCCTAGTTCTTCTGCATATTCCAGCTGCAGGAGCCCATTTGTCTCCGGATGCACTGCAGAGAATTTATCTTCACCTGGCTCTAAACCCTTATTTACATCTCCAAGGGCGCTATTTCTGTGACCGCACTGCCTTATCACTAGATCGTAGCTCGCCTGGTCAATCGCTACGGGATCTAAAGACGCCAGGATACCAACGTCCGGTACAAGTGGCGCGTCACTCCAGGGTGCACAATCACAAAGCGGAGTTACATTAATAACGAAATTCATAAACGCTATCTTACCTTTTTTTGTAATAAAAGCTCCATAAGCATATTCCGTCATTCTCTCGATGAACTCGCGATTGTCGCTCTTCCACTGGGGTTTAATCACACCGAAGTAGCACATGGAAATACATTCACCACAGCCTATGCATTTTTCCGGATCAATGTATGCTGATCCGTCCACCAAAGATATTGCATTCTCCGGGCAATTGTTTATGCAGGAAAGACACCTTCTACATTTTTCTCCAACCACTGGTTTTAGAGTGGAATGCTGCTGTTGCTTTCCCGCAGCGGGAGCGCACCCCATGGCAAGGTTCTTAATTGCTCCTCCAAAGCCCGCAGTTTCGTGGCCTTTAAAATGGGACATTACTATCATTGAATTGGCATAAAAAATGCCCGAAGCTATTTTGACCGTATCAAAATGCTTTTTTGCTATTTTTACCTCAACCGAGTCCTTGCTTACAATACCATCGGCGATGATCACAGGCGCCCCAGCCACCGCATAGGCAAACCCGTTTTCGATGGCATTTACTACATGGTCTACACCGTTGCTCCTCGATCCTTTGTAAAGGGTATTCGTATCGGTAAGGAAAGGTTTTCCTCCCTTATTTTTAACTTTCTCCACTACCTGCCTTACAAATACCGGATTTATGTAACCTGTATTTCCCTTTTCTCCAAAATGAATTTTAATAGCCACCAGGTCGTTTTGAGCAATTATTTTTTCAAAGCCGGCGGCATCGAAAAGTTTAGCCACCTTTGATGGGAGATTTTGCGACCGCCTCTTTGCACGCATGTTATAAAAATAAACTTTTGCCTTCAATGCCACGACCCCCATTTTTATCCCGTTTATTGCCTCTAAATATTATACCAAATTTTTGAGCAAAAAAGGATTAAAATTCCAGCTTAATAAAATTAATAGCCCGCACCCTCAAGGGCACGGGCAAGCTTATAATTTTCCCGTTATCTTAGAAATATAAAGTAAAGGGCAAAAGTTAGCGTAAGCACATACATCATCCAATGGACCTCTTTCCCGCGGCCGGAAAATAGCATCAGCAATGTATAGGAGATAAAGCCTAAAGCCAGGCCCATTGAAATGCTAAAAGTAAGAGGCATAAGCAATGCTGTGATAAAAGCCGGGAAAGCCTCGTAAATGTTGTCGAACTTTATCTCATTTAAACTGCTTGCCATAAAAACACCTACTATTATTAAAGCTGGAGCGGTAGCCTGGGCAGGAACTGCTAGCGCTAAAGGAGAAAAGATTATGCTTGCTAAAAAGAGCAGCGAAACAACAACAGAAGTGAGTCCCGTTCTGCCTCCTACGCTGACACCGGCAGCACTTTCGACGTAGGTAGTGGTGTTGCTAGTGCCCAGCAAAGCCCCTACCACGGTGCCTAATGAATCAGCAAGAAGGGCTTTGTTCCCTCTCTTTAAGTTGCCTTTCTCATCTATCATACCCGTGCGACTTGCGACACCTACGAAAGTGCCTATGGTGTCAAAAAGGTCCGCAAAAAAGAGCGAGAATATAACAGGATACATCGAAAGCTTCAGTGCTCCCACTATGTCCAGTTTCAAAAACCCCGGCGCAATGCTGGGAGGCGCTGATATTAAAGACGCTGGTAATTTGGTTATTCCCATGGGTATACCGATTATAGTGGTTAAAACTATTCCGAGGAGTATTCCACCCTTTACTCCCCGGGCTACCAGCACTGCGGTAATGACAAGGCCTATAATCGCCAAGAGGGTACCCGGGTCTTTTAAGTTGCCCAAATCCACAAAAGTGGAAGGATTCGAAACTACTATCCCTGCGTTTTTAAATCCAATAAATGCTATGAAAAGCCCTATTCCTGCACCAACAGCATGCTTCAGCTGTAGCGGAATCGCTTTAATAAGAAGTTCTCTTAATCCGGTCAGTGTGACTATCACTGCAATTATTCCCGAGATAAACACTGCCCCGAGAGCAGTCTGCCATGGAATTTTCATGCTTCCAACCATAACGTAGGCAAAAAATGCGTTGAGACCCATACCTGGCGCCAGGGCGAAGGGATAATTGGCATAAAGCCCCATAAACAAGGTTGAAATTGCAGCTGCCAGAGCCGTAGCCATAAACACTGCTCCCTGGTCCAAACCGGCATCTTTCAGGATTACCGGGTTTACCAGGAGTATATAGGCCATGGTTACAAAAGTGGTAATGCCTGCAGTAATCTCTGTCCTAACGTCGGTCCCGCTTTCGGATAAGTTGAAAATCCTCTCCACAAGGCTTTCTGAAGATTTGTTGGAAATTGCCATCTCCTCCTTCAAATTAATCCCTCCAATCGATATTATTCCCCCTCCATAAAACAAAAAGTCCCCGGCTATGGGGGAAATAAAGTTTTCCCCTATAGCCTTCGGTGGTTTACGGCCACCCGGTAGAGACTTCCGGGCCATATTCCCGGAATTATATAGGGGGTCAAAAGATCAGTAATTTTTTACGAATATATATTATCAAATACCCTTGAAAAAGTCAACTACTAACCGAACATTTAACATAAATTTAACGTAATTGTTCGTAAAAAAACTATATCTTGACTGGTAAATTTTTTATATAATAGTAGATAAATAACAAAGAGGTGTTCAGTGCTATGAGAGCTTTCCTGGTCAGCAACTTGAGCCCCACTATTTCTGGTTCGGTGGATATGACCTTCAGGGCTTTCGTCTGCAAAAAAGTTGAAAATGGCTATATCATCGAAATAAATGGTGAAAAAATTTTTGCCAGAACTGACCTCTGGTTTAAAGAAGGAAATATCATTACCCTAAAGCCGGTACGATTTTTTGAAAATAAGGTCGTGTTTAAAGTCCTAGAAAGGCATGATAGAGTATCCGAAGGAACCCAACAAGCTACCCCTGCTTTAAATGATGTTTTGCCCGTTACTATCCTTTCAAAACTCAACATACCCATAACCCCCAACCGACTAAAAATACTTACCCGAATCATTGAAAAATTGCTGGAAAACATAGACCATGCAGGGAAACATTCGATTCTTCCAGAACAAACCCATTCCCATATACATGAACGTATCTTAAACAGTAGTGCAGAAAACGATAAAGATATCTCAAGAGGAGAAGCTGCTGAGCCTACCTCCTTTGCCCAGATAGCGAGCAGGGTTCTCAACGCAGCTTACGCCGACCTTAAAGATACGAAGGTGGAATTTTTTGCTTTTAACCATCCTCTGTATGGGAATATACTGCTGAAGGTGAAAAGGCAAGAAAGAGAACAAGATAAACCACTCATCACCCTTTCTTTTCTGGTAAATACATCAAACCTTGGGAGAATTCTCGTGAGTCTTTCCTATTCAAAGGGAATTATAGGCGGAAGTTTGATATTCGAAGACCAGGAAAAGCTTGATATCGCAAGGAAAAGATACGAGAAAATAAAAGAAAACAGTACTTTTCCCCGGCTGATAGAATCGCTCAACTGGCAGTTTCGAAAAATATCAGCCGATAAATTCCTTTTAGAAGACCTGAACCCGGGTATAAACAGCGGCGTAGACGTTACCGTATAAGTAAACAGTAAAAAGGGGAACCTATCATGAGTGAAATGAATAATTATCGAATAAAAAAAGCAGTGGCTTTAAAATACGACCCCGAAAGCGACGGAGCTCCCAGGGTGGTAGCGTCCGGCAGGGGTGAAACCGCCGACAGGATAATACAAATTGCGAAAGAGCACGGTATCCCCCTCCACACTGACCCGGAGTTAGCCCAAGCACTGCTATCAGTAGAAGTAGGATTTGAAATTCCGCCCGAACTTTACAAAGCTTGCGCAGAAATCCTCGCCTTCATATACCAGCTGGATGAAAATAATTCTCACAAGACTCTTGATTGAGAATTATTTTCATGTTATAATATGACCACAGTGAGATTGATAATAATTATCAATGGGGCGACTGTCGTGCTAAAGCTATTATTTTCAGAGGACCGGGTGGCTGTTGAAAAAATCCGTAAGGCCATAAAGGATGCGGAAAAAATTCTAAAGATTGTATGGGAACAGAATTAAGGGCCGAAAGGGCCCTTAATTTTTTTTGTAATCAATTTGTAATATAAATCGGCAGGAAAAAGTCTTTATAAATGGAAGACTTTTGTAAATAATGCTATAATTTCAATAACTAGGAGGTGGTAATTGAAAGTTTACTGATAGCATACCAAATTTAACAAGGAGGGAAGAATGTGAAAAGAATTAAGGCTATTCTTGTGTGGACGATTATCCTTCTTTTGATTTCTTCGACCATTCCTGCATTTGCCTTGGCCAGTGAAAATCCAAAATTCTCGCGGGAACAGGCCGTCGAGCTCGTAAAAAAATTTTTCGACACAAGCATCTATGACAAATTTTCTATAGAATATAATGAAAGATCCGAAGGTAAGTTTTGGTATCTGAACTGGAGCACTTCCAAAGAACCCTATAAGAGGCTTTCCGTTACGGTGGACGCCGACAGGGGAAACATAGTTTATCTATCCAGGTATTCCGGAGAAGATACTCGAAAAGGCTCCCTATTGCCTAAAATTTCTGAAGAAGATGCGAAAAAAATTGCAGAGGAATTTGCATCAAAGCTTCAGCCCGAAGAATTTAAGATGACCGTTTACCGCCGGCAGGATCTCCCACCGGTAAGGCCCCTTATCGACATTTACAACCCCCGGTATCACCTGTATTTCGAAAGGGTTTATGAGGGCATTCCCGTGCTCAACAACGGATTTAACATCACCGTAGACTCTTATACCGGTGAAGTTGTGGACTACAGCTTCCAGTGGATCTTTGAGGAACTACCGTCTCCGAAAAAGATTATATCAAAAGAAGATGCAGAAAAGGTATTCCTTGAAAAATCCGGCCTTACATTGATGTACAGGCGGTTTTTCACCTACGATACGAGGGAGCAAAAGATAAAACTTGTATACCAGGTCAAGAATCCCTATGACTTTTATGTGGACGCGCTCACCGGAGAGGTACTCAGCCGGGGGTCTTACTACGGATATCCCAAATTCTTTGACGAAACCGGAGGTGGAGAACCTAGGCAGGTTGTAAGCGAACTGACACCCCAGGAACAGAAGGAACTGGAAGCATCAAAAAAACTGATCCCTAAAGAAAAAGCTGTTGAGGTCGTGAAAAAATACGTGGAAATACCTGGTGATTACAAACAGCGGTATGCAGGGCTTTACGAGGATTATGAGAACCCCGGCAGCAGGGTGTGGAGCATAACCTGGGAGAAAAATTCCGGAACGCCTGACGATTACGGCTCAATAAGCGCACGGGTTGACGCGATGACCTCGGAACTTCTGAGCTTCGATATTTACGACAGAACCAGGTACAGTGAGGATTTCAAACAGAATTTAGATATGAAGGCCGCCGAGAAAAAAGCTGATGATTTTCTAAAAACGGTTCAACCCGAAAAATACCGGATGGTTAAACCCGAAAACCATGAAAATCAGCGGCCGGTTCCGGAAAAAATAAGAGAATTCGTATTCAATTACACAAGGCAGGTCAACGGAATACCCTTCCCCGACAACGGCTTCAGTGTAACCGTCGATGCCCAAAGCGGCAGGATCGTAAGTTATTACAGCAGATGGACCGATGCCACCTTCCCTGCACCGGAAGGCATCATGGATAAACAACAGGCCGAAAACCTCTTCCTCAAAAAAGTGGGTTTGCAGCTGGCATACACGCAGTTCAATGAATCGGAAAAAAGAGGCTACAGGCTCGTATATGGTATAAGCCCATCGCCCTCTTACACCTTCGACGCCTTCGACATGAAACCTCTGGATTATGCGGGCAATCCCATCGAGGAAAAGCCCAAACCCGAGTTCACCGATATTAAAGGCCACTGGGCAGAAGATGATATACAACTTCTTGCAAATATGGGCATCATCGATTGGAAGGGTGAAAAGTTCTACCCCGACGAAAAAATCACCGCTGCCGAATTCCTTAAAATGATGCTCACCGCCACCGGTAATTACCCGGTCGGGGAAGAATTAGAGCTTATGCTCAAGTTTGGAACTTTCGCACCACATGAAACGGACGGGGAAAAGATCATCGATGCGGCAGTGAGAGCAGGATTCGTCAAAAAAGGCGAAGTTAAGCCTGAAAGTCCCATCACACGGGAACTGATGGCGGCAATCCTGGTAAGAGCCTTGGGCTACGAGAGGGTAGCTTCCCTTCAGGATATATACGTTATCAAAGCGGAAGATGGTGCATCTGTCAATCCAGCCTACAGGGGCCATGCTGCCATTGCCATGGGGCTAGGCCTTATAAAGGGCATATCCGGCAAATTCCTGCCTCAAGCCCCGGTTACCAGAGCCCAGGCCGCAACTGTCGTTGTGCGGTTTATGAAAATGGAAAGGTAAATGGAAATTTTAAATTTTGGAAATTTTTTCCAAATATTTTAGCATATATGCCTTATAATCGGTTATATTAATAACAGAAGGGTTCGCAATGGCCGAGCCAAGACTGCCGCAGGATCCCGTGATGGGGTTCTGCGGTAGTCGGCCAAAGGTCGGTATCGGGTGAAAGGCTCGATACCGGCCGGCGGGCAGAGTGTTATGCGTCTTGTAAGGCTTCAATGTGGCCCTTTAGGTCACATTGGGGTCAAAAAAGATGCATAACATTCGAGCTTAGATTGTCATGGGTTCCGCAGGTTAGGACTTTTTTATAAAGTTTAACTGGAGGTCTGCGGCAGTCGAGAGATTGCTGCAGGCTTCTAAGGAACTCATGACAGTCGCGCAAAGGTCATCATGGGTTTTGTAATGGTCCCATGTAGCCGAAAGGTTGCAGCGGGCTATGTAGAAATCCATGATGGCTGTAGCGTAGGTCATTGCGGGCTCTTTTTTTGGATTAAAAAAATACTTTTAATATCAGCTTACGGACGTAAGGCAATAAACTCACACCTTTGTATGCCAATAAAGTATAAAATGCCGCCCATATTAGATCAGCTATAAAACTATATATCACATATATTATTAAATTTACACCGATTACTCCCGATGCCCAAATTACGGGTGTTCGGGGAAGGCCTATAAGCCTGCTAAATATAATCACCCACCCTCCCCATTTTGCGTACCACTCTCTAATGAGGTCAAAACCTTCGCGCCATAATTTTATTTTTTGCCCGTACTTGTCGAAAAAGGGCTTACCTTTAATCCGTCCGGCGTAATAGGCTATTATATTTCCCAGGAGGTTCCCGAAAGCAATGGTAATTATCGCCTTTTCAAAAGACATCCTGCCTTTTTTGATGAGCAAAGCGGTGGCAATGAAGACAATCTGTACCGGAGCCGGCATACCGGTACCCTCGAAAGCAAGAACGGCGAAAATTCCTGCATAGCCGTAATTTAACACGGTCTCAAATACTTTATCAAAGAGTGAACCCACGATTACCACCGATGTTTTCCTCGAATTAATCTAGTCTTTTTATTTTATTTTTAACGTGTTTTTATGCAAAAATAAGTCCAGTTTATTTCGCATTTTCCGCTCGAATTGCATAAACACCAGGGATGTGCTAACATTACTTTGTAGAAAGGAGAATCGGCAATGAAAGATGGGCAATTCATAACACTTGGCATAGAGACATCCTGTGATGAAACATCAGCAGCAATAGTGGCTGACGGCAGAAAAATTCTTTCTAACATCATCCTTTCCCAAACTGAATGGCACGAAAAATTCGGGGGCGTGGTGCCCGAAATCGCATCCCGAAAGCACTTAGAGTCAATATGCGCCGTTGTGGAGAAAGCTCTTTCAAAAGCCAAAGTGAGTTTTGAAGATATTGACCTAGTCGCAGTCACCCATGGTCCGGGGCTTATAGGTGCCCTGTTAGTTGGTGTTTCGTATGCAAAAGCTGTTGCTTACGCAATAAAAAAGCCTCTCATTGGTGTCAACCACATAGAGGGGCACATATACGCCAATTTCCTTGAAAACGATTTTGAGCCTCCCTTTATTTGCCTTGTGGTTTCTGGGGGTCACACCCATCTTGTGTACATGGAGGATCACGGAAAATACAAGGTACTGGGGAGAACTTTAGATGACGCTGCCGGTGAAGCATTCGACAAAATAGCGAGAGCCTTAGGCCTTGGTTATCCCGGGGGACCGCTTATTGACAAAATCGCGAGGATGGGCGATGAAAACACCATAGCCTTTCCGGTTGCTCGGATAAAAGAAAATGACCTGGATTTTAGCTTCAGCGGGCTCAAATCGGCGGTACTCAATTTCCTCAACCATAACAAGCAAAAAGGGAATCCTGTGAAAGTAGAAGATGTGGCAGCTAGTTTCCAAAAGGCAGTAGTTACAGCCCTTGTAGAAAATACATTCGAGGCAGCAAAACGCGTCAATTCGCAGGTCATAGCTCTGGCGGGCGGGGTTGCTGCCAACAGCCGCCTAAGGAAAGAATTGCAAGAAAGGGCAGGAAATAACCTGGAAGTCCGCTTCCCGCCTGTACAACTTTGTACCGATAACGCTGCAATGATAGCATGCGCCGGCTACTATAGGTACAAGCAGGGGTTTTCATCAGACCTAAGCCTTGATGCCTATGCCAACCTCAAATTATTTTAACCAGCTGTGGAAAATAAAAATTGGGGAAATTGTGGATAAGTAACGTACAAGGTATGTTTTTTAAATTTTTTCTGTGGATAACTCTGTGGATATGTGGATAAAACTTACGTTTCATTCAAATTTGTCCACATTATAACAGCATCTTCCCGGTTGTCTGTATAATAGCCGCGCCTTATGCCCACTGGTTCGAAACCTAGTTTTGAGTAAAGGTTTTGGGCTACATAGTTGCTTTTTCTTACCTCAAGAGTCATCGCTTTAGCCCCATTTTCCCGTGCAATCCTCATGAGAGAGCGCATCAGGAGCTCTCCTATCCCCTTACCTCTGTACTCGGGTAGAACCGCCACATTAGTTACGTGGGCTTCATCTAAAATCAGCCACATCCCGGCATATCCCACAACTTTTTCGTTGATCCTTGCTACTATGTAGGTTGAAAAATGGTTGTCCGTAAGCTCAAGAAAAAAAGCGTTTCTGGACCATGGGTTGGTAAAGCTCAACTTTTCTATTTCTATCACTTGATCTAGGTCTTCCAGCTTCATGAGCTCAATGGTCACTTTTTCTTGGCTCGCCTTTTCCATACCTTTCCTCCCACTTTTCTTCAGCATGGGACTTTCTCATGTAAAAAGGCCTGATATTAAAACAGTTAAAGGTCTTCCCCTGTTGAAACTCTGTTAATCCTGCCCGGGCTACCGAAGATGCCTTAGGCATGACAAATAGCGGGTTGGCAAAGGTAATTTTCCCAGAGGCTTTTACCTCTTCGGGCAAAACTGCAGCCACCAACTTTGCACCATCCCCCAAGAGTATCGTCCTTTCGTCTAGATCTACAAGGCGTTCTGCTAGCCTTTCCGCCTTTACTATTTCATAATCCCAATAACGCTTTAAATTTTCTCCCTCCCATTGAAAAAGGCAAGTATAAACCTCACCCCTCTGGGCATCTATGGCGGGACATATAAAATCGCTACAGTGCATCAAGTTATATGCAAGGGCGTCCAGAGTATTAATCCCTACAAGAGGTATACCATAAACATGAGAAAGCCCCTGAGCACATGCCATTCCAATCCTGATACCCGTAAAGGAACCAGGCCCTATAGCTACCGCTATGGCGTCCAGGTCTTCCAGCTTAGTATCCGAATCGGTAAGCAACCGGTCTATCATTGAGATGAGCTTTTCAAGATGCGTATGACGGTGGTTCAGAATATATTCCGCTAATAGCTTTTCCTCTGAAAGCAGCGCCGCGGTTGCCACCGCCGAGGATGTGTCTATCCCAAGGATCTTCATCATTGTTTCAACTCCTGCACAATTTTTTCATATTTTTTTCCCCTTGCCGTAAAGGTTATTCTTCTCTTTTCTTCATCGAGAATTTCAAATTCTACGAAGAGCACTTCCGCCGGCAGTATATCCACCACCTTATCGGCCCATTCCATTACCACAACGAAGTCTTTCAGATAATCTCTGAACCCTATGTCCTCTAGTTCTTCGGGGTCGTGCAGTCTGTACACGTCCATGTGTGCAAGGGAAACATCACCAGAGTACTCGTTTATTATAGTAAATGTAGGGCTCGTCACGTAATCGATGATACCCAGGCCTTTTGCCACCCCACGGGTAAAGGCCGTTTTCCCGGCACCCAAATCTCCTTTGAGAGCAATGAAGTCTCCTTTTGAAAGCATTTTTCCCAATCTTTCTCCGAGCTTTTCCGTCTCCTGGGTGTTGTTTGTCTCGAAAGTAGCTTTTACATCCATATCTTTTCCCCATTCCCTGATATTGTTTTACATATTACATTATACCGCAATTTCCCACTTGCAAAAACAAATTAACTTATAAAAGTCCTTAGCGCAAATATCAGTATGCTAAGGACTTTTAGTTTTCCAAGGCTTTTTTTAAAAATCGGCGGCTTTTTCACGACAATTAAAATTGGTGGGTCTGGTATTAAATTTCTACACATCTAAAACTTTGTTTGGGCTTTTCCGACGGGAGCTTTAGGTTCGTTTAGAGATACTTTTACAGGTTTATTACTTTCTTCGTATACAAGAGCGATACAAAAAGCTCTTTCTTGGGGTTTCAGCAAAACGTATGCAAAATAAAAAAGGCCCGGAATTTAGCCGAGCCTTTTTATTAGTGAGGAGAATGATGTTTTACTTTAGGGGGTCGCACACGTTGTTCACGTCATAAGATCGTAAGTTAGGGTTTATTAGATCACATGTGCAAAAGCGGAGAAACCTTTTTATAGATGAGTAGCGTAATGACCATCAACATTATACCTTTTATGATATTGAAAGGTACTATACTGTATATCACTAGTGTCTTTAGGTCTATCACTTTGCTGTTTACGCTAGTGCCCATGCTCACAATAGCTTCCAGCGGCAAGTTGAAAATCTTAGCGTACAGTGGGAGGAAAATATAGTAGTTTGCCAGCGCCATTCCCGCAGCCATGACTAGTGTGCCCAGCGCCATTCCAATTACAGCATTGGTTTTAGTCTTTTTCATAGCATACACCATTGACGCGGGCACTACAAAAAGGATACCGGTCAAAAAATTGGCGATTTCCCCTACAAATGCAGTCTGGTTTTTAAAAATTCCATGCAAGATGTTTTTGATTACTTCCACCAACACTGCTGCCCACGGTCCAATACCGAAACCTGCAAGCAGCGCCGGCAGGTCACTCAAGTCTATTTTTAAAAAGGATGGAAACATCGGCAGCGGAAACTCAAGATACGTCATTATGAAAAAGGCAATTACTCCCAACACCGCTACTTTAGTAAGGTTCTTGGTTTCATGCCACGCCGCTGCTCTTGAATGATTCAAGGAATTCATCACTTAAACACCTCCACTGAATGTAATATAGTAAAAATTTAACCCCGGGATAAACCCCGGGGTAATAAATTTCAAAGCATAAGCTCCTTTTTCGCCTTCTCCCATCCGGACTTTCACCGTCGGCCCCGGATTTTCACCGGGTCAACCCTTTGTAAGGGCTCGCGGGCTCGCCGTAAAGGCTCACCGCCGGTCGGGAATTTCACCCTGCCCCGAAGGCTTATCCCTATTAAATTTATTACTATTTTAAGTATAGCATATAATTCATACAAGTTCAAGAGAATCTTGAAATCCTTGTGGTTATTTTATGATAATGTCACTTTGTAGACTATCGTGATAAAATGTCACTA
>JAKKUQ010000100.1 GCA_021890755.1 Thermosediminibacteraceae bacterium | reverse complement strand
AACTATTTGATACTATTATTAAGCAGAGATAAATTACGAATTGCTTAAAAGTTTATTCCCAATCTATCAGTTTTACCTTAAAGCCTGAAATAAATGGTTGCTAGACCTTTAGCTTTTCTCTAGGCCGACCTGCTAGATATGGCAATGTCAGGAACCCCTTTATTTTTATTGTTTAAGGGAACATATCAATAGAAAGAATATAAAAAGCCTGTAATCATAATGATTACAGGCTGTAACATTTATTATCAGGGTGAACGCTTTATTATGGATTTGGAGGGATAACTGGATCAGTAGGATTTCTATATAATAAACTTTTATAATATTTAAGACAAAAATGCTATTCACACCTTTCAGGGCCCGAAGTCACTCCAGAATGCAACTTTTATAGCGGTATGGGCTATAAAATAGTTCCATTCTGGGGGAGATACGATGGGAAAGTGCCTGTTGTCAATAGATTGGGACTATTTTATTTACATAAAAAATGATAATAAAGGGATCAACGGTTCGTATTTAGAAAATGATAGGGGCTTGGTTGACCTCTGCAGAGCAGTTTATCTGTTTGATGCTCATGCTGATCTTGGATACGGTGGTCTTTCATCTCTTAACTTCGAGGTCGATTGTTCTAACTGGCTGGGTAAACTTTTTAAGGACGAACTGATTGAAGAGGCTACGATCGTTTATATGCCCGTACACTTCAGAAAAACCCGAGTATTTCAAAGCGATGAACAAAATTTACAGCATCAAATACTGCGATTTTAATGAGCTGGGTAAAAATATTAAGGTATCGGCAATTCATATCTGCAGGGCGGGCGCTTGGAAGCCTCCGTGGTTTGATGCGAAGTTTACTCAGTTTGTCGCTGAACTAGGCCTTCCGTATAAGGTGCATAGTCTGCGTGGGGCGCTATTAGCAGTTAAGGTTTGCCTTCTTTAAATGTAAGAGAATTATAAATTATATTGAAATTAATTTTACAATTGTGTAATATAACTTGCAGTAAAAAGCACAAAAAGTCGGGTATCTTTCTCAAATGAGTGTTAGGATGAAATTGAAAGCAGGAGGGGGTTATTTATGCTGGGGTGGGTTGAGGGCATTCAAAAGGCAATTGAGTATATCGAGGATAATCTAACAGAAGAACTGAACATTCAAGAAATTGCAAAAAAAGCGCATGTGTCACCATTTTATTTTCAGAGGATATTCAGTACTCTTTGTGGTTTCACAGTGGGAGAATACATTAGAAATCGCAGACTTAGCCTGGCAGCGCAAGAACTCTCCGAATCGAATGCAAAGATAATCGATGTGGCTATAAAGTACGGTTATGATTCTCCCGATAGTTTTACCCGGGCGTTTACCAAATTTCACGGCATTCCCCCTTCGGCAGCAAGATTAAAAGGTGCAAATTTAAAATCATTTGCACCGCTCAAAGTAAAATTAATATTGGAGGGTGGTACAATAATGCTTGAGTACAAAATTGTTGAAAAGGCGCAATTTACTGTAATGGGTAAAGTGAGAAATTTTGACTTAGACACTTCTTATGATGAGGTTCCGAAATTTTGGGAAGCGCATATGAAGAGCGGAGAAAATAAAATTATTCACGGAATGTTCGGAATTTGTATGGATGTTGATGGGAAGAAACTTGATTACATGATTGCAGACATTTATTTGCCGTGGAATGAAATTCCTGAAGGTTATGAAACCAGAGTAATTCCCGCCGGAACATGGGCAGTTTTTCCGTGCAGGGGGCCATTGCCGAAATCGATACAGAATGTCTATACAAGAATCTGGAGTGAATGGTTGCCGAGTTGTAAGAATTACAAGCTCGCCGGGAATTACACTGTTGAAATGTACACTCCACCTGAAGGAAATCCGGAAGATTATTATTGCGAAATTTGGATACCCGTAGAGAAAATTTGAAACAGAAGGGAAGAATTATTTTATTACGGCTTAATGCTGCATAAGGCATTTGTGTTAAATTCAAAGGCACCTGTAGTATCGACGACATTTGCTTGCGTTATCTCCTTGATTTGGACCACCGCCCTTTTTTATTAAAGTTGAACTACTGCATCTTTCAAACGCTCCAGGCCTTCTTTAAGCATGGATTTGGGGCAGGCTATGTTCATTCTCATGAACCCTTTTCCGGTTTTGCCGAACCAGTATCCCGCATCAATGGCGATCCTGGCTTTTTTATAAAATAGATCGTCCCCAGTTCTTCGGTACTCAACCCAAGGGCCCGGCATGGATAGCCCTTTGACGTTGAAATTCCTGAGTTGCTCCAGGCTTTTCTTTGAAAGCGTCAACTTTGCAATAATTATTTCGGTTTTATTATGGTGCTTATCAGCAAAGCATCCAGATTTTTAAAGTCCTTGAAATTGCCTGCCTCGAAAGAAAACGTAAAAATTTCCGCCGAATCTTTAAAAATGTTCGTAAGCCGGCGCTTGTATTCTAGGCCCACGGCTTTACTGGACGTAACTATGCCGAGTCTTTTTACCATTTTGACCTCCTGAAAAAATAACCTTCTGTGGTTATAACATAAATTCTTAATTAATTACTAGGTAAATATTACAAAAAATATTGACAGAATTTAAAGTTATCGTAAATTTTTAATGTGTCTATATAGCGGGCTTTTACGATGATATAATTCAAGAAAAGGCCCTTTTTTATTGCGAAACCCTAGGTAGCCTCGAGGATTATATATTGGTACTGATAAATGTACTGGAAGGTTTATAATTTTAGGAGGGGGAACGGTAATGAATCGCAGAGTTCCTTTCAAACAAGTTGATGTGTTTACGAAAGTACCCTTCAAGGGCAACCCGGCCCGAGCCAAAAGAAAAAAGTATACAACCTGCAGATTTAGCTGAACTTGCAAGCGCTTTGGGGGTGGATCTCGATAGTATTAAAGCAAGTGCAACAATTGATGTGGGTGCAGTATGGATGACTTTACAACTATCTGATGCAGATGAAGTATTAAACTTACGTCCGGACATGGCGAAACTCAGTGCATTAATTCCATCAGGAGTAACAGGTGTTACAGTATTTGGTATGATTTCGGATAATACGGGAGCAGATATTGAAGTGCGCTCCTTTGCCCCAACCGAGGGAATAAACGAAGACCCGGTGTGCGGTAGCGGTGACGGTTGTGTAGCAATACTTGTCAAAGAGCTTGGACTTATTAGAAAGCCAAGTTACGTTGCAAGTCAGGGTCGGTGTGTAGGACGAAACGGAAGGGTCGAAGTTCGATTTGCCGATGACGGTAAAATTCTAATCGGCGGTCATGCTGTAACTTGTATCGAAGGTATAATAAAAATATAATGCAAGATGCAAAAATCTATAAATGCGTTCAATCCGCCGATAGTGAGACATATATACAAAGCATTGACATCAAGGCCTATAATAAGTGTCAACATAAATGTTTATATTGCTATGCAAATTTCATTCAAGTCTTGTTGCCAAAAATATTAAGCTCCCTAGCAACACATTACCATTTATGTAGACAATTGGAAGGAAAGGACGAGTTATCGCAAGGCCTGTATCTTCCAATATAAATGGTCAATTAAGTCTTTGATTAAGGGAAAATTGTAAATTTTATAAAGCTTAAAATTAGGAATCCTGCCAGATAACAATAAGCATACAAAAGGGGAGCAATTTGTTTGTTCCCCTTATTTTTATTTTAACTTTATTATAACTTTCGGCGATC
>JAKKUQ010000149.1 GCA_021890755.1 Thermosediminibacteraceae bacterium | reverse complement strand
GGAACTTTCGAGACCATACCGAAAGACCTGGAAGAAGCTGCGATGGTTGACGGGGCTGGTAAGATTGAATCGCTGTTGAAGGTCATTATGCCCCTTGCCCTTCCCGGTATAGCGGTAGCTGCCATATTCGTATGGTTGAACTCCTGGAACGAATTCACCTATGCTCTTTACCTTACCGTATCTGAGAGGACACTTCCTTTGCAGACCTATTATTACGTTGTGAGGGGTGGCTGGTTTGATGCAGCTACATACGCCACCATCTTAACCTTACCTGTAATGGTGGTGACGTTCTTTCTACAGCGCTATATGAAAGGGGGGTATTTATCGGGAGCTGTCAAAGGTTAACGTCTTCGCTATTTAATAAAAAATTACGAGCATTCCTGTAATAAATTGAAATAGCCTTTGCAAACTAAAAACCCATTCAAGGAAACCTATCCGGAAAGGGCGCCCTTCGTGGACAGTGCATCTTATGCGGTGCCTTTCCAGTACGGGCTCATCGGCCAGAAGTTGGTGGATGAGGCGAACAAAGCCTGCGAGGCAGTTATCATGAAACAGGTAAAAAGCGCAAAAGAAGCTCTGGAAAATGCCCAGAAGGCCTTACAGCAGTAAGGAGCAGACTTTGTAAGGAGCAGCACCTTGCGGTGCTGCTCCTTATTAAGCGAGGTGGTAAATTTTGAAAAAAAAGTATATAATGGAAATAATAGCAGGATACACTTTTATGATGCCCTATCTCGTATTGATTTCAGTTTTCCTGTTAGGCCCGCTGATTTTCGCTTTTATCATCAGTTTTAAAAATTTTTCTTACTTAAATCCCGAAGCTGCTACCTGGGTGGGCTTAAAAAACTACGTTCAACTTTTCAAAGACCCGGTCTTTCGCAGAGCTTTACTTAACACTGCACTGTACTCCAGTATAGTGACGCCGGTGCAGCTTGCTATTGCATTAATCCTGGCAGTGATTCTTGATCAGAAGATAAAGGGGAGGACGTTCTTCAGGCTGGCGTACTATATACCGACCGTGACCTCAACAGTGGCAGTAGCGGTGATGTTCCTCTACCTTTTCAAAGCCGACGGATTGGTAAATACTATTCTGGCCAAATTTGGCATTCAGGGACCGGTTTGGTTCAACAGCGTAAAATTTGCTCTGCCGTCTATGATGATGATGGCTATATGGTCTTCGGTTGGTAACTATATGG
>JAKKUQ010000099.1 GCA_021890755.1 Thermosediminibacteraceae bacterium | reverse complement strand
ACGAGAGGTCTTACACAGGGTATTATCTCAAGAAGGTCTTGGGGATGTGCGAAAGGGAAAAGGTATCTTTGGTCGGTTAAACTTGATGTTGATGAATAAAAAAATCCCACTTTTTCGAGTGGGATTAGAGCTACATTCTGTAACTCTTTTATTTTTCCTCCCATTTTTCAACTAAGCAGGGTTTTTCTTTAGGTAGTTTATAAAGATATATTGAGTCGAATTCTATTTGCAAATTATGGATAATATCGTGGAGTGACTTCCTGTCTGCAACTTTAACCTTTGCGGCTACTCCGCAGCCGGAGCTTATCTCCCGTGGCACCGGCACTAGCTGAAAAGATATACCGGAGTCCTTCATTTTTGACTCGAACCTCAGCGCATAGTGGACTGACGGAAAAGTCACAATAAAGTAAGGATAATTTTCTCTCATTATTGATCTACCTCGTGATTTTTATGATGAAGTCCTCACCTGCTTCTATTATTTCCACCTTAAAGCCCGAATTTTTTGCATAGCGGAAGATATTGTCGCGGGCGGTGGGGTTGTCCACCAGAACTTCGAGGTGTTCGTCCGGCGATTCATCTAAGGCTTTTTTCGTCATCATCACCGGTATAGGGCAGGAAAACCCTCTCGCGTCAAGCTTCTTTAGCATAGGAAGAATTCCTCTCCTTTCTTACAGGAATTTCAAAAGCCATGTTCGAGACGGCGATGAAGCTCAGCAAAATAATGCCTAGGACGACTGCTACTTGGCTGTTTATCCCCACTCCGTTGGCCGATGCGGCAATGCCGAAATTGTGTGAAAAAGCCGCCCCAGCTATCATGCCGAGCAGGGCCATGCCTGCGTCAGTGTCTCCTTCACCGGCCAGGATGCACTGCCTTAAGGGACACCCGCCCAGCAGCGCTGACCCGAATCCAACGAGGAACATCCCGAGGAAATTCCACAGGTGCATACTATGGGCGATGGGCTGGTTTGCAAATCCCAATTGAAACTTGCCAAAAGCTAGATTGAGGGTCAATGCGGCTAAAAAGATACCGATGAAGCCGGAGAAAAGGTGAAAGTCCCTCAGGAGGAAAATGTCCCTTATACCGCCTTGCATGCAGAGGCGGGATCTTTGAGCCGCCATGCCCACTATTAGGCCTGCAGCCAGTGCGGCGAGAAAAGGAGCCCTCATGGAGCCGGGACCTTTTTCGCTGAAGAATATGAAGGAAGGAGCCAAAACAGCCAAAACGAGGAGCACGAACGCAAAGGCCGGCATTATGTATCCGTTTCCTTGGGGCATTTTATAACTTCTCCCGAGAGAATACCCTTTTTTAATGAAGAACAATCCATAATAAATCCCCGCTGCAAATCCGAAAAAGGCGGGAACCGCGTTTAAGTCGCCCGCAGCAAGCCGGAGTACCATCCTCAAGGGGCAGCCGAGGAAAACTAAGGCTCCTACCATGACAAAAAAACCAATGACGAAGCGGGTAAGAGGAGCGGAGCCGCCCCGAGCCCTGAATTCGCCGGAGAACAAGGAGATTATGAAGGAACCCAGGATAAATCCAGGTATTTCGGGCCTCAAGTATTGCACTATCTCTGCTCTGTGAAGTCCCAGCGCTCCCGCGATATCTCTGATAAAGCAAGCCCCGCAAATGCCCATATTTGGAGGATTCCCAAGCAAAGTCAGCAATACCGCCAGCGCTCCCACTGCAATGCCCGAAAAAATGACGATCTTCTTTTGATCCATTAAAATACCTCCCAAAGAAGTTATGTTTATCAATCCCAAAAAAATTATATTAAATCCCGGGAACAAAAACTAATAACGATTAATAATAACAGATAGCTAATTTATAGAAAATATTTATGACAATATTGCACAGGTTTGCTATAATCAACGTAGCTAAAAAATGATAGGGAAAGCGGTGAAAAAAGTGGGTAAAAAAGTTAAACTTACAGAGCTCACTTGCAGTTCGGGGTGAGCTGCCAAACTTTCGCCTCTGGCGCTGTCGCAGGTGCTGCGGCAGTTACCTCCGGTGAAAAGCAAAAATCTCCTGGTGGGCATTGAGACTTCTGACGATGCGGCGGTTTATAAAATAAACGAGGAGCTGGCTATTATACATACGGTCGACTTTTTCACGCCGGTGGTGGACGACCCGTACCTTTTCGGGCAGATAGCCGCCTGCAACGCTCTGAGCGACATATACGCCATGGGTGGAAGGCCGCTCTTAGCGCTGAACATCGTGGGCTTTCCCGAAGGGCTGGTGGAGGACGTGCTGCCCTTGGTGCTTAAGGGCGGGGCCGATAAGGTAATTGAAGCGGGGGCGATAATAGCGGGGGGGCACTCAATAAAGACTCCTGAGCCGGTATACGGCCTTTCGGTGCTGGGCGAGGTACATCCCGAAAGAGTACTTACCAATGCGGGGGCGAAACCCGGCGACGTTATAGTCCTTACTAAACCCCTGGGTACCGGTGTATTCACTACGGCCGCTAAGGCCGGAATGGTTGACAGCAGGGTTGAGAGGGAAGCGTTGGATTCCATGAATACCCTCAATAAGGCTGCTTCGGAAGCCGCCGTCCGGGTGGGCGTAAGTGCCGTAACAGACATAACAGGTTTTGGGCTTCTGGGCCATGCGTATGAGATGGCAGCAGGCTCCGGTGTGACTTTGAGGATACAATCGGGAAAAGTTCCGGTTATTCCGGGAATACTCGAATATGTCGCTATGGGACTTTTACCGGGGGGCCTCTACGCCAACCGGAGGTACCTGGCGGACAAGGTTATTCTCACTGAAAATATAAGGGAAGAACTGGCTGATGTTCTGTTCGACCCCCAGACGTCGGGAGGCCTTCTAATATCCTGTCCGGAAGAAAAAGCCGCTGTCCTGATGGAAGAACTTAAAAACAATGGAGTAAAATGGGCGTCGATAATAGGGCGTGTTGAAGAAAAATCCGGTAAGGATATAATAGTAGAGTTATAACCTCAGACTGTCGACAAAGTAGCTGTCGACAGTCTTAAGCTACTCATGCTCCAGGCACTGTATGGAATCCGCTCCATGCGCCAAAAAAAGCCGCTTTTAGGTTATGTATCCTAAAAGCGGCTTTGTCTACAAGCTGAGATCCCACTTTTTCGAGTGGGATCTTTTTATTAGTTGGTCTTTCTTTATTTCTGCAAGGTGTAATCCTTGCGGCAAAGTTTGTCTTCGATATCCTTTAACTCTTTCTTAATTTCTTTCAAGCCGAAATCCTTGTTGTCAAGTTTATCTTCGATATCTTTAATTTCCTTCTTAATTTCTTTTAGGCCGAAATCCTTGTTGTCAAGTTTGTCTTCGATATCTTTTATCTCCTTCTTTATTTCCTTGAGTCCATAATCCTTGCTGTCCAGTATATATTCGATTTCTTTAATTTCTTTCTTAATTTCTTTCAGGCCGAATTTATCATCGTCGAGTTTCTTCTCTATTTCTTTTACTTCTTTCTTAATTTCTTTCAAGCCGAATTCCTTGCTGTCAAGTTTATCTTCGATGTCTTTTATCTCCTTCTTAATTTCTTTCAGGCCGAATTTATCATCATCGAGTTTCTTCTCTATATCCTTAATTTCTTTCTTAATTTCTTTTAAGCCGAAGTCTTTGTCATCTAGTTTCTTCTCTATGTCTTTTATCTCCTTCTTTATTTCCTTAAGACCGAACTTTTTGTTTAAAAGCAGCGCGAGAGCTACTAAATCGAAGTTAGAAACTTCAGCGCCTTCGGTTGTT
>JAKKUQ010000148.1 GCA_021890755.1 Thermosediminibacteraceae bacterium | reverse complement strand
AAATTTTTGATATGTTGATAGGGAAAGGCAACACTCTTTATATGTATGCCTATCCTTCGGCTCGATGGGCGGAATTTGAAACAAGAACATAAGGAGGTTAGGTTATTATGACTGGGGAGAGCAGAAATCGAGGCCACTCTGATTTTTCCAATGTAGTGAATGATATAGTAAGAAGATTACCTTCAGCACTTGATAAGGAAAAAGATCCAAAGGGAGATGACTTCATTTACTGTGCCGAGAAAACTGGACAACTACTGGCCCAAAGGGGTGTGAGCGTATCTCAGATAAGAAAAGTTTTTAATAAAACACGAAAAATAAAATTCGATAACGAAGGGATTTATGAACTGAAAATTTTAAGAGCTATGATTGCTTATACAGCGGGGAGATTTGGTAAAAAGATGAATGAATTCAAGGACATTTTTTCTAAAGCTGTAGAAGTAGCAGAGGGAAGCGAGGAAAAGCTGAAGAGATTTAAGAAATTTTTCGAAGCGGTAGTCGCCTACCACAGAGCATATGGTGGGGACGATAAATAACTGGAGGTGGTTATTGTGAAGGATTTAAAACTTGAAGGCAAATACATAATAACTTCCGAGATACTAGCAATTACGGGGCTTCATATAGGAACTTCTTCAAATACCTTTGAAATAGGAGGCGTTGACAATGCGGTAGTAAAGGATGCAGCAGGAAAACCCTATATCCCGGGGAGTTCTCTAAAGGGAAAAATGAGGGCTCTGTTGGAATATGCGGAAGGGCTGGTAACTCCGGATACGATGATATATGTGGTTCAGAGTAGAAGTGATGAATCCAAAAGTACTAAGATCCACATGTGTGGTAAAGAAGATTGTGCTGTTTGCAATATTTTTGGCAGGAATCATGGTAAGCATAACCCTGTTAATGGAGATGACCCAGTAGACTTTACTCATGCAGTTACTCCCACGAGACTCATAGTTCGCGATGCGGCGTTGATAGAGGATAGCATAACAGATCAGATGAAGGAACATATGGATTTTGAATGGACTGAAGTAAAGTTTGAAAATAACCTCGATAGGGTAACATCCTTTGCCAATCCCCGCCAGACAGAAAGGGTTCCTGCAGGTGCGAAATTTAAGTCGGAGATGGTGCTTTCCGTTTTCAACGGTGAGGGGACAAAGTACCTTAAAAAGGTCCTAGAAGCGATGCTTCTTTTAGAGGATGATTATCTC
>JAKKUQ010000147.1 GCA_021890755.1 Thermosediminibacteraceae bacterium | reverse complement strand
TCTATTCTATTATTTCGGTCACCACTCCGGCCCCTACAGTCTTGCCACCCTCGCGGATAGCAAAACGAAGGCCTTCTTCTATCGCTATGGGAGATATCAGCTCAATCTCCATCACTACGTTGTCCCCAGGCATTACCATCTCTGTGCCTTCCGGCAGCTTTATTACCCCTGTTACGTCCGTTGTCCTAAAGTAAAACTGCGGCCGGTATCCGTTGAAGAACGGCGTGTGCCTTCCCCCTTCTTCCTTCTTCAATACGTATACCTGTCCCTTGAATTTGGTGTGCGGATGCACTGTGCCAGGCTTGGCTATTACCATTCCTCTTTCTACTTCGTTCTTGTCTATTCCTCTTAAAAGCGCTCCTATGTTGTCTCCAGCTACCGCCTGGTCTAATACCTTCCTGAACATCTCTACTCCAGTCACTACTGTCTTCTTCTTCTCGGGGCTTAATCCTACTATCTCTACTTCGTCTCCTACTTTGAGTGTGCCTCTTTCTACCCTGCCAGTCACTACTGTGCCGCGGCCAGTGATGGAAAATACGTCCTCTATCGGCATGAGGAAGGGTTTGTCGGCGTCACGCTCCGGCGTCGGTATATATTCGTCTACAACGTCCATGAGCTCCCATATCTTGCCGCACCATTCGCAGTCCCTCTTGCCGCAGCCGCATTCCAATGCCTTGAGCGCTGACCCCGCTACAACCGGTATTTCGTCTCCCGGAAATTCATAGGTGGAAAGCAGCTCCCTTACTTCCATCTCTACAAGTTCTAAAAGCTCCGGATCATCTACCATGTCTACTTTGTTTAAGAATACTACAATGTAGGGTACCCCTACCTGCCTCGCAAGCAATATGTGTTCCCTGGTCTGGGGCATTGGACCGTCAGCTGCCGATACTACAAGTATGGCTCCGTCCATCTGTGCCGCTCCGGTTATCATGTTCTTTACATAGTCGGCGTGCCCGGGGCAGTCTACGTGTGCATAGTGCCTCTTTTCCGTTTCATATTCGACGTGCGCTGTGGCTATGGTTATTCCACGTTCCTTCTCTTCTGGCGCTTTGTCTATCTGGTCGTATGCCACAAAGTTGGCAAGCCCTGCGCTGGAAAGAGTACGAGTGATTGCTGCCGTTAATGTGGTCTTTCCGTGGTCTACGTGGCCTATCGTGCCTACGTTAACGTGAGGCTTCGTCCTCTCAAACTTTTGCTTTGCCATCC
>JAKKUQ010000009.1 GCA_021890755.1 Thermosediminibacteraceae bacterium | reverse complement strand
TCCATCAACAAGGTAAGTTCAATAAAAAATAAATTAAACACAAAAACGGTTTGAAATGATTTCGCGTTTAGGGCTCTCGCTTCATTAAAAAAGAAGCGGGAGTTTTTTTTTAAACAAGTATAAGAGACACATTTTGAGGTAATAATTTAGATGAATAAATCGACAAGGAGGAGATATTTGTGAAATTTATGAAAATATTTGCCTTAGCGCTTTTTTTTATGTTATTAACTCCATTAACTCCTCTCACATCCCTAAGCATGGATGAAGAAGATCTTGTGATGGATGCCTTTACAGCCACAAGGGCCCAAATCGAAGCCTTTGATATAGCGGACTGGTCTGTAATAAACAGAAATTTTATGGACTTTTCTGATATGAAACAAATCGCAGAAAACGTTTTTGGAATTTTTAAAACTGATAATGAAAATTACTCCTTAATCTTAGAATCTGATGACATGTATAGGACAGTTATATTAGAGGGAATGCTTCATGACGGTAATCATGTTAGAGTAATAGTGCAATCGGTAAAATTGCCTGAGGAATACGAAAAGAAACCACAAACATATTTGGCAGTTAATGTAACCGGCAAAGATGTCAAAATCTTCAAGCAGACGAAGCGAAAAGTTGTTCAGGCTATAACTTCTAATGGAGGGCAATCAAGAATTACCACTTGCCTTTCCGGTGCATTTTATGGTAAACTTAATCAGATAGAACGGGACAAAATTATCGGAAAGATTCGCGAAAGGCTTTATATAAATGATTTCGAGAAGATAGAAGATCTTGAAATGCAAAACCTGGTTGGCTACAGTCCTCTGATTTCCGACAGACTAGAAATAATGGGAAAAAGTTACAATGTAAATATCGCTATGAGGTACAGTGCTGAGGATGATAAGACTTACATCTGGATGGGGGTACCGGTCATTTCGATTGAGTATTAGATTCGGGGGGAAAGAGATTGGCAAGTTTTATCATAGAAGGTGGAGTACAACTTAAAGGGACTGTGAGGGCCAGCAGCGCTAAAAATGCCGTTTTACCTGTGATGGCTGCATCTTTGCTGGCGGAAAGCGAGTGCATAATAGATGATGTTCCAGAGTTAGAAGATGCTAAAGTGATGAGAGAAGTGCTCTCGGCTCTTGGCGCCAAGTGTGAAAGAAAAGAGAGAGCTTTAAAAATAAATCCTGCGAATGTAAATGCTATCGAGGCCCCTTATGAACTAGTAAGAAAGATGAGGGCTTCTTTTTTGGTGATGGGCCCGCTGCTTGCGAAATTCGGAAGGGCTAAAATTTCTTTGCCCGGGGGATGCGCTATTGGAAGCCGTCCAATTGACTTGCACCTCAAGGGATTTAGTGCACTGGGGGCAGAGATCGAACTGGGACATGGTTTTGTGGAGGCAAAGTGCGAGAAACTGAAAGGAAACGTAATTTATCTTGATTTTCCAAGCGTTGGGGCAACAGAGAACATAATGATGGCTGCAGTTATGGCTGAAGGACAAACCGTCATAGAAAACGCCGCTAAAGAGCCGGAAATAGTGGATCTGGCGAACTTTCTCAATTCCATGGGAGCCCATATCAGAGGTGCGGGCACCGATGTTATAAAAATAGAAGGCGTTAAAAGTTTAAAGGGTATTTCATATACAGTGATACCGGACCGGATCGAAGCGGGAACATATTTGATAGCCGGTGCTATTACGTGTGGAGATGTGCTGGTGGAAAACGTAGTGGCAGAACACATAAAACCCCTTATTGCAAAGCTAGTCGAATGCGGAGTAGAGATCACCGAGTGTGAGGATGGCATAAGGGTCGTAGGAAAAGGAAGACCAAATGCCGTGGATGTAAAAACTATGCCGTATCCGGGTTTTCCTACCGACATGCAGGCCCAAATGATGGCGTATCTTAGCCTATGCACTGGTACAAGCGTCATAATCGAGACGGTTTTTGAAAACCGGTTCATGCACGTAGAGGAACTAAAACGCATGGGAGCGAAAATTAGGATAGAGGGTCGGAGTGCTATCATTGAGGGAGTAGAAAAACTTTACGGTGCACCTGTAAAAGCTACGGACCTTCGAGCGGGAGCTGCTCTTATCCTGGCAGGCCTTGCGGCTGAAGGCACCACAGAAGTCATGAATGCGCATCATGTGGATAGAGGTTATGAAAGAATAGTAGAAAAATTACAGGGTCTCGGGGCAAAGATAAGGAGAGCCGATTGAGGCTCATTTTTTTATGTTAATTCATCATATTCCCAGCAGCCCGAAAATAAAATTTTAAAAGGACAAAAAGGGGTTGGGATATGATGAAGAGCATTGTATATTACCTTATTTTTTTTATATTTTTTTTGGTAATTGTTCTCCCCGCTGTTATAGCAAAAAGCTGTGGCGGCCTTTTGCAGGAACGTAGTGGAGGAACAAGGGAAATTCAAAAACCGGGAGAAATGGTAGTATCGCTTTACATAACCTCGAGGAATAGGATAGAGAAAATCCCACTCGAAGAATACGTTAAAGGTGTGGTGGCAGCTGAAATGCCAGCCTCTTTTAAAATTGAGGCCCTGAAGGCTCAGGCGGTGGCTGCTAGAACCTATGTCTATAAAAGGATGAGATCGGCAGGAGGAACTGGGTGCAGCAAACATCCGGAAGCTGATATTTGCGATGATCCGACTCATTGCCAGGCCTGGATAAGTACTGGACAAATGTTGAAAAAATGGGGGATATTTGCTTTTTACCATTATCACAGCAAGATCTCGCAAGCGGTAAAAAGCACTGAAGGGATGATAATCCTTTACCAGGGAAAGCCAATAGATCCTCTTTTTCACTCTACCAGCGGTGGGAAAACAGAAAATTCGGAAGATGTTTGGGGCAATTTCGTTCCTTACCTGCGAAGCGTAACAAGTCCGGGAGAGGAATCTTCGCCTAAATTTTTAGAGGTTAAGGAACTATCAGTAAGCGAAGTTGTTTCAAAAATAAGGCAAAAGTGGCCTGACATAATAATAGATTACAAAAATCCCGAGCGCCATTGGGAGGTCGTCGAAAGGAGCGAAAGCGGCAGGATTAAAAAAATGCGGATTGGGAACAAGGTGGTAAAAGGCACGGAGATTAGGGAGTTATTTCAGCTCAACTCAACGAATTTCAAGTGGGACCGAAATGGCGATAAAATAAGATTTACTACTATAGGCTACGGCCACGGTGTGGGTCTCAGCCAGTACGGGGCAAATGCAATGGCTGAAAAGGGCGCAAACTACATCGATATACTAAAGCATTACTATACCGGAGTGGAAGTTAAGAAAATAGAACAATTAAAATAAAAATTTCAGGAATGCATAATGGAGGAAAATTATGGTCATAATATTAAACGAGGTGATGCAGATGCTCCGCATTAGTCGGGCCATCCGATGGTTTTCCTCCATTATGCAGAACTTGAGAAAAAAAATCTCTTTCAAAAAGCTTTTACTTTTAGGTTTTTTGGCGGCACTTTTCACAGTTAATGCAGCGTTCTGGTACATAAGGTATAACACTAATCCCCAGCAACCAGAGGATTACGCTTCACCCAGAGAGTGGGAGATTAACCTAAATGAAGAAAGAATACCAGAACCCGAAAAAGAGGAAAATATTGTCGAACGCCAGCCGGTGACGGAACAAAAAGTAGAAAATGAAGAAGAGAAAGCCGGTTCTAGCACTAGTGAACTTACCCGGACGGATACTGCTGAGGAAGACCTTAACAAAAAAGAAGAAGCAAGCGTAATAGAAGCCTTTGCCGAAAACCCGAAGACAATGATAATGCCTGTCGCGGGAAAAATTATAACCGACCATTCAAAAGATACACTGGTGTACTCAAAGACCCTGGAGCAATGGTGTGCTCATAAAGGTGTAGATATTGCCGCGGAGGTTGGCACCCCCGTAAAAGCAGCCATGGCGGGGACAGTAGTGGAGGTAAGAAGTTCCGATCCAAAGCTGGGTGTGGTTGTAGTGATAGACCACGGTAACGGACTTAAGACATTATACGGCAATTTAATGTCCGATAACCTTGTGCATAAAGGAAAGCATGTTAAAAAAGGCGATGTAATAGGGGGTGTTGGGAAAACTGCTCCCTTTGAGATAGAAGATCCTCCCCACCTTCACTTTGAGGTTTTAAAAGGCAATGAAAGTGTCGATCCCAAAAACTTTCTCCCCAATCTTTAAACTGCCCCCCTTATTTTTAAAGAGCGTGGCTTTCTTTTTAAAAGCCACGCTTTTATTTTTTTTTCTTCTAACAAAGCAAGATGCGACATATATATTTACTAAAAAACAGGCGAAGGGGGAATAGACGTGAGAGATTACATGAGAGAAAGGGTTCTGGCAATTGCATCTTACATAATTGAAACTAAGGCCACCGTAAGGCAGGCCGCTAAAATATTTGGTGTGAGCAAAAGCACAGTGCATAAAGATATGACGGAAAGGCTTCCAGAAATAAACCCGGAAAAGGCAAAATTGGTAAAAGAAGTGCTTGAATTCAATAAAGCCGAAAGGCATATTAGAGGCGGAAGGGCTACCCGGAGAAAATACCTTAATTGCTAATAAATGTTAAAAAAGTAGAATAAAAAAGAAGGAATTTTTTATCTATATGTAGAATTTATACACCATCATCTTTTATGTATTGACAGGAGGTTACAAAATTTTCATGGATATTGGGATAGATCTTGGAACAGCGTCTGTACTAATATACGTAAAGGGAAAAGGTATTGTCCTCCGAGAACCTTCTGTGGTAGCTTTGGACAAGGATACAGGCAAAGTGCTGGCTGTAGGTGAAAGGGCCTGGAAAATGATCGGCAGGACTCCCGGCAACATTGTAGCCATAAGGCCTCTCCGGGGAGGGGTAATAGCAAATTATACTATAACCGAGCTGATGCTCAAGTATTTTCTCAACCAGATAGTTCAGAAGAAACTTTTTAGGCCCAGGGTAATGATATGCGTACCTGCGGTGATCACTGAAGTTGAAAAAAGAGCCATTATAGAGGCGTCAACCGCTGCCGGAGCAAGGCAGACTTTTCTGATAGAAGAACCCGTTGCAGCTGCCATAGGAGCAGGCCTTGATATTTCCAAACCAGTTGGCAACATGGTTGTTGATATCGGGGGAGGTACCACCGACATTGCCGTGCTTTCCTTAGGGGGGATCGTGTGCGGCACGTCGTTGAAAGTTGCGGGAGATATGTTCGATGAAGCCATAATAAAATACGTAAGGAGAGAATTTAATCTAGCGATAGGAGAGCGTACAGCTGAGGAAGTGAAAATTACGATAGCTACGGTGTTTCCAGAAGACGGCTTTTCGGAATCTCTTGAAATCAGGGGCAGAAGCTTGATCAGCGGGCTGCCCCAGACTGCAACTGTTACTTCAAAGCAGATGTGTGAGGCGCTTCAGGAACCTGTAGAAAAGATAATCGAAGCCATATTCAGCGTGCTGGAACAAACACCTCCAGAACTTGCCGCTGACTTGAGCGAACGAGGCATAGTGCTGACAGGTGGTGGTTCGCTCCTGAGAGGTTTGGACAAGCTCATTTCCTATAGAACCAACATCCCCGTATACGTGGCAGAAGATGCTATTTCCTGCGTTGCTATGGGAGCTGGCAAAGCTCTGGAATGTCTGGATATGTTGAGGCCTAATAACTTTTACAGAAGATGAAGGGGAGGTGACAGTGATGATCAGAGGGCTTTATACGTCGGCGGCTGGCATGCTGGCAGAAATGGCAAGAACCGATGTCATCTCAAACAACCTGGCCAATGTAAACACCGCGGGGTTCAAAAGAGATGGGGTGGTTTTCAGGGCTCTCCCGGAACTAAATATCCATCGCTTTGATGATCCTGTAACAGTAGGAACCGGGTTTAAAATCGACCCCATTCCGTTTATTGGAGTGCTAGGAACGGGTGTTACAGTAGATGAAATCTACGTAGACTTCACGCAAGGGAAAGTAGAAATTACCTCAAACCCCCTGGATCTGGCGATACAGGAAGTAAGAGAAGGTGAAAGATCGTTTTTTGGAGTTCTTACACCCGAAGGAGAGCTTCTTTATACAAGAGACGGCAGTTTTACGCTCAATGACCAAGGCTTTCTTGTCACCAAAGAAGGTTATTACGTTATGGGAGAAAACGGACCCATAAATTTGAGGGACGGCAGCAAAATACTCGTAAACACTGAAGGAGAAGTTTTAATTGATGGCCAATTAGTGGACAGGCTAAGGATTGCTGCTTTTACTGCTGATTCTATTTTAGAAAAACGCGGTGATAACCTTTACAGAGTTCATGGTGCGCCATTTCCAGCCAGTGCAAAGATAATTCAAGGGGCTCTTGAAAGGTCCAACGTAAATGCCGTGACAGAAATGGTAAACCTCATATCGGCTTTTAGGGCGTATGAAGCAAACCAGAGGATAATAAGAGCCCACGATGAGACTCTGGCAAAGGCCGTTAATGAAATCGCAAGAATATAATTTAGGGCCGGACTGCATTGCAGGGGCCCTCCGCTGCCGAACGACAGAGGCAGCAAGATTAACGAGGGAGGGATTTTGTCATGATGCGAGCACTCTGGAGTGCGGCTTCGGGCATGCTTGCCCAGCAGCTCAATGTTGACGTGATTGCGAATAACTTGGCCAATGTAAATACTACCGGTTATAAAAAGAGCAGGGTGGAGTTTAAAGACCTGCTTTATGAAACTTTAATGAGGCCAGATGTTCACCAGCCCGGACAGGGAAATCCGGTGGGACTGCAGGTAGGACACGGCGTAAGGCCTTCTTCGACTACCAGAGTTTTCACTACTGGTAACCTCCAGCAGACAGGAAACACCTTCGATCTTGCTATCGACGGAGAAGGTTTCTTTGTGGTTGAAAGGCCCGATGGGAGTAGGGCTTTTACCAGGGACGGATCTTTTAAGCTGTCTATGGAAGGCAACGAAAGGTATCTTGTGACTTCGGAAGGATATTACGTGCTCGATGAAGACGAGGATTACATATCGATACCCGTAGACCTGACCGATATCAGCATATCGGCCGATGGGACAATAACGGGCAAAGACGAATCCGGCAATATCGTGGAGATTGCGACTATAGCTATTGCAAAGTTCTTAAACCCCGAGGGCCTGCTGGCAGTGGGCAACAACCTATTTGAGCAAACTGAGGCGTCGGGAGAGTACCATCTGAAGCAAGACCGTGATGAACCTGGCTTTGGCAATATACTGCAGGGCTTTTTGGAAATGTCCAACGTGCAGGTTGTGGAAGAGATGGTCAACTTGATAGTGGCTCAGAGGGCATATGAAATAAATACGAAAGCAATTCAAGTGGCAGACGAGATGCTGGGTGAAGCCAACAATATCAGGAGATAGGGAGGCTTTGAGCCTTGAAAGTTGAATCTTTAAATCCTGCTATTTCGTCTGGTAATTTCAATAATCAAAAGTCAGAGCTCAAAAAGGTATGCCGCGAGTTCGAGGCAATTTTCTTGAGGTATCTTTTAAAAGAAATGCGAGAAACAATTCCGAGAGGAGGACTTTTTGGAAATAGCCTATCCTTCGACATAGTCCAGTCCATGCACGACGATGCTTTAGCGGAAGAGCTTTCCAGGAATAATGGGATAGGAATCGCAGAAGAATTGTACAGGCAGCTTGAAAAGTACGTATAGTAAGAATGGAATAAATAAAAAGGGTAGAGTGTGGGGAAAATACTCTTAAGGTGATGTGAGGTGGTTCAGGTGAAACACCCGAAAGCCTTAAGAGTATTTTTTTCGTACACTTTGATGTTATCGTTGTTGCTTCTTTGCTTGACTGCGGCAGGAGGGTGCTCCAGAGGGGATGCCAGGTCTTCTCCTAAAAGCTCAACTCAGGAGAAAAAGGGGATGTTCGTGCTGAAGAACCTGGAGAAAGATGTGGAAAAGCTAATCAAAGAGTTTGAAAAAGATTACCTGGCCTTCCAGGCCCCGCCGGGAGGAACTCAAGAGGGTTCCGAAGGTCAAGGGGGCCGGGGAGAGCAGAAAGGTGGTAGCCAAGAGGGAGGAAAGCAAAAGCAAGGGAGCCAGAACGTCGAGCAGCAGAATGGAAGACAGCAACAGGGAGGCAGCCAAAAGCAGCCCGACTGGTCTAAATACGAGAGGATGGTATTTCTCATCCATTCCCATTGGAACGAATTCCGGGAAGAAGCCCTAAAAAAAGGGGCGGGAATGGAGATGATTACGGCCTTTAACAGCAAACTGAACGAAGTGACCCAAATGCTTACAAGGCAGGACCTTTACGGTGGCCTGCTGACAGCTAATGACCTTTACGATAGAACCGTGGCTTTCGGAAGGCTGTTTCAAGGCGGCCCGGCGATGGGTGCCAAAAGAACGTTATATTACACAAGGGATGCAGCGTATAGGGCTCTCGGCAATCAGAGTCAAGAAGCCGCCGCTTCGATGAGCAAGGCCCTGCAGGAGTGGGAAATGGCCAAATCGCAATTGAAGGACGCCACTATGGCAAGCAAAGTGGAATTCTCGCTAAAGGAGCTTTCCGAAGCTATTGAAGCAAAGGATCCCAACTTGATCAAGATGAAGTACCAGATAGCAGAAAAAAATATAAAGGAAGCTGAAAACAGCATACAGCAAAAGTAATTAGAGTGGTCCCCAGACGAAAACGGGCTTGAGCCCTTTATTTCCGGTGCTTTCGGAGCGGTAAAAACGACACATTAGCAGGCCCCGTCGATTTTTCCGTATTTACAGGTAGACTAGCTTCCCACTGCACCGAAAGCCCCACCCCTAATCCCCCCCCCTTGATAGGACAAGAGCGCTTCACGGCACCGGCATCGGCTATATCGGGGGTATTGAGTCTAACCTCATTTCCCACAGTTGGGATGCCGAGGCAGTAAATCCTGTCTCCCGGTTCCGTCCTGCCCATGCGAAGATTCTTTTCTTTAACAATGCCGACAGCGGTCACGCCTAGTCCAGTCTGGCAGGTGGGAATGTTCTTTTCGGTGCTGATAGTGATGAGTATGTCAATAGTGAACTCTCGGCGAGAGCCGGGAGATTATTTATGGCTTGAAAACTGAGATCAAGCAGTAAAAAGTTCTTAGAAATCAAGCCGGAGATACTTAACGTGCTGGCCAAAGCAAAAATGCAAAAATTATTAGCGCAGGCAAAAAACTTTTGCGGTACTGAGGCGAGAACCGGGCTTAAATACGTGACCACAGGATGGTACGATTTTTGCTCTTATGTCCGGTATGAAACCCAAGATAAAGGGAGGGTATAAGGTGAAACGTATCAAGACTATAATAATGGGTGCTGCAGGCAGAGACTTTCACGTATTCAATACTTATTTCAGAGATAACGAACTTTATGAAGTAGTGGCTTTCACGGCTACCCAGATACCGAATATAGAGGGAAGAAAGTATCCGGCCGTGCTAGCAGGTAAGCTTTACCCAGACGGTATCCCCATTTATCCCGAAAGCCAGCTGGAAGAGCTGATAAAGGAAATGGAAGTTGACCAGGTAATTCTTGCTTACAGCGATGTATCCCACGAAGATGTGATGCACAAAGCCTCCCGGGTACTTGCCGCCGGGGCGGATTTTAGGCTCATGGGACCTAAAAGCACCATGATCAAATCGACAAAACCTGTTGTATCGATTTGCGCCGTAAGGACAGGAGTGGGAAAGAGCCAGACCACGAGAAGGGTATGCCAGATACTGAAGGATATGGGGAAAAAGGTAGTGGCAATAAGGCACCCAATGCCTTATGGTGACTTAAGCCAGCAGATATGCCAGAGGTTCGCGACTTATGAAGACTTGGACATCCATAAATGTACTATCGAAGAAAGGGAAGAGTATGAACCCCATATCGATATGGGCATCGTGGTGTACGCTGGAGTAGACTACGGCGTGATTCTGAAAGAGGCGGAAAAAGAAGCGGATGTAATAGTTTGGGACGGCGGAAACAACGACTTTCCCTTTTACAATACCGACCTTCACATTGTGCTGGTAGATCCCCACAGGCCAGGCCATGAAATGAAGTACCATCCGGGCGAAACTAACCTAAGGATGGCGGATGTAGTAGTAATAAACAAAATTGAAACAGCTTCTCCTGAAGGCATAGATGCAGTGCGCAGGAGCATCGAAGAAGTGAACCCCAAGGCTCAGGTTATCGAGGCCGCCTCTCCCATTTTTGTAGAAGACCCGGCAGCCATTAAGGGCAAGAGGGTGCTGGTAGTGGAGGATGGCCCAACGCTTACCCATGGGGAAATGACTTATGGTGCAGGGTATGTAGCTGCAAAGAAATTCGGCGCTTCCGAGATAGTTGACCCAAGGCCGTTTGCCGTAGGGAGTATAAAGGATACTTACGCCAAATATACTCACCTTTCGGTTATTTTGCCTGCAATGGGGTATGGCGAAACTCAGATAAGGGAGCTTGAGGAGACCATCAACAGGGCTGAGTGCGATGTGGTCATAATTGGCACTCCTATCGATTTGGGCCGAATTATGAAAATTAATAAGCCGTCGGTAAGGGTAAGGTATAAGCTCCAGGAAATAGGCGAGCCAACGTTAGAAGATGTACTTCAGAGATTAAGATAAGAAAAAGGGCTGTTCCTTTACGGGATGGCCCTTTTCAATAAAGTTTTGTTTTCACCTATAAAGCTCTTTATCAATGCCGTATTTTTTTAAGCGATATTGCAGCGATTGCCTTTTTATCCCCAGCTTTTGGGCAGCCTTGGTTATGTTTCCGCCGGTGCTTTTTAACGCATTAACTATCAGATCCTTTTCGTATTCGTAAACTTGGGATTTCACGTCCGAGGGCAATTCCGGCTTTTTTTCTATATAGTTTTTAAAACTTCCGAAGCTCAGATATTTAAGGTCTGAAACGGAAATGTAACCATCGTCCACGAAATTTATCAAACCCTCGATTACGTGTTCCAGTTCCCTTACGTTGCCCGGCCAGGAATATTCCTTAAAGAGGTTCATTACCTGCCGTTCTACACCTTTTACGTTCTTGCCGAATTTTTCATTGTACTTTTTTATGAAGTAATCAACCAATTCCTCTATGTCTTCGAGCCGTTCCCTAAGGGGCGGAATTTCCACGTAGATTACGCTGAGCCGGTAAAATAGATCGCTTCTTAACCTCCCGCTTTTTAAAAGTTCTTCGGGTCTTTCGTTGGTGGTAGCTACTATCCTTACATCTACTGGGATGTCGAAAGTCGCTCCAATTCTCCTTACGACTCCTTCCTGGAGTACCCTGAGCAGCTTGCTCTGCAGGGAAAGTCCCATGCAGTTTATTTCATCAAGAAGCAGCGTTCCCCCGTCGGCCTGTTCGAAAAGGCCGGGTTTGTCTTCGGCACCGGTGAAACTACCTTTTGTGGTGCCAAAAAGCAGGGATTCCAGCAAGGTCTCAGGGAGAGCGGCACAATTTTGAGCAATGAAGGGTTTGTTTTTGCGGGGACTTGCGGAGTGGATGCTTTGAGCGAAAAGTTCCTTACCGGTTCCGGTTTCACCGTAAATCAGCACGGAGGATGTGGTACCAGCGACTTTTTTCAGAAGGCCTACAAGTTCCCTTATCTTTTGGCTGCTTCCAATTATACTGTCAAAAGTGTATCTCAACCCGATGTTTACCGACCGGGGCTTTTTGCCTATAAGTTTCTGCTGGAGTTCCAGCACTTTCTGGGAAAGGGAGTAAACTTCTGATACATCCCTGGAAATTTCTAGCGCCCCTAATACCCTGCCGTTTTCCATGATGGGAATAGTGGAATTGATAGTCCTAATTTCCTTGCCTTTGTAGTTTAAATATGACTGATAGCGATTAAATATGGGCTTGCCGCTTTTTATTACCTGGTAAATAGTGCTTTCCTCCGGAGTAAGCGATGGAAAAACGTCAAGAAGCTTTTTGCCTATCACGTTATTTGATTCCAGGCCTTCGATGCGGCTTAGGGTCTTGTTGTAAAAGATGATGTTATAATCCCTATCAACGATGATAATACCCTCGTCAAGGGCATCGAAAATCTGCTTTATGGTGCTGAAAGAAATGATTTCCTTTAAGCGGGTTTCTACATTGCTCATTTTCCCATATTCCATCACCATAATATGTTTTCTATGGACGATTTTAAATTCCTTCTATTTGGACATAACGTGCAAAATTTTTTTGCAAAGGAAAAAGAAAATGTAGTGTCGAAATTGGATTTAAACTGAATGGCGGAGGGGTTATATGCCTGAAAAAGAACTGATTTTGAAACTTGCAGTGGAGCTAACAAGAATAAAGAGTATAGTGGGCACTAAGGGAGAAATAGAAATAGCCCAAATGATTTACGATTTTTTCAAAACCCTTGGTTATTTCGTAAATCATCCAGATTATCTAATGCTTTCAGATTTAAAAGGTGATAAGTTAAATAGAAAAAACGTAATAGCGCTGCTGAAAGGGGAAAAGGGAAGTTCCAGAAAGACCGTAATTCTCTTGGGGCACATTGACACTGTGGGCGTAGATGATTACGGAAGTATCAAAGAATACGCCACTTGTCCGGAAAGACTCAAAAGCGCCCTTAAGATGAAAGAACTTGACGAGGACACAGTAAAAGACATGGAAAGTGGAGAATGGTTGTTCGGCAGGGGAATCTTCGATATGAAAACCGGCGTTGCAATCAATATGGCTTTGGTGAAAGCCCTATCAGAGAAAATAGATGAGCTTGAGGGTAACGTGGTGTTCCTTGCGGTGCCGGATGAAGAGGGAAATTCCCGAGGAATGCTTTCTGCGGTTGAGGATCTGGTTCGCCTTGCAGAAATCCACGGCCTGGAGTACGTAGCGGCGGTGGATACCGACTATATGGCACCCCGGTTTCCTGGCGACGACAAGAAGTACATCTACGTCGGCACCGTGGGGAAAATACTTCCGTGCTTTTACATATACGGAAAGGAGACCCACGTAGGCCAGGCATTCGAGGGCCTCGATGCGAACCTTTTGGCTTCAGAAATTTTGAGGGAAGTGGACCTTGCTTTCGACCTTAGCGATGTGGTTGAAAACGAGGCTTCAATGCCTCCCATAAGCCTCAGCCAGCGGGATTTAAAATCCGAATACTCAGTGCAGACTGTAAATGAAGCCTACCTTTATTTCAATTATTCAACTCACTGCAGCAAGCCGGATGAAGTGCTTGCAAAACTTAAAGCCAAGGCCGAAAAGGCCTTCGAGAACGTGCTCAAAAAACTGAACGACAATTATTCACGCTACTGCCAAGCTGCCGGTATTCCTTATAGGGAGCCCCCTTGGAAAGTTCAGGTGCTGACTTTCAAGGAGCTTTACGATGCAGTAAAAGCAGAAATGGGGGAAAAAATTGATGAACACTTGAAAGAATTTAAAAAGAAACTCCTAAAAGAAAAACTCGATGATAGAATCTACAGCCTTCAGGTAGTAAGGGAACTCGTAAGACTATGGTCCAACAAAAATCCTGCCGTAATACTGTTTTTTGCTCCGCCGTATTACCCCCACATATACGTGAGGGGTGAAAACGAAAAGGAAAAGAAGCTGCTTTCTGCTGTAAATTCGGCGGTTGCCGAAGTTTCTGCTCGATTCCCCTACAAGTTTGAAGTGAGAAAGTTCTACCCTTACATTTCGGATTTAAGTTTTTGTTCTATTCCAGAAGAAAAAGCCATAGAGATCCTTGTAAGCAATATGCCGGGGTGGGGAGAAATTTACTCTTTGCCTTTTGAATTCATACGAAAGTTGGATGTGCCGGTGGTCAACATAGGTCCTTACGGTAAAGACGCCCATAAGTTCACGGAGAGAGTCAATATTCCTTATTCTTTTGAGGTAGTGCCAGAAATTGTGGAAAAAACTGTAAGATTACTGCTGGAGGGATAGCTGTGATTCACCTGAGAAATGCCCGAGTTTTTGCGCCAGAGGACTTGGGAATTTGCGATGTCCTGATAGAATCCGGGAAAATAATATATGTCGGCAAAAGCTGCAAAGTTGATGGACCGTTTCCTATAGAAGAGGTAGAGCTAGATGGAGCATACCTTTGCCCGGGGTTTATAGATCAACACGTGCACATAACCGGAGGTGGAGGTGAAGGAGGGCCTGAAACTGCAACTCCCGAAATAATGCTAACTGATCTTACGAAAAATGGAATTACCACTGTTATAGGATGTCTTGGCACTGATGGAATCACCCGCTCCATGGCAAGGCTTTACAGCAAGGCAAGAGCACTGGAAATAGAGGGAATTTCCACGTATATATTTACTGGAGCGTACCAGTTTCCCCTGCCCACTTTAACCGGAAGCATCCAAACTGATCTTATCTTTATAGACAAGGTGGTGGGAGTGGGGGAAGTAGCTATTTCGGACCACCGGGCCTCCCACGCCTCTTGCGCGAAACTTGCCCGCCTTGCGGGCGAAGCAAGAGTTGCAGCAATGATTGGCAAAAAAGGAGGCAAGGTGCACCTGCATGTAGGAGACGGTCCAAGAGGGCTAAAGGTACTTTTCCGTGTGGCAAATTTAACCGATGTTCCCCTTTCTCAATTTCAACCTACCCACTTAAACCGGTGCCGCAGGCTTATGGAGGAATCGATTGAATTTGCCAAAAGCGGGGGGTACTGCGATTATACCGCCGGTGAGGATAAAGCTGGGGTAGATGCAGTTACTGCGGCGCAGGCTGTTTATGAGGCTTTGAAAGCAGGTGCGCCGCTTGAAAACATTACAATAAGTTCCGATGGCAACGGAAGCATACCGATTTTCGATTCTTGCAAAAGGCTGGTGGGCATGGGTATAGGCAGGGTCTCCTCCCTCCTTGAGAGCGTAAAGGCCATGGTTTTCAAGTATGACATACCCCTTGATATGGCACTTGCTACGGTAACGAAAAATCCTGCTGTCATACACCGATTGGAAAATAAGGGAAAGATAAAAGAAGGATATGATGCAGACCTAGTGGTGCTGGATGAAAAATTGAACGTAAAAAGCGTCATTGCAAAGGGGAGGTGGATGGTCAGGGAGGGGAAGATACAAGTTTTCGGTACCTATGAATTATGCCAGTAAAAAAAGCCTGCATCGACAAGGTGCAGGCTCAATTTTTTACTTTAAAGATCATTCCTGCAAGCGGGGATTTTACCAAAATTATAGCTATGGTACTATCTAAGAGGTGATGCAGGAGTGTTCCCAAACCCACCAGGACCAAAGCGTTGTAAAAAGTAAAGCCAAAGGGCAGGACTATTAAGGATTCTCCAAGGGCATGCAAGGGTGCAGTTAAGAAAAGAGCTTTTTCGAAAGTACTGCCCCTTTGGATTAATTTTGATCCAACGTAGCCAAAAATTACGTGGATAAAAGCCCTCGCAGCTATGACAGGTCCAGTCATGATGAGAAATCCGATGGTGGAACCCAGGCCCACCATTACTGCTGCCAGCGGGCTGACTAAAAAAGCGAGCATTACCGGAACGTGAGATGCTAAAGTGGCGGAAAAAGGTGGAATATAAATGCGAAGGTATCCTCCGAAGGATATAGGAATTACTAAAGCGAAGGCGGTCAAGAGTGCACCTAATAATAGGTTTTTGGTGGTCATGTTAATCATCCTTTCGGTTTGGCTATATGTATATATTCTACTGTATATTCTACTGTATATACAGATATATGTCAAAACATTTTTAACAGGAAAGTTGCAAAAAAAAAAAAAAAAAGAAACCCGCGAGCGGGCTTTTTTATTCTAACAATATCCCCTTTTTTTTAAGAGCTTCACAAGCCTTTTTTACAGAGTCCTCATTTATCGCCTGAATGGTGTGAAGGTGGATTCCCTGAGTGAGTTCGGAAAGAAGTGAGGCGTTGTGCTCAGCCATTTTCTTAATAAAATCCTCTACGTCTTTGGAACTGTTTAGCATGAGCATGCCGTGGATTTCGCCGTATATGGGGTGTTCTACTATCACGTCAACTACTCTGCAGCCGCATTCTACGAAAGTCATGAGCTCTTCCCTCGTCTCATTTTTTCCGTGCCGGCATGCTACTTTTCTCGTCACGAGGCTCATAGGCTCCATAATCGTATATCCCTGGGAGGTCGCCATAATATCTATTCCGGAGGCCCGGAGAATGGCTATGTCCTGTACGATGATCTGTCGTGTGACGTTAAATATTTTGGCGAGCTCACTGCCGGATATAGGTTTTTTCTCTGATTTAAGTATATCCACAATTTTCGTCCTTCTCTCTTCGGCATTCATCCTATTATCACCTCTGGTTTGCGCTGAATAAATTATATCAGATTTGTCTTCCTAATAAAATTCTTTGTCCGATTTTGCGGATTACGATATTTTTACAAACCTTGTTTTTGAGCGAAATATGGGATATAATGAAATCATAGAAATTGGGGGGATGTTTATGAAATTGGCAAGAACCCTTTTAGTTGTCCTCATAGTCCTTGGGCTAGTCTTTGTTTTTCTAGAAGGCAGGGAAAATGATCAGAGACAGGCAGCAAATGGCAACAATGCTGAAATTGTTACCGAAAAACCTGAAGGTTCTGAGGAGACACCTAATGATGGGGAAAAAGGAAATGAAGTGAGTGAGACTCCTGAGAATCCTGATACTCCTGTTACTAATGAACAATTAAAGGGCAAGGCGATTTACCTCGGGCGGATCGACAACAATTCAATCGAAGTAAAGGAAGGAGATAATTACGTAGCTTACAGGTTAGCGCCTCAGATACAAGAAAACTTTGACAATTTGAATTTAGAAGAAAAAGGCTGGATCGAATTTACGTACTACATAAATGAGCACGGCCAGAGGGTAATGACCGAGATAAAAAAGATACCTTAAGGAGTTATCAACCGGCAAAAGGCCGGATTTTTTTTGCAAGTTAGGATTAATTTCCTGAATTAATAGTCAATTATTCGCATTGGTTTGTCCAATTGTTCAAGATAAAATGTATTTGATGCTAAGAAATCCAACGCAATTTTACTGGAAATTGGGGGGTTTTCAGAATGTTGACACACATTATTAAGAGGGATGGGACGATTCAGGAATTTGACAGGAGCAAAATAGAAAATGCCATCTTTAAAGCAGCTAAGGCTGTGGGAGGAAGCGACAGGACTATTGCGAAGCGTCTGACCGATGAAGTTGTGAAAATCCTGGAAGAAAAGTACAGGGATTCCTTGCCAACCGTGGAGAACGTGCAGGATATCGTAGAAAAGGTGCTTATAGAGAACGGCCACGCCAAAACGGCAAAGGCCTACATACTTTACCGCAAACAGCATCAGGACATCAGGGAGTTCCGTAAGGTGTTTTTGGACATAGAAGAAACTGTAGACAATTACATAGGCAGGAATGACTGGAGAATAAACGAAAACAGCAATATGGGATTTTCGCTGCAGGGACTTAACAACCACATATCCAGTGCGGTAATTTCCAAATACTGGCTTAGCAAAATCTATCCTGAAGAGGTACGGGAAGCCCACATCAGCGGAGATTTCCACATTCACGACCTGGGGCTTTTGTCGGTTTATTGCTGCGGTTGGGACCTGAGGGATCTTTTGCTTTCCGGGTTTACCGGGGTAAAGGGCAAGGTGGCCAGTAAACCGCCAAGACATTTCAGGTCGGCTCTGGGACAGATAGTGAATTTCTTTTACACCCTTCAGGGGGAAGCTGCGGGAGCTCAGGCTCTCAGCAATTTCGACACTTACCTTGCTCCCTTTATATATTACGATGGATTAAGTTACAGGGAAGTAAAACAGGCGATGCAGGAATTCATATTTAACCTAAACGTGCCGACTAGGGTGGGTTTTCAGACCCCATTCGTCAACATTACCTTGGACCTGGTCGCGCCGGAGATAATAGCAAAAGAGCCTGTTATCATCGGCGGGGAGCTCATGGATAGGACTTACGGGGAATTTCAAAGAGAAATGGACATGCTGAACATGGCCTTTGCAGAAGTAATGATGGAGGGAGACGCCAACGGCCGGATTTTCACCTTCCCCATACCTACGTACAACATAACGAAGGAATTTGACTGGGATAGTCCCGTAGTGGATAAAATAATGGAGATGACGGCTAAATACGGCTTGCCGTACTTTTCAAACTTTATAAACAGCGATATGAAGCCCGAAGATGTAAGGAGCATGTGCTGCCGTCTTCGTCTGGACAACCGGGAACTTAAAAAACGGGGCGGAGGACTTTTTGGAGCAAACCCCCTTACCGGCTCTATAGGTGTCGTGACAATTAACATGCCACGAATAGGTTTCCTTTCCAAAACCGAAGACGAGTTTTTTGAAAGGCTTTCTAGGCTGATGGACATTGCAAAAACAAGCCTGGAGATTAAGCGCAAGGTGCTGGAGCGCATGACTCATGAAGGGCTGTACCCGTACGCCAGGTTTTATCTCAGGGATGTCTACGAAAGGTTCGGCGCTTACTGGCAGAACCACTTTAATACCATCGGTCTTGTGGGGATGAACGAAGCATTGGAAAACTTCATGGGATGCGGTATTGAAGACCCGGAGGGCAGGAGTTTTGCCCTAAAAGTTCTCGATTTTATGAGGGAAAAACTTACCCAGTATCAAGAGGAAACCGGAGAACTTTACAACCTGGAGGCGACTCCGGCAGAGGGTGCCTCTTACAGGCTGGCTAAAAAAGACCGGGAGCTTTTTGGAGATAAAATCATAACTTGCGGCAAGGACGAGCCCTATTACACCAATTCTACCCAACTTCCTGTGGATTTTACAGACGATGTTTTTGCTGCTTTGGACCATCAGGAGGAACTTCAGTGCAAATACACCGGCGGTACAGTTTTCCATATATTTTTGGGAGAAAAGATTGATAAATCAACCTGCAAAGCCTTGGTTAGGAAAATAGCCGAAAATTACAGGATACCTTACTATACCCTGACTCCTACATTTTCGGTGTGCGAAGACCACGGCTACATCGCCGGCGAGCATTTTGAATGTCCCTCCTGCGGGAAGGAATGCGAGGTGTACAGCAGAATAGTGGGTTATTACAGGCCGGTACAGTGCTGGAACAACGGCAAGAAAGCGGAGTTTGCAGACAGAAAGGAATTCAGGATCTATGCCGTTAATATATGATTTTATGCCGGTATCTCTTGCTGATTACCCGGGAACTGTGGCGTGTACTGTTTTTCTCCCGGGGTGTAACTTCCGCTGTCCGTACTGTCATAACGGGCCGCTGGTTACTCAAAGCCCTAAGGGTAACGTTCCGGAAAGCGTCCTCTTCGAATACCTTGAAAGAAGAAAAAGCCTCATTGACGGCGTATGTATAACCGGCGGCGAGCCCACTTTGTGGAGCGACCTTAGGGATTTTATAGCAAGATTAAAAGAAAAGGGACTGAAGGTTAAGCTCGATACCAACGGCTCCCGACCTGATGTTTTGAAGGAGCTTTTAGATGGGGGTTTAGTTGATTATATTGCGGTAGATATAAAGGCTCCGCAAAAAGATTACAGCCTTTTTACCTCCAGTGAAGAACACGTGGCAGGCGTTATAAAAAGTGTGGAACTTATAAAAAACTCTTCGGTCGACTACGAGTTCAGGACCACGGTACATGAAAAAATACTTTCGATAGAAGATTTAGAAGCTATCGGACGGTGGCTTTCAGGAGCTAAAAGGTACGTGCTGCAGGGATATCGGTTCTCCGAAGGTGTGCTGGACGTTGAGTTTTGTGGGGAAAAACCTTGTGATCTTTTGTTTTTAGAAAAGGCGAAAGAAAATCTTCAGGCCCATTTCGGTGAAGTGATTATTCGAAATTAGGGGGCAAGTTATGATTACGTGCCAGGTTTCCCTATTCCCTTTGGGAAGGGAGGATTACGAAAGGATCGTCCTTAGAGCACTGGACTGCCTTAAAAGTTTCAATGTGGAGGTGGAGGTTACGCCTTTAAGCACTTTAATCAGGGGTGATGAAGAGGAAGTGTGGAAAGCGGTGCGGGCCCTCTACGAAGAGGGAGTGCGCGAGGGAGAAAAAGTAGTCCTTACCCTTACGCTGACCAACCGGATAAAGGGTTAGAGGTAAAACAATCTATGGGGAGGAGCGCCTCCCCATTTTTTATTGCCAAAGTTTTGCAAATTTGCAGGCCGTGGATGTTTTTTGATTTTAATAATACAGTAAAATTTACAGATATACAAAAATATTTTTGTTGAACTAAAAATTTTTCCATGATATAATAAAAAACAATAAGCAAGATCAAGGAGGTGATAATGATCCACCGAGGCCGAATTTTTATAACAAAGTTGGATTTAATTAAACAGGAAGGACAACAGGGAGGATGATAGTATGAAAAACAAAATCGGTTTATGGGACTTGGTCTTCATGAATGTTTCAGCATTGTACGGAATAAGATGGATAGCAAAATCTACTGCGGACAGTTTCGGTTTGGGGCTAGGGGCTATACCTGTATGGGTTTTATTTTCGTTCATTTTCTTTGTACCTAGCGCCCTCATCTGTGCAGAACTAGCGGCTACATATCCGAGAGACGGTGGACTTTACGAGTGGGTCAAAGAAGCTTACGGTGAAAAGTGGGGATTCATGGTATCATGGCTTAACTGGACGGCTAAGATATTCTGGTATTCTTCATTTTTAACCTTTTTTACGATTAACGTTTCTTTTGCCCTGGGCAAACCCGAACTTGCAAGTGATAAGATGTTCGTATTAATACTCTCTCTTGTGACCTTCTGGATATTATCCCTTATCAGTATAAAGGGCATGAGCTTCGGCAAAATATTTACCAATATCGGAGCCTTGGGTTCTACAATACCCTCCGTGCTGCTTATTGTGATGGCATTTATTTCTGTTGTAATATTCAAAAACCCTCCGGCTTCCACATATACAGTATCAACACTTATGCCAAAGTTAAATATGGACTCTCTTGTAGCAATCTCGTCTATTATGTTCGCCCTTAGCGGGGCCGAAACTACTGCCAACTTCATTACAGAAGTTGAGGATGCAAAGAATACGTTCCCCAGGGCGATTATGCTTGCGGCAATGATTGTAGGAGGATTGTATGTTCTGGGCTCAATAGCCATTACGTCAATTCTGCCAACAAGCGAGATAACAGCTTCAAGGGGTGTGCTAGAAGCACTTGCAACAGTCGCTTCGGATCTCGGTATCGGGCCTTGGTTCATACAGGTTATTGCAGTTGCCATATCCTTTTCAATACTCGGTGCAATAATCCTTTATATAGCTTCTCCCATTAAGATGCTCTTCGGGAGCGTTCCAAAGGGAGTGTTTCCGGAGTCCTTTACCAAATTAAACGCTCACAATATTCCTGCTAATGCCGTAATATTCCAGGCAATCCTGGTAACTGCTATACTCCTTGGAACGAACCTTCTACCTTCAGTCGATGCCATATACAACGTACTTGTAACTATGACCGCTCTGACACAGCTTTTCCCATATGTGTTGTTATTTGCCTCTTATATTAAACTGAGAAAGGAAAGACCCGATGAGAATAGGCCTTATGAAATGACGACGGACAGTGGAAAAGCTATAGCGATTGCCAATATGGTGCTTGCTATTACAATAATCGGTATGGTTCTTTCGGCAGCACCCGTTATGGATACCTTCATGGAAAACATTATATATGAAGTTGAGATGATAGGTGGAGGGCTTGTCGTAATTCTTACAGGATTGCTGATATGGAACAATTATGAGAGAAAAAAAGTTTAAAAGGAGGAATTCCCGTGAATAAAGAGCGGCTTAATAATGTCTTAAAAGAGATGGAAAAGCAAGACATTCCGCAGCTTATAATATCTGACCCTGCCTCAATATTCTATCTTACGGGTAAGTGGATCCATCCCGGCGAGAGGATGCTGGTGCTTTACCTAAATATAAATGGTGACCGCAAACTGTTTATCAATGAGCTGTTTCCCCTATACGAAGACTTAGGTGTTGAAAAGATAATTTACAATGATACCCAGGATTCTGTGGAACTTTTGGCAAAGCATGTTGAAGCGGGGAAACCTTTGGGCGTTGATAAGAACTGGCCTGCTCGTTTTCTCTTAAGGCTCATGGAATTAAAGAGTAATTGTAAGTTCGTTATCGGTTCAAATATTATCGACAGAGTAAGAATGCGAAAGGACGCTACTGAAATCGAGCTGATGCGCCAATCCTCGAAAATCAACGATATTGCTGTAGGAAAAATAATCGAACTGATACCGCAAAAATATACGGAAAAGAAGATGAGCAAGATTGTCATGGAAATTTACGAAGAGCTCGGCGCTGAGGGCTGTTCCTTCGATCCCATCATCGCCTATGGTGCTAACGCGGCAGACCCCCACCATTCACCCGGAAACTTTACAGTAAAGGAAGGGGACTGCGTTATCATAGATATCGGGTGCATAAAAGATTCCTACTGCTCCGACATAACGAGGACTGTATTTTATAAGAAGGTTTCCGATGAGGCAGCCAAAATATACAATATAGTTCTGGAAGCTAACAAAAGGGCTATAGATGCAGTAAAGCCGGGCGTAAGATTCTGCGATATTGACGCTGCTGCAAGAAAATATATTGAAAATGCCGGTTACGGCAAATACTTTACTCACAGAACGGGACACTCTATAGGAATAGAAGTTCATGAGTTCGGAGATGTCTCGGCTGCAAATACCGAAAGGGTCCAACCAGGTATGATATTTTCAATAGAACCGGGCATATATATTCCGGGTAGCGTGGGTGTAAGAATAGAAGACCTAGTGGTTGTGACTGAAGACGGATGCGAAGTATTAACCGGGTACGATAAAAATCTAACCGTTATCGAATAACTTTTGAAACCCACATAAGTGACTTGCGCTTATGTGGGTTTTTGTATTTAGATCAAAAAATAATAGGGGTTAGCACGGTCAGCAATTTTGCCTTCTGCTTTAGTGGATTATACCACGAATGAGATATTGTCGAAGGATAGTGTATCGACTCTCCTGCCTTAACCAAATATTCTTTACCGTCTATATCGACGATTATGGCACCTTCAAGTACATACACAAATTCTTCTCCGGGGTGGCTGAATTTGCTCCCTAGCCCTTCTTCCGGTTGAATGTACACAATCATTGCTTCCAGCGCTCTTTGAGGGAAATCTCCGCTCAGAAGTACATATTCTGCTGAATTCCCCTCTATTCTGAATACTTTTTGTTCACTTTGCTTAATATGGTAGCTGTGGTTATGGGGAGAGCTGAAAAATTCAGTTATCGGCACATTTAATGCGTCAGCTATTTTCTTGAGAGACGTTATAGCGAGCGACGAATACCCGTTTTCAACCTGAGATAAGAAGCTAATTGAAAGGCCCGTCATTTCACTTAATTGTTTTAAAGTCAGACCTTTTTGTTTTCTTAAATTACTTATCTTTTCTGCAATTTCGTTGATCATTTCAAACCTCCAAATAGCAATAATTTATCATTATTAAAGTTACACGAATTAAGAATAAAAGACAATACTTCAACATCGAATTCCAAATTATTTGCTATAATATAATTATAGGCTTCGGAGAAGGGAAGGTGTTCATGGGAGAGTTTTCGGCGGTCATATTAAACGGAGGGGAGTCTTCGCGCATAGGTGTGCAGAACAAAGGTCTGTTAAAAGTTGGTGGGATTACCATACTGGAAAGAATTATCAATGTGCTGGGGCCCCTTTTTGACGAGATCCTAGTCATATCCAACAGACCTCGACAGCTTGATTTTCTCAAAGACCGCTGCCTTATATTTCAAGATGAGGTAAAGGGATTGGGGCCGCTGGGAGGGATTTATACTGGCCTTAAAAAAATAAGAAATCGAGCGGGATTTTTTGTGGCTTGCGATATGCCCTTTTTGAGTGCAGAACTAATAAATGTCCTTTTGGATTCTTCCCACGGCTTTGATGCTGTATGTCCTAGATGCCACCAGCTCATCGAGCCGCTCCACGCGGTTTATACCAAAAATTGTATTGATTCCATTGAGCTGCTAATTAAAAAGGGACATTCTAAACGGGTTAGAGACCTGCTTTATATGGTCAAGACCCGGTACGTAGATATCGAACAAGAAAAATTTTACCGTGAATTCTTTAACATAAATACTAGGGAAGACTATGAAAGGGCACAATTGATTGAAAAGACTTGGGCCTTGAGCAAAATAGGTGCAAGGTGATCCGCTAGTATGGAGTATTTGAGTTAGAAAGGGGGCTTATAGTGCGGTCAGGATTTGAAACCAAAAGGGTCATAATAGGGCCTGATGGATTTAAAAAAGTGGTAGACATCGCTTCGCCCAACAAAATAGGGCTTCCTAATGGGCAGATAGATTCCACACAGCTTGCGGAAATTAAACCGGGGAATAGCTTCGCTGTAAACGGTGTAGATTACTACGTGTTAAACTGCGACATGTTCGATTATGTGATGTATTATCTTAAGCGTCGAACTCAGATAGTTTATCCCAAAGAAGGGGCTTATATACTCATGCGCTTGGATGTTTCACCGGGAAAGCGCGTAGGAGAAGCCGGAACCGGCTCTGGCGCGTTTACGGTGTGTCTTTCCCGCGCTGTGGGACCTGAAGGTCGTGTCTATACCTACGAGCAGAGGGAAGAATTTTATAAACTCGCCGAGAAGAATATAAGGGGTTTTTCTGAGTTTAATAATGTGGTAATGCACCATAAATCCATCAACGAAGGAATTGAGGAAAGGGACCTGGATGCCTTTTTCCTGGACGTGAGAGAGCCGTGGGAGGTGTTGGCTGAGGTAAGAAAAGCACTGAAACCTGCCGGTCACCTTGGAATTTTAGTGCCGACCACAAATCAGGTCGCAGAGACCATGACCTCTTTAGAAAAAAACGGATTTTACATCTCCGAAGTAGTGGAAATAATGATGCGAAAGTACAAGCTGGTTCCGGAAAGGCTAAGGCCCGAAGACTTGATGATAGGCCATACCGGCTACTTGATTTTTGCAAGGAAACTTGGTGAGTAAAAAGGCAGTGAGTAAAGCCACTGCCTTTTATATTTACCTTAATTATAAAAGGAGGGTAATATTAAGAATATGACAAGATGGTTTATGCCAGTGCATTTACATCTTTTCATTGATTAATGGAGTTTTGCATATATAATAAAAGTGAGGATAGGTGAGTAATTATTAAGAAAATGACCCAGAAGGACAATGGAAGAATGGTTAAGTTAAATTGGCGGCAGATTAATATTTTGAAATCTATACTAACAAGTCCGAACTTGGAAATTGAAGATATCTGCAGGAATTTTAATATAAGCAGGAGGACGGCTTACAGGGAAATTGCCGCCATAAATGGATTTTTGGTGGATTATAATTTAAAGATCAAAAATAAAGCGAAAAACCTTACTATTGAAGGAAATATAACGGATATTGAAAAATTAAAGCTCGACATTACAGGTTATAAACCAAGTATCGATTCAAAGGAGAGAAGAAAACTCATATTATCTGAATTGTTGCAAATTAAAGAACCTGTAAAACTGGAATATTTTAGCCGTAAATTTAACGTAACTCCGCCTACTATAAGTTATGATTTGAAAGAGTTGGAAAAGTGGCTCAATAAACACGGACTTACTTTAATTGCAAAACCGGGTTTTGGAGTATTTGTTTCAGGAAGTGAAAATTCATTTAGAAAGGCTATAACTACCTTTTTATATGAGAACTATGATACTTCCGATTTGGTGGATTTCTTGAGAACGGGGCATTTTAGAAAAGATAAAATAGACAGACATTTCGATTTCATGCTGTTAAACTTAATTGACTACGATACAGTGACCAAAATAGAAAAAGCCATTTTGAGGCTTGAAAAAGAAATAGATCACGATATAGTCGAAAGTTCATATGTGGGACTAATTGTCCACCTTGCTTTGGCGATAAAAAGGTTAAAAAATGGCGAATCGATCGAAATGGGGGAAGAAAATTTAAGGGAATTGAAAAAAACAGAAGAGTATAACCTCGCAAGAAAATTGGTCGAGTATTTAGAAGAAGAGCTGGGCCTGATAATACCTGAAGATGAGATAGGTTACGTGACAGTTCACCTTATGGGTGCGAAATATCGCGCAAACGCTAAAGGGTATAATTGTGAAGAGGTAGAGGGTATTGCAGAAGATATGATTCAAAAAGCAGAAGAAATTTTTGGAATTGATTTTTCGAACGATAAACTTCTGGAAGAAGGTTTAAAAACTCATCTGGTTCCTGCAATATACAGGCTTAAAATGGGATTGGATATCAGGAATCCTCTCATTAACGATATAAAATCAAGGTATCCTTCGCTTTTTGAAAAAGCCGATAATATTTGCGATGTTTTAAGAGAAAAATTGGGTCTTGAAATTCCCGAAGATGAAGTAGGGTATGTGGCAATGCACTTCGGTGCTGCTTTGGAAAGGATGAAAAATGATGCCCAAAAATACAACATAGTGGTAGTATGTGCGAGTGGAATAGGTACTTCAAGAATGCTCATCTCAAAACTCAAAATATTCCCACAGTTAAATATCGTTGACGTTATTTCAAGTGTAAAGTTAAAGGGCATAAAAAATAGAGAGGATATAGACCTTATAGTATCCACAATCCCTTTAGACATTGAAGATAAAAAAGTGGTGGTCGTAAATCCCTTGCTGTTAAAAGAAGACGTCGAAAATCTAAAGAAGGCCCTGAATACTGACTTTATTATTGAATATGAGGCAAAAGAAACTGAGGAGAGAAATTGTGAACAAAAAGCGTTACACCTTGCTTACTTCGGAAAAAGAATTTTGCAGCTTTGCGACGCCGTGGTTTTTACCTCTGTGGAGGGCAATAATTCTGAAAAAATTATAGACGAATTACTTGGAGCCTTACAGAACCGAAAACTTATAAATAAAAATCAAATAGTAAAAGTGAAAAAGAGGCTTTTAAATCGGGAGAGCCTTGGCAGGATAGTTTTACCGAATAAAGGGTTTGTAATTTATCACTGCACAGCAAACAATATAAAATTTCCCCTACTGGTTATCGGAAGAGTCATTGGCGAAGTTAAAATGAAGAACCTTGCTGAAGGGTATGAAAAGATAAAAACTGCTTTTTTGATGCTGGCTCCTCAGGATGACACCGAGAGCATCGAGGTACTGGGAGCTTTAAGCGCTTCTTTTATTGAAAATGACATGTTTGTGGAATCATTAAATAGCGCACCTTCGGAAGAAGCAGCAAAACAAAAAGTGAAGGAAGTGCTGTTGAAAAAATATTATGAGGAAATAAAAAGAACGATTTGACAGGGTGATAATGTGTTTAGCATATCGGCAAGTCAAAGAAAAATATTTTTTATTCTTTTATCTATCGTGTGGGGGTTTACCGGTGTTTATTATATGTTTAAACAAAATTTTTTCGACGGTGTCAAAATCCTAATTTGCGGCAGTATTTTTATCTTTCTTATAGTAGCTATACAGAGATATGCGATAAGGATGATACAATTGTACGACTGCAACTTAAAAAAACAAAAAAATATAAATTGAAGGAGGTGATATATAATACATGGCAATACGCGGGTTAATATTGTGCAGCTGGGGGGCAACATCAAGCGCCCTCGCAAAGAAAGTTACGGATGAAGCTAAAAAACAGGGTCTTGACGTCGTAGTAGACGCCGGTGGAACAGGAGAATTTAAAAAAAAGGCTGAAGCTTATGATGTGGTCTTACTGGAACCCCAGGTAAGGCATCTTAAAAAAGAAGTCGAATCGATAGCTTCAAAATACAATATCCCTGTGGATATTGTTGATATGCAGGCCTTTGCTCTGATGGATGGTAAAAAAATCCTCAACCAAATAATGGAACTTGTCAAAAAAAATGAACAAGGGGCTTAAGGGAGGGGGCTTTATGAGCGAAAGGGTTTCCAATAATGTGTTTATGAAGTGGATGGAAACTTCGCTCATGCCAGTTCTGGCAAGATTTGCCCAAAACGTATATTTACAGTCTATCAGAGATGCTTTTTCAAGTTTTGCACTGCCTGTAATACTGACCGGTGCAATATTCTTAATTATCGCAAATCCCCCAGAAGGACTCAATTTCTGGCTAATAAGAGCTTGGGCTGACGCAATAAAACCTATCGCAGCACAAATTTTAGTACCTTTTCAGCTCACCTTTGGTATTATGGCGATAATGGTGGCTTATGGTACTGCTTACAGCCTTGCGGCAAGATGGGACCTCGACGAAACGATGACTGGCATAATCTCGTTGCTTGCCTTTATAATAACCAGCTTTCCAGTGACTGATATAACAAAAGTTACTTTTGGAGATGTGTTAAATTATCTTGGCGGGCAGGGATTGTTCGTAGCTATAATTATAGGTATTATTTCAGCCAAAATTGTGAAGTTTTTCAACGAAAAAGGTTTGGTCATAAGGATGCCTGAAGGCGTACCGCCCTATGTTGTAAGAAGCTTTTTGGCACTTGTACCAATGTTTGTAATGGTTTTGTTGGCATGGATTACCGAGTGGATAGTATGGTCGAAATTCAATACAACACTTCCCCAACTGGTGCTTGACTTGTTTAAACCCCTTGTAGCAGCGTCAAATACATATCCTGCAGCTCTTGCAGAAATAATACTGATGATGCTGCTGTGGTCATTAGGTATACATGGCATGAATGTAGTTTCATCCATCGCTTATCCTTTTTGGATGACTCAGCTTGCCTTAAACGCAGAAGCGGCTGCGAAAGGTTTGACGCTGCCGGGAATCGTCACCGAACCGTTTTTCCATATGTTTACCCATCTTGGCGGTTCCGGTACAACCTGGCCGCTCGTTATAATGTTTTTGCTTTCCGCTTCTACTCAATTGAGGACAATTGGAAAGGCCGCGTTGATACCTGCAATATTTAATATAAACGAGCCTGTGATATTTGGAGCACCAATTGTTTTAAATCCCATATTGATGATACCATTTATACTGGCTCCGGCTGTAGTTGTAACAATAAACTACATTGCCTTTGCTTTAAATATAGTTCCACGGCCTTTAATCCAGCTTCCGTTTACTGTTCCTGTACTTTTCGGAGGATTTTTGTCAACAGGCGGGCATTGGCAAGGAGCCGTCCTGCAGTTAGTTAACTTGGCAATTGCTGCAGTGATATATTATCCCTTCTTTAAAATGTATGAAACCCAACTTTTAGAGACTGAAAGAACTGCAGCAAACAAAGATTAAAACAGAGGAGGGACTTTCGTGAATTTGGAGCAAATTATCTATCGCTTGGTTTTGCACGGAGGAAATGCAAGAGCTGAAGCCTATGAGGCATTGGATGCGGCTGAAAGAGGTGATTTTGAAGCTGCTGAGGCCCATCTTGAAAAAGCAGATGAGGAATTTTACGAAGGTCATAAATACCAGAATATGCTAACCCAGGGAGAGCAGAGCAACACGCCTAATTTCCTCGTGATACATGCCCAGGACCAGCTGATGACTGCCCTTGCTGAGAAAAATCTTATAAAACGGCTCATCAATCTTTACAAAAGAATAGATCAACTGGAAAAGAAAGTTAATCAAAAAATCTAGGGCTACATTTTGTAGCCCTTTTATTTTTCCTCCCGCTTTTCAACCAAGCAGGGTTTTTCTTTGGGTAGTTTATAAAGGTATATTGAGTCGAATTCTATTTGCAAATTATAGATAATATCGTGGAGTGCCTTCCTGTCCGAAAATTTAACCTTTGCGGCTACTCCGCAGCTGGAGCTTATCTCCCTCGGCACCGGAATCAATTGGAAGGGTATGCCGGTACCTTTCATCTTGGACTCGAACCTCAAGGCATGGTGAACCGAAGGGAAGGTTATCATGAAAAAGGGATAATTTTCCATCATAATTTTCTACCTCGAAATTCTAATAATGATATTCGCCTGAATTTATTATTTCCACATCCCTTATCCCGTTCTGCATGCAAGGCACGACCGCTTTGTTAGAACACCAACGATTAAACCTGCTACCGGAAAGATGAGAAAGGAGCTCTCAGCGATCCAGGACCCATCAGTAACCTCTTGTTTGTCACGCAAAAACACTTCATTGTATAATTTTCCACTTATAATTGTAGTAGATTATTGCAATAAATCTAATTAAACATTCGAATACACTTTTAAAGATATATAGAATTTTTCTATAATACTTTGGGAAGGCTTTTTAAACATTGCATTTAGATTGAAGTTTTCATTAAGTTAGTTTATAATCATCTTAAAACGCTGCCGGCATTATAGTTTTCGGGGAGGTGAGCGCCCATGGATAGGCTAAGACTTACCGAACTTACCTGCAGTTCCGGCTGAGCTTCCAAACTTTCGCCTTCGGCGCTGTCGCAGGTGCTGCGGCATTTACCAGTAATAAAAAGCGAAAATCTGTTGGTGGGGCTTGATACCTCAGATGATGCGGCGGTTTATAAATTAAGCCCGGAGCTTGCCATTATTCATACGGTGGACTTTTTTACCCCCGTTGTTGACGATCCTTACCTATTCGGGCAAATAGCCGCCTGCAACGCCCTCAGCGATATATATGCTATGGGCGGAAAACCCTTGCTCGCGTTGAATATAGTTGGCTTCCCCGAGGATTTGGTGGAAAATGTGTTGCCTTTGGTGCTGAAAGGTGGAGCGGATAAAGTAATAGAAGCGGGAGCTATTATAGCGGGAGGCCATTCCATAAAAACTCCCGAGCCGGTATATGGACTTTCGGTGTTAGGAGCAATACATCCAGATAGGGTGATTACAAACGCCGGTGCAAAGCCGGGGGACGTATTGATACTTACGAAACCTCTGGGGACCGGTGTTTTTACTACAGCTGCCAAAGCTGGTTTGATTGACAGCACGACTGAAAAGGAAGCAATAGAAGTTATGAAAACGCTGAACAGAGAAGCTTCCGAAGCTGCAGTAAACGCGGGAGTGAGCGCCGTTACCGACATCACGGGTTTCGGCCTTTTGGGCCACGCCTATGAAATGGCTTCAGCGTCTGAAGTAACCGTAAAAATAAAGGCGGAAAAAGTTCCGGTCATTTCAGGGATACTTGAATATGCAGCCATGGGGCTGTTGCCTGCAGGTCTTTACGCCAACCGTAAGTACCTAGAGGGGAAGGTTGAACTTTCGAAAAATGTGAAGGAAGAACTTGTCGATGTTCTTTTCGATCCTCAGACTTCCGGAGGCCTTTTGATATCCTGCCCGGAACAAACGGCTGCTTCCTTGATGAAAGAACTTGAAAACAGAGAAATAAAAGGGGCGGCAATAATAGGAAGGGTAGAGAAAAAATCAGCTTCAGCTCTTGTAGTAGAATGAAAATGATCAACGGAGTATGATAAAATTAAGAAGGAGGTGAGGGGAAATTTTAAAGTTTTTACTGGCGGGAATAATAAGTTACTTAATAGGCTCTATATCCTCGGCACATCTCATTTGTAAAAAATTTTACGGTATAGATATAAGGAAGTATGGAAGCGGAAATCCGGGTGCTACCAATGTCCTTAGGGTAGTGGGAGGAAAAGCTGCGGCAGTTGTGTATTTGATCGATTTCTTAAAAGGCTTTATTGTGGCCATAATTGCGAAATTAATTGGTGGCGACACTTTAGGGCTTTTTTGTGGACTTTTCGTCGTAATAGGCCATGATTGGTCCTTGTTCCTCAATTTTAAGGGTGGTAAGGGCATAGCTACCAGCATGGGTGTTGCATTTGCCTTGGCTCCTAAGGCGGCCTTGCTTTCTTCCCTGGTAGGAGTGGCTGCCATTATGCTTAAGAGGTACGTTTCCCTGGGCTCAATTCTTGGCAGTGGATTTTTTCCCGTATTCCTTCTAATTTTTGGTTATCAGATTAAATACGTACTATACGGCCTAATTTTGGCTGTAATAGCTATTTACAGGCACAGAGATAATATAAAACGACTTTTAGCGGGTAAAGAACATAAGCTTGGGGAAAAAGTGAAACATTGAGAATGGTAAATTCATGCAAATAGTTAGTATAGTGCCAAAATTATGATAATTATTAATAGTTTTTATACGTAACTTGGTAAAAAGTATCTATTGAGTTTCATAATGTTGGTATTTTTTACCTAGTATTATCTCTAAATTACAGAATTAACTAATGGCATAAGTTTTGCGTAATAAAAATAAAAAGAAAAAGTTAGAAAATTACTCAAATTAAATTGGGGTGTTTCCCTTGAAGGATATATTGGCCGACTTGAAGGCATACCCCATCATTGCAGCTGTGAGGGAAATCGATGCCGTTGATCTGGCATTGGAAAAGCCTATACGTTGTGTATTCATACTTACAGGTGATATCCTTAACATAAAATATCCTGTTACCCATATAAAAAAAGCTTGCAAAAGGGTCTTTCTTCACATAGATCTACTGGAGGGCGTAAGCAAGGATGCCGCTGGTTTGAGGTACGTGGCTGAAGAGATAAAACCAGACGGTATAATTACGACTAGAAGCAATCTAATTTCTTCAGCAAAGAGCATGGGAATTTTTACCATTCAGCGAGCATTTTTTCTTGACAGCCTCGCCGTCGATACGGCAGTCCGCACCATAAGACAGGTAGAGCCTGATGCGGTGGAAGTTTTGCCAGGGGTAATACCTAAAATAATAAAGAGAATGCACGAAAATATTCACCATCCGTTGATAGCCGGAGGATTAATTGAAGACATACAAGAGGTTAAGGAAGCTTTAAAAGCGGGGGCCTGGGCGGTATCCGTCAGCAAAATAGACCTTTGGGATGCGTTGTGAAAATAAAAAGTTTAAAAAAGGGGGACTAGGAGAGTTGGAGAAGTCCTCCCGGAAGGTAATATATTTACCTTTTCCGGGAGGCTTTATTTCACTAGGGGGGTGATAAAAAATACAGCAGGTAGAAGGTATTTTTTACTTAAGATTTTAAAAGGAGGGGTTCAAAATGAATTTGAGGCGGATTCTCACGGGTATGTGCACGGGAGCGTTCGCGGGTTTCGGGGTGTTTACTATATGGCCTTCGAGCCTTGCGCGGTGGAACTGGCTTGGTGGCTGGTTGGCCGCGGGGATCATAATAACTACAGCCTGGCTGGTTAATCACTATGCCGGCGCTATGCCCAATAGGGGTGCCTGGGTGGATATGGCGCTATCTATATGGCTTGCAGCCCTGCTCGGTGGGAGTGTAGTTCTTGATCCGGCAAAGGGCCTTGTCAGAGGAGGTTACGGCCTTTTACACGGTGCGAACTTGGGCGGCGCACTGATGACTATATTCCTGCAGCTTGTTGGGGCGACCCTGGCGGGATATCTCCTATATGCAGCGAGAAGGAGTGATGTATGATGTGGACCTGGCAGCATGTGCTGACCACCGTTTTCGGGGGGCTTATTTTCCCACTGGTCGTCGGCCTGGTATGGGGGAAGCTGGCCGATGAATACAAGAGCTTCGGAGGAGTCCTTGCTGGCTTCTTTATAGTAGGTACCATCTGGCTTTTGAATCACGGCATCGGACTCATGTATGAACCTCAGATGAACGGAAGTTTACCCGGTCCGTGGAGCGATATGGCACTTACGGCTTTCTGGGGACTGTTTGTGGCGGACCTGATGGAAGGTAAAAAAGTAGACTGGGAAGCGATCCTGTCAGGAGTTTTGGGAGGGGTACTTGGCGGCCTTTTACTGTTCGCTATAGTTTAATTTTGAAATTATTTTAAGGGAGAGGGGTTTTATGACAAGATACATAATGGCTTTGGATCAGGGGACCACTAGCTCAAGGGCCATAATTTTCGACGAAAATGGTTCCATAGTTAGCGTAGCACAAAAAGAGTTTACCCAGATCTATCCCAAACCAGGCTGGGTGGAACACGACCCAATGGAGATCTGGGGTAGCCAGATAGGTGTTGCCAGAGAGGCGTTAGAGAAGGCAAGAATATCACCGGATCAAATAGTTGCCATAGGTATCACCAACCAAAGAGAAACCACCATCGTTTGGGATAAGAACACCGGTAAACCCGTATACAACGCTATTGTTTGGCAGTGCCGCAGGACGGCCCCCATTTGCGACGATTTAAAGTCAAGGGGCCTTGCTGACATGATCCGCAGAAAAACTGGGCTGGTAGTAGATGCGTATTTCTCGGGGACAAAAATCAAGTGGATTCTCGATAATGTGGAGGGCGCAAGGGAAAAAGCAGAAAGAGGAGAATTGCTTTTCGGCAACGTAGATACGTGGTTGATTTGGAACCTTACCGGCGGCAAGGTTCACGTCACCGACTATTCCAATGCTTCAAGGACTATGATCTTCAACATTCATACCTTGGATTGGGATGACGACATACTTAGGGAACTTGGAATTCCCAGGGCAATGCTACCCGAGGTAAAGCCGTCAAGCTTCATCTACGGGCATACAGACCGCGATATATTTGGAGCTGAGGTTCCTATTGCTGGGGATGCCGGAGACCAACAGGCAGCGCTTTTCGGCCAGGCATGCTACAAACCGGGTATGGCCAAAAACACCTACGGCACTGGCTGCTTTATGCTGATGAACACCGGTGAAAAAGCTGTAGAATCTCAAAGCGGACTTCTGACCACTATAGCTTGGGGCGTTAATGGCAAGGTCGAATACGCCCTCGAGGGAAGTATATTTATAGCCGGTGCCGTGGTCCAGTGGCTCAGGGACGAACTCAGGATAATAGATAATTCGGCCCAGAGCGAAGAGTACGCCACGAAAGTTGAGGATACCAATGGGGTATACCTGGTGCCGGCCTTCGTCGGACTGGGAGCGCCCTACTGGGATATGTACGCTAGGGGTGTGATAGTGGGGCTTACCCGCGGGGCGAAGCGCGAGCACATTATAAGGGCTGCTCTAGAATCCATTGCTTACCAAACTAGAGATGTACTTGAAGCCATGCAGAAAGATTCTGGTATTATGCTTACGAACCTTAAGGTTGACGGCGGTGCTGTTGCTAACAACTTCCTAATGCAGTTCCAGGCAGATATTTTGGGGGTTCCGGTTTCGAGGCCCAAGGTAACGGAAACCACGGCTCTGGGAGCTGCGTATCTTGCGGGCCTTGCCGTAGGCTACTGGAAGGATATGGATGAAATTGCTACCAAATGGCAGATAGACCGAGAGTTTAAACCGGCTATGGCAGAGGAGAAAAGAGAAAAACTATATGCAGGATGGAAAAAAGCGGTAGAGAGGGCCCTTGCTTGGGAGAAGGAATAATGGAAATTGTGTCAAATATAATTTAATGTAAATAGAATTACGTAAAAGTTGTGGTGGAGAAGAGGAGAACCACACCTTAGTGTGGTTCTCTTTGCTTTTTTGAGAAGGTTTTTCAACAGGGAGGTAGAACAAATGGTAGATGTGGTTATAATAGGCGGTGGTGTGGTAGGCTGCATGATAGCCCGGGAGCTTTCCAGGTACCAATTAAAAACAGTACTTTTAGAAAAAGAAGACGATGTGGCAAGTGGCACAAGTAAAGCCAACAGTGCCATCGTTCACGCAGGTTACGACCCAAAACCTGGCACGCTGAAGGCAAAGTTAAATGTAAGAGGCAACCCTCTTTTTGACAAAATTTGCAGCGAACTTGATGTACCTTTTAAAAGGATAGGATCCCTTGTTGTATCGTTGACCGAGGAAGAAGATAGAGTGCTCGAAGAATTGCTGGAAAGGGGAAAGAAAAATGGGGTTCCGGGCCTCAAAATAATAAATCGCGAAGAGTTGCTGAAAATGGAGCCCAATGTTAATAAAAAAGCGCGAGCAGCACTTTACGCGCCAACGGCGGGTATAATATGTCCCTATGAGCTAACGATTGCCCTGGCCGAAAATGCCTGCCAGAACGGTGTGGAAATAAAGCTAAATTCAAAGGTTGTAGGCATAAAAGTAGTAAATAATGGGGAATTAGCCGTTATGACGCCCACAGAAACTATCCATACCCGCTATGTAATAAATGCCGCTGGCCTTTACGCTGATGAGATTTCGAAAATGGCCGGAGCAGAAGAGTACCGTATAACGCCACGCAAAGGGGAATATCTGCTCTTTGATAAGAGATTTGGTAACATCGTAAACAGGATAATATTCCCTACACCCTCAAAAATATCCAAAGGTATTCTCGTTTGTCCTACTGTAGATGGCAATTTTTTCATTGGCCCAAATTCTAACGATGTTACAGAAAAAGATGACGTCGCCGTTACCCCTGAGGGGATTGAAGAAATAATAAAAGGCGCCCAAAAGTTGGTACCTGAATTACCGCTAAATCACGTGATTACGTCTTTTGCAGGATTGAGAGCAGTTTCAGATACCGATGACTTCATCATAGGGGCTTCAAAGAAGGTGAGGGGCTTTATTAATGTCGGAGGTATCCAGTCTCCAGGGCTGTCTGCAGCGCCTGCCATAGCAGAAATGGTCCTTGAGATTTTAAAAGAAGAGGGACTCTCGCTTAAAGAAAAGAGAGATTATAATCCTGAAAGGCCTAGAGTATATAAATTCAGGCAGATGAACAATGAAGAAAGACGAGAATTGATAAGAAAAAATCCAGCCTATGGTAGGGTAATCTGCCGGTGCGAGACAGTGACTGAAGGCGAAATAATTGATGCAATAAGAAGGCCAGTGGGGGCCCGGAGCTTGGATGCTGTAAAGCGCCGGACCAGAGCTGGTATGGGCAGGTGCCAGGGAGGTTTTTGCTCACCCAGAGTGATCGAGATCCTATCAAGGGAACTTGGGATAAGCCCCCTTGAAATAACCAAATGCGGATGCGGTTCTGAAATATTAAAAGGGAGAACTAAAGAATTTATAGAGACTGGTGGTGTTGTCGATGCAAAATAGAGAACTTGTTATAATTGGAGGAGGACCTGCGGGACTTTCTGCTGCTGTGGAAGCCCGCAGGCTTGGAATAGAAGATGTACTAGTCATTGACCGAGAGTCGGAGCCGGGAGGAATATTAAAGCAGTGTATTCATACAGGCTTTGGGCTGCACATATTCAAGGAGGAGCTCACAGGTCCCGAGTACGCAGAACGTTTCATAAGAAAAGCGGAAGCGCTTGGCGTGGAAATTATGCTAGATACCATGGTGATAGAACTCACTTCGGATAGGCGTATAGTAGCGGTTAACGGTCGGGAAGGGCTCGTAGAAATACAAGCAAAGGCGATAATCCTTGCAATGGGATGCAGGGAAAGGACAAGAGGTGCTATCAAAATTCCAGGATTCCGACCAGCAGGTATCTTTACGGCAGGCACCGCTCAGCGGTTCGTAAATATCGAAGGTTATATGCCAGGGTGCGAAATAGTAATATTAGGTTCCGGCGATATAGGGCTTATAATGGCAAGACGCCTTACTTTAGAAGGTGCCAAAGTTAGGTGTGTCGTAGAAATAATGCCGTATTCCAACGGGCTTACAAGGAACATCGTCCAGTGCCTTGAGGATTATAGCATCCCACTTCTATTAAAGCACACGGTTGTCAACATCCACGGTAAAAAAAGGGTAGAAGGTGTTACCATTGCGGAAGTGGATGACGAAATGAAACCAATCATGGAGACTGCGCAATTCATTCCCTGCGATACTCTGCTTTTGTCTGTGGGGCTTATACCTGAAAACGAGCTTTCAAGAATGGCCGGCATAGAAATCGATGATGTCACAGGAGGTCCGGTTGTAAACCAGCGGCTGGAGACGTCGGTTCCCGGTATTTTCGCCTGCGGTAATGTCCTGCACGTCCACGACTTGGTGGATTTTGTTACCCAGGAGGCAATGGAAGCAGCAAGGGGAGTTGCTTCGTATCTAGCTGATGGTGGTAAAAAGTATGACCACATACCGGTTACTGCCGGAGAAGGCCTCCGATATGTACTGCCCCAAAGAATAAATGTGGAGGCTATGACTGGTGAAAAACAGAACTTCTTTATGCGGTGTGCAAGACCTATGGCGAGGGCAAGACTTTATGTGGAATCGGAAAGAGGCGTAATAGAATCAAGATTACTAAGCCACGTTAAGCCCAGCGAGATGATAAGTATAAAGCTGGGTCGGGATGAATTGAAGGGAGTAAAAATGTTAAAATTCATCCTTCAGGAAGAAGGTGACAAAATTGAGTGCAACGACTGAAAAAAGGAGAGTAACCTGCATAGTGTGTCCTAGCGGGTGCAGGATTAATGTAGAGATTGAAGGAGGCAAAATTATAGAAATCAGCGGTAACCAATGCAAAAGGGGTGCAGATTACGCCACAACTGAAGTAACCCAGCCCATGAGGGTTCTTACTACAACAGTGCGTTTGGAAAATGGCCGCCTGCTGCCGGTAAAGACGTCGCATCCCATACCCAAAGCACTACTTTTTGATGCAATAAAAGAACTGAGCGGCGTTGTTGTTAAGCCACCAGTAAAGATGGGGCAGGTGGTTTACTCAAATGTGGCTGGGACGGGCGTTGACGTAGTGGCTACCCGAAGCTGGGATTAAAGCACGGCGGTGATAAGGGTGTTAAGAAAAGAAATTCTCTTTAAAAACAGCAAAGGCCTCCATATCAGAGCAGCCGCTATGCTTGCCCAGAAAGCCAATGAGGTGCAAAAGGAATACGATGCCAATCTTTATATAAGGAATCAAAAAGGTCACGAAGTGCCTGCAACAGCTCTCATGGCACTCCACTCTTTACACATAAAACCTGGGGATAAAATTACTATACTCGCAACGGGATCAAATGCTAAAACGGCGCTGGAGAAGTTTTCAAGATTGCTGGACGGCGATTTAACGCCAAAAGACAGAGAGGAGAACGAAAAAATAGACTCTATACTGGAAGAAACCGCTTTGACGTCTGACGTTGTCTTCGACAGTATAACCGATGGCCTCATCGTCGTGGACGCTGATTGCACCGTTACAGCCTTCAACCGGGCTGCTGAAGATATAACAGGAATTCCCAGGGCTTTGGCAATAGGCAAAAATCTCAACTTTTTGTTGCCTGGAACGGGGATAGAGAAGGTACTGGACTATGGCAGAGGTGAGTACGAAAAGAAAAAAATCTTTAATGGCCGCCCAGTGATAGCTGATCTTGTGCCTGTTGTAATAGATAAGAAAAAAATAGTAGGGGGAGTTATAATTTTTCGGGATATTTCCAGAATGGAAAGACTATTAAGGGAAATGAATGACTTCAATGAAGCTATGGCCCGAGCTGAATACCTTGAAGAAGAGCTCATACGGACTAAAAAGCTCCATAAAGCCTTCGACGAGATAGTAGGCAGGAGTGTAAAGCTTTTAGATGCTTTAGCCGTGGCATCTAAAGCTGCTGCTACGACTTCGACGGTTCTCATCAGGGGCGAAAGCGGTACAGGAAAAGAGCTGGTGGCAAGGGCTATCCATTATGCCAGCAATAGGAAGGACGGTCCTTTTGTTCGTGTGAACTGCCCGGCGATTCCGCCTACGCTCCTGGAAAGCGAGCTTTTTGGCCATGAAAAGGGAGCTTTTACCGGTGCGCTGTACCAGAAAATTGGCAAATTTGAACTCGCAAATGGAGGCACGATTTTCCTAGATGAAATCGGTGAAATGAGTAAAGAAATGCAAACTAAGCTCTTAAGAGTACTGCAGGAAAAAGAATTCGAAAGAGTGGGAGGAAATCAGACCATAAAAGTGGATGTAAGAATAATAGCGGCAACCAACAGAAACCTGGAGGAAATGGTTAAAAAAGGGGAATTCCGAGAAGACCTTTACTACAGGCTCAATGTTGTTCCCATTTTCCTCCCCAGCCTGAGGGAGAGGAAAGAGGATATACCTCTTTTGGCAGAACATTTTAGGGAAAAATTATCAAAGGCTCTGGGAAAAAAGGTATCTGCCATAACACCTCGGGCAATGAGAAGCCTTTTGAATTACGATTGGCCGGGAAACGTGCGGGAACTGGAAAATATTATCGAAAGGGCTATCAACCTTACTGATGACGAAGAGATAGACCTGGATGACTTACCTTTGTATATAAGCGGAATGGAAACTGAAGGTTCATGCCACCTTATAAACTTGGACGGAAATGGCGAAATGGCATCTTTTGAGGAATACGAAAAGGAGATTATTAAAATGGCCCTGAAAAAGTATAGAAGCTTCAATGCCGCAGCTAAAGTGCTGGGCATAACCCATAAGACTGTTGCTGCCAAAGCGCGTAAATACGGATTAGTATAGGATTGGTAAAAAATATCAATTATGAATAAGGGCTGAAAATGGATAACCCGTCAAAATTAAGCTCTGGGTTATCCATTATTTTTTGGCATGAGTTTTGCGAATAAGCGTAATTAAAATAATAATACAAATATTTATGTGGAGGTGGATTAGATGAAAAAATTAATAAACAATCCCGAATTAGTTGTGGAGGAAATGCTGGAGGGGATGGTCAGGGCATTCCCCCAATATGTGAGGAAGCTTGAGGGCTATAACGTAATAGTTCGGGTGGACGCTCCTGTTAAAGGGAAGGTGGCGTTGGTTTCAGGTGGTGGCAGCGGCCACGAACCCTCCCATGCTGGATATGTCGGGAAAGGAATGCTGGATGCTGGTGTGGCAGGTTCAGTATTTACATCGCCTACGCCTGACCAAATATTTGAGGCGATTAAAGCTGTGGATGGTGGAGCTGGAGTTTTGCTGATAATAAAGAATTACACCGGGGATGTGATGAACTTTGAAATGGCAGCGGATATGGCAAGGGCAGAAGGGATAGATGTAGAGAGCGTCATCGTCAATGATGACGTGGCAGTAGAAAACAGCACATATACGGTTGGAAGGAGGGGTATAGCAGGCACGGTTTTCGTGCACAAGATTGCGGGAGCCAAAGCTCAGGCTGGAGGGACTCTTGAAGAAGTAAAGGCCGTGGCTGAAAAGGTAATCAAAAATGTGCGCAGCATGGGGATGGCTCTGACACCATGCATAGTGCCGGCAGCGGGGAAGCCCACTTTTGAGATTGGAGAAGACGAAATGGAAATAGGTATGGGTATTCACGGAGAGCCGGGTACTATGAGGACAAAAATCAAGAAAGCAGATGAAATCGTGAACCACCTCATGGAAAAAATCCTTGCCGATTTGCCCTTGGAAGATGGGGCTGAAGTGGCGGTTATGGTAAATGGCCTCGGAGGCACTCCGCTCATGGAACTTTTTATACTAAACAGGAGGGTTAACCAGATTCTCGAGGAGAAAGGAATAAAAGTATACCGCACCTACGTAGGAGAATTTATGACTTCCCTGGAGATGGCAGGGGCATCAATTACCCTGCTAAAACTCGATGATGAACTCAAGTCCTTATTGGATGCTCCCGCCGATACTCCTGCTTTTAAGCAATTATAAGGGTTTGGGAGGAGATATAAAAATGGCGGTAGATTCAGCAAAACTCATAGATATAATAAAAGCCATCGCCGATAAGATAACCGAAAATAGAGAATACCTTACTGAACTTGATTCAGCTATAGGTGATGCCGACCACGGGATAAATATGAGCAAAGGGTTTAAGGTAGTGGTCGAAAGGATATCAGGGATGGAAGGAAAGGACTGTGGCACAATACTCAAAACCGTAGGCATGGCGCTGGTATCCACTGTCGGTGGAGCATCAGGCCCACTATATGGCACCGCATTTATGAGAGCTGGTCAGGCGGTGGATGGCAAGAACCAGCTTAATTTCGAGGACTTAATCTTGCTAATGGAAGCAGCATTAGAAGGAATAAAATACCGCGGTAAAGCAGGAAGAGGAGAAAAAACCATAGTGGATGCTTTAGAGCCCGCCGTAGAAGCGCTCAAACTCCATCGCGAAAAAGGATTTGAAGCTGCACTGAAAGAAGCGGTGGAAGCAGCAAAAAGAGGAATGGAAGACACTAAAAACATAATGGCAAAAAAGGGAAGGGCAAGTTATCTTGGGGAAAGAAGTTTAGGCCATCAAGACCCCGGTGCAACATCATGTTATTTAATGATAGAAACCATGGCCTTACAGCTCCTCGGGGACAAAAAAGCCTGAGGAGGGGTTTGATGGTAGGGATAGTGCTCGTGTCCCATAGTCCGCTCATAGCCGAGGGGACGCTGGATCTTGTCAGGCAGATGGTAGGAGATAAGGTCTCTATTGAAATTGCAGCGGGTACTTCTGATGGCAGGTTGGGCACCAGTGCCGAAGAGATAGAGAAAAAGATACGAAAAGTCTATAGTGGAGATGGAGTATTGGTCATGGTAGATCTTGGCAGTGCAGTATTGAGTGCTGAACTTGCCATCGAAAACCTAGGAGAACCGCTCAGGTCAGCGGCAGTTATAGCCGATGCCCCTTTTGTTGAAGGAACGATAGCCGCAGCCATTGAGGCTAGCTTCGGTAAGAGCCTTGCTGAAGTTAAGGCTGCGGCTGAAGGTGTAAGGAGTTACAGTAAGCTGGGGTGATTTTGTTTTCTTTTTTTTGCTTTTACGCCACCTTTATCGCTCCGTTTTTAAAACTAAATTCGCTTCAGGAAATGGCTCTAGGGCCCTTTCCAGTATGCCCGTGGCGTAAGCTATAAAAACGCCATAGTTCACCACCGGGATGCCCTTTTGCTTTAAGAGAGAAAGCCTGTACAGCATTTCTTTTGTGTTAATCATGCATCCTCCGCAGTGGATCACGAGCTTGAATTCGTCTAGGTTTTCAGGGAAGCCAAAGCCACTTGACCATTCGTATTGAAGGTCAAACCCCAGCATCTGCTTCAACCACCGGGGTATCTTAACCGTGCCTATGTCTTCCTCCAGCCTGTGGTGGGTACAGGCTTCGGATATGAGTACTCTGTCTCCGGGCTTCAGTTTTTTTATGGCCTTTACGCCCTCCACGAGCTGTGCTAGGTCGCCTTTGTAGCGGGCAAAGAGTATAGAAAAGGAAGTCATGGGTATATCCGGGGGGGTATCCTCTGCTACTCGGGTGAAGACCTGGGAATCGGTCACGACTATGCGGGGCTTTTTTGAAAGATTTTTCAAGGTCTCCTTAAATTCTACTTCTCTTGTAACGACGGCTATAGCGCCGTGGTCCAACACATCTCTAATCGTTTGCTGCTGCGGTAGTATTAACCTGCCTTTGGGCGCCGCCTTGCCGATGGGCACCACCAGCACCACGATGTCACCCGGGGCAATGAGGTCGCCGATGAGGGGACGCTCTGAAAAGCTCGAAGGAGCTTTGTTTATAATCTCCCGCTTGAGTTCTTCGATGCCCTGCTTTTTCAGGGCTGACACTTCTATGAGCTTAAGGCCCAGCCGTTTTTCCAAAGTTTGCTTTTCTTCGGGAGTGTACCTCCGAATGTCGCACTTGTTTATAACCCCTACTACGGGTATGTTTTTCTCTCTGATTCTCTCCAGGATTTCCAGGTCATAATCGGTGATTCCTGCCACGCCGTCTATGATCAAAACGGCAAGATCCGTCTTATTCAGCACCTGGTAGGTTTTTTTCACCCGGAGTTCCCCGAGTTCGCCTTCGTCGTCGATACCTGCGGTGTCGATTATGACGACGGGACCTATTGGTAAAAGTTCCATGGCCTTGAAAACCGGGTCGGTTGTTGTTCCGGCTACGGAAGATACTAGGGCTATATCCTGGTTGGTTATGGCGTTGATGAGGCTGGATTTGCCTGCGTTTCTGCGGCCAAAGATACCTATGTGAAGCCTGCTGGCTAGCGGGGTGTCGTTAAGGGTACTTCTCTGCAATTTATATCGCCCTCTTCCGTATTATATATTGGGGGTAATTTATTTTATTAAGCTCCTGCGACTCTATTATAGCACATATTGAGAAGCAGACGCATACGTGATATTATCATAATAAGCTCAATGCATTTTTCTGGAAGGAGGACTCCTGTTGACAAGGTTTTTTATTGTTTTTATTGCGGCTTTACTTATGCTTCCCTCCTTCGCCCTGGCAGATGGAGGCTTTGTAGCATGCTTGGGCGATGTGGTGATAAACTCTGATGAGATGTTGGACGGCGACGCCGTAGCGATTATGGGTGACGTTGTCGTGAACGGAAAGGTTTCGGGCAATGCCATGGCCGTAATGGGCGACGTGGTAGTGAACGGGACGGTAGAAGGCGATGCTACAGCCGTTGGCGGCAGGGTCATGATCGGAGAAAAAGGTAGGGTGCTTGGGAGGACAGCCCAGGTCGGTATAGCTAGCGGTATCGGCGAGATATTTAGGCATCCAGGGGAACGTGGGTTTTACTGGCATCCCGGGGTAATAGGTAACCCCTTCAAGCCCCGGACTGCAATATTTAATTTTCTTCGCTTGCTGGGCATTTTAGCCCTCGGGGTACTGTCTATAGCGTTGTTTCCCAACAACTTGAGGACAGCGGTGGAATCCGTTGATAGAGAAACCGGCAGCAAGTTCCTCAAGGGGTTTCTTTTAATGTTGCTCTCGCCTGTAGTCGCACTACTTTGTGGGTTAACGCTCATAGGGATTCCCTTAATACCTATTGTCATAATTTTCGTGGTTGCTGTCGGGTTTTTCGGATATCTTGCGATAAGCGTATTCCTGGGGAAAAAGCTAAACAATCATCTGCGTTTAAATACAAATCTCTTCATGGAATACCTCCTAGGGGCTTTGGTGCTCTGGCTGGTACAGCTTGTGCCTTTCGTTGGAGGCATCGTTTCACTCGTGGTCTTCATCCTGTCGCTGGGTATAACCTTTGATACCAGATTCGGTACCAAGAAAGCTTAAATTTTGCTCTTGGCAAAAATATAATTATTGTTCATAACATGTTATAATATTGAATTGAGTAGATTACGGCCATGAGGTGGAAAAATGTCCTTACAGATTTTTGAACTTTTTAAAGGCTTTCGGTTGATGGACCTTCTTGACATAGCCATCGTAGCCTACGTATCTTATAAGGCCATACAGCTCATCCGCGGGACGCGAGCTGTACAGCTCATAAGAGGCCTTATAGTATTTGTTGTTTTCACAAAGTTGAGTGAATGGCTAGGGCTTTATACCATAAACTGGCTTTTGAAGAATGCCACGACCGTCGGTGTTATAGCGCTTCTCGTCGTGTTCCAGCCGGAGCTGAGAAGGGCGCTTGAGCAGCTGGGCAGGAGTAGGTTTTTTGCAAGCACGCTTTTCGGCTTGGGTGAGGAAGAGGTAAACTGGCTTATTGACAACTTGGCCGAAGCTGCGGAAGAACTTTCAAAAAACAGAATTGGCGCGCTAATCGTGCTGGAAAGGCAAACAGGCCTTAGCGAGTATATAGAAACCGGCGTCAAGATAGAGGGGTATGTGACGGCGGAACTCCTGATAAATATCTTCATACCAAATACTCCTCTTCACGATGGGGCTGTTATAGTCCGCAACGATAAGATAATGGCTGCAGGATGCTACCTGCCGCTTACGGAAAATCCGAATCTCAGCAAAGAACTGGGGACTAGGCACAGGGCGGCTTTAGGAATTACTGAGCAATCTGATGCAGTGGCTATAATTGTATCTGAAGAGACTGGCGTAATATCTGTGGCAAGGGAAGGTAAGTTGACCAGGTATCTTGATGTAAAGACTTTGAAAAATATGCTGAAAGAAGTGTACCAGGTTAGCGATAAAAGAACAAACTTCTTACACTGGAGGAGATTAAATGGGTAAGTTTTTCTCCAGCGATGTAGTCTTGAAGGTAATATCGGTGCTGGTGGCCCTCGTCTTGTGGTTGTACGTGATGAACGAACAGAATCCCCAGGTCACCTATGTAATACGGGATGTACCAGTACAGCTGAAGGACCTCGATGATTCAAGGCTGGCGTTAAAAGACCCTTCACAGAACTATTTCGTAGACGTAAAGGTCAGGGCACGAAGAAGCATAATAACAGAGCTTAAGCCTGAGGATATTGTAGCTGAGGTCAACCTGCGTGGCCGCATCGAGGGTGAAAACACGGTACCCATCAACGTAAGCGTACCTCCCAATGTGGAGCTGTTAGATTTTTCTCCTAAGGAAATCGTGGTAGTTCTTGAGGCAGTGATTGAGGAGCAAATACCAGTGTACGTAGAAGTCAAGGGGGTTCCTGCCGAAGGTTTTGCTGCCAAGACACCTCTTGCTACTCCGCAAGCAGTGTTGGTGAGAGGCCCCAGGACTCTAGTGAATTCTTTGCGAGGGGCAGTGGTAGAAGCGGACGTCACTGGAAAAAACAGCATGGTGATCGCCACGCTTCCGGTGAGAGTTGTGGACGCAAAAGGCAATGAACAAAAAGGGGTTACATACAGGCCTGACACAGTAGAAGTAAGAATACCCATAGTGCCTATTGCAACGGTCGTTATAAAGCCCGACATAAGAGGTAATCCCAAAGAAGGATTTTTAGTAAAGGAAGTAAAAGTTGAGCCCTCGGTGGTCATGATAACAGGAAGCAGCGATGCCCTGAGAGGCATAAATGAAATTTATACGGAACCTATAAACATAAGCGGGTTTTCGCATAATGTATCAGTAGAGGCAAAATTACAAATGCCCCGTGGGATACAGCCCTTTGATGAAGCTTTAAATAAGGTAAGGGTTTTGGTGGAAATCGAGAAAACAAATTCCAGATCATTAAGTTTTACCAGCGAGGATATCAGCTTTCGAAACCTGAGTGCGGGATTGAAGGCAATTCCTGAGGATAAGGAATTTATGTTGACAGTGCTGGGACCTGAGAGTATCATAAATAGAGTGGATAAAAATTCGATAAAAATTTATGCCGATGCATCAGGTCTTGAGGAAGGCGAATATATACTCAGGATTAAAGCTGATGCGCCAGAACCCTATCAGATAATCAAGATAGAACCTGATACTGTGAAAGTAACGATACAAGGGCCATAAAGCTAAATCTGCTTTAAGAAAGGAGAAATCGCATGTCGGAAAGGCTTTTTGGAACAGACGGAGTAAGGGGAATAGCAAATAAAGAACTTACTCCGTTACTTGCTTATCAGCTTGGAAGAGCAGGAGCTTATGTGCTTTCTGAAACCCATGATAAACCCACAGTGGTGGTTGGCAAAGACACCCGCATATCTGGTGATATGCTAGAAGCGGCATTAATTGCTGGCATTTGTTCTGTAGGAGCTAACGTGATTAGGGTGGGGATAGTACCGACTCCCGCAGTAGCCTTTTTAACCCGCCATTTTGGAGCCGATGCGGGAGTAGTAATTTCGGCATCTCATAACCCCGTGGAATACAATGGGATAAAGTTTTTCAATAGCGAAGGATTTAAACTGCCCGATGCTATGGAAGACCAAATCGAAGCTCTGATAAGAGATTCCGATCGAATAAAAAGCCCGATAGGCCCAGAGGTGGGGAAAGTCTTTACAGAGGACGGTATTCGCCCCTATGCAGAATTTATAAAATCCATCGTCGACCGTGATTTTACGGGTATGAAGATAGCTATAGACTGCGCCAACGGTGCAGCGTATAGGATAGCTCCACTGGTATTCAGGGAGCTAGGGGCAGAAGTTTTCGTAATAAATGACCGTCCTGACGGATGCAACATCAACGTTAATTGCGGTTCCACTCATCCCGAAGTCATATCGCAGTTTGTGAGAGAAGTTGAAGCCGACGTAGGCCTTTCTTTTGACGGCGACGCCGACAGGCTCATCGCTGTGGACGAAAAGGGCCAGGTGGTCAATGGCGACTACATCATGGCCGTATGCGCCGAATACATGAATCGCAAAGGGCTGCTCAAAAAAGGCACCGTTGTCGCCACTGTAATGAGCAACATGGGCTTTGAGGTTGCCCTCAAAAAGGCCGGCATAAAGACGGTGAGGACTAAAGTGGGCGACCGTTATGTGCTGGAAGAAATGTTAAAAGGAGGCTATAACTTAGGCGGTGAACAGTCGGGCCATATAATCTTCCTCGACCACAACACTACCGGGGATGGAATTCTTACTGCCGTAAAGCTACTTTCGATAATGGTACAAGAAGCAAAGCCCCTGTCCGAGCTGAGGAGCATTATGAAGGATTATCCCCAGACCCTGGTAAACGTAAAAGTGAAAGACAAAGCCGGGTATAGCAAAAGCAAGAAGATCAAGGAAGCAGTCGAAGAAGCTGAGGCACTGCTGGGTGAAAACGGCCGGGTGGTAGTTCGACCCTCCGGTACCGAACCTCTAATAAGGGTCATGGTGGAGGGAGAAGACGAAAAAGTTATAAATGAGCTGGCCCACCGGCTGGCCGAAGTAATAAGAAAGGAACTCTCTTAGGGCTTAACTTTTAAAGGAGGTGATTGGGTCGAATATAGCCGCTCGACACGGTAAAAAAAACCGAAAGGGGTGTGAGGCAGCGAAAAAATAGCACAAGAGAATCCATGAGTTTTAAAACTTAAGGAAAAGCGCCTGAGCTCTCGGAGGATTTCTTCGGGAGCTGACGAGGATGGGGTTTATCGAGGTTTCGGCGGATGCCCCACGGTGAACTGCCACCGTAAGAGGCCTACAAAACCGGCGAGCGATCGCCGGGACAAAGGGGTCCTCAGCAGAAGCCGTTATTGTTCGAACCTTGAAAATACAAAAAGAGAAAGGCAGGAAGAGCTTATGTGCGGAATAGTCGGATACGTAGGAGACAGGGAAGCCGCTCCTATTCTGATAGATGGACTTAAAAGGCTGGAGTACAGGGGATACGATTCGGCGGGCATAGCTGTATACAACTCTCAAAGCATAAAAGTGATAAAAAGCGAGGGCAAGATAAAGGTTCTAGAAGACAAGATAGGAGGAGCTTACCCGGAAGGAAGCTTAGGGATAGGACATACCCGTTGGGCTACCCATGGCAGGCCGTCTGACGTTAACGCTCATCCTCACGGTGACTGCGCCGGAGATTTCATTGTGGTGCACAACGGCATCATCGAGAACTTCCAGGAGCTCAAAGAATGGCTCGAAACCCAGGGTCATAAATTCATATCCGAAACCGATACGGAAGTCGTGCCCCATCTAATAGAACACTTCTACGATGGAGACCTGTTCCGGGCGGTGAGGATGGCGGTAAATAAGCTCGAAGGCTCTTTCGCCCTCGGGGTGATTTCCAGCAAGGAGCCTGGGACCCTGGTGGCTGTGAGGAAGTCCAGCCCTCTCATCGTGGGCCTCGGTAACGGAGAAAACTTCATAGCATCGGATATACCGGCAATACTCCAGTATACCCGTAGCGTTTACATCCTTGCGGACGGTGAGATGGCCAGAATCACCAAGGACAGCGTTGAAATAACGGATTTTCAAGGAAACCCGGTATCTAAGGAAGTATTCCAGGTAAAATGGGATGCTGTTGCGGCAGAAAAGGGCGGTTACCCGCACTTCATGCTAAAGGAAATCCACGAACAGCCGAAGGCCCTTCAGGATACCATGACCGGCAGGCTTTATCCCGAAAAAGGTGAAGTTAGACTTGACGATATAAAGATAACGAAAGAAGAATTAGAGGGCTTAAGGAAGATATTTATAGTGGCTTGTGGCACCGCTTACCACGCAGGAGTTGTGGGCAAATACGTTATAGAAAAACTCGCCCGCATACCGGTGGAGGTAGACCTGGCATCGGAATTCCGCTACAGGGAACCCATGGTCGGCAAAGACACGCTGGTGATTATTATCAGCCAGTCCGGTGAAACCGCCGACACACTGGCCGCCCTGCGCGAGTCCAAAAAACTGGGCGCGAGGGTGCTGGCAATAACCAACGTTGTGGGCAGCTCCGTTTCCCGGGAGGCCGACGATGTGCTTTACACCTGGGCCGGTCCCGAAATAGCCGTAGCTTCCACCAAGGCCTACAGCACCCAGCTCGTGGCCCTGAACCTTATCGCCCTCCACTTTGCAAAACTCCTCGGCACCATTTCTTTGGAGGAATTTAAGGAAATCGCGCTGGCCATGAAAAAATTGCCCGAGCAGGCGAAAGTCATCCTGGATGCTGAAGGCGAGATCAAAAAGATGGCCGAAAGATATGCCGACAGGGAACACATCTTCTATATCGGCCGAGGTCTGGACTATGCGGTCGCCCTGGAAGGGGCTTTGAAACTCAAGGAGATCTCCTACATCCACGCCGAAGCCTATGCTGCCGGCGAGTTAAAGCATGGAACATTGGCCCTGATAACCGAAGGGGTACCGGTTATATCTCTGGTTACCCAGGATCACATATATGAAAAGACTCTGAGCAATATAAAAGAAGTAAAGGCAAGAGGTGCATCGGTAGTTGCCCTGGCTAACGAGGATAACAAAGAGATCGCAAAATCTGTAGACCACGTAATATATATCCCCAGGACTCACCAAATGCTGACACCGGTGCTGGCAGTTGTGCCACTGCAGCTCTTTGCTTATTACGCTGCAGTGGCAAGAGGTTGCGATGTGGATAAACCAAGGAACCTGGCAAAAAGCGTGACAGTAGAGTAGGATAGAATTAAGTCCTTACAGAATAAGAAGGGATAAGTGGTAAGGAATTAAAAGAAAGATTATGCCACTTATCCCTTTTTTCTTTTATCCTTGATTTTATTTAGATAGAAACTCTCTTGGTTTATGAACAGTCACTTCGGTTGGCACAAAACCATAAAAATCTATACAAAAAATCCTTACAGAATAAAAAGGGACAAGTGGTGAGGCCATAAAGAATTAAGCCACTTATCCCTTTTTTTCCTTTTATCCTTAACCATAAGGTAGATTTTTGCGGGTTTGAGGGAAAAGAAATGGAAAGGATTCTAAAATCAACATAGCTTGGGGCAAGGGAAAAAGAGAAAAGAGCTGGATTGTGAAAAGCTGGAATTAGGAAGGAATTTTGTAAAGATATAAAGAATTATTATGTATTTTCCGATATAATTGTAGGGTCAACTACTGAAGCGGGAGGAGTTCTCATGTATCCTAATTATCGAATTGCTGTTGAAATTATATTGTTACATGAGGGTAAGGTTCTTTTAACTAAGCGTGCACCGCATTGCAAGGTCGCTCCGAATGTTTGGAATGTTCCCGCTGGAAAAGTAAAATACGATGAAATTCCCATTCAGGGTATGTACCGAGAAGCAAAAGAGGAAATCAATTTAGATGTGGAATTGTTGGAAGAGCTATCAGTTAGGAATTTAAAAAGTAAAAGTGGAGACGAAGATATATACCGAGTTGTGTTTACATATCTTGTAAAACCTAAAAACGATGACATTTCTTCGCTAAAACTGAATGATGAACATTCCGAATATGCTTGGGTTACCAAAGAAGATCTTAATGATCCAAAATATGAAACGCTTCACGATGATATACGAAACATTCTGTTAACGAAAGTGTTTAAGTAAACTCATTCATGAGAAAAAAGTGATTCTAAGAGGAAAAAGCAAGGGAAAAGGATGAATGGGATAAGGATAAAGCAGTATTTTAAGGAGGATTATATATGAACAATCTTGAATTTATAAATGGAGGCAGAGAATTACTTGACTTAGTGCAACCATTATGGGAAAAGTTAAATAAACATCATGAAGTAAACGCAAAATATTTTTCTGATTAAGTATAGAAATTTAAAATTTGAAGATAGAAAAAAGAAGTTTTTTAACGACAAAAATTTAAAGGTTAATATAGTTTAATAAAGGATAAAGAGAAAGACATATATATTGGTTACTGTATAAGTTCAAACATGGATTTAATCGGAGAAATTGATTCTATTTTTGTTGAGGAAAAATATCGCAATTATGGATTAGGAGATAGATTGATGAAGAGGGCATTAGAGTGGTTGAACAGCAACCATGTAAAAACAAAGATAATTATGGTAGCAGAAGGCAATGAAAATGTATTAGAATTTTATAAAAAATATGGTTTCTACAAAAGAAGAATCATTTTAGAGCAAATAAATTGGTAGAACATATTACACGATTTTCTTATTAAAGAGAGGTCACATTTTTTCCTCTTATATTTGCGGGCAGCGTTGATCGCTATTCAGTAATTTTTAAAAGCGCGAGAAAGAGTGAGATTACTATGGTTTTGTGGGGTATTTTTGTTAGTGCTTTTTTAATAGGTTTTTCAGGAGCAATGATGCCCGGGCCTTTGCTAGGGGTCACGATTGACGGAAGCCTTAAAAAAGGTTGGATAGCAGGTCCTTTAGCAGTATTAGGACATGGAATCCTTGAACTAATATTAATTATCGTTATGGCATTCGGACTTAAAGACTTTTTTTCTAATTCGAAAGTTGCAGGTTTTATCGGGTTATTTGGCGGTGCTTTTCTTGCATGGATGGGATATGGAATGATAAAATCCAGTATTACCAAGTCACTTTCTTTGGAGAATCAAAAAGCAGAAAATAGTGCAGGAATCAGGAATCTTGTATTGGCTGGAGCGCTTGTAAGTGCTACTAATCCTTACTTCATTCTCTGGTGGGCGTCAGCAGGTATGGAATCAGTACGCCAGTCTTATGCTTTAGGGTTAACCGGTGTTTTGTTCTTTTTTGCAGGACATATTTTATCGGATTTTGTATGGTATTCTGCAGTTTCTACAGCATTTTCCAGGGGTCAAAAATTAATTAGTGATACTGTTTATCGCTGGATTATTTTGCTATTAGGAATATTTATTACAGTGTTTTCAATCTATTTTATATGCAGCGGATTAAAGATGCTGGAGGTTTTGTAAATGGATAAAATGAAGATGTTTCCATATTTGCTTGTATTAATTCTTGCATTTTATGGATTACCGCTATTAGGAAGCGATACAGGATTTTTTATGGGTTCGTTACTATTCGTGACACCAGCAATTTGCTTCCTAACATCATTGGCTTTTACAATTAAAAATAATTTTACCTGGTACTTCCCGATAATCGTAGCGATATTATTCGTTCCAACCGTATTTATCTTTTACAATAGCACCGCATCAATTTATATTGTTTTTTACACTGTCATTTCCATCGCTGGCTGCTTTGCGGGTTACGCTTTACTTGGCTGGAAAGTGAAAAATAACGTTAAAGCACTAATAGCACATTTTATTATAGTAGGTGTGTGCGCCATCCTTTTAATGATTTTTGTTGCAACTGCACCTTTACTTGGCAAATATATATCTCATATAGCAATTAGAGTACCTTTAGCAGTAATGCTGATACTCTCTTATGTATATGTGGGCACGCTTTTAGATACTAAAGTAGATAAAAAATACGACTTCCTTGCAGGGAGTCTTATTGCGGTTATTGGACTTGGATTATGGTTATACACCTATTTAACGACCGGCAAAATTTTAGTTAATTTCCCTGATGAATTGAGGGAATCCTGGATACCATTTAATTTTTACTATGCGCCATTTACCATGATTTATTTTCTTTTAGGGATACCTATGCAGCCGTTATTAGGATTATTTACGAACTTTATTCCATCTCTACTTATGGGTATTGGTTTATCATATAAGAGGTCGAAAATGCGAAATCCCATGTAAAATTAGATGCGTTAAATAAGCAAGGGAGCTGAAATGAAAAAACAAATTTTAAGGTTGATTATATGATGAGTAAATTAGTGTTTATTGCATAATTAAAATGGACAGAGTTGCGAAATAAAATCCCCACTTTTGCAACTAAAAAATCACCAAATTTGCAAAGGGAAAAATATTTGCGAAAGGGGAATTCATCTTGCAAAAAACACTGGAGGATGTGAAATGAAGAAAAGGAATTTCAATAGTAAACTTTCACATATTTTACTATGGTCTGTTTTTTGTTTGTACATGCTATTATTAGTGAAGGCAATTCTATTTAAATATCCTGCCTCTATGATGATTGCGGCTGTGAAACAAACCAATATGGAACTAATACGGATAAGGATTTTATTGGGGAGTAATTTTGTACCAATGAAAACCGTGTTTCATTATTTAAGTGGCGAAATAACGTCGATAGGGAAAATAAATATTATTGCAAATGTCATATTATTTATACCATTAGGATTTTTAATACCTTTCTTGGTAAAAAAGTTTAATAAATTTGCAACGGTTATCGGCCTTGCTTTTGTTATAAGTTTAATCTTTGAATTAATACAGTTGATATTTGGTATAGGAAATTTTGATATAGACGACTTGATTTTAAATTCATTTGGTGCAATGATAGGGTTTGTCGTACATGTGTGGTGGATAAAATGCGTAAAAAAATATTCTTTATAGCAGTCTTAATCATTTTAACGGTAATTGTTTTATAAGTTTGAAAGGAGCATGATATACTCATGACTTTTGATGAACTTTATAAAATAGCAAAATCAGTAATAAATCCGCGCAGGCTTTCTGAATATGCTGAAGCCGGCGGGGTCGGTGCTGCTCTTCTTGCTGAAAGCGGAAAAGTATATACGGGCGTTTGTATTGATACTGCATCTTCCATGGGTTTTTGCGCGGAACACGCTGCTGCGGCTGCTATGATAACTGCTGGAGAAAGCCGTGTATTAAAAATGATTGCGGTTGGATGGGACGGGCGTATTATGCCACCATGTGGTCGCTGTCGTGAATTTATAAGCCAGATTCACAGTGAGAACCTGAACACCGAAGTAATGGTTGCGGAAGGCGTAATAGTAACACTTCGAGAACTTTTACCTTATGATTGGAAGTGATTGAAAGTGGAAAATAATATTAAAGCACTGATAGCACATTTTATTATTGCAGCAGCCTGTTTCATCCTTCTTGTGATAATTTTTATAACTCGACAAGAGACAATTTGGAAATATATAATTCATCTTAGAGTGCCTTTAGCAATAGTGCTGATGCTCTCCTATGTATATGTAGGTACGCGTTTAGATACTAAAATGGATAAAAAATACGACTTTCTTGCAGGTAGCCTTATTGCGGTTATTGGACTTGGCTTTCTTTGCGAATTTCATTCCGACTTTACTAATTGGTATAGGCCTTTCATATAAGAGGTTTAAGCAAAAAAGTAAAAACAAACTTACTTAGTAAGAAAATACTGCATACTTGTTGAAATCGTTGCAGCTGGTATAATTTTAGCGAAAACAGATTGATTAATCAAAATATGCCTGCAATTCTTTTAAAGACTCACGGTAATATGTCAATACCCTAAAACTGGAAAATAAAATTATCAGG
>JAKKUQ010000042.1 GCA_021890755.1 Thermosediminibacteraceae bacterium | reverse complement strand
TGTCTTTTTCACTTTAATAAAGTAGCGTGAACGAAACTGTGGCTCATCTACATGACTGTATAAAGGTTGATGTTGACAGCGGGATGGGTTAAATGTATAATATATATTGTCATCGGTAAATTGTATAGAGTTGCAGGGATGGTGGAACTGGCAGACACGCTACTTTGAGGGGGTAGTGGAGGTTCACTCCGTGCGGGTTCAAATCCCGCTCCCTGCACCAAGAAAATCAAGGTTTTCGAGGATGCCTCGAAAACTTTTTTTGTTTTATATGAAACGAATTTCTAACGAATTTCTAATTTCGGCCATGACATGAGAATAGAGGTCAAGCTTTGTTGATATATTTTTCAAATGAATACCTTGGAGTGGAGATAAGCAATTAGAGGTTGAATTAGTTGAATTGGGTAAAGATGGAAAGACTAAGGTATGATTTTGTTCTTTGCTATCATAATCTTATTTAAAAAGTAAAAGCTTCTGCAGTGGTAATTTACGCCTATATTCGTGAACTAAATCTTTCCTCTCTATATTCTTTTCAAAGTAAACGTAGATGTATCAGAGATTAGGAACGATGAAATATTAAAAAATAATAAGATTGCTTCATTTCTTCAGCCATTAAGATATGCAATTTTCTCCACCTTGGAGAATAAATGTTCGATTGACAAGATAAAAAAATTTATTTTTTAAATAAAGCTACATACACAGTAATTACCATAGCGGCAATTCCGATGATAGTACTTAAAGCAATGCCCATAATCCATTTTCTATCTTCTTTAATCTCATTTCTTACTATATCGATTTTTTGTTCAATTGATTCTATTTTTTGATCTAACTTTGCATTTATAGCCAAAAATTCTTGATGCCTTTGATTGTCTCTATCACGTATTTCGCCTAAAGTTTGTTTTATCATTTGAGCTATTCTATTTTCTGTATCACGCAAAGAATTTTTTATATCATTTATATCCGAACTCAGCTTATCGATATATTTTTCTTGCCAATCCATATTTTCTTCACCTTCTTTGGTTAATGCTAATTGTTGTAATTTTTTATAAAATTGCTCTAAAGCCACAATCGTTTCATAATCAGTATACCACGGAACATCGGGCGAAGCTACCGGATACGTATACTCTCTGGTGGCTTTCCTTTTAGAAAAGATATCGGCGACATTAGTATCAGTGCCTATTTTCTGTTTAAGCATTTACTAGCACCTCTTTGATTAATTCTTCAGCGGTTTTAAAATCTATGTTCAATTTCTCCTGTATTTTTTCTGATAAATCTTTTGGTAAATAAGGTTCTTCATGATGAACATTAATATGTAAAAAAGAATCAGGTTTTCTATCTGTTAGTTCGAAGATTAATGTTAAGTTATTTTTTTTAAACGTAAATCTTATAGAAGATTGCGGAAGATAAGTAAAATTTTTTGTTGCAATTTTAATATCAAATAAATCCTTTATTTCTTCTAAGTTGGGACAAGAGAAATCAAAATTAAAACCAAAAGCGTTTATTTTCCTTCCTTCAGATGCTTTAAGCGCTTTAGACAAAATTTCTCCAAAATATGTTGGGATAGAATTGTTTATAGCCGCAGAACTTATTTGATAATGATTATTTATAACAGTTATTTCAACTGGTTTTTGTTGGTATTTTATTGTGCCAGGACTTATAGGATCAGGTTGCCAAAATACAAATGGAGTTTCCACCGGGAACATATTAATTAATTCATTTAAATTTATAGAATGTTTTCCTGGTTCAGAAAACAACACAACCAAATTTAATCCTAGTAATTTGTATTCCATTACTTTACCCCCTTTAAGTTAATTTTTATTTCTCTTCTTGTTCCTCATTTTCCTCTTTACCAATAACCTCTGCAAAAATATTTTAACAAGCTGTTTTTTCCTTTTCCGAGCCCTCTTCAAGTAATGCATTAAAGTATTATCGTTATATTCGACCAGTTCACGCAAGAGTTCGTTTATTTCGTCATCGATGGTTTTCTCTAAGCGAGGTGTTGTAAAAAATTCATTATATTTATTCAATATAAACTTTGCAATTCCTGCTTTTTATGATTGTGTCTATTAAATTCTTTAGGAATAAGGAAAAGCTATTTCGAGTGGAATCAAAATTTCATTTGTATATCTAGTCTGTATGAAAATAAACACCCACAACTTAGGCTGGCGATGTTTTTATTATTTTGATGTTCATTTTTTTCTTCGTTAGTGCTAAAATTAAATAATGACTTCTAACATTTTTCTAATGGAAGCTTTGTTAAAGACCTATTTTTAAAGCTTCGGAAACCGCATCACATGAGGATTTTACGGAATATATACATTCCTATTAAACACTCTTAAAAGCCGTAGGTTTCAATGAGGGGGAGTGGAGGTTCGCTACGTGCGGGTCAAATCCCGCTCCCTGCACCAGGAAAGCCACGGTTTTCGAGGTTTGTCGAAAACCGTTTTTATTTGTTTGAACTTAGCAAAAAGGTGATTTTAATGAGTATCAAAGAACAAATTATTAATTATGCAAAGAAGATAGGATTCGATAAAATAGGTTTTACGACCGCCGAACCTTTTTTAAAAGAAAAGGAAATTTTGCTGGAAAAGAAAAAACGGGGACTTTTATCGCCCTTCGAAGAAAGTGACATAGATCTTAGGTGTTACCCCGATAAGCATTTACCCGGAGCCAAAACCATCATTTGTTTTGCTATAAGTTACTTGGTAAAACAAGGTTCGGAGGAAACGACCACGGCAGAACCGTTGGGTATAATATCTAGGTACGCTTCTATAGTAGATTATCACACTGTGCTTGGTTATAAGCTGAGGTTAATGGCTGATTTTATATATTCTACCTGGGGTGGGAAATCCAGAATATTCGTGGATACGGGAAGTCTTATTGACAGGGCTGCCGCTCGAAGAGCAGGGATAGGGTGGATAGGTCAAAATACCTGCCTTTTTACTGAGGAGTTCGGTTCTTGGGTGTTTCTCGGCGAGATTGTCACTGACTTGGAAATAGAACCCGACGAGCCTTCAGAAGACCGGTGCGATAATTGCGGGAAATGTGTAAGAGCCTGTCCCACGGGAGCTCTAGAAGGTCCGTATCGCATAAATCCTTTTCGCTGCCTTTCTTATATTACTCAAATGAGAGGCACTATCCCAGAAGAATTTAGACCTTTGCTGGGTGTGAGGCTTTTTGGCTGCGATACTTGCCAGGAAGTATGTCCCAAAAATAAAAATGCGAGATTTTCTGTACATGAAGAATTTAAACCTGACTTTCCTATCGAAAGGCGTCTTCTAAGATTGATTTATATGGATAAAGGCGAATTTGAGAAGTTATTTAAGCATACACCCATTGGATGGCGGGGAAGAAATGTATTAAGAAGAAATGCTATAGTTGCTTTATCCAATACTGGCCTGGACTATAAAGATTGCTTCGAAAAACTCCTTAGTGATCCATCGCCTGTTATAAGGGAACATGCCATATGGGCTTTAAAAAGGTGAAAGGCAGCAAAAGCTGCCTTTTTTAATTCATCACTGGGGTTTGTACCAGCCTTTTTGTACCATGAAATCAAAAACCATCTTAGCATTTTGCTGCTCTTCGTCCTGGATCTGGCGGAGAGCATTTCTGACTGCTTCATTGGCGCACTCCATTATTGCGGTTTCGTATACTCCTGATAGATATTTCATCGTCATGAGCACGTCATTTAAAATATCCTTGTCAGCGATGGTGACGGTCTGATGCATATAAATACCTCCCTTTCCTTTTAATGGGTTGGGGGCTGAATTCCGGCTTGCTGTAACAGGTTTGTTATTGTATCTATATGCTGTTGTCCTCTGGTGGCCAGGTTTCTCAGCATGTTGGCTATTTGAGGATCCTGAACCTGCTCAGCATAAAAATTGCATTTTGTGACACATACCTTTTCATGGCTCAAAGTATCTTCCAGGTAAAGCTTTTCTTTTTGTGTTAATTGCAAGTCAAACCACCTCCAAATTTAGTTTTTCCTTCAGCTTTTTTTATATTCCTTATCAAGCAAATAGCTTTGTAAGAAAAGAGGAATATTAAAGTTGAATTAGTGTTTGCTCTTTATTAAAATTAACTTAGGGTGAAAATGATGGAAATCAAATATAAAATATGGATAGAGCATGATGGAAAGCAGATTTTCGGGGAAGGAATTTACAGGCTTTTGCAGCTGGTGGAAAAATACGGTTCTATCAATCGTGCTGCAGCGGCTCAGAATATGTCATATAGACAAGCATGGGGGAAAATAAACACAATAGAAAAAAGACTGGGGATTAAACTGTTGGAAAGGCATAAAGGTGGAGAATACGGAGGAGGAGCTGTTTTAACAAAAGAAGCTAGGGATATTATGAAGCGATATGGAGAACTCTTAGAAAAAATAGACAACTTCTTGGCCTCACAAGATTCGTGGGCAAATATTTAACAGGGGTGGTTTTGTGAGAGAAACAAAAGAAGTGTACCTAGACAATAGTGCTACAACAAGGATTGCAAAAGAAGCAGTGGATGCAATGGTGCATGCGATGACAGTGGCTTTCGGAAATCCATCATCTCTTCACAGGAAAGGAATGGAGGCCGAGAGAATTATCAATGAGGGACGCGAAACATTGGCCTCTTTGCTAGGAGTAAAAGCACGGGAGATTTATTTTACATCTGGCGGTACTGAATCCAATAATCTCGCGATCAAAGGTGTAGCTTACGCAAGAAGGCGTTACGGAAAGCACCTGATAACTACAGCCATTGAACATCCTTCAGTGCTCGAAGTTTTCAGGCAATTGGAGGAGGAAGGCTTTTCTGTTACTTATCTAAGTGTAGACAAAACAGGGCATATAAAATTGGAAGAGTTAGAGCAGGCGCTCAAGCCTGAGACGATACTCGTTAGCATTATGTACGTAAATAACGAAGTAGGATCAATCCAACCTATTGAAGATGCTATAAACATCATAGCAAAAAATAAAAATACCCTTTTTCATGTAGATGCAGTCCAGGCTTTTGGGAAGATTTCACTTGTACCTAATCTTAGAGGGATACACCTTATGTCGTTGAGTGCTCATAAGATATACGGGCCCAAAGGAGTAGGGGCGCTGTATGTTAGAGAAGGGACCAGAATAATGCCGCTATTTAACGGAGGTGGCCAGGAATCGGGGCTTCGTTCAGGTACAGAAAATGTTCCCGGAATAGCAGGTTTTGCTGCTGCGGCGGAGCTTGTATTTAAAAATTTAGATTCGTGGCAGGCAAAAATGAGAGAATTGAAAGAAAGGTTAAAGACTGGAATTCTTTCGGAAATACCCGATACAGTTTTGAACGGCCCTGAAAATGGGGCACCGCATATCCTTAACGTCTCTTTTCTAGGTACCAAAGCGGAGGTTCTGCTCCATGCTCTAGAATCCCATGGGATATATGTATCCACTGGATCGGCCTGTTCTTCTAATAAAAAAGGGAAGAGTCACGTGCTGGCTGCGATGGGTAAGACAGCCGAAGAGATTGATGGTGCCATTCGATTCAGCTTTTCACCTTTCCTTTCGGTAGAAGATATAGATTATACTTTGGAAGTGCTAAAAAAAGAAGTAAGTGTATTAAGAAAATTTATTCGGAGGTAGGCGATGGAAAATATTTACCTTTTAAGTTTCGGTGAAATCGGGTTAAAGGGTGAAAACCGGCCTTTTTTTGAGCGTATTTTAATAAAAAGAATAAAGCAGGCTCTTGAGGGTTTTGAGGGAGTGGATGTGAAGAAAACCCACGGAAGAATATACGTGAAAGTAGTCGGGCCTCAAGATGCAGTTATAGAAAGGCTGAAAAAGGTTTTTGGTATAGTCGCAATTAGCCCTGCGGTAAGCTGTGACCTGGATATCGATTCTATAAAAAATGCTGCTCTTTCAGCAATGAAAGAAATAGATTACAAGGGAAAGACTTTCAAAGTAGAAAGCCGAAGGACTAACAAGTCTTTTCCGATAAAATCCCCAGAGATAAGCCGCATCGTAGGAGCGCATATACTTAAAAACTTAAAAGGACTTAGCGTAGATGTCCATAATCCTGACATAGAAGTAAATGTGGAGGTCAGGGAAAAAGGATTCGTTTACTGCAAAAGATTTCCAGGACCTGGCGGCTTGCCAGTAGGTTCTAACGGGAAAGCCGTACTTTTACTATCCGGCGGGATCGATAGTCCAGTAGCAGGATATATGGTGATGAAGCGCGGAGTGGAAATAGAAGCAGTTTACTTTCATAGCTTTCCTTTTACAAGCGACAGAGCTAAAGAAAAGGTAGTGGAATTATGCCGTGTTCTCGCAAGTTACAGCGGGAAAATTCGCCTCCATGTGGTCAATTTTACAGAAGTTCTTAAGGAATTAGGAGAAAAAGGTCCCAATGAATTGCTTACGATCCTTATGAGACGGATGATGGTAAGAATTTCTCAAGAAATAGCAACAAAAATTGGTGCAAAGGCACTAATAACGGGGGAAAGCATAGGACAAGTGGCCAGCCAGACCATGGAGGCATTGGTAGCTACCAACGAGGTGGCAAGACTCCCCATATTCAGACCTCTCATAGGATTCGATAAAGTGGAAATAATTGAGCTGGCAAAAAAGATAGGCACGTATGAAATTTCCATAGAGCCTTATGCTGACTGTTGTACAATATTTGTCCCGGAACATCCCAAGACTAGGCCTAAACTCAGCGATGTCCACAAGGCTGAAGAAAGATTTGACATAAACGAGTTCCTCCGGATGAGCTTAGAGGACGTGGAAGTTATTGAAGTAGCCCCAAAATTCCATTGAAGATTAGGTTAACTTCTATTGCGCGGATTGCCTGGTGTGCTGATAGGAGGGTAAAAAATGAAGATTTTATTGGTGGGGCTTAATTCAAAGTATGTTCACACCAACCTGGCAATTAGAAATCTTGCATCTTACTGCTGCTCGGATGATATAGAAATTTTTGAGGCTACCATAAACGACAATATGGATGAGGTGCTGGAGGAGATTATTCTAAGGACACCTAAAATAGTGGGGTTTTCATGCTATATATGGAACATCGGCCATGTACATTATTTGGCAGAAAATATAAAGAAAGTAAATCCCGAAATTATCGTGGTACTCGGGGGCCCGGAAGTTTCCTACGATGCCGGCGAAATTTTAAAAACATGCGACTATGTGGACTATGTAATTATCGGGGAAGGAGAGTACGCTTTTAAAGATCTCATAAAAGCTTTGCGCGGCAATGGTTCCTTAGCAGAAATTCCCGGAATTGCATACCGCCGAGATGGAGAGCCCTGCGTTAACCCAAAAGGGGTTTTTGTATCATTAAATGAGATACCTTTATCTTACAGTGAAAGTGAAGATCTGAGCAACAGATTAGTATATTACGAGACATCAAGGGGTTGTCCCTTTAAATGTGCCTTTTGCCTCTCGTCTCTAGATACTGCTGTGAGGACGGCAAGCCTTGAGAAAGTAGAGCAAGACCTTTCTTTTTTTATAAAAAAGAAAGTTGCTGTTGTAAAATTGGTGGATCGTTCCTTTAACTGTAACACGGAAAGGGCTGTTGCGATTTTAAATATAATAAAGCGGTTAGGTGGAGATACGGTATTTCACTGTGAAGTAAATCCGGAACTTGTAAATGACAAATTTTTAAAAGCCCTTGAGGGAATTGAAGACAGGCTCAGGTTTGAAGTGGGCATACAAACTACCAACCCGAAAAGCTTAAAGGAGATATCAAGAAATCCGGATATTAAAAAGGCCTTGCATGGCATCGAACTTTTGAAAAATGCAAAAGTAAAGCTTCACGTCGATCTAATTGCAGGCCTTCCCTATGATGATTTCGAAAGTTTTAGCCAAGCTTTCGACGATGTCTACCAGCTTGAACCGGAAGAGATTCAATTGGGATTTTTAAAATTGTTAAAAGGAACTTCTCTGAGAGAGAAGGCAGCCTTATACGGCATAGTTTATAGGTCTAAACCCCCTTATGAGATACTTTATAACAACTGGATGAGCTATGAAGACCTGGCGGTGTTAAAGGGTATTGCAAAACTGCTAGACAAGTATTACAATACTGGACGCTTTAAACATACTTTGGCCTATTTGAAAAGCATATTTAGAAGGCCTTTTGATTTTTATCATATGATGTATAGATATTGGAGGCAAAACGGGTATTTGAGGAAAGAGCTTTCGCTAAAATCTTTATATGATATCCTCAATAGTTATGCTGCGACTTTAAACGTTGACCAAGCACTTATTAAGGATCTCATCAAGTTCGATTATATGTGTTCGAGGGGTAAAGGGTCTCCTCCTGATTGTGTAAACCGCGAAGAAGATCGGAAGCTAAAAGACAAGGTTAGATTACTGATGAGCAACCAAGAATGGGTGAAGCAAAATTTACCCATGGCTAGTGTGTTACCTTCAAAGGAGCTCTGGAAGAATATTTCTTACGGCTTTTTCAATTATGACTTAACCTCTGATCTTCATAAAGGCCAAACGGGTATAATTTTTTTACATAAAGACGGAAAAACGTATTATGCAAAATTTGACCCATAAAAAGGTCTTACATTAGCCTGCTTAGGAGAAAAGCAGCAAGAAAGCCGGTGAGAAGTCCAATATTATCTATTTTGTCACCTATTTTATGGGCTTTAGGTATCATGTCGGTGCCAGTCATAAAAAGGATTGAGCCTCCAGAAAAGGCCATTATCATTCCGAGCCAGGTTTCTCCTATATTCCTGAGCAAGTAGTAGCCGGTTAATGCGGCGAAAGGTTCAAGAAGGGCGAGTAGAATTGCTAGAGTCATAGCAGACTTGGAAGAAAAATTACCTTCTTTGATCATTTCAGCAGTGGATGAAATTCCTTCAGGGATGTTATGCAGAAAAATAGAAAGCGCAAGTACCATTCCCAGCCTTCCGGTATTGCTGGCAAAACCGATGCCCATACTGAGTGCCTCGGGAAGATCGTCCAGGGCAGTGCCTAGTATAAGTCCCAATCCTGGAGTGAATTTTTTTATAAGGAGCTCTTCTATAGCGTAAAATACTAGCCCTCCTACCATGAAAGCAACAGATGTAAAAATAGGACCTGAATGCCGGTATGCTTCGTGCATAAGGGTATAAGCTAGAACTGAAATAAGCACGCCTGAACCGAAGGATAGGACAAAGGCAAAAATTTTATCTGGAATTTTTTTTGTGCCTAGGTAGCCGCCGATAATTATTGCTAAGCCAGAAAGAGAGCTATATAAAAAAATTGTTAAAAAAATATCCATAGAAATATCACCTTTCTATGGGAGGATTTAAAAGAACAGATGGTGAATTAAAAAATATAGTAAAAGCGAAGCGGAGCGTTCTCTTATTAGCTTAAAGGGTTAGATGAAAAAGTTTGGGGGGTTTGTATTGCCTTACTCCATCTGTCCTTACTGTTCCAGGAGGTCGTATTCTGCAGCTGATTTAAAAATATGGGTATGTCCCTATTGCGGCAAAGAAATAGTAGAAAAAGAAAGATCAGAGAAAAAAGAGCATGAAAAAGAAGAGCAAGGTACTTAACCTTGCTCTTTTATTATAACCTAAAGGCACTGATCTAAATCTCACCTTAATACAACAAAGTATCATAACCCTCTGCCGTATAGCTTTTTCTTTTTTTTCGGAAAAAGGCCTATGATTTTTATTCCATTTTTTGCTAACTCCACGAAGCTGCTTATTAAGAATCCTATACCAGCGCCAAAGAGAATGCTGAAAGCGAAGGAATCCCCCGTGTTCAATGCTAGTTCTAAATTTAGTCCTAAGGTAGCAGGAATTCCTATGATACTACGTAGTGAATCTAGATAATCAGTGTAATAGGGAATCCAGGCAATGAGACTCCAGATAATTCCCAATGTGATACCCCTTTTTTGGTCATTTGAAATCATTTGCATCTCTCCCGATTGATTTGGTTGTTTTTAATAAAATTCTATTCCTTACCGGTATTGCATATTCGGTATAAATTATCATAAACAACATAGTGCTTGAATAAAGATAAGATGAAATTTAAATAAGGCGGTGGGTGTAAAGTGAATATAGATAAAAAATTCTTTACAACCCTTGTGTGTTTGCTAACAATCGTTGCTATTATTTGGGCTTCCAATGCAGCAGTTTTTAAAAGGGCTATTTACGTCTTTGCTGGGCGTGATAGATTGGTTCCTATCTACAGGGTTCAGACCGATGAAAAGAAAATTGCTATCTCTTTTGATGCTGCGTGGGGGTCCGATAAAACCCCTAAATTACTTGAAATTTTGAGGAAATATAATGTTAAGACCACGTTCTTTTTAGTAAAAATGTGGATGGAGAAAAATCCAGATATGACGAAATTAATCGCACAAGAAGGCCATGAAATAGGAAATCATTCAGCTACCCATCCACGAATGGGAAGTCTTTCAAAACAGCAAATTATTGAGGAGATAAAATCTACCCATGAGAAAATAAAGGAGCTTACGGGACAGGAATGCAAAGTTTTTCGACCACCTTTTGGAGACTACAGTAATACTCTAATTGAAACTGCAAACGAACTAGGATATTACGTTATTCAGTGGGATGTGGACTCCCTTGATTGGAAAGATTTAAGTGCTAGCGCCATTTACAACCGGGTTATCAAACAAGTCAAACCAGGGTCAATAGTTTTATTCCACAATAATGGAAAGTATACTGCAGAAGCGCTAGAACCAATCTTGAGGGAATTGAAAAATAGAGGGTTTGAGATAGTTCCAGTGTCTGAGCTGCTTATAAAAGGAGATTATTATGTAGATAAAAATACAGGAGAAATGCGAAAAAAACAGTAAATCGAGTTGTTGACCAAAAAATCATAAAAATTTATAATAGTTATGTGATAGAGGGCCAAAATCGCTTGGCCCTTTTTATGATAAGGGGGATATGCTTTGGCAGAAGTTAAAGTTCTAGTAGTCGACGATGAGAAAAAAATGATAGACTTGGTTAGACTTTATCTTGAAAAAGAAGGGTTTAAGGTGGACGAGGCACATGATGGTCAGCAAGCTCTGGACATGATAGCAAAGGGAGAATACAATTTGGTAATTTTGGACCTAATGCTGCCTGTTATAGACGGATGGACTGTATGCAGGGAAATCAGAAAAAAATCCGATATACCCATTATAATGCTGACGGCAAGAGGTGAAGAATTCGACAAAGTCCTTGGATTCGAACTGGGTGCGGACGATTATGTAGTAAAACCCTTTAGCCCGAGAGAACTAGTTGCGAGGGTAAAGGCTCTCTTAAGGCGTTTCGGGCACAAAGAATCGGGACAAGCTTTGGAGTTTGAAGGACTTGTCATTGAACCAGAATCAAGGTCGGTAAAAGTTGATGGAAAGGAAGTTGCGTTAACCCCGAAAGAATTTGACCTTTTATACTTCCTTGCTAAAAACAAGGAAAAAGTGTTCACGAGAGAAAAATTATTGGAGGAAGTATGGGGTTACGACTTTTTTGGAAGTTTAAGAACAGTGGATACTCATATAAAACAGCTACGAGAAAAACTAGGCAGAAGCAAGGCAGCTTCATATATAACGACTGTTTGGGGAGTAGGATATAAATTCGAGGTGGGAAAGTGAACTTTAGAAATAGCATAACAGGCAAACTGTGGGTTTATATGACGCTATTGACCATTATTACAATTGTGTTTTCAGGACTCGTCCTATCTAACTTTTTTGAGGATTTTTATATGAATATAAAACAAAAAGAGATGGTAAGCGAGGGGCAACAATTGATAGCCCTTATCGTAAGAGGTATTGCACCTTCAGAACTTGTAGACATCAGCAAGTTTATTAATGCTTATGCGATAGTGGTAGATCGGCGAGGACTCATTATGGCATGCTCCAATAAGTTTTACTTTGGCAACAAGCTGCCAATAGATGGATCAAAGCTGTCGAATGTACTAAAAGGTAAAATAGTAGTTGATAAAGGATATTTGCCCCAATTAGGGACAATGCTTATGGTTGCCCTTCCGATTACCCGAGACGGAAATGTAATCGGAGGGCTTATTCTATTATCGCCAATGGCGTCCATGCAGGAATCTATTTCGCAGATTAGGCGTGGTATAGTTTTTGTGGCTGTTGGGGCTGTTGTTTTATCCACTATTTTGAGCTTTGGACTTTCGAAAAACATCACACGGCCTCTCGTCAAAATGAAAAAAGTAGCAGAAAATATGGCAAAAGGGAAGTTTGACGATAAAGTAGAACCTGAAACGGACGATGAAATTGGAACTCTTGCTAGAACTTTGAACTTTCTTTCCGATGCTCTAAAAGAAAATATAGCCGCGCTTTCTCTGGAAAAAGATCAATTGAGAAATGTTCTCCTCAGTATGACTGATGGAGTGATAACCTTTGATTCTACAGGCCGCGTGCTTATGGCTAACCCGCAAGTATGGGAATTACTAGGAAGTGACCCCCGAAGCGAGGATGGGGAGGTTAAAGCACTCAGCGTACTTGGAGAACCGGTTCAAAAAGTAAAGAAAAGTAAAAAACCTCTGCAGGAAGAAATGAAACTCGAAGGAAAGATTCTGAGCGTAAGGTTAGCTCCCCTTTTTAATGAAGAATCAGAAATCTGGGGCGTTGTGGCAGTATTGCAGGATGTAACAAGGGAAAAAAAGCTGGAATCCCTTAGAAGAGAATTCGTGGCGAATGTTTCCCATGAGCTCAGGACACCACTGACTTATCTACAAGGCTATACTGAAGCTTTAATCGATGATATGATCGAAGATCCGGTTGAACAGAAAAAATACCTTAGCATTATTTTAGAAGAAACACTTAGGCTTCGTAGGCTAGTGAATGATCTTCTGGACCTTTCACTTATTGAGGCAGGGCATTTAAACCTTAAAAAGGAAAGTTTCAAGCTAAATAAATTGATCGAAAGAGTATTAAAAAAAGTCAATCCCGTTGCCGAGAAAAAAGGTGTGTCTCTTGTTGCCAAGATAAAAGAGCTGCCTTTAGTTTTAGCTGATGAGGATAGGATTGAACAGGTTTTAATAAATTTAATAGACAATGCCTTGAGGTACACTGAAAAGGGTGGGGAAATAACGATTGAAGCTTCTGCGAGCCCCCAAAGCGTGGTTGTTTGTGTAAAGGATCAGGGGCCTGGTATACCTGAAGATGAGCTGCCATTTATATGGGAACGATTCCATAAAGTGGACAAGGCTAGAACTAGAGATAACGGCGGTACGGGACTTGGACTTGCCATCGTTAAAGGAATAATCGAGGCCCATGGTGGCAAGGTTTGGGTGAAAAATTTAGAAGAGAAGGGTGCAGTTTTTTGCTTTAGTATACCTTATGCATAATAACTATTAAAATGCCAAACCCCCTTCCGGTAAAGGCCGGAAGGGGGTTTATTTTAGATTTCCGCGAGGACTTCTTCCAACGGATGGTAGGGTAGATTGTGAGCCTCAGCCACGGCTTTATAGGTTATCTTGCCATTTAGAACGTTTACTCCGCGCGCTAGGGCTTTGTTTTCTAATATAGCTTTCTTCCATCCCTTATTGGCAAGTTCCAAAGCATAGGGCAGTGTTGCGTTGGTGAGAGCAAACGTAGAAGTTCTCGGAACTGCCCCGGGTATGTTAGCCACGGCGTAATGGATTACTCCATGCTTTACGAATACGGGATCTGCGTGGGTTGTGGGGTGATCTATCGTTTCGACGCAGCCGCCCTGGTCGATAGCTACATCAACTATGACACTGCCGGGTTCCATGGCTTTTACCATTTCTTCAGTTACAAGCTTTGGAGCCTTGGCACCAGGAATTAGCACAGCACCTATTACCAAATCGGCTTTGCTTACGGCATTCATAAGATTGAAACGGTTGGAGTAAAGGGTTTCTATGCGCCCTTGATAAATGTCATCCAGATAGCGAAGCTTGTTAACGTTAATGTCAAGAATGGTCACTCTCGCGCCCATACCAACGGCTCTTTTGAGGGCATTCGTCCCAACTGTTCCAGCACCAACTATTACTATGGAAGCGGGAGGAACACCGGGTACACCGGAGAGCAGTACGCCTTTTCCACCGCGGAACTTCTCAAGAAAAGCAGCACCTTCCTGGATCGCCATTCTTCCAGCAACTTCGCTCATCGGTGTAAGCAATGGCAAGCTACCGTCATCATTTTGGACGGTTTCATAAGCTATTGCGACAACTTTGCTGTCCATGAGAGCTTTCGTGAGTTCAGGCTCTGGAGCGAGGTGCAAATATGTAAATATGACCTGCCCTTCTTTGAAGTACTTGTATTCAGAAGGTAGAGGCTCTTTTACTTTTATGATCATCTCACTATTTTCCCAAACTTGTTCGGCTGAAGGCATTATTTCAGCGCCAGCTTGTTTATAATCCTCGTCGTGGATGCCACTTCCTTCACCAGCGCCCTTTTCGATCAAAACTCGGTGGCCTGCCCTAACGAGAGCGTCTACCCCCGCAGGAGTTATAGCAACACGGTTTTCCTGAGCCTTTATTTCCTTTGGTACGCCAATAATCATTTTTTACCCTCCCTTTAATTTAAAATACTTTTTCTTGATAAAAAATATTTCGCAAAATTTGTGCCATTCATTAGAGCTAGATTCTATGTGTTTTTATGTAAAAAAGTGGAAACAAAAAGTTCCACAATGGAATCAGTTTGGGGTAATTCCATATTTTTTCATTTTTTTAATTACGGTCGTGTGAGATACTCCTAGGATTTTCGCAGCCTTTCTTGCACTTCCTCCTTGGTTTAAAGCTATTAGCAGAGCTTCTTTTTCCGCTTCGCGCACCATATCTTTTATATCTTTCAAGTGTAGGTTTTTCCCGGTTTGTGAAAACAAAATTGGAGGTGTATTTATAATTATATCTTTGGCTTTTATAATGTGGTCTTTACACAGATTCATAGCTCTTTCCATGACGTTTTCCAATTCCCTGATATTTCCCGGCCAGGAATAATTCAGCATTAGTTCAAGGGCATCGCGAGAAATACCCTGGACCGATTTGTTAAATTTCTGGTTAAATTTTTTTATAAAGTAATCTACTAATACTGGTATATCTTCTTTGTGCTCTCTTAAAGGAGGTAGGTAAATCGGTATTACATTGAGCCGGTAAAATAAGTCTGCCCTAAAATCACCTCTTGCTACCATTTCTTCTAATGGGCGGTTAGTGGCAGCTATTATTCTTACGTCTACTCTGATTTCTTCCATTTCGCCCAGCCTACGAACGCTCCCTTCTTGCAGCACTCTGAGCAACTTGGCCTGGATATGAGGCGGTATTTCCGCTATTTCGTCGAGGAATATGGTGCCGCGATGGGCAAATTCAAAAAGTCCCGGACGGCCCCCTCGCTTAGCCCCGGTGAAAGTACCATCAGCGTAGCCAAATAATTCGCTTTCCAGCAACGTATCGGGAATTGCGGCGCAGTTTACTACTACAAAAGGATAGTCCTTTCGAGAGCTTTCCATATGGATTGCTCTTGCAAAAAGTTCTTTACCTGTGCCGCTTTCACCTCGAAGGAGCACTGTGGAATCTCCGCGCGCTACAGTTTTCGCAAGTTCAATTAATTCTTTTATTTTTTTACTCCGATGTATAATGTCATCAAAAGTAACCATGACAGGACGCGTTAGAGAATGAGCAAGTCGTCTAATTTCGGACATTTTCATTATTGTTAGTACGGCACCTGCAGTTTTCCCTTTGTCGTCAAAAATAGGCTTTGAATTGAGCATAACGCGAGAGATTCTCTTAGATGTCTTTATGGGAACCTCTTTTTGCTCTAAAGGTTTGCCTTTTTTTATAAGTTCTAAAATATCCTCAGGCAATTCCACTACATCATGAAGAATTTTTCCAACCGGTGGCTGATCGAATCCCAAAATCTGTGTTGCACGGATATTGCACGTAGATATTATTAAATTCTTGTTTACAGAAAGTATACCTTCTTGTACTGAATTTATAACCGTTCTAAGCTGCTGTTCTGCAAGTTCGTGAGGCATCCATTCTACAGGAGTTACTTCATATACATCGGGAATGCACGAAATGTTCCGGAGAATCGAATGAAGCTTTTCTTCTGGCAGGGGTTCTACCTGAAGATAAATTTCACCTTGTTTTACCGTAAGAGAAGATATATTTGCACCTCCGTTAGCAACAATTTCGGAAATATCCCTTACCATCCCTACTCGGTCTTTAAAACGTATTCTGTACCTAAATTTTTTCACAGGAGACCCTCCGGAGTAAAAGTTTTTCTCATTATTAATATTCTCTGTCAAATCAAAAACACCTTTTAAAATGGAAAGTGTGGAATAAAAAGTTTCCATATTTTTAGACATAAAATTTTTCATTCCGCCAGATTAAGCCTCTTTCAGTTGTTGGCAAATTTTTTGCAATTCTATATTCTAAAAAGATCCTCATATAATGGCTTGCTAGTAAATTAAAATTAGTATGTAATTTTGTGAAAAAATGATATAATAGGTACAAAGTGTCTCGATATTTGAAATTTTAAGAATTTGTAGGGGGTGATAATTAATTTTTTTTGCAAAATCCGTAAGTTTATGAACGGGGGTTATACAGAGATTTTAAGGGGGTATTCGAGTGGAAGCGCTTGAAAAATTTTTAGGTGATTTGAGCAATATAGTATGGGGTCCGCCCATGCTCGTGCTTTTGGTTGGTACTCATATTTTCTTAACTTTTAGGCTAAAATTCA
>JAKKUQ010000146.1 GCA_021890755.1 Thermosediminibacteraceae bacterium | reverse complement strand
GGTTAATTGTAAAATTAAATGCGACAGTAAAAAAAGTTGAACCATAGCGTGAAACCCGATATGATGTTGGTTGGCAAAAAACTAACACATATGGAGGGTTTCAGCTATGGTTCTTACTAAAGAGTATACCACATCACCACGCACTTTTAAACACCTTACACCCTATGAAAGAGGTAAAATTTGTGCCCTGCTTAAAGAAGGTTTCTCGCCAACTCAAATCGCTAAAAAACTCGGACGTCATCGCAGTACTATTTACCGCGAAATCAAGCGTGGTACAACGACTCAACTCCGCACAGATCTAACTACATACAGTGCTTACTTCCCGGAAACCGGCCAGGCAGTGTATGAAAAGAACCGCTCTGCCTGCGGCAGGAAAAGCAAAGTTCTCCAAGTCGATTCCTTTCTCCGATATGCCGAACAAAAGATACTAAAGGATAAATGGTCACCTGATGCTGTGGTAGGAACTGCTCGCCGAGAAAAAATCTTTGACCCTTCATCCATGGTTTGCACCAAAACCCTATACAATTATATCGACCGCTGCTTGCTTAAAGTTCGCAATATCGACCTTTTCATAAAAACCAGACGTAAACCAAAGAAGAACGCTTCTCGAAATCACAAGCGTCTTTACGGCAAGAGTATTAGCGAGCGGCCTGACAGCATCGAAAAGCGTGAGGAATTCGGCCACTGGGAAATCGATACTGTCCTTGGAAAACGCTCTAGTGATAATGTTCTGCTGACTCTAACGGAAAGAAAAACTCGCTATCACCTGCTCCTCCCATTGGCAAACAAAACTGCTGAGGCAGTGGATGAAGCGTTAAAACGCCTAAAAACTCAGTATGGCTCTATCTTTTCCCGAGTGTTTAAAAGCATTACTGCGGATAACGGTAGTGAGTTTGCCAATCTAAATGTCCACGGAATTGATATTTATTATGCTCATCCCTACTCTGCCTGGGAACGGGCCACCAATGAGCGGCACAATGGCCTAATCAGGCGGTTAATTCCTAAGGGAACAGCTATCAAGGAATTATCGTTTTCACAAATCGAACGGGTGCAGAATTGGTGTAATACCCTGCCCAGAAAAATCCTGGGCTACCAGCAACCAGCAGAACTCTTTTTCCGGGAAATAAAGCGGCTAACTTCTAAATTCAAAATTCATGATTGAGAAACCCAACATCATTCGGGTTTCCAAAAAATGTGTCGCATTTAATATTGCAATTTAAG